>JANXUF010000036.1 GCA_025356335.1 Actinomycetes bacterium
TCGGATCAGTTGTAGCGTCCCGAAGATCCACGACGGATCCCTCCCAAATTCACCGGCTCGCGTAGTTTACGCGCATCAGCACGGTGTGAGATCACCATATGGAGGTTTTCAAACACGATCAGCGGTATTCGCAGAATCGTCACCTTGTCGCTGGATGGCGGACCGTTCGCCTCGTGCGCAACGTCGGACTCCGGCCCCGTCGCACCGGGCGGCCGCTGAGACGGTTGCACACTGTTCACGTGCCGGCCGGAACCGTGGTCGACAGCGTGACATCGGTCATCGGCCCGAAAACGCAGCCATCCCGGGCGAGCTCGACGGGAGAGGGCTTCCGACTTCGAGTCACACGGGATAGCTGGCGGGCCGCCGCCGATTTGAGAGGAATGTGGCACCATTGCGAGCACGCACGAATGTGAGCGTCATCCATCGATGGGCCGCCCGCATGGGCGGGGTCGTTGAGGGCGTCTACTACACACCATCCAAGGTTTGGAGACAGCAGAATGAGTATGCGCTGACGGAGAGTGAATAGCAACTCATGCAGCGTCAGAGCTTCAGAATCTCGCGAATCCCCTGGATTGCGCACTGGGTCGAACCGGCGAAGCCGTCGATCCCGATCGGACAGCATCGAATCCAACCATCGAGTCACCGGATGCGCCTGGCGTACTTCGCCAGCGCGTGGCCGTGTTCATCGACGACACCGAGTTGCTCGGCGACGTCTTCGATCCACTGGATCGTCCCCGAGCGTTCCATCAGGTCAGGCGCGGATGCGAGCGCAGCGATCGTGCGGCCGACCCCGAGTGTCGTCTGCGCACCACTGAGGTCTGTGCCACGCTTGGCGGACCACTCGGCGATGAACTCGGTCGCGACCGAGCCCGGGTAGACGGAACAGCAGGCGATGCCGAACGGACGGAGCTCGACGGCCATATCGGCGCTCAGCCGATCGAGCCCGGCTTTGCCGGCACCGTACGACGAACTGAAGTGGTAGCTCTGCCCGCCTGGGGACGACACGTTGATGATCGCCGCGCCGGCGCCGACGGCCAGCAGCAGCGGAGCGGCGTGCCACGACGCAACGTAATGGGCGCGCAGGCCGATCCCGACCTGATCGTCCCAGATCGAGACAGGGTGCTGCCAGAAGCCGCCGCCCCACGCCGGTGGATCGGGGATCTTGTAGACATTGTTGACGAGCAGGTGCACCACCCCTGACTCGGCGCGTACGCGCTCGAACAGCGCGGCGATGTCGGCGTCGACGCCGTGGTCGGTTCGCACGGCGATCCCGCGTCCACCCGCCTCGTCGACCAGCCTGGCAGTGGTGTCGATCGTCAACTCGCCGTCACCCGTCGTGCGGCCGGTGACGTACACCGTGTAGCCGTCTTCGCCGAGGGCGATCGCCGTGCCCCGGCCGATGCCCCGACTCGATCCTGTGACGACTGCGACCCGCTGCTCAGCCGTCATGATGCAGCCTTCATCATGCCGCCGTCGCGATGAAGTCGATGTCGAGGTGGGTGAGACCGCGCAGCATGAAGCTCGGGAAGTAGTCGAACGTGTTGCTGTCGGCCAGTCGGAACGAGTCGATCCGCCGCGTCAGCTCCTGGAGTGCAACCTGACCTTCGAGTCTGGAGAGGTTGGCACCGAGGCAGAAGTGGATGCCCTTGCCGAAGGCGAGGTGACTCCGCAGGTTCTGACGATCGGGATCGAACGTGTCCGGATCGCCGAAGAGCGCCTCGTCGCGATTGGCCGACGAGAAGACGATCACGATCCGCGCACCGGCTGGAATCGGAACCCCGGCGAGCACGACATCGTGGGTAACCACGCGCCACATCCCCTGCGTGGGCGTCGACAGCCGCAGCGTCTCCTCGACGATCCGATCGATGCGCGACGGATCCGTCTTCACCATCTCCCACTGTTCAGGGTGCTCACCGAGCAGACGCATCATCTCGGTGAGCATCTTCGTCGTCGTCTCGTTGCCGGCGACGAGCAGTTGCTGCACGATACTGAGCATCTCCGGCATGTCGAGCGGGCGGGTGTCCGTGACGTCTGGATCATCGTCGTCGACACGGGCGTCGAGCAGATGTGTCAACAGGTCGTCACGCGGATCGGTTCGGCGGAGCTCGATCTGTTCGGCGAAGTATCGCTGGAACTCGTTGACACCCCGTTCGGCGTCGAGCCGGCGCTCGATGGAGATGTTCGTGCCGATCCCGGCGATCGAGTCGTCGGACCAGCGCTTGAAGTCGACCATCCGGTCATCAGGGACATTGAGCGCGTGGGCGATCACTTCGACCGGCAGCGGCACGCCGAAGGCGCTGACGAACTCGACCGAGCCGCGGGAGATCCACGAGTCGATCGACGTCGTCGCCACCCGCCGGATCACCGGCTCCAGCGCGGCGATCGCCGCCGGATGAAAGGCCTTGGCCACCAGCCGCCGGTAGCGGGTGTGTTCCGGCTGGTCGGCGGTGAGCATCGTCGGCACTCGTGGCATTCCCTCTGCCATGACCGCTGCCATCCGCTGACGGTCCTCTGCAGGCAGCGGCATGCCGGCACCACCGAACAGCGACGAGTACGTGCGCGGATCGCGGAGTACCTCGGTCACCAGGTCGTGGCGGGTGACGAGGTACACGCCCACCTGCTCGACGAACAGCACGGGGGCCTGCTCGCGCATCGTCGCGTAGTGCGGGAACGGGCACTGCAGAGTCTGCGGATCGAACGGATTGAACCCAGCGAGCGCAGCGGTCAGCGGTGACTGGGTGAACTGTGCAGGAGCAGTCGTCGGCGCGGTCACAGGTCTGACAGTACGGCTTTGAGTTTTGGCATGTCCATCGCCCTGGCGACGATCTCGTCCATTCCTCCGACGACACCCGTGAGGTTGGCCATCACGACGTGTTCCAGTCCGTTACGGGCATAGGCCTCGAACTGCCCGGCGAGTTCGTCGGCGTTGCCGATGAACAACACCTGCTGCACCATCTCGAACGGGATCGTCGGGGCGAGGTCACGCAGTTCGTCAGGATCGAGGTCGTGGATGATGACGTCGATGAAGCCCTTCGAGTCGTTGCCGAGTGGATGCGTCAGACCATTCGCTTCCCACATCGAACCCTTGGCGAAGAGGCCGAAGAGCTTGCCGAGTGGGTCCTTCTCGAACATTTCCGCCGCGCGGTCGACGCTCTCGGCGAAGATGATGAACGGCAGCAGTGATGCCTCCGGCGTCGGGCGTCCGGCGTCTGCGGCATGCTTGGCGATCACTCCGAGGTTCTTGCCGTACTCGTCCGGCGACATCCACCACGCCGGGAGCCAACCGTCTCCGAACTGACCGGTGAGGCGCAGCATCCGCGGGCCGTGTCCAGCGATCCACACGCGCGGCCCACCGCGTCCCTCGGCCCGCAGTGGCAGTCCCATCCGGCCGATGCCGGTGGGCATCCTGCCGGTGTCGAGCAGGCTGCGCAGATCGCCGAGCACCTCTTCGAGCACGCCGACCGGGCGTTCGAACGGGTAGCCGAACGGCACGAGGCTCTCCGCCTCGCCGGAGCCGATGCCGAGGATGAAACCGCCGGGGATGAGGTCGTTGAGCGTGAGCGCAGCTCGGGCGAGATCGGCCGCGCCGCGCCGGGTCGCATCGGTGACCGAAATGCCGAACGGCAGATTCGTCATCGTGCCGATGCGGGCGCCGTAGCAGAACGGGTCGTAGAACGCGTCGGGATCTGCGGCCAGCGTCGACAGTGGGGTGTCGGCCCACAGACCGGGGTGGAATACGCCGAGGATGTGATCCGGCGCCCAGTAGCTGTCGAAGCCGACCTGCTCATAGATCGGGAGCAGTTGTTCGGTGCTGCCGAACGGGAACTGTGCCGGGAGGTTCATGCCAACCTTCATGGAGTGGTCCTCTCTCGTTGTCGGGATGTCATCGGGCTGATCTCCTCACGTACCGGCGAGGCGGGCGACGATCGGGGCGACGGCTTCCATCACCGACGCCCCGAATGTGATGTAACTGATGCCGTAGCGGTCACGCCGCTCGACGAGTTGATCGACGGCGGATTCGACCGTGCCGACCAGCGCGTGGGGGTGCTCGGCGAACTCGTCGGGGGCGAGCCCGAACATTGCGGCCATCGTCGTCACCGAGTGGTTGGCATCGGTGCCGTCATCGGTGATGACGGTGAAGTAGGCGGCGATCTCCAGCTCGATGTCGCTCCACCGGTCACACGCTGCGGACTTGATCCAGTCGATCTTCTGGGCGGTCAACGAAGCGGTTGACGACCCGACGCCTGCTGCACCCAATCGCCCTGACGAGTTGTCGAAGTTGAGGCTGACGATGTCGGCTTCGCGCCCGGCGATCCCGAGTATTCGCGGTGAACCACCCCCGATCATCAACGGTGGGTTGGGCCGCTGGACCGGCTTGGGCACTGCCTCGAAGCCGACGGCGTGGACATGCTCACCAGCGTGGTCGAGCTGACCGTCGGCGAACGACGAGCGCATCACGGCGATCGTCTCCTCGAGCCGATCCAGTCGTACCCCGGCGCGCTGGAACGGGATGCCCATCGCCGCGTACTCGTTCTCCAACCAGCCGGCGCCGAGCCCGATCTCCAGGCGACCGCCGGAGAAGAAGTCGAGGGTCGCCAGCTCCTTGATCAGCATCACCGGGTTGCGGTAGTCGGTGCACAGCACACGTGAGCCGATGCGGATCGTGCTCGTCGCTTCAGCGGCGACCCCCATTGCCGGGATCGCGGCGACGGTCTGCACCGGATGGCCCGTCGGTTCGAGCGCCGGGCCTGGCCCGATGACGTGGTCGGCGACGGTGAAGACATCGAAGCCGAGCGCTTCGGCGCGTCGTGCCTGCGCACGCCAACCGGCCGCCGATGTCGGCGCATAGCTCTGCAGCCCGAACCTGAACGGCCGTGACATCTACGCGTCCGCCCGGTCTGGGAGCATCAGCACCGTGACAGCACCGGTGTCGCCGTTGACCTCGACCGTCGCGCCATCGGGAATGCGCAGGGTCGCGTCGGTGGCCGACACGACACATGGCAGGCCGAGTTCGCGGCAGACGATGATCGAGTGGCTGATCTGCCCGCCGACGTTGACGACCACGGCACCGGCGGCCATGAACAACGGCGTCCAGGATGGGTCGGTGAGTGGGGCGATGAGCACGTCGCCCGGCTCGAGGCCGCCGGGATCGCACGGATCGGTGATCACCCGCGCCGTGCCGATGTAGGTGCCGGAGCATCCCGGTACGCCGCGGATCGAATCCCCCGGGACCGCCTGGGCGCACGCACCGTCTCCCTTGCGCCGGTACTGCGACAGCGGCGGCACGGCACCGTCCTTGATGAAGTATGGCGGCTCGAGATCGGCCAACTCCCGCCAGTGATCGTGCCGTTCTGCCAGCATCTCCGTGAACGCAGCAGGGTTGGCGACAAAGTCCTCGAGTTCGGAGTCGAGCAGCATGAATACATGCGCGGCATCGGCGATGTCGCCGGCTCTGGCGTGTCGGGCGCCGAGCTCGCGGAACGCCATTCGCCCCTCGTGGACGGCACGGATGATGTTGGTCTTCGTCCGCTCACGGAACGCCAGTTGGCTCGATGCCGCCATCGCCGCTTCGAACATCCCGGCCAATTCGTCGCCGAGCTGTGCCACCCTCGAGCGCACGTCGGCGGTGATGCGCTCGCGTTCGGCCGCCCTCGCCAGGTTGCGATTTCCCGGCGACTCGGAGTCGGACTGCAGGCGGACACGATCGAGCGCGGCGAGCACGATCTCCGGCTTGGTCTCCCACGTCTCGGCGATGATCTCCCATTCGTTGGGGCCGCGCGAGCCGAAGTCGAAGAGAAAGCCGTCGAACGAGTCGAGGAATGCGCGTACGTCCGCAGACCCAGACTGGCGAAGGCGGTCGAGCAGGCCGACGACGCCGGCGTCGAACGCAGCAGTGAGCTCTGGCGAGGCCTTCACCGCCCGGGACAACTCCCAGATCGCATAGCTCGGCTCTGCCGAATCGACCTCGCCGATGGCGGCGACCAGTTTCATCGGCACGGTCGCGTCACTGATCGCCGCGGCAATCGCCGACAACACCCCTGGCGCAACACCAGAACTGCTCGACGACACGGTGTGACTGTCGAACAACTTGCGCAGCATCGGCTGTGTGCTGCGGGCGTGGGCGACCAGTTCGGAGTCGGCCATCGACGCCAGGTCGGGGCGGTTGGCCCGCAGCTTCAATGTCGTCGCCTTTTCTTCGTCGATCTCCGGCCATGTCGTCGCCGTCATCACCCAGCCCATGTGTTCGACGATTTTCGGCACCAGATCGGGGCGTTCGTCGTCGGGGTGTTCGGTGTACTTCGGCACGTCGGGATGGTCTCCGAAGAACGCCAGATCGAGCTGCTCGACGGTGACGGCCGGGCTGCGAACACCCTGCATCCGAACGTTCGAGAGGTTGATGTAGAAGTAACCGCCGAAGAATCCGCAGGCCTCGGGATGGTGCGGGTCGAACTCATCGGCGCTGTAGCTGCCGATACGCACGTAGCCGTCGGCCCAGCCGAGGCAGATCCCACCCTCCCAGGAAAACGTCTGGCCGAGCGGACTCGCCGGCGTCGGCAATACCTCGCCGGCGTTCGAGCGTGTGTAGTGCGGCCAGCGCTCACTCGGCTCCCAGTCGGTGATCCACCTGTCTGTCAGCATCGGACGACCCCAGTCATCGAGGCCCCCGTCTCGTTCAACTCACCACTCACTGCATCACACTCCATTCGATCAAATTCCCTTCGCTCGGACCGTTCGAAACTCAGTCGAGCGCAGCCTCACCGAGGTAGCTCGACTCGAGCAGGTCGCGGTTCTCGCGCAGCTCGTCGGCGCTCCCCTGCATGACGAGCTCACCGTGGTTGAGGACGTACGCGCGGTCGGCCACTTCGAGCGCCATGTGCACGTGCTGCTCGACGAGCAGCACGCCGCATCCGGTCTCGTCGGCGATGCGGCGGACGATCGGCAGCAGCCGTTCGACGATGATCGGAGCGAGACCGAGGCTCATTTCGTCGACCAGCAGACACTTCGGCTGAGAGACGAGGGCGCGAGCCATCGCCAACATCTGCTGCTCGCCGCCGGAGAGCAGGCCTGCGGCGCGCTTGCCGAGCGGCTTCAGTGCGGGGAACAGCTCCATCGCCCTGTCGTAGGCACCGGCACGATCGGCCCGGCCGCTCATGACGCCGAGGCGGATGTTCTCCTGCACGGTGAGATCGAAGAACAGCGAACGGTCCTCTGCCACGTGGGCGAGGCCGAGTTGGGCGATACGGTGCGGCGCCATCCCCTCGGTGTCGTGACCCATGATCGTCACCGAGCCGGCGATCGGGCGCAGCAGGCCGGAGATCGTCAGCAACGACGTCGTCTTGCCGGCGCCATTCGGCCCGAGCAGGGCGACGACCTCACCAGCGTTGACGACGATGTCGAGGTTGCGCACGACGGCGATGTGGTCGTAGCCGGCATGTACGCCGACCAACTCGACCAATGGTGCAGCAGCGGCCGATCCCGACGTGTCGGCCTGCAAGGTGGCCGATGTGCGCTCGCTCACGGTGTCGCTCCTGTCTCGCTCGTCGAAGCACGCGCTGCGGCGAGGTTCGACCCTTCTCGAGCCTGCGCCTCGCCCGCCGACTGGCCGAGGTAGGCGGCGATGACGTTCGGGTCGCGGCGAACCTCGCTCGAGGTCCCGCTGGCGATGATCCGACCGAAGTCGAGCACATAGATGTAGTCGCAGACGTTGAGCACCAGGCCCATGTCGTGATCGATCAGGAAGATCGTCGTACCGCTCGACAGGAACGAGCGCAGGTGCGTCGCCAGGCGTTGGCTCTCCGCAGTATCGAGACCGGCCGCCGGTTCGTCGAGCAGCAGCAGCTTCGGTTTGGCGGCCAGTGCACGGGCGACGCCGACGAGTTTGCGCTGACCGTGCGACAGGTCACTCGGGAGACGATCGGCGAGCTCCGTCAGGCCGAGGGCGCTCAACGCCTTGTCGACCTGGTCCTCGTAGACCGAGCGCCGCTTGGAGACCCTCAGCAGATCGAGGGCGAAGGCGAACCACGGCGGTTTCTCCGCTGCGACCAACAGGTTGTCGCGCACCGACAGGTCCTCGAACAGTTCCAGCGATTGGAACGTGCGCGAGAGGCCGAGGTGGGCTCTTCGATCTGGAGCGAGGCTGGTGAGGTCGATGCCGTCGAACTCGATCGCGCCGGACGACACATGCGTGAAGCCGGTGATCGCGTCGATGAACGTCGTCTTGCCGGCTCCGTTCGGACCGATCAGGCCGACGAGGGTTCCTTCGTCGACGTGCAGGTCGATGTCGGCGTTGGCCGCCAACCCGCCATACCGGACGGTGAGTCCACGAATGTCCAGCAGCGCCATCAGACCTGCTCCGCATGGGCGAGAGCGACGTGTGTATCGACGCCAGAACCTACGGCGGTCCTCGCGCCGGCGCCGATTGCTCCCGGTTCTCTTCTCGTGGGGGCAGGTCCAGATCGCCGACGGCGCTTCTGCTGCTTCGCGGTGATCGATTGGCGGATGCCGAGGACGATCGAGCGCACGAGGAGACCGATCAGACCACCGAGGATCGGCATCCACACCTTGCTATAGGAGTCGACCCGCAACGGCCAGATGGCAAAGCCCGCCACCGCACCGATGACGAACGCCGGCCCGAGTCGCTTGCCGACGGCCGCCCACTCCTTGCCGCGCGCCTGGCGCAGCCAGTTGCCGAGGTGACGCAACATCTCCTGGAACGCCGGTGCGATCCCATTCGGGTTGCTGATGGCCGTGAATACCAGTGCGGCCCCGCCGAGGACCGTCACATATCGATCGATGCTCGTGCCCTTGAGGAAGTAGTTGCTCGTCGCCGTGATGATGCCGGCCGGGGCGAGCAGACCGCCGACGATCGCACCGTTCACCGACGTGATACCGCCTAGGTAGGCAAAGGCGAGGAAGGCGAGGCTCGACTGATAGACGAAGTTGGCCGACGACACGTCGTTCTGCTTGAACGCCAGCATCACCCCACCGATGCCGGCGATCCCGGCGCCGATGCCGAAGGCGAGGAGCTTGGTGCGGGCGACGTTGATGCCGGCGGCGGCGGCGGCGCGCTCGTTGGCGCGCACGGCGAGGAACCGTCGCCCGGTGCCGTTGCGGCGCACGTTCGAGACCGCCACGGCACAGAGCACCAGCACGATCATGACGAAGATGGCGAACGCCGGCCTGTCCGTCAGGCCCTTACTGCCGAGCGATGCCAGGCTGATCCCGAAGAAGCTTGCAGGGCGGACATTCGCCGGCGCACCGGCGCTGAGGTCAGTCGCCGACTGATTCTCGAAGTACAGCGTCTGCAGGGATATGGCGGCGGCGACCGTGACGACCGCCAGCTGGACGCCGCGTATCCGAACGGCGGGCAGGCCGACGAGCACACCGACGACCACGGCGGCGATGACGCCGAGCAGACCGGCGACGGGCCACGGAAGTCCGGGCCCGCTGACCGGGAACGGGTTGCTGGCGGTCGTCGCTCCGTGGGCCATCATCCGCGCCATGAAAAATGCGGCGATACCGGCGAGCGACATCTGCGCCAATGAGATCTGGCCGACGTAGCCCGTCACGACCACCATCGAGAGCATCAGAATCGCGGCGATCAGCGATGTCGAAAGGGCGAATGCGAATACCGTCCGCGACCCGCTGTTCTGGAACACGAACGCCGCGCCGATCACGACGAGCGCCCAGATCACCGTGTGCTGCGGGATCCGCACCGGTCGCGGCGACAACGGCAGGCGCTTCTCCTCGAGCGAGCCGCGCTGCGGCAGGCTCTTGCCACGCAGGAACAGGACGAGCACGATCACCGCGAGCGGCACGACGTCACGTGCTCCGGAGCGCAGGAACTCGGGGAACCAGCTGCGAGTCGAGTACAGACCGAGCAGCGATTGGACCGCCCCGAGGGCGAGACCGCCCCACATTGCGACCATGATCGAGCGCAGGCCGCCGATCAGCGCTGCGCCGAGCGCACCGACGACCAGCGCACTCAGCCCGACGGGGGTGAGTGAGCCCTGGATCGGCCCGACGATGATCGCTGCGGCGGTGGCGACGACGGAGGCGATGACCCAGTTCATCGCCGCCAGGAACTGCGGCGAATAGCCGAGGAGCACCGCTCCCTTCTCGTTGCCCGCCGCACCACGCGTGGCGAGTCCGAACTGGGTGTACTTGAAGATCGCCCACAGCGTGACGCCCATCAGTACGGAGATGCCGACTGCCCAGAGCGCGCCCTCCGGGTACGTCTTGCCGAGACCGAGGAAGTTCCTCACCGCCGAGTCCGGCACGATGCTCGACGCCTGGCGGTTACCACCACCGAAGTTGAGCTGGGCGACGCCCTGGAGGTAGAGCATGACGCCGACCGAGGCGACGACCTTACCGAGAGCCGCCGAGTTGCGCAGCGGCCGAAAAACGAGGAAGTGGGCGAGCAGCCCGATCAGCACGGCCATGGCGATCGCCAACACGAAGGCGACGGGCGTCGGCACGCCCTTGTCCGAGAGCTTGATGGACACCGGCACATTCAGCCAGTGCGTCGGCAGGAAGTCGACCCAGGGCAGACGCAGATGGCCGTTACGTCGCGCCTCGTCGAACGTGAACACCCCGTACATCGCGAACGCGCCGTGGGCGAAGTTGATCACCCCGGAGCCGCGGTAGACGATGACCAGGCCGCTGCCGAGCATCGCATACAACGCTCCGAGCCCGAGGCCGACCAACAGGAAGAAGATCAGATCCTTCACTGACGACTCACTTGTCCCTTCGTAGATCCATTCGCTGTGCCGAAAAACCCGGGTACGGGTGTCGAAGCGCTCGACACCCGTACCCGTAGGGGCTCCGGCGACACGTCAGCCCCCGGAGCATGCCTGCCTGATCAGGGCCCAGGCTTGATCACTGTCCCGGCGACCAGGTCGATGCCGGAGAAGCGGGGGATCACCGGCACGAGTTGCGTACCGTCCCACTTGGAAGCGCTGACCTCTGAGTTGCAGACCGCGACGTACGGCGGCGGTGCTGTCGAGCACGACAGCGGCGTCGAGCCGAACAGGTGCTGATCGTTCGTCTTGGAGTACGCCGCAGAGAGCGCCGCCTGGGTCAGCGTTCCGCCATCGACGACGACCTTGCTGGCCATCTCCCAGAGCGACATCACGCCGGTGAAGCCCTGCGTGCCGAAGCCCTTGGTGAGCGACGCCTGATCGATGCCGAACTTCGCTCCCTTCGTCTGGTACGTCGTTGCCTCGAACTTGTCGCGGACGTCCTTGATCGTCTTCGGATCGTTGAGCAACGCTCCGGACGCTCCGACGAAATAGACGCCCTTGGCGAGAGGACCTGCGGCCTTCATCGCGTCGAAGTCGATACACGAACCGGACATCACCAGCGGGATCGCGTCCGGTGTCCAACCGAGCCGGCCGAGGCCGTTGACGAAGTTCCAACAGTCGGCACCCTGCGCCGAAAAGATGATGCCGTTCGGCTTGAAGTCGAGGATCTGGGTGACTGCCGGCGTGATGTCTGGTGTTGCCGGCTTGATCGGCACACCGAGATACGTCAGGCCAGGAATACTGCCTGCTACCTTCGACGTTCCCTTGACCGAGCCGTTGAGCACATCCATCGGCTTGGCTTCGAGGTCGTAGTAGCACACCTTGCCGGGCGGCGTGTCGGCCCACGGAATGCCGACCTTCGTCGCTTTGAGTTCACCGGTCACGAACTTGACGAGACCGGTGTGTGCGCCGAGGCAACCACCGCCGCCACCGATCGCAAAAACTCCAGGCGATGTGAAGTCGCCGACCGTGACCGGCGTGATGACGATGACCGGCGTCTTCGCTGCGGCGTAGATCGGGAACTGGTTACCGAAGAAGTTGATGCTCGAGAAGACCGCGAACGGGCTCTTCGTCAACAGTTCGTTGGCGCAGCGCTGCGAGTCGTCCGGCGTGATCGCCATCTTGCAGATCTCGAGCTTGATCGGCCGTCCGGGCTTGCCGTTCTGGATGTCCGCACCGAGCCCACCCAGTTCGTTGTTGACGTAGTCCGCCGCAGCCTTCGCAGCGATGCTGAATTCCGGGAAACTCCCGTTGGGGTCGCCCTCCGGGTTCTGGAAACCGATCACGATCGGGTCACCAACAGCCTTCAGCGGCTTCTTGTCGGCACACGTCAGATCGGAGATGAAGCGCCCGGCCCCCTGACCGGAATCCTTGTCGACCGATGCGTCGATCGCCGGGCATCCGGCGGTGCCGCTCGTCCCGGTGGCGGCGCTCGTCCCGGTGGCGGCGCTCGTCGCCGTCGCCCCGGTCGTTGCGCCGGCAGGGTTGGTGGCCCCAGCGGTGGTGGCCGATGCAGCGGTGGTGGCCGATGCAGCAGTGGTCGCCGATGCCACGGTCGTCGCCGTCGAATCGGACTTCTTGGTGTTGCTGCTGCCGCACGCTGCCGCGACCAGTGCTAACGCACTCGCCAAGACAACTCCACGCACGAGACGCGAACTGGATCGAACCGTCACAGATGTTCCCCTCTTTCCCCCCAGGAATGCCGGCGACTCCGCCAACGACTGGCAGTCTGACAGGATTGATCTGATCGGTCAATTATTTCGGTGCGATTTGCCCGGAATTCTTACAGACCGCACGTTTTGCAAAGATTTGCGGAGCGAACTCCTGACCTATTCGGCACTCGAACGCTCGATGGCGCGCACGCCCCGCTTGTGGACGGTCGCATCGCCGGCGGCGCGCAACTGGCACGCCAGTCGTTCGGAGTGGTCCTCGGCACCGTCGCGCCAGCGCACGCTGCGCAAGCCTGCTAATTCGGTCGGCGTGTACGGCATCAGCCCACGGCCGTCGATCACGCGCACGACGCAGCGGTTGCACTGCGCGTTGCCCTGACAGATCGTCGGCCAGTAGTAGCCGGCGCGCTGTGCTGCCGACATGAGCGTGTCGTTCTGACCGAGCTCGAAGACGACGCCGAGCGGCTCGACCAGGACTCGTGCGGTCGGCGCACGCTCAGCCATGACCGCCAGCGAGGCGCTCGGCGGTGTTCTGGAACTCCGCAGACAGGTCAGGTGCGCCGTGGTAGTGGACGAACAGTGATCGGCTGGAGAACCGCCATTTGCCATCGGTGTGGCGGAGGTATGCATCGTCGTAGTGGGCGAGCAGCATTCCGCGCTCGCCGTTTGCCCGGCAGTAACGCTCGTCGACGAACCACCGGCCGACGGCGCGATCCCCATCGACCGTGTCGTGGTTGGCATCGCCGTTGTGCACCATTTGCACGACCGCCTTCATTCCTGCCATCGCCGAGCGCCAGAACTCGACGATCGCCGGTTTGCCATGCACCGGCCGTCCACGACCGAGATCCCAGGTGGCGTCATCTGCCCAGCAGTCGGCCCACTGCTCGCCGTCTCGCAGCACCACGGCCTCCGAGTAGCGATGGACGAGCCGTTGAATGGCGACGAGATCATCCGTGCCCAGCGGTGTTGCAGTGACGGCTCGATCGTTCATCACGTGGTGGTGTATCACACCACCGCGATCATGCACCCAGCGAACGGGCGATTGCCCCGCTGTCGTGGTAGTCGACTTCACGGCGCACGCTGGCATCGTCGATTCGCAGCCATGTCATGCCCTCGCTGGCCCAACGCCTGCCGACGTTGTCTGCGCCGAAGCGCTCGGCGAGCGCTGCCGGAACCGTGGCACTCATCTCCCAGCTGAGGGCGACGCCCTCGTCGTTGAGCCAGAATTGTTGCGGCGCGAGCACGAGGTCCGACCATACGGAGATGCCGTTGGCGAAGAACCGGCGGATCGCCGGCCAGCCAACGTGCTCGCCGCCGACGATGTCATAGAGCACTGCGTCCGGTCGCATGAACTGCTCAGGTGCGTCGGCGTCGCCGCTGCTCCAGGCGGCGAACAGTTCCGTGGCGAGGGTGATTCGCGAGTCGGTCATCATGTCTCCTGTGGTTGGTCGAATCGGTGGTTGGTCGAATCGGTGGTTGATCGCACCTATGGGTGGTGGACAATGGCGACGAGTCGGCGAAGGAACAGCTGGTGAAGGGCCGTACCGATGATCGCCATATTGGGGGCCGGGTTGACTCCTCGTTCGAACAGGTCGAGACAGGTGCGGTTGGCACACGCCCCCTTGAACAGATTGAACGCTTCCCAGTAGCGCCATCCGCGCTCGTCGAGCTCGAACCCGGCACGTTCGGCGAACAGCTCGATCCACGCCTCGCGCGGCATCGTCTGAGGCCCGCGCATCGTCAGGCAGAAGGCGAAGTCCTCCGCCGGATCCCCGAGATGGGCGAACTCCCAATCGGTGACGGCGACGACGGCACCGTCACGGTGGACGAAGTTACCCGGGCCGGCGTCGCCGTGGACGATGGACAGTCGATCGAGTGGCGGAGCGTGATGCACGAGCCACGCGGCAGCCTCATCGATGAGTGGATCGTCGACGCCGGATGCCCTCCTGCAGATGCCGTGCCAGCGTTCGATCTGCATTCGCGTCGCCTCGGACGGTTCGCCGGGGACGAGGTCGAAACCGAAAGCCGTTCCATCGAGCAGGTGCAACTCGGCGAGCGAGTCGACGAACGCCATTGCGGTTCGCTGATCGATCTCGAGCTCGTTGCCCTCCTCATCACCCTCGATGAACTCCATCACGAAAAATGGCCGGCCGATGACGTCGCCGCTGTCATCACCGCCGATGATCGGGGCGACCGGGTACCCGGCACTGTGGAGGCTGCGCATGACCCGGCACTCTTCGGTGCTGTCGGTGCCGAACACGCCGCCCTGCTCGACCCGGACGACGACGCGCTGGCCGGTGGTTGCCGACGCGCGGTACATCGCCCGCGAGTGGCCGACGCCGATCCGGCGCAGTGTGCCGCCGTCGAAGGACGGGTCGACATTGGTCGCCAGCCAGCGCATCAGTGCCTCATGCATCACGTAGGCGTCCTCTGAATGCATCGATCAGCGGCATGGTCGATGCCAGTTCTTCGTCGAGTTGTTCGACGAGTACGGGGTGGAGCACGGCACGGACCTGGTCTGCGGCGATGTCGGAGCGCCCGACCGACGCAACCAGAGCAGCGGAGGCGATCGCCAACGGTTCGCCGGGCCCCGACGCGACGACGATGTCGTTCGCCGCCAGCCGGTCCAACGCCGCCTGCAGTTCGGCGAGCCTGCGCCGGCCGGGATCCGGCAGACGCTTCGACGCATGTTCGACGATGCCGATCAGCTGAACGACCGACGTGCGCACGGCGTCGTCGGCACCGCCCGCATCACTGGTCCCACCGTCGAGCGCCGGCATCACGACGGTACGCAGTGTCGACGACACCGACACGAGGATCGCCGCTTCACTGGCCCGTTCGGTGCTCAACGACGGACCGCCGGACCAGGCGCCAGTTGCTCGGCGGCGACGGCTTCTGCGGCGAAGTCCCAACTGGCGTGCCAGACAGGATCGGCGAGGGCATGGTCGAGATCTGCCCAGCCCTGATCACAGAACCATCGGTAGGTGTCGCGGTGGCCGGATTCGAAGCCGAACGTCGGTTGGAATCCGAGCAGCCGACGAGCCTTGTCGGTGCTCAACACGGCGTGGTGGCGATCAGAGAAGAGGTGGCAGAAAACCCGGCCCGGAAGTCCGCTGAGGCTGCTGTGCGGCACCATACGCACATCGGCGTCGATACCGACGATCGCCGACAGCACGTCGATGTAGCGGCGGCTGGTCACCGCCTCGGCGGTGACGTTGAACACCTCACCGAGTGCAGCAGGCTGCCCGATGGTGGCGATCATCAGGGCGACGAGGTCGACGACGTGTCCGTAGGAGCCGGCGACGAGACCCTCGTGCGGCAGCAGGATCGGCAGGTGCCGCAGCAGACGAAGGAACATCGGCGTCTCCATGTCGTAGATGTTGTTGTACGGCCCGTAGATCGCCGCGGGACGGACAACGGTGACCGGGAACCCGGTACGGCGGTGACGGTCGAGCATCGCCGCCTCTGCCATCGCCTTGAACCCGCCGTAGGTGCTCGGCCCCGAGGCGTCCGTCGGCATCTCCTCGGTCCACGGCATCACCCCGACCCGATGTTGGTCGTAGGCCATGATCGAACTGACGTACACGTAGTGTCCGACCGAGCCGTCGACGAGGTCGAGCAGATCGTCGACATCGCTTCCGCCTGCCGCCATCACGAACCCGGAGACGTCGAAGATCGCGTCCCACGTACTGGTGTCGAGCGCGGCGCGCATCGACTGGCGATCGGTGCGATCGGCGACGAGGTGCTGCACGCCGCCTGGCAGTTCACTCGGCGTTCGCCCACGATTGAGCACGGTCACCTGATGGCCACCGGCGACGAGCATCTCGACGAGGCGACGACCGACGAACACGGATCCGCCGAGGACGAGCGTGTTCATGGGTGCACCCCGATCTGTGGGTGCCTGCCGAGGACGACGCACTCGAGGTGGCCGTTGCCGATGTCGGTCGGATCATCGAGGTTCGTGCATCGGCCCCACGCCTCGGCGTAGTGCGAACGGTTGAGGGCGAGGTGCGATGGCGCATCGACGCCGATGAACCGATCGACGTCCCACGTGTCGGCCTCGGAGACCAGTTCGCCACGGTAGACCCCTCGACCGAGACCGTCGTCGTAGCCGTCGAAGTACCCACCGCCCTGCAGGTAGACCGGGTAGGAGATCGACTCGATCCGGTAGCGTTCGACCACTCCGTCAGGTCGCGTCAAGGAGACGTCGCAGGCGACGAGACGGGCCACGGTCACCCCGTCCAGTTCGGCGAAACGTGCGGAGTGCTCGATGGCGGAGTAGGCGAAGGACTCGCGCCCGTCGCCGTAGGGGAACATGCACCTGCTCTCGAACTTCGTATAGGCGCCGACGCCAGGGTGGTGGAACTGCCAGAACACGGCGCGATCGCCGAGGCGGAAGACGCACCATTGCCGCAGCCCTGGTGACGGCAGTTGTTCGCGTAACGGCGCAACGGCCACCGATCTGGTCCCACCGGTGTTGTTGCCGATGCCCCAAGAGTGATCGCGGACACCGGTCCAGTCGTCGACATCGATCCGCCTGCCGGCGACCTCGAACCAGCCGGACACGACACTGCACTGCAGGTAGTTCGAGCGGTCGCTGTGCAACCGGCCGTTGAGGATCACCTGTACATGGTCTTCGTTGTACGGCGGGCTCCAGCCTTCCCACAGCAGGTCGCATGCATGGCCGTGCTCGTTGGGTGCGCAGCGCACCCGCATCGTGCGCAAGCCCTCGACGATCTCCACGACGAGCGGGCCGCAGCCGATGTCGTCGATGTCCGGCCGCAACCGACGAGACCAGCGCATGTTGTGCTGCTGCCCGCCGCGTTCGCTGCCGGGCTCCGACGTCGATACGCAGACGAAGGCGTCGAGCACGTCATTGTTGGCGTGCAGCCGTAACCCCATGAACCATGCGTACTCGCCGTCCGGGTCGCCCATCGTGAAGTAGTAGCCGTCGCTCCAGTGCGGCGACCCATCGGCGATGATGTCGAATGTCGCCCCGATCTGATGCCGGGGAAACTCGTCGAAGCGGGTCAGACGACGGGTCTGCAGCGGCTCGGAAAGGTTCACGCCTGGCAACATAGTTCGACGCAACCTGCGGATCTGCGCTAGAAAGCGAATTAATTCATCGATTGGTTACAGCGTTCCAATCGGTAGCGAGGAGTCCGATGATCGCCGACCAGTCCGCACGCAGCCTCGCTGACCTCCTATCGCTCAGCGGCCGCGCCGCTGTCGTCACCGGAGGCGCGAGCGGCATCGGGCGCGCCATCGTCGGCCGGCTGGCCGAAGCCGGGGCCGATGTCGTCGTCGCCGACCTCGACATCGAGCGCGCCGAGGCGACCGCCTCCGAGATCGCTGCTCGGTCGGGGCGACGAGTCCTCGCCAGCGCTACCGACGTCTCCGACACGGCATCGCTCGCCGCCGTCGCAGACCGATGCGTGGCCGAACTCGGCGGGTTGCACATCTGGATCAACAATGCCGGGATCTACCCGACCACCGGTCCGGCGATCGAGGCGACCGACGAATTCATCGACAGGATGCTGACGGTCAACGTACGTGGCACCTTCGCAGGTGCACGCGAGGCGTCACGGCGGATGCAGTCCGGCGGGGTGATCGTCAACCTCGTGTCGACCACCGGCTTTCGGGGTGCCGTCGGTATCAGCGGCTACTCGACGTCGAAGCACGCGGTGATCGGGCTGACCAAGAATCTCGCTCTCGAGTTCGCGGCGCGCGACATCCGCGTCGTCGGCGTTGCGCCGGGGGTCATCGACACTCCGGGCGTACAGGCACAGCTCGCACCGCTCGCAGCAGCTGGGCTCGATGTCGCCTCGAGAATGCAACGAACGCTGCTCGGCCGCGCCGGCCAGCCGGACGACATCGCCCGGATGGTGACGGTGCTCGCCAGCGATCTCGCTGCGTGGGTGACCGGCGAAGTGCTCGTCGTCGATGCCGGCTCCCTCGCCGGGTGACGAAACGAAAACAGGAGTACCGCCATGGACAACGATCTCGTCGAACGATTGCGCACCGAGATGCGCTACGAGTTCGAACGCACCGCGCCACCCGACGGCTTTCCGGCGTTCCACGACATTCCCGTCGGTCGCCACATCAGCGACGAGTTCTGGGATCTCGAGCAGGCCCACCTGTGGCCGAAGGTGTGGGTGCTCGCCGGGCGCAGCGAGGACATCCCGGGCGTCGGCGACTATTTCCTGTTCGACGATCTCCGCCAACCGATCATCGTCGTGCGCGGCAAGGATGCTGTGGTGCGAGCGTTCTACAACACGTGTCAGCACCGCGGTGCTCCGGTCGTTCGCGAGCAGGTCGGCAGCGCACGGGCCTTTCGCTGCCAGTACCACTCGTGGACGTACGACATCAGTTCCGGTGCGCTGATCAACGTGCCGGACGAGCGCGACTTCGTCGGCCTCGACAAGGCGGAGCGCTGCCTGCAGACGCTGCGCTGCGAAGTATGGGACAACTGGATCTTCGTCAACCAGGACCACGAAGCGCCGTCGTTGGCCGACTGGCTCGGCCCCATCGCCCCGCAGCTGGCGGAACTGCAGGGCACGTCACTGCGCACGATTGCCCGCCGCAGCGAGGTCGTCGCCTGCAACTGGAAGATCACCGCCGAAGCGTTCCTCGAGGTCTACCACTTCCGGCACATCCACAGCCGTAACGGCGACACCCTGCTCGACAACCGTGGGGCGACGATGGGGCTGCTGCCGAATGGCTCCTCGCGGATGATCACACCGTTCTCCAAGTCGGCATGTGCCGCGTTCGGAATGGACGACTGGGACGACTGGCAGCACGTGGTCACTCCCGGGTTCGCCGACATCGCCACGGTCAACGACATGATCCGCTGCACGAGTTCTGCGTACTCACTGTTCCCCAACCTGATCACGCCGCTCGCTGCCTACGGGTTCCCGTTCATCACCTTCTGGCCGATCGACAAGCGCACGACGCGCATCACCTGGACGCACTATGCACCGAACAGCGCCCCTCCGAACAGCGCCCCTCCGAACAGCGCCGATCACGACTGCAAAACTGTTCCCTCCGCCGATTCCGAGTCGGCAGCCGAGCGTCGAGCCGGTGACGTCCTCACCCCTGCATGGCAGCGGCGGATGGACACCTTCGATCAGATCATGGCCGAGGACTTCGCCAACCTCGCGCCGATGCAGCGCTCGCTCGAATCGCCCGCAATGCGCGGCATACCGATCAACTACCAGGAGCGGCGGATCTGGCACTTCCACGAGCAGCTCGACCGGATGATCGGCATCGAGCGAGTGCCACCCGAACTGCGTGTCGCACAGCTCCTCGACCGATATGTCGAGCGATGATCGCCGCTTCCGGACGCCGGGCGGAGGACGGCGAGGTTGCCGCTGCGCTACGTCGGGTGGAGGACTGTGGGGTTGCCATCGCGCCACATCGAGACGAGGCGGCGGTGGTTGATCCGCCAGCCGTCCGCAGTGCGCACCAACGTGTCCTCGTAGCGCCCGCCGACCATGAAATTGTCACCGCCGTCGACACCACGACGCACGTGTTGAGCCTGCAGGTAGCACCGGCATGTCGCCGTGTCGCCGTCGATGAGGATCTGGTGGTTGCTGACCATGTGCTGGCTGTCGTCGAGCGGTTCCAGCGCCTGGGCGACGCGGGCCTTGATCGCCTCGATGCCGCGCAGCGTCGGCGAAGCGAGTTCGGCGGTGACATCGCACGAGAAGACGTCGTCGAGTTCGTCCCACGCGTGACGATCGAGTGCCCAGCAGTAGGCGATCGTCAGATCGGTGATCGCGGCGCGATCGGCGAGGTCGATGTTCGTGCCCATCTGCAGGTCCTTTCGTGATCGGTGGATCGGGGTCGCCGCTGCGGCGGCCGGTGCAGATCGCCTATGCGGTGACGGATCTGCGGATCGCCGCAGCGTCGTTCGCGGCGTCCACCGGAGCTGGGCCGTTCTTCGTAATCGACCACGTTGCGCTGTCGTCGGCTCGTGTTGGCGGGACCGACGGCGTGTTCGACCATTCTTCGGCATATGGCCAGTGGGGCGAGGTGATGGTCGAACTCGTCGAAGAGCACTCGCAACCGATCATCGACCCGCCCGGCCTGCACCACCTGGCGTTCATGGTCGACGACCTCGACGCCGCAGTGGCATGGTGCGCCGATCGCAGGTGGCCGGAGGCGCTGTTCGCCAGGACGACAGGCGGGCAGGACTTCGCGTTCTGCGATGCCCGTCACGAACTCGGCCATCTCGTCGAGATGTACGAGCCCTCTGCTCGGTTGACGGGTTTCTATGCGATGGTCGCCGCAGCGGCGGCGGACTGGGCGGGCACCGACGCGGTCCGCACGCTTTGAGCCGCCGAGTGTCATCGCAGCACCGGAGTGTCCTCACACCCGTAGCCGTCGCCACCGCACTCCGGTGCGGAGCTAAGCAAGCGGTCCACCGGCGAACCAGCGCTCGAACATCGGGCGGATGCCGCTCCAGACGAGTTCGACGATCAGCCCGCTCGGCGGCTGCACGTACGTGAATGCGCCGTACCCTTCGTTCGGCGGACGCTGGGCGAGACGCAACGTCCAACCGGCTGCGACCAGGGCGGCGGACTCGCCACCGACATCGTCGCTCCAGACGCCGATGTGGTGCAGCCCGGAGACGTCGCGACCGTCCCAGATCGAGCCGGGCGCCCCTTCGAGCAGTTCGACGTGCTGCGGCCCCTGCATCGAGTAGGTGAAGCGCAGCGGGATCGTCGTCTCGCCGGTATCGGGCAGCCACACCGACTGCTCGCGGACCTGCGGCTCGCACCACGTCAGCCCGAGTGGTCCGCCGATCTCGGCCATTGCCGCGTCGAGGTCGGGGACGCGGACGCCGTGGTGGTACGCCTTCGAATAGTCGATCATCGGATACTCCTGTCGTGTGCCGTCAGAATCGTCACCGTCGACTCATGCGTTCCGCACGACAGGATGCCAGGCGATGTCGAAGTCCTGCTGCCCGGCGACACGCAGGATCCGCTCGGCGATCAACCAGCGGTCGGCGTCGCGGACGAAACGGTCGTGGTAGCGCGCATACAGGACGGCGTCCGGTCGTTCATCCGGGTATCGGTGCCAGGCCATCAGGTAGGTGATCGTCGTCGCTGATGTGGCGTCGTCGGCGAGCTCGATCTCGATATTCGAGACGTGATGGCTCGTCGCTGCGAACCGCGGCAAGCCGGATGCCAAGCGGTCGCGTAACACCGCAGAACCATGGGTCGGCGTTCCGAGGCCAGGCCCGTAGTCGACGATGCAATCCTCGGTGAACAGGGCAACAACGGCATCGGCATCGACGGTGTCGACACCGCGGCAATATGCGTGGATCACGTCGGTGATCGCCCGATGCGCAACGAGATCGCGCAGCGCCGTTTCGATCTGCATCACTTCCCCATCGGCGAAGAACATACCAGCCGATCAATTCATTCCGGAACCCGGACGAGTGGCGTCATCGCGTCGACATCGCCGCACGCATTCCCTCGGCAATCGCACGGACATGATCCTCCGGCGCATTCCAACCTGACGCACTGCAGACCTCCATCGCCACCAGAACGGTGCAACCGGTACTGCGGACAGCGGCGATGAAACCGGAGACGTCGAATTCGCCGGCGCCGGGAGCAACGCGGTTGGCGAGGCAGTCGGTGAAGTAGTCCGGGTTCTTCGCCACCTTCGTCCCGTCACTCATCTGGATACCGGTGATCATCTCCGCCGGCAGCGCGGCGATCGCCGCCAGGTCGTCGGCGCCGCGGGTGTGGTGCCAGATGTCGACGCAGATGCCGGCGTTCGGCCGATCCGCAGCCTCGACGATCGCACGGGCGTCGTGCACCGAGACGATGTCGGTGAACGGAAGGAACTCGAGGCCGACCACGAGTCCGTGGTCCGCAGCGCGATCGCAGAGCGCGCCGTAGGCCCGCCCAGCTTCGGCCGTCGACATCGCCGCCGGGCCGATCGCCTGGAGATAGCGACAGCCGAACTCGTCCGCCATCCTGAATGCGGTCGCCTCCATCTCGGCGGCCGCGTCACCACCGGATCCGTCGGCACCGAGGCCGGGGATGAACTCGATCTCGGCAAGCGAAACCCCGTGTTCCCCCAGCAGTTCGCGCAGTGGTCCTGGCGCTCGGCCTTCGGTTTCGAGACGTCGGTACTGGTGCACGTAGAGGCCGATGGCAGAGAAACCGTTTGCACCGGCGAGGCGCACGCGCGCTTCGATCGGGAATTCCCGTGCAAGGCTGAAATGGCTGAGGACCAATTCGTCTGCACTCATTTCACGCGGATTAGGTTGCATCTTCGCAGTCTCACACAACACGCAAAGGGGTTCGTGATGGCCGGTCGACTCGATGGAAAAGTGGCGCTCGTGACAGGTGGAGCGAGTGGAATCGGCGAGGGCACCGTTCGTCGTTTCGTCACCGAAGGAGCCCGCGTCGTGATCGCCGACATGCAGGTCCGACCGGGCGAAGCATTGGCGGCCGAACTCGGAGCGACGGTGCGGTTCGTCGAGACCGACGTGACCTCGGAGGCCGACATCGCCGCAGCGGTCGACGTCGCCGTCAGCGAGTTCGGCCGCCTCGACGTGATGTTCAACAACGCCGGCATCGTCGGCGCGATCGGACCGATCGCCGAGACGCCGGTCGAGGACTGGGACCGCACGGTCGCTGTACTGATGCGCGGTGTCTTCCTCGGGATCAAGCACGCAGCACGGGTGATGGTCCCCCAGGGCAGTGGCTCGATCATCTCGACGAGCAGCACGGCCGGTATCCTCGGCGGCCTCGGCCCGCACTGCTACACGGCCTGCAAACACGCGGTGATCGGCCTGACCAAGTCGGCGGCATCCGAGCTCGGCGCCAGCGGCATCCGCGTCAACGCGATCTCGCCTGGCAGCACCGTGACACCGATGACGTCTGCCGTCATCACCGGCGACCACACGGCGGTCGAGGAGGCCGAACGGTCGATTGCCGCCGGTTCACTGCTCGGCTTCGCGCCGATGCCGATCGACATCGCCAACGCTGCGCTGTACCTCGCGAGTGACGAGTCGCGTGCGCTCACCGGGCACACCCTGGTGGTCGACGCTGGTGCCACCACCATCGGCGGGAGCACCCGCTTCCACCGCATGGACAACGCCGTGCTGAGCGAAGCAGGCAACCGCCAGGCGAGCGCGACCGCGTAGACAACAGAGCGAGCGCCGCGTGCCGACATTCAGCGGTTCGGGTCGACGAGCACCTTGGTGTGCGTCGACCGTCCGCCCGCCAGGTCGCGCAGCGCGCCGTCGAGCCCGTCGAGCCCGACCGTCGACGAGTGCAGCGGCTCGAGGGCGACACGACCATCGGCGACCATCGCCATGCACATCTCGAACTCCTCGTGCAGATATGCGAGCGACGAGGTCACGGTGATCTCCTTGATCAACCACGAGATCGGTCTGATCGAGGCGTCCTCGTCAGCGAGGCCGATCAGGCACATCGCGCCGCCACGACGGGCGAGGTCGACCGCCGACTGGATGGCGAACGGGCGACCGACGCATTCGTAGACGATGTCAGCGCCGAGGCCGTGCGTGTGTTCGGCGATCAGCGCCGAAGCGGCGTCGCCTGGCTCCACCACGTCGTGAGCACCGAGCATCGAGGCCAGGGCCCGACGATCGGCATTCGGCTCGACCACGATCAACCGACGCGCGCCGGCGGCGCCGGCCCACTGCAAGGCGCAGAGCCCGATCGGTCCTGCACCCTGGATGACTGCGACGTCACCGAGGCGGAGCCTGCTCGCCCTGACAGCATGGAACGCCACCGTCGCCGGTTCGATCTGTGCGGCTTCGACGTCGGTCAACCCAGGATGCGTGTGTACGACCCGTGCCGCTGCGACGGCGATCCGCGAGGCGAACCCGCCGTGCCGCGGTGCCATCGCCTCGCGTCCGAGCGCCGACATGAACGAGACCTGACAACGATCTGCCTGGCCGGCGCGACACGCCTCGCATGCACCGCAGGCCGGCGCTGCGCCGACGACGACCCGGTCACCCTCGGAGAAGTCGTGGACATCGCCGCCGACGGCGCTGATCGTTCCCGCCCACTCGTGGCCGCAGATCGCCGGGTTGTAGGGCTTGCCGCTCTGGTAGGCATGCACGTCGGTGCCGCAGATGCCACACAGGGCGATGTCGACGACGACACCCGTATCGGCTGGGACCGGGTCTGGGAACTCGCGTAGTTCGACCTGCTGCTTGGCGACGATCAGTGCGGCGAGCACGGCACCTCCGGACCCTGTCCGATGGCGAGTGCGGCCTCTGCAAGACGGCGCGCCCACCGATAGTCGGCCTTGCCGGACGCGCTGCGATAGAAGTGATCGACGATGACGACGCGACGCGGCGCCTTGTACGAGGCGAGTTGCGACCTGACGTGATCGATGATGCTCCGCTCGTCGGTGCTCGCGCCTGGCGTCAGCGAGGCGACCAGCACGACGATCTCGCCGAATCGATCGTCGGCCACACCGACGACGACGCAGTCCTCGACGCCGGCGAGTCGACGGGCGACGACTTCGACCTCTTCGGGATAGACCTTCTCGCCGCCGGAGTTGATACACACGGAGCCCCTCCCGAGCAGGTGCACCGTGCCGTCGAGGTCGATCACCGCGTGGTCACCAGGGATGCTGTAGCGGATACCACCGATCGTGCGGAACGTCGCTGCCGTCTTCGTCGGATCGCGGTAGTACCCGAGTGGGATCGGTCCCGTCGCCGCCAGCACCCCTTCGACTCCACTCCCCCGTTCGATCGGTTGCCATGTATCCGGATCGAACAAGGCCGTCACCGGTGTCGCCGTGAACTTCGCCGTCGCCACCGGATCGCTTCCCGGCAGCGTCATCGCCATTGCGAACGGACCGCCCTCCGAGGCACCGATCATGTCGACGACGGTCGCACGCGGCGCCCGTTTCATCAGCTCGCGCTTGTACGTCGACGAGAGCGTCGCACCGGTCGACATGATCCTCGTCAGGCTGGTGATGTCGTAGTGGTCGTGGTCGTCGTCGCGGTCGCGGTCGTCGATCGCCAGTGACTCCGCGCGCTGTAGTTCGGCGACGATCGGGCGGGCGAAGGCATCACCGACGATCGACAGCTGGGTGACCTGCTCTCGCTCGATCAGGCGGAGCAGCTCAGCGGGATCGAAGCGTCGTCCGGCGAGGAGTACGACCGTCCCGCCGAGCACGAAGGTCGACATCGCCAGGAACAGCGCAGTGCCATGCATCAGCGGCGGCGCGGTCATGTTGACCGGGCTCGATCCAGCTGCGTTCAGTCGGGCGGCGATCTCGCCGACCTCGGAGGCGCTCGACGGGACGGGGATGTCCAGCGGGGCGTATCCGGCGAACGCCATTGCCGTGAAGAGGTCGTCGTGGCGCCAGACGACGCCTTTCGGCGAGCCGGTCGTTCCACCGGGTAGAGCAGCAGTTCGTCCGAACCGCTTCTGGCGACCGGTTGCGCCGGCTCGTTCGTGGCGATCAGATCCTCGTACCGCACCGCGCCGTCGAGCAGCTCTGCACCGTCACCGTCTTCCACCTGCACCAGCACCGTCAGCTCCGGGAGCGAGCGGCGGGCTTCGTCCACGACCTCGGCGAATGCACCGTGGAAGAACAATGCCCGAGCACCTGAGTCATTGGCGACGTGCACGATCTCCGCGGCGCGGTACCGGTAGTTGACGTTCACCGTGCTTGCCCTGACCTTGAATGCGGCGTACGACGACTCGAGATACTCAGGGCAGTTGAACATCAGTTGGGCGACCTTCGCGTTCGCGCCGACGCCACGTTGATCGAGGGCGTTGGCGAGCCGCGCGGCGCGATCATCGAGCAACCGCCAGGTGAGCCGGTGATCGCCGACGACGACGGCGACGTGCTCCGGCTGACGGGCGGCAATCGCTTCCCACAGCGTTGCCCAGTTCTCCGCAGGGCCTGTCGTCACACTCATCGAAACGCCTCGACACCTCCCCAGAATGCTGCGCGGCCCCCCGGCCACGAGACAACTATAGCTTTCGCTGGACGAAAGTAATCCGATGGTTAATAATGGGCCCATGACGGTAGCCGAAACACGCCAGGCACGTTCGCCTGGCATCACCTATCAACAACTCCTGGACGGCGACACCCATCCCGTGCCGGACGTACTCCGCCTCGAATCGACACGGTTCCTCGGCAACGCCGACATCCCGATCGAGCGGTACACGAGCCGCGAGTGGCACCGAGCGGAGGTCGAGCAGTTGTGGATGCGCGTCTGGCAGTTCGCCTGTCGGGACGAGCACATCCCCTCCCCCGGCGACTTCATCGTCTACGACATCGCCAACCTCTCGTTCATCGTCGCCCGCGCACCGGACGGCAGTATCAAGGCCTACCCAAACGCATGCCTGCACCGCGGCCGACGGTTGAAGGACTACGACGGCAACTGCTCCGAGCTTCGTTGCCCGTTCCACGGTTTCGCCTGGGCGCTCGACGGCACGCTCGCAGACGTTCCGGCAGCGTGGGATTTTCCCCACGTCGACGAGCGCGGCAAGGACGACTTCCACCTCCCCGAGTGTGCCGTGGGAACGTGGGCCGGTTTCGTGTTCATCAATCCCGATCCGCACGCCGCCCCATTGATGGACTTCATCGGCGAGATGGCAGCGCAGTTCGAGGTGTGGGATCTCGAGAACCGGTATGTCGAGGCCCACGTCACCAAGATCATCGAAGCCAACTGGAAGATCACCCAGGAGGCGTTCTGCGAGGCATATCACGTCAGCGGGACACACCCGCAAATTCTTCCGTACCTCGGTGACACCAACTCGCAGGTCGACGTGTGGGACACGTTCTCACGGGTGCTCACGCCTGGCGGCACCCCGAGCCCGTTGCTCGATTGGAAGCCGACCGAGGAGGAAATGCTGCGCTCGATGCTCGACGTCCGCGTCGATCAGCTGCTCCCGTTCCCGATCGCCGATGGCGAAACCGCACGATCCACGGCCGCTGCTGCATCACGTGAACGGTGGCGTGCGGTCGTCGGTGAGCGCGTCGATTCGATGAGCGACGCCGAAATGATGGACAGCCTCGACTACACGCTGTTCCCGAACTTCCACCCGTGGGGTGCGTTCAACCGGATCGTCTACCGCTTCCGCCCCAACGGCGACGACCATCGCAGCGCGATCATGGAGGTGCTCTTCCTCTCACCGTTCTCCGGTGAGCGCCCACCTCCGGCACGCGTGCATGCACTCGGCGTCAACGACCCGTGGACGAGCGCGCCGGAGCTCGGAATGCTTGCCAAAGTGTTCGATCAGGACACCTTCAACATGTCGAAGGTGCAACGCGGCCTGGAGACGACGTTCAAGCCCGGCATCACGCTCGCTTCGTATCAGGAGTCGAAGATCAGATGGCTCCACGACACGCTCGGCGAATGGGTCAGCGTGAAACCATCATGAGATGCGAGCAGTGAGGGGCGAGTCATGAGAGGGATCATCCATCCGTTCACCAAGGCGCTGTACGAGCAGGACGGCGCCGGTCATATCCGCGTCACCCTCGACGAGCGGGTCGGCATCTTCGGCACCGACGGCCGTTGGATCTCCGGTCAGCTCAAGGAGTGCGACCCGCAGCTGTGCGGCTGGATCGGCGGCCCGCAGGTCGCCAACCACCGCCTCGCCGTCGAACCGCTCTGACCCCACCCGAGTGTCATCGCAGCACCCGAGTGTCGTGACGGCGGTGGCCGTCGTCACCGCACTCCGGTGGGAACGTTGTCAGGCGCGAGATGCGGCGAGCAACTGGTCGATCGCCCGGTGGACGTGGATCACGCGGGCCTCCTGGAAGCTCAGCGTGACGTGCTGCAACGACGTCGAGTGCATGCCGCGTTGGACGCGAGGCAGGTTCTCGAAGTCCTGATCGAGTACCTGCCCGAAGCTGCCTGCGCCTTGGTCGACCCAGATGTTCGGGACCGGATCCGGTGCCGGCCGTGCAGTGTCCGGCGAGGCGAAACGCCACACATCGAACCAGCAGCGATCGGGATCGGTCGCATGGGGGCGGACACGGAACAGCAGGAAACCGCCCGCATGGGTGTTGAACACGAGGCCCGGAAAAATCAGATAGTGGTAGTCGTCGATCAACTGGTCGCGGCTGAGGCCGGAATAGTCGTGACCCATCTCCGCACCCTTGGATGCGGTCTTGGTGATCAAATACTGACGGACGTCTTCGTCGCCGATGCGATTGCCGGCGCTGTCGAAGAGGCCCTCGACGCTGACCGAATCAGCGTGGTAGCCGGCGCCCCCATTGCCAGTGCGATTGGCGACCGTCGAACCGGACTGCTGGGCGAACGCCTCGTAGACCTCGAACTCGTCGACATGCTCGAGACGCATCGACGGAACACCGAACGGGACGATCATCCGACTGTGCAGCCCGATGATCTCGTAGGCGGTGTTGACCTCGTCGAGCATCGGCATCAGTTGCGGGTGAATTCCCTGTACGTGGTACACCTCGAGAAATGCCTCGACGGCGACCTTCCAGTTGCAGGCGAGATCAGTGCTGATGCTCATCGATGCGCGCATCGATTCGAGGTGGTACGGCTCGAGTTGATCGGCCACCGCTCCGAGGTACTCGCGTAGCGGCGTCGCGGCGTCGCCTGCCGGGTTGATGAACACGAAGCCGCCCCACTCCTCGCACGCCGCCTCGTTCAATGCGTATTCCTCATCGACGATGCCGACGAAGAGGTGGCGGTCCGGAACGTCGCGCAGTGAACCATCGAGGTTCCAGCACCAATGGTGGTACTGGCAGCGCAACTCGTGCGACGAACCGCACCCGACCTTGATCATGTTGCCGCGGTGCCGGCAGGCATTGGCGAAGGTTTTCACCGATCCGTCAGGCTGGCGGACGACGAGCCATTCCTGATCGGCGATCGCGTAGCCGATGTGGTCGCCGGGACGGGGGATGTCCTCGCTGCGGCAGGCCATCTGCCAGGTACGGTTCCACACCCCGGCGAGCTCGTCGCGAAGGAAGTCGCCCGACGTGTAGCGCGCCGTCGGGATACGGGTCTGTTCGACGTCCACGGCGTGATGCTCGGCGAACTCGACGCCGTCCGGATAGGCGATGTTCCACTTCTCGGCATTGGCGTGGGCGACCCGCAGATCATCGACGATGGACATCTCGACTCCTGACTGTGACATAATCAATCGACTGGACAATTATTAATTTGCACCATACACGGGAAGGGGTCCGATGGGTGACGCCGAGCACGCACCGAAGATCGAGGTTCTCGTGGTCACCGGCGGCCATCCGTTCGAGGCAGCGCCGTTCTTCGCTGTCTTCGACGCGCTCCCGGGCATCACCTGGACCGCCGCCACCAGTCCCGTCGTCGGGCACGATGTCATCGTCTTCTACGACATGCCGGGCATCCGCTTCACCGGATCGGACCCGCCGATGGAAGCGGTGCCACCGACCGCCGAACAACGCGGCGTGTTCGAACAGCTCTGCAGCCGGGGCACCGGGCTCGTCTTCCTCCACCACGCCGTCGCCAGTTGGCCTGCGTGGCCGGAGTTCGCAGGCATCGTCGGCGGCCGCTTCCACTACGCGCCGGCGACGCTGCAGGGCATCGACTATCCGGACTCCGGCTACCGCTTCGATGTCCGCCACACGGTCGACGTGCTGGAGCCGGACCACCCGATCTGTGCCGGCCTCGGGCGACAGTTCACCATCACCGACGAGCTGTACTGCTTCCCGGTGCTCACCGACGAGATCACGCCGCTGATGCGGACGACGTTCGACATGTCCGACTCGAGCCAGTTCTTCTCGGCCGATCTGGCGATCCGCGGCACACGGAATTCCAATGAAGGATGGCACCACCCGCCTGGCAGCCCGCTTGTCGGGTGGGTCAAGCACGCCGGTGCCTCTCCGGTCGTCTACCTGCAGTTCGGGGACGGCCCGCAGACATACGCCGATCCCAGCTTCCGGCAGGTGTTGGGCAATGCAATCGCCTGGGCTGCCGCATCGACGTCCTCGCCGGCTGCCCTCGGTTCGTCGGCCGCCCTCGGTTCGTCGGGGGCGGACGCCGAGGTCGACAGGTGAGGATCGGCTTGTGTCTCCCGCAGCTCGGAGAGGGCATCACCGTCGACATCCTCCGAGGCTTCACCACGCGTGCTGAAGCCCTCGGGTACGGCAGCCTGTGGGTGCAGGACCATTTCCTCTGGCCGCTGTCGCCGGCGCGTGGCTACGGCGGACGCACTGGCGCGCCGATCCCGCCGCAGTACCGCAGCGTGCTCGCCCCACTGGAACTGCTCGCTGCGGTCGCCACGTGGACGACCACACCGCTGCTCGGAACATCGGTGCTCGTCGCCGGCAATCACTGGCCGGCGCCGCTCGCCCAGCGACTGGCGACGATCGACCTGCTCTGCGGAGGGCGGCTCGCCGTCGGACTCGGCGCCGGTTGGTCGGCAGAGGAGCACGCTGCGTCAGGTACCGAGGTCGCCACCCGAGGTGCGCGAATGGACGACTTCGTCGCTGCGCTGTGCACCTGCTGGGGCGATGATCCAGTGATGCACGACGGACCGTTCTTCACGATCCCGCCGACCCTGCTCCGCCCCAAACCGGTGCAGCGCCCACGGCCGTCGCTGCTGTCCGGACTGTGGAGCCCGGCCGGATTGGAGCGGACCGTTCGCCAGTTCGACGGGTGGAATCCGGCCGGGATGCCTGTCGCCACGTCCAAGGTCATCCTCGACGAGATGAATACACGGCGGTCCGTGGAACAGGCACCACTGACGATGCACCACCGGGCATTTGCCCAGTTTCCGCTTGCGCCGACGCCGGCTGGAGACGTCGTCGGGCGTCTCGCTGATGAAGCGTCAGAGGCTGCAGCCCACGGCTACGCCGACTTCATCATCGAGCACAACTTCTGGTCCGGTATCACCGACGCCGAGGCGTGGCGCGACGTCCCCGAGCTGTTCCTGCCCGTGCTCGCTGCTGGCGGCAGCTGAACCTCGTTGGAAGCTTCAGCGAGTGGCGTTGCGGTTGGCGATCCACTCCGCCGTCGCCTTGCCCATCTTGGCCCCGTCGTACCCGATCCGCTGCTCTGGCTGGACCTCGAGGATGACCCGTCGCGGTGAGTCGAGGAACTCGGCAAATGCGTCGCGCTGCACTGGATCGTCACCGCGCAACGCCTCGGCCAGCGCCGGGTAGAACCACGCTTTGACCTCCGCGCTGTCGTGCAGGACGCAGGTGCCCTTCCAGGTGACCGTCTTGTTGCGTGGCAGCGGAGAGCCGGTCGAGGTGACCACGATGCACACCCTCGGGTCGCGACGAACCGCAGCGATGCGCGCCCTCTGACTGGACGCGGTCAGCCAGAAGCTGCCGTTGCGCCAGACGTACGACATGATCACGCCGACCGGCCAGCCCTCCTTGTTCGACCAGATGAATGTGCACTCGTTGTGAGCGAGCAGCAGTTCCTCCTCGACGTCGTCGTCGAGGCCGTACACGGTGACATCCTCGTAGTTCTGGAGATCGTGGCGTTGCGCATCGTGGCGTTGCGCATCGTGGCTTTCCGCATCGTGGCTCTTGACGTCGCTCATGAAATGACTGCTCCTTGGCGTTCGACCGGCCGGAACTGGCCGGTGTTGGCGGTGATGCCGCCGTCGACCGGAATGACGGCGCCGGTGATGAAGCTGGCCTCGGCGGAGACCAGGAAGGCGATCACGGCGGCAATCTCCTGCGGGCGGCCCCATCGCTGCGCAGGGATCGCCCGACGCAGTTCGTCGTAGCGCTGCGATGCGCTCGTGATCGCTGCGGTCATCGGCGTCTCGGTGGGACCTGGACAGACTGCGTTGACGGTGATGTCCTGGGCGGCGAGATCGACGGCGGCGGCGCGGACGAGGTTGATCGCTGCGGCCTTGGCCGTGTTGTACGCCCACATCGACGGATCGCCGCCGAGGCCCGAGGTCGAAGCGGTGACACTGATCCGTCCGCCGCCGGCGAGGCGCATCGCCGGGACAGCGGCACGGATACCGAGTAGCACGGCGCGGACGTTGACCTCGATCGAACGGTCGAATGCGTCGAGCGAGCTCTCGATCAGGTCGCCGCGTGCCGGGATGCCGGCATTGAGTACGGCAGCGTCGAGGCGGCCGAATCGCTCGACGGCAGTGGCCACCGCCAGCGCGTTGAGCTCCTCGGAGCACACGTCGCCGGCAACGATGGCGATCCGCTCATCGCCAGCGGACCACTCGAACCGCTCCTCGCTGAGGTCGACGGCGACAACACCGAAGCCGCGCGAGACGAGCAGTTCGGCAGTCGCCCGGCCGATGCCAGATGCGGCGCCGGTGACGATCGCCACGCGCCCCACGTTCAACGAACGGTCCAGCGGATCGGCATCGTCGTCAACCCGCGGAGCACGAATGGCTGGTTGACCGCCACGGCCCCGATGAGCTCGACATGATCGAAACGCTCGACCATCAGCCGAAGGGCGACACGCGCCTCCTGTCTGGCGAGGGCGGCACCGATGCAGTGGTGCGTGCCCCATCCGAAGGCGAGGTGCTGACGCTTTCCCTTGCGATCGAAGCGGATCTCGTCCGGTGCCTCCCATACCTGCGGATCCCGGTTTGCTGCGGCGAACAGTACCTGCACCTTGGTGCGTTCTTCGAGCACGTCGTCGCCGAGCGGGCAGGGGCGGGCGTTGGTGCGGAACAAACCCTGCACTGGCGACTCGTGACGCAGGAACTCCTCGATCGCCACGTCGAGCAGTGACGAATCGTCGCGCAGTTGTGCGGCGAGGGCCGGCTGTTCGATCAGTCGGTAGAGCATGAAGCTGATCAGACTCGCCGTCGTCTCGTGACCGGCGACCAACAGCTGCTGGCAGAGCCGCCTGAGCTCGCCGTATTCGAGCGTGCCGGCGAGATAGGCGCGGGTGAGCACACTGATCATGTCGTCGGGGACTGTCTCGCCCCGCTCGATCGACGATGTCCGTTCGGCAGCGAGCGCGTCGACGATCTCATAGATCCCGACATTGGCGGCCTCGGCTTTGGCCGGATCGCCGCCCAGACCGAGACCGCTGACGATGTCGTTCGACCATGCACCGAACCGCTCACGATCCTGCGCAGCGACGCCGAGCAGTTCGGCGATGACGATCGCCGGGAAGGTGAAGGCGAACAGGTGCACGAAGTCACCTTCGCCGTCGGCACCGAAGGCTTCCGCCCAGATCTCGTCGGCAATCTGCTGCACGCGTGGCGCCAGCGCATCGATCGACGTCGGCCGGAAGCCGTCCTGGAGCACCTTGCGCTGGCGACGATGGTCGTCACCGTCTGCGCCGCCGAGCACACCGCCGCGCTGGAAGAACACGCCGGAGCCGTCCCTGTTGTTCCACAGCTCCGGGTCGGTCAGCATCGCCAGCACGTCGGCATGGCGGCTGACGACGTAGAACGGCGGATCGTGCGATTCCTCCCGATGAAACGGACAGTGTTGCAGGAGGTGGTGGTGGCCGGCAGCCGGCTCGAGCTCGTTGGCGTGTTCGAGGTGCGAGTACGGCTCGGCGAACGCTTGAGCTGCGGACGTTTCAGGCGCGGACGGCTCGGCCACGAGCGCCTTTGCTCCACGCGCTTCCCCGGCGTCCATGTGGGCAGAATACATCGATCGGCTACGTTGGTGCGATGAATTCTCCAATTGATCAATTATTTTCGTTGGACGGCCGGGTTGCGCTCGTCACCGGCGGTGCCACCGGCATCGGCGAAGGCATCGCCCGCCTCCTTGCCGCCGCCGGGGCAACGGTCACGATCGGCGACATCGATGTCGAAGGCGGCGCTCGCGTCGCCGAAGAGATCGGCGGTGACGCCGTGTTCCTCGACGTCACCGACCCGTCCAGCGTGGACGAGGCGGTGGCCGGCCTCGGCGGCATCGACCTGCTCGTCAACAACGCCGGAACCTATCGCGAGGCAGGCAGCATCCTCGACCAGTCACACGAGAGTTGGAAGCGCTCGATCGACGTCAACCTTGCGGGTGTCTTCAACTGCTCGAAGGCAGCGGCGACAGCGATGGTCAAGGGGTTCACTCCCCGACCAGGGACGATCGTCAACATCTCCTCCGTCGACGGGCTGCTGGTGTGTCTCGGCACCGGCTACGACTCCGCCAAGGCCGGCGTCATCCACTTCACCCGCTCGCTGGCGGTCGACCTCGCACCGCACGGCATTCGCGTCAATGCTGTCGCGCCCGGCTACGTGCCCGTTCCGACGCTCGCCAGGATTCGCTCTGGCGAACTCCCGCCGCTGTGGCCGGTCGACTCATCCGTCAGCGGGCTGATGGGGCCGCTGATGAAACAGCGCTCGAGCAACATCCCGCTCGCCCGCGTCGGCACACCCGACGATATTGCCAGAGCGGTGCTGTACCTCAGCTCGGAGATGTCGTCGTACGTCACCGGCCAGACCATCGCCGTCGATGGCGGCTGGCTCCTCGTCTGATTCACGAGACGTCCCGGATGAGCTTGCCCTCGAGCAGCGCTTTGATCGCGTCGACGGCATGGCGATGGGTGCTCGGGTTGCCGGAGACGGCGTCGGTGAGGCCGATCAAGAGGACGAGGACGAGCGCGCTGACCTCCTCGCGCTGCGACGGGTCGATCTCGCCCGTCGTGACGCCGTGGTCGACGATGCGGTCGAAGAACTCCAAGCGGGCGACGGCATAGTGCTGCAGCGCTGCTTTCAGTTCGGGGTTGCGGCGCATGTCGACGCGCAGTGCGCCGAGGAACTGGGCGAGCGAGGGATCTTCCTTGTTCATCTCGTGCGCTGCTTCGAGCACCGCTTCGATCTTCGTACGGAACGTCGGGGGCGTGCTGATCGCGTCGCTGAATTGCGAGTACACCCGCTCCTGTACGTCGTCGTGGACAGCGATGTAGAGGTCGAGCTTCGAGCCGAAGTAGTGGTAGATCGCCCCGGCGGTGATGCCGGCATCGGCACCGACGCTGCGGTTCGTCGAGGCGTCGTAGCCACGTGCGGCGAAGGCCAGACGGGCGATGTCGAGGATGCGTTGGCGGGTGCCGGCCGAATCAGTCGCCGGTGGCCGTCCGAGGCGGGGCGCAACCTTCTTCTTCGTCGTCTTCTTCGTCACGCTCCAAGTATGGCCCAGCCACCGCATGTCTGGCATGATGAAGAAGTGATCAGTTGATCAATTCTCTGATCGCACCAACACTGACAACTCTTGGGGGGTTGAGATGGATCTCGGACTGCAGGGAAAGCGGGCGCTCGTCACCGGTTCGACGAAGGGCATCGGACGGGCGATCGCCGAGACGCTGCTCGCAGAGGGTGCCTCGGTTGCGATTTGCGCCCGTACCGCCGACGACGTCGCGACTGCGGTGACAGCGATGTCGGCGAACGGCACCGTGGTCGGCGCGACGGTCGATGCGGCGGACGCCGCGAGCCTGCGGGCATGGGTCGAGCGCTCCGCCGAGCAACTCGGCGGCATCGACATCTATGTGCACAACACGTCCGGAAAGCCGGCCCGTTCGCTCGACGGGTGGGAGAAGAACTTCCAGATCGATCTGATGGCGCTCGTCCATGGCGTCGACGCAGCGACGGCGGCGCTCGTCGACGGCGGCGGCACCGTGATCAGCATCAGCACGACGGCGACCTCAGAGCACTTCGCCAGTGGCGCGAACAGCTACAGCGCGTTCAAGTCGGCAGTGACGAACTGGACGCTCGGTCAGGCGCAGACGCTCGGCGCAAAGGGTGTGCGCTGCAACGTCGTCTCCCCCGGTCCGACCTTCATCGAGGGTGGCGACTGGGACGGGATCAAACAGCGGATGGCGGCGTTCTACGAGGCGACGGAGCGCAATCACCCAGGCGGTCGGCTCGGGCTCGCCCAGGACGTCGCCGACGCAGTCACCTTCCTCGCCAGCGCACGGGCGAGTCACATCAACGGGGTCAACCTCACCGTCGACGGCGGCTTCCTCAAGCGCGTCAACTTCTAGGAACGCTGTCGTGGGCACAGGTCATGGTTCGCGCATCGGCGTCACGCTCGTCGCCGGCGGCAAGTATCACGACATCGACTTCGCCAGGCGCGAGCTGCTCGGCCTGCTCGGCGAGCACGACGAATTTCGGGTGCGCGTGCAACCCGACTACGAAGACGCAGCTGCAATTGCCGGCGGCAGCATCCTCGTCAGTTACACGTGCGATGTCAGGCCGTCTCCCGATGCGCAGGCGACGATACGCCGGTGGGTCGAGGGCGGCGGACGATGGGTTGCGCTGCACGGCACGAACGCTGCGCTCGATCTCGGCGGGCCGCACGGTGTCGACTCGCCCAGGGTGTTCCCGCTGTGGGCGGAAACACTCGGCAGCCAGTTCATCGCCCACCCGCCGATCCAGCCGTACACCGTCGAGGTGACAGACCCCGAACACTGGCTCGTGGAAGGCGTCGAGCCGTTCGAGACCGACGACGAGCTGTACCTCAGCGAGTACGCCGATCGGGCAGCCCTGCGTCCGCTGCTGCACACGGTGTGGCAGGGCGACGCCAAGGGTTTCGTCGAAAGCGACTGGACTGCCACCGATGCGCAGCACCTCGTGATGTACACGCGTGACCTCGGCGCCGGCGCCATTCTCTACAACACGCTCGGGCATTGTCGCGGCCACTACGACATGGTCCCGGTCCTCGACTACTACCCGCATGTCGAGCGGTGCTCATGGGACAAGCCCGTCTACTACGAACTGTTACGTCGCTCGCTGCGCTGGGCACGCGGCGCGACGAGCTGAAGAAAGGCACCGACTGATGGAACTGACGAGAGATGTGCAGATGGACCTGCATCGCCGGATGGTACGGATCCGATTGTTCGAGGAGGCAGCGGGTCGCCTCGCCGAAGCGGCGAAACTGCCGGGTTTCCTGCACCTCTACGTCGGGGAGGAAGCCGTCGCCGCCGGCGTCTGCACTGCGCTGAACGACGACGATCACATCACGTCGACGCATCGCGGACACGGCCACCTCGTCGCCAAGGGTGGCGACTTCAACCGCATGATGGCCGAACTGATGGGCAAGGCGACCGGTTACTGCAAGGGCAAGGGCGGGTCGATGCACATCAGTGACCTGTCGCTCGGCATGCTCGGCGCCAACGGCATCGTCGGTGCTGGTACTCCCATCGCCGTCGGCGCCGCCTTCGCCGACAAGTACCGAAAGCGTGGCCAGGTCGCCGTCGCCTTCTTCGGCGACGGTGCGACGAACATCGGCGCCTTTCACGAGGCGGCGAACATGGCGTGCGCGTTGCACCTCCCGATCGTGTTCGCCTGCGAGAACAACGAGTACGGAGAGTTCACGAGACGAGACAGGACGATGGCGATCACCGACATCGTCGACCGCGCCGTCGGGTACGGGATGCCTGGTGTGATCGTCGACGGCATGGACGTGGTGGCCGTCCACGAAGCCACACTCGGCGCGGTCGCCAGGGCGCGTGCCGGGGGTGGGCCGTCGTTGATCGAGGCCAAGACGTACCGCTTCTACAACCACCACGGTGTGCAGAATCTCGGGCTCAAGTACCGCACCGACGACGAGGTCGCCGTGTGGAAGCAGCGTGACCCGATCTTCTCGTTCGAGGAGCGGCTGATCGACGTCGGCACGGCGACAGCCGCCGACATCGAACAGGTGTGGTCAGCGCTTGGCGATGACATCGCCGCGGCGATCGCCTTCGCCGAGGACAGCCCGCTGCCCGAACCTGACCAACTGCTGGTCGACGTCTACACCACTCACACCAACCACACCAACCACACCGACCACACTTCGATGACGGCCCGAGGTGCGTCGTGACCGACCGCAAATTGAGCTATGCGGGAGCGTTCAACGAGGCGGTCCGTCAGGCGATGGAGGCAGACGGGAACGTGTTTGCCGCCGGTGAGGACATCGGCGCGTTCGGTGGGGTGTTCGGGACGTACGCCGGGTTACAGGCGACCTTCGGCGTCGATCGGGTCGTCGACACGCCGATCAGCGAACAGGCGATCGTCGGCCTCGGCATCGGCGCTGCGGTGACGGGGCTCCGTCCGATCGTCGATCTGATGTTCATGGATTTCGTCTGCGTGGCGATGGACCAGATCGTCAACCAGGCGGCAAAGCTGAAGTACATGTTCGGTGGCAGTGCAACACTGCCGCTGACGATCACGACGGCCGCCGGCGCAGGCCTGTCGGCTGCGGCCCAGCACAGCCAGTCGCTGGAGGCACTGCTCTGCCACATCCCCGGCTTGAAGGTCGTCTACCCATCCAATCCGTACGACATGAAGGGGTTGATGACCGCGTGCATCCGCGAAGACAACCCGACGGTCATGATCAAGCACAAGCGACTGCTCGGCATGAACGGCATCGTGCCGGAGGAGAACTACGAGATCGCGCTCGGCGCTGCGCATATCGCCCGCAGCGGAAAGGACGTCACGGTCATCGCCTACGGGCGGATGCTGAACGAATCACTCACCGCCGCGAAGACCCTCGCCGCCGACGGCATCGAATGCGAAGTCGTCGATCTGCGAACCCTCCAGCCGCTCGACACGGCTTCGATCGTCGCATCGGTCAAACGGACGAACCACGTCGTGGTCGTCCACGAAGCGGTTCGCTTCGGTGGCCTCGGTGCGGAGATCGCTGCGCAGATCCAGGAGGAGGCCTTCGACTACCTCGACGCGCCGGTGATGCGTGTCGCCGCGCCGTTCTCTCCCGTCCCCTTCAGCCCGGCGCTCGAACAGCACTACGTGCCTGATGCGCTGTCGATCGCCACCGGGATCCGCGCCGTGCTCGAGCGGTCACCGGTCGGTCGCTGACCGATGCGTGGCACGGTCGGGGTGATCGCCAATCCGATCGCCGGCAAGGACATCCGTCGGCTGGTGACGGCCGCCGGCCACACCTCGGACAGCAGCAAGATCGACATCGTCAAACGCTGTGTGATCGCTGCGCTGCAGAGCGGCGCAGACCGGGTGCTGCTTGCCCCCGATCCCCACAACCTCGCAACCCGCGCGACTGCCGGCCTCGGCGGCCGTACGGCAGTCATCGACTCTGTCGTGCACGGTTCACGCGACGACACCGTCGCCGCGGCATCACGGATGTGGAAGGAGGACGTCGGCGCGTTGATCGTCCTCGGCGGCGACGGCACCTGCCGCGACGTCGCCCTCGGCTGGCCGGACGCCCCACTGATCGCCATCTCGACGGGCACGAACAACGTCTATCCTCGCTTCGTCGACGCGACATCTGCAGGCGCAGCGGCCGGCTTCGTCGCCAGCGGAGCGATCGACATCGCGACCGCCGGCCGGCGCAGCAAACGGATCGCCACAACGATCTCGACGGCCGACGGAATCGTCGACGACCTCGCACTCGTCGATCTCGCGCTCATCGAGGCAACATTCGTCGGTACCCGTGCGGTGCTCGATCCGGCGGCGGTTCGTGTGGTGGTCGCATCCTGTGCAAGCCCGGCATCGACGGGGCTGTCGAGCATCGCCGGTCGCGTCCACCCCGTTGATCGGTGGTCGCCTGGCGGCGTCCTCGTCCGTCTTGCTGCCGGGGGGCGACGCATCCGCGTCCCGCTCGCCCCTGGCTCGTTCACCACCGTCGAAATCGCCGAGGTCCTTCCACTTGCCGACGGGCAGCGCGTCGAGATCGAAGGCCCCGGCGTGCTCGCCTTCGACGGAGAACGCGACCGTCGGATCGGCCCGGAGGTTCGCGTCACCGCGCGGGTCGAGGCGACGGGACCGTTGATCATCGACGTCGAGGCGGTCCTGCTAATGGCCGCCGCCGACGATCTCTTTGCAGAACGGGAGGGCGACGATGCCCAATGAGTTCCTGATGCCCAAGCTCGGCCTCACCATGGAGGAAGGCACGATCCTCCAGTGGCTCGTCGCCGACGGTACGCCCGTCCGACCTGGCATGGCGGTGATGCTGATCGAGACCGACAAGGTCGAGAGCGAGGTCGAGGCGAGCGAATCCGGCAGGCTGCACCGGATCGGTGCAGAAGGCGACACGTTCGCCTGCGGCGAGGTGGTCGGCCTGCTGCTCGCCGAAGGAGAAACGGCGCCGAGCGGGTCGGGGTCGGCGGCGACCGTCGAGCATCCCGCCGGAACGAGCGACCTCTCGGTCGCCGCAGCCGCCGGCGTCCTTGTCCCGGCAGGCGGCGACGGCAGCCGACGGTTCGTCTCGCCGAACGCCAGGCGGCTTGCCGCCGAACGGAACATCGATCTTTTAACAGTTCGCGGCAGCGGTCCCGGCGGTCGGGTCGTCAGCGACGACCTCGACGACATGCCCGTGCCGGGCATCGCCGCAGCCGGTGTGAATGCCCCGCCGCCGGCATCGGCTGCATCGGCATCGGCTGCATCGGCACCGGCACCGGCACCGGCACCGGCAGCAGCATGGCGATCATCGACGGGGTCGTCGCTGACACCGGCGACCACGTCGGCCCGTCAGCTCGCCGATCTGCTCGGCGTCGATCTGCAAGCGGTGCCGCCTGATCCGCACGACGGCTACGTGACGCGCGAGGCAGTCGCACGCTACGTACGCGGCCGCCTCCAGCAGCCCGAAGCGGCGGCACCGGCATCAGCGACGACATCGGCGGTTGCGGTAGCCAGCCAGACGCCTACGGCGGTGCGCAGGCTGTCCGGGATGCGCGGCACCATCGCCAAGCGGATGCACGCCTCGCTCCACGAGATGGCGCAGCTGACGCTGATGATGGATGCAGACATGGGTGCCGTGGTCGCCGACCGCGAACGACGCCGCAGCGCAGGCGCCGGACTCGTCCCCGCCTATACCGACTACGTCATCGCCGCGGTGGCGCAGGCGATTCGTCTCCACCCGGGCGTCAACGCGCAGGTGACTGCTGACGGGATCGCCGAGCTGCCGGAGATCCACGTCGGCCTGGCCGTCGCTCTCGCCGAGGGGCTCGTCGTTCCGGTTGTGCGCAACGCCGATCGCCTGAACCTCGACGAGATCGCCGCAGCGACGTCACGTCTCGCCGGCGCAGCACGAGCCGGACAGCTCACCCTCGACGATCTCGAGGGCGGCACGTTCTCGGTCAGCTCGCTCGGCATGTTCGGCGTCGACGGGTTCACGCCGGTGATCAACCCGCCGAACGCTGCGATCCTCGGAGTCGGTCGGATCCGCGACGATCTTGCGCTGGTCGACGGCACGGTCACGACCCGCACACGGCTGACCCTCAGCCTGACATGGGACCACCGGGTATTCGACGGCGCACCGGCCGCAGCGTTCTGCGCAGCGATCGTCGAGTTGCTCGCTCAGCCGAGCGCGTAGACCTCGTAGGTCACCTCGCCCGTTGCCGGTACGCCCATCCCGATGGCCTGGACGTCGTTCAGCCATGCGTAGCGCTCGTCACCGGTCTGGAACAACGGGGCGACACGGGCGATTCGATCGGCACCGAGGATGCCGCAGTACTGCATGTAGACGATGGCGTCGTCGTCGGTGCGGATCGTCAGGCGGACATCGAGTTGGGCGATGCCGTTGGACCGGATCGTCACCCAGTCACCGCCACCGGCAAGCACGTCGCCGTTGATGCGTGGGCCGCGCACGGTTCCGCCGGTCACGGTGACCAGCACCCTCGTCCCGTGCGGACCGCCGGGGATGACCACCGGTGGCGCAAGCACGGCGTGCATCGTGCAGAGATACTGGACCGGGAGGGAGGTGACGTCAGCAGCCACGGCCGGCCTCCGCTTCCCCGGCGCGGGTCAGCCCGCAGAGCATGATCAGTTCCTCGTGGAGCTCGAACCAGACACTGTGGTAGCTCTCGACGGCTGGTGATGCCATGAACTGGCGTTGGCCGCCGAGGAGTTTGCATAGCGCCTCGTCGAGCCGATTCCGATACCGCCGATAGCGCCGAATCGATGGTGGGAACTGGTCGAGCAGCGCAACGATCGATGCGTGGATGACCTGCAGCCTGGCGATCACGGCGCCGTCATAGTTCGCGTCGGCGTGATCGTTGAGGACTGCGGTGTCACCTGCCTGGCGCAGTTGCCAGTCGGTGACGGTCGCCTTGAAATCGGCGTTGATCGTGCAGAACGCTCCGTACCACTCGTTCAACTGGCGGTCGCCGACGTCACGCCGCACGGCATCGAGTGCTTCGTTGACGACGTCGAGTCCGGTCGGAGTGATCTTGAAGCCCGCTTTGACAGGCTCGACGTGACCGTCAGCGCTGAGCTCGTCGAGCATCTTCGAGGCATCGAAACCCACCGCCTCTGACACTCCGGCAGCGGTCACCCTCCCCTTCAACTTGACGACTACAGCGACATCCGGCTTCTGCATCAACGCAGTACTGGTGGCCATCCTGCTCCCCCCTGAGAACACCCCGTGACCGAATTGATCACCCGGTCAATTCACTGTAGCAAACATCATCGCTCGCCGACCACCGAACGGACATCACCGTTTCGACATCACCGTTTCGACATCACAGTGCTCCGCTGTCGAGCCGGCCGAGGATCTCGACGGCGTGGCTGCGCACGGCTGGAAGGTCGCTCAACCGACGCATCGCCGCGAGCGGCTGAGCCATACGGTGATTCGTCGAGAACGCAGACGCGTTGCGGGCGAGGAAGTCCCAGTAGAGCGTCGTGTACGGACACGCAGCCGGACCGACGCGTTGCTTCGGATCGAAGCGACACGACTGGCACGAGTCGCTCATCCGGTTGATGTACGCCCCGCCGGAGGCATACGGCTTGGTGGCCATCATGCCGCCGTCTGCGAACAGCGCCATTCCGATGACGTTGGGCAACATCACCCAGTCGGCGCCGTCGACGAAGCTCTCGCGCATCCATGCTGTCATCGCCGCAGGGTCGACACCGGCCGTCAGCGCGAGGTTGCCGAGCACCATCAAACGCTCGATGTGATGGGCATACCCGTGGTCATCGACGCTGCCGATCACATTGGCGACGCAGGCCATCTCTGTGGAGGCGAGGCCGGTGAAAGCCGGAGGAACCGGACGCCTGGCGCCGAGCGCGTTGCGTTGGCGGTACTCGGGCATCCACAACCAATAGACACCCCAGACGTACTCGCGCCAACCGATCACCTGGCGGACGAAACCCTCGACCGAGTTCAGCGGCGCAACGCCACGTCGGTACGCGGACTCGGCAGCGTCGACGATCTCCGCCGGATGCAACAGTCCGATGTTCATCGACGACGCAAGCACCGAGTGAGCGAGTTTCCATTCTGCGCCGAGCATCGCGTCCTCATGCGGCCCGAACAGTGTCAGACCGTGATCGATGAACTCGTGCAGGCGGATCAACGCCTGCCGTCGCGTCACGGGCCACGTCCCGTCAGGATCGACGCCGAACGTCGTCGGCGGAAGCCGGTCGAGTACCGCCCGGTCGATGTCGTCGAGTTCGAACCGCTCGATCTCTGGCCAGCGCCGACCATCTTTCGGGGGCGGTTCGCGGTTGTCGTGGTCGAAGTTCCACTGACCACCGACGGGTTCGGGGCCGCCGCCGTTGTCGTCGATCAGCACGCCGAGCCGCCGTCGCTGCCAACGGTAGAAGTCCTCCATCGTCAACCGCTTGCGGCCGTCGGCCCAGCCGGCGAAATCGTCGTAGTGACAGAGGAACAGATCGTTGCGCACCAACTCGACGCCAAGCCGCTCGAGCATCATGCGCCCGTCCCAGCTCATCGGCTCCATGGCGATGACACGGCCGGGGGCGAACTCTTCGATGTGCTGCTGCATGCCACGTCCGAGTGTGCTTGCGCTGCGGTAGTCGACCTCGAACCCTTCTTCCCGCAGTTCCGCTGCCAAGTGCTCCATCGCCGAGAGCACCAGATGCAGCCGTTGACGGTGCCATCGCCTGGAATTGATCAGCGTCGCGCTCTCGACGAACAGTACCCGGCACTCACCTGGCATCCGACCCGCAAGTGCACCTCGGGAGCGATCGAGTTGGTCGCCGAGCACCCACACGGTTGGGATCGGCACTCGCCCGGCACAGGCATCGCTTCTCGGCACGGCGTCACGCTATCGAGGAGAGGCGTCCGATTGTCCGGTCTGCATCCAATATTGGACAGAGTCCAGAGTTGGTGCTAACGTCGTGCGGATGTCAGACCGTGTCGATCAGCTGCTGCGCCAACACGGGGTACAGGTGACCGCCCAGCGTCTGGCGATCATGCGGGCGGTGTCCTCTCGCCCGCACTCCACCGCCGACGAGTTGACCGACGAAGTTCGGGCGGTGATCGGGTCGATCTCCCGTCAAGCGGTGTACGACACGCTCGGCGTGCTCGTCGACAAGGCGCTCGTTCGCCGGATCCAGCCGTCGGGATCCGCTGCCAGGTTCGAAGATCGGGTGGGCGACAATCATCATCACCTGACCTGTCGGAGCTGCAGCACGATGGTCGACATCGACTGCGCAGTCGGGGACGTGCCGTGCCTCACGGCTGACGATGATCACGGTTTCGACATCGATGAAGCCGAGGTCATCTACTGGGGACAATGCCCGTCGTGCCGCCCAGCGGGTCTGCCGGATACGGCAGGCACAGCAGGCCTGGCAGGCACAGCGAAGCGCAGCAACGAATCCCTCACCAGCACTACCAAACCCATGACAATCACGCAGTTCAAGGAGCAACCATGACCGATCACGATGCCTTCGACGACATCAACGACAGCGTACAAACGTGCCCAGTGATGAGTGGGGCCCACGCCGGCCACACTGCCATCGGGTCGACCGCCAATGAGCACTGGTGGCCGAATCAGTTGAGCCTGAGGATGCTCCACCAGAATTCGCCGATGTCGAGCCCGTTGGGTGACGACTTCGACTATGCAGCGGAATTCAAGACCCTCGACCTCGGGGCGGTGAAGCAGGACCTGACGACGTTGATGACGTCATCGCAGGACTGGTGGCCTGCCGACTACGGTCACTACGGCCCGTTCTTCATCCGCATGGCATGGCACAGCGCCGGCACGTACCGGATCAAGGATGGCCGCGGCGGTGCCTCCAGCGGCACCCAGCGTTTCGCCCCGCTGAACAGCTGGCCGGACAACGGCAACCTCGACAAGGCTCGCGGGCTGTTGCTGCCGATCAAGCAGAAGTACGGCCGCAAACTGTCGTGGGCTGACCTGATGATCCTTGCCGGCAACGTTGCGCTCGAGTCGATGGGCTTCGAGACGTTCGGTTTCGCCGGCGGCCGCGAGGACGTGTTCGCGCCGGAGGAGGACATCTACTGGGGTCCGGAGACGACGTGGCTCGGTGACGAGCGCTACCGCGGTGATCGGGAACTGATGAACCCGCTCGGCGCGGTGCAGATGGGACTGATCTACGTGAACCCCGAAGGCCCGAACGGCGTCCCGGATCCGCTCGGGTCGGCCCGCGACATCCGTGAGACGTTCGCCAGGATGGCGATGAACGACGAAGAGACTGTTGCGCTCGTCGCCGGCGGACACACCTTCGGCAAGGCCCACGGAGCCGGCGATCCGACGCTGGTCGGTCCGGAGCCGGAGGGCGCCCCGATCGAGCAGTTGGGCTACGGGTGGAAGAACAGCTTCGGCACCGGCAAGGGCGTCGACACGACCACCAGCGGGATCGAAGGCGCTTGGACGCGCACGCCGATCACGTGGGACAACACCTATTTCGACACCCTGTTCGGCAACGAATGGGAGCTGACGCTCTCCCCCGCCGGGGCCAAGCAGTGGACGCCCGTGAACCCGGAGGCGCAGGGCACCGTTCCAGACGCCCATGATCCGTCGCGAACGCACGCCCCGATGATGACGACCGCTGACTTGGCGCTGCGCGTCGATCCGGTGTACGAGCCGATCTCGCGTCGTTTCCACGAGAACCCTGCCGAGTTCGCCGATGCCTTCGCTCGTGCGTGGTTCAAGCTGACCCACCGCGACATGGGCCCGATCGCCCGCTACCTCGGTCCCGAAGTCCCCGCTGAAGAACTGATCTGGCAGGACCCGGTTCCGGCCGTCGATCACGACCTGATCGGCGCGGACGACATCACCACCGTCAAGGGGAGCGTGCTGGCCTCCGGTCTGAGCATCTCCGAACTCGTCTCGACGGCATGGGCTTCGGCATCGACGTTCCGTGGCAGCGACAAGCGTGGAGGCGCCAACGGCGCACGCATCCGCCTCGCTCCGCAGAACGATTGGGAAGTCAACAACCCGGCCGAATTACGCAGGATTCTCGGGACGCTCGAAGCCGTCAGAGCGGAATACAACCGCTCGGGCAAGCAGGTCTCACTCGCCGATCTGATCATTCTCGGCGGCGCTGCGGCCATCGAGGCAGCGGCCAAGCACGCCGGACACGACGTCACCGTTGCGTTCACCCCTGGCCGGACCGACGCCTCGCAGGAACAGACGGATGCCGATTCGTTCGCGCCACTCGAGCCGACCGCTGACGGGTTCCGCAACTACCTCGGCAAGGGCCACACGTTGACCGCTGAAGAGTTGCTTGTCGACCGTGCGCAACTGCTGACGTTGAGCGCTCCCGAGATGACGGTGCTCGTCGGTGGACTCCGCGTCCTCGGCGCCAACGCCGGCGGATCGTCTCATGGCGTCTTCACCGACCAGCCGGGGACGCTGACGAACGACTTCTTCGTCAATCTTCTCGACATCGCCACCGTGTGGGCGCCGACCGCCTCCTCCGAGGACGTATTCGAAGGCCGCGACAGAGCGACAGGCGAGTTCAAATGGACCGGCACCCGCAACGATCTGATCTTCGGATCGAACTCGCAGCTGCGGGCAATCTCCGAGGTCTACGGGTCCAGCGACTCGCAGCAGAAGTTCGTCACGGACTTCGTCGCTGCGTGGAACAAGGTCATGAACGCCGACCGCTTCGACGTCGTCTGAGCATCTTCAGTAGGTAGCGAGTAGCGAATAGCGAATAACGAATAGCGGCCCGGTCGGAACCACCTGATGGCTTCGACTGGGCCGCTTGCTGTCGCCCGTGGGCCGCAGCATCGTGCGCCGTCGCCCCTGCCGCTGCACCGCGAACGACAGATTCGGTATCTTTGTACGACGAAGAGCATGACATCGGTCGGAATCCGAGAACTGCGCCAACGTGCACGCGATCTCCTACGCCCAGTCGAGGCCGGCGAGACGATCGAGATCACCGCCGGCAGCGTCACGCTGGCGCCTCAGATCGCACAGTCTGCGACCTGCGGCGCCGGCCTCGGCGTCTGCTCGTGACTGCTCCATGAACACGCTGTGACAGCGGACGAGGAGAGCGAGTGGCTGTATGTCAGTTGCGTTACGATCGAACGGATGCAACTGGACCTCGGGCGGCGAACCGGCCAACTGCCGCCGCCGGACCCACGGGCCGCGTCCTCGCCTGTTCCATACGTCATCGCGCCGCCTGTTCGGCACGCCGTTGCTTCGCCAGTCGGCCCCAGGCGGCTGCGTCCGATCGGCTGGCTTCCGCCGCTTGTCGTCAGCGTCGTGTGGATCGCAGCGATCGCCGCGTCCGATCAACTCCATGCCTCGTGGCCGGTGCGACGCGGCGCCCTGTTCATCCACCTCGTCTCGCTCATCGCCGGACTCGGGTCCGTGGTGGTCATCGACGTCTACGGCGCACTGTGGATTGCCGGGCGACGCCCGCTCGATCATCTCGTGCGGTTGGCAAACGATCTGCACGCCGTTATCTGGATCGGCCTCGCAGGGCTCGTCGGCTCAGGAATGCTGCTGCGCCCGAACCTCTCGTCGACGCGAACGCGCATCAAACTGGCGCTCGTGCTGATCGCCGGACTCAACGGCCTGTGGGCAAAACGCCTGTCCAGGCAACTCGGCGATCAACCTCACGACCATTGGCGTTCCCCGTTCGACCGGCGTCTGCTCGCCAAGCTGCTTGCGTCCGGCATTGTCTCGCAGTTCGCATGGTGGGGAGCAACCGCAATCGGTTTCATCGCCACCACACACGGCCGCTGAGCGGCCGGCCTTCGACAGCTCTGAGCATTCAGGTCCCCGCCTGCCGCCACCGACCTCTGCGCGGACGGTTCTTGAGCCCCCTCCCCGTTCCCCGGGGATGTTCATGAAACGGCAGCATCCGCCGGCGACTGCTCGCGCCGTCGAGGGAGTTCAGGCGAGATCGTTGCGCCAGGAATGCTTCGGTGCGAAGCCGACGAGTTGCTTTGCTTTGTCGTTGGCATAGAACGTCTCGTAGCGGCCCATTGCTCGTCGGCGGGGCACGCCGGAGTAGAACTGCTCGTACACCTCGTCGCTCGTGATCCCGACCGACGTGTCGTCGTTCGACACATTGAAGACCTCGAACCCGAGGCCGTCGGTGCGCAGGCAGCAGTCGACCATCTGGCCGAGGTCGCGGGCATCGATGTAGGCGAAGATGTTTCGACGCCGCAGGCCGGGGTCGGCGACGAACGCCGGGAACTTGGTTGCGTACTCGTGCGGTTCGATCACGTTGTTGATGCGCAATCCGTAGATGTCGATCCCGGACCGCCGCTGGAACGAGCGGGCCGTCGCCTCGTTGACGACCTTCGACATGGCGTAGCTGTCGCTGGGAACTGTCGGGTGTTCCTCGTCGATCGGCACGTACTCGGGCCGGACTTCACCGTCGGCGAAACAGATCCCATAGGTCGTCTCGGAGCTGGCAAAAATGACCTTGCGGATCCCCAACTTCACCGCCGCGTCGATGACGTTGTAGGTGCTGAGGGTGTTGATCCGAAACGTCTCGTTATCGGGCCGGAAGAGGATCGCCGGGATGGCCGCGAAGTGGACGACAGCGTCGTAGCTGGGAACCCCGGTGCCAGGCTCGAGCTCATCGAACCCGGCGTATGCCGACAGGGCGTTGAAAACCTGTCCGGCGTCAGTCAGATCGAGGCGCAAGTCGGCGACGCCCGGGTGACCGAGTGGTACGAGGTCGCCGTTGACCACGCGGTGGCCCTGCTCGACGAGATGTGCGATCGCATGACGACCTGCTTTGCCACTGCCACCGGTGAAGAACACTCGCATCTGCACGATGATACGGAGCGGATCGAGTGGGCATGGTGTGTCAGCAGCCACGCAAGCCGGCGGTCCACGGCCCGCAGTAGCGGCGACCCGGTCCGTCGGGTACTTTCGAGCATGATCAGAACAGATCGCCCGCTGGCCCATACCAGACGCATCCGCTGGTCGACGGCGTTGCTGGCGGTCGCAGCGATCAGCTCGTGCTCGAGCAGTGCACGTTCGTCGAGTTCGACGACTTCGAGCAGTGCACGTACGACGAGTTCATCGAGTTCGACGACGCCGTCCGACAACGCCGGTCCTGGTTCGACGACGTCAGTGGTTGCCACAACGCTGTCCCTGACGGCAGAGTCGACGGCTCAGACACCAGCTGCTACCCAACCGGCTGCCACGGTCCCCTCGACCACAGGTCCGGCGAGCCCGACAATTGCTGCGACTGCGGACACCACGTCGCCAGCCGCGCCTGGCACCGATTCGGTGCTGGGTTCAACTGCTGGCGCGCCGGTGCCGAGCTGGTTGACATTCGGCTCGTCGAACGACCGCCGCAGCATCGTCGTTGCCGGCCCCGACGCACACACCATCGTCACCGCCTGGACGTCGCCATCGCTGGACGGCATCGTCTACGGCCAGGCGCTCGTCGCCGGTCAGCGTGTGTTCGTTTCGACCGGGGGTGATTCGGTCGTGGCGTTGTCAGCTGCCGACGGCAGTGTCGCCTGGAGCACCAACCTCGGCAAGCCGGTACCGAAGTCCGCATTGCCGTGCGGCAACATCGACTTGACAGGCATCACCAGCACCGCCGTCATCGATCCGAGCGGTACGACGATCTACGTGGTCGACTTCGTGCTCCCCGGCCACCACGAACTCGTCGCACTGGACACGTCGAACGGAGCGATCCGCTGGCGACATCCGATCGATCCGCCGGGCCTCAGCCCGCTGGTCGAACAACAGCGCTCAGCCCTCTCATTGATCAACGGGCGTGTCTACGTGCCGTTCGGCGGGTTGTTCGGCGACTGCGGGCCGTACAAAGGTTCCGTCGTGTCACTCGCAGCCGACGGCTCCGGCGACACCTCCTCGTGGATCGTCCCGACGGCGCGCCAAGGCGGCTTGTGGGCGCCGTCCGGTCTGTCTGGCGACACCAACGGAAACCTGTTCGCCGCCATCGGCAACGCGGCATCATCCGATCCGAACAACTTCGACTACGGCAACGCGGTCGTACGCCTCGGCCCCGATCTCGTACTCGGCGACTACTGGGCGCCCGCCGATTGGGCTGCGCTCAGCGACGCCGACAAGGACCTCGGCTCGCAGGGTCCGATACCGCTCGATGCATCTCACTTGTTCGTCGCCAGCAAGGGCGGCATCGCCTACGTACTGTCGTCCGACAACCTCGGCAAGGTCGGCGGGGAGACGAGCAGGCTGCAACTGTGCCGTTCGGCGTTCGGAGGAGCAGCCACGGACGGCTCGCTCGTCGTCACCGGCTGCAGCGACGGGTTGGCGGCGGCGATGTTCTCCGCCGATGGCACGCTGCACGCAGCGTGGCGGGATTCGGGAGCGCAGAGCGGCGCCCCGGTGATCGCCGGCACCACGGTGTGGATCACGTACACCAACGGTCACACGAAAGCGATCGATCTCCACTCCGGGACCGTGATCGCCGACCGCACCGTCGCCGGCTCACTCAAGGGATTCCCTGAGACCACCGTGACGCCGACCGCCGTCTATGTCACCGGCTCGACAAGCGTGACGGCATTTGCGGCAAGCTGACTTCGCCATCACATCACGTCGAACGCCGGGAGCGCTGTCTTCCTGACGACGTCGCAGACCAAGCACAACGAGCACGATTCGCTCGGCGGCGAATCGTCGATGGTGTCGATGCACTTCCGACCCAAGGCCGCGACGGGTCGATGCACTTCCGACCCTGGCCGCGATGACGTTCGCTGCGATCAGTCCGCCAGGCTTCACGACCCGACCTCTTCGTGGCGCCGATCGGGCGCGACGATGCACTTGCCGCTTGCAGACAAAAGAACTCGCCGTTTCGATGAGTGGCCGGCTATCCCGGTGGGGACGTCGTATTCGGGGAGAAGGTCGGTCGTGGATGGCTCGTCATCGCAACGCCGTCCGGCCGAATGACCTCGAGGTCGCCATTCGGGAGCAGTGACACACGCCAGCACGGTTGGTGGATCATGTGATGATGGCGGCTGCAGAGTAGACAACCGTTCTCGTAGCTGGTCGGTCCGTGGTCGACTCGGCGCACGACATGATGGGCGTCGCACCACCTCGGCGGGCGGTCGCACCCGGGAAAGCGGCAGCCGCCGTCACGTGTCACGATTGCTCGGAAGACAGGAAACGGAAAGCTCTTCATGCCGACGCCGTAGTCGAGTACGTGGTTGTACTCGGAACGGGTGACGCGATGGAAGAGTGCATCGCACATCCAAGCCCGTGCCGCGCACGGATCGACGGGCCGACCGTCAGGCGTAGAAGCGTACGGCTTGCCATCGAGACCGGCTTCGATGACGATCTCGACATGCGGGCGGTGCCGGGGCGTGCCGGTCTTGTCGTGATTCTTGTTGAAGAAGGCGAGCACCTCGAAGAAGGCGTCGCCGCGCTTGCGAGCGGCGTTGCGCTCGTCGGACGGGCCGTCCCAACGGGTTGCCGTCGCAATCGCCCGCTCCAACTCTTCAGCGCCGGCGGCGTCGAGGCCGAACGACCCGGTCGAGGAACCATCTGGCAACCGATGATGGTTCAATTCACGCGGACGTGGTTCGGGCTCTGGCTTGTCGAAAATCGCCTCTGCGCACCGTCGCCACTTCGCCATGTACACGGCGCCGTGGGTGATCGGGAGTGACGCCATCTGCTCGACGACATCGTTCTGCTGCTCGTCGAGGAACGGCTCGAGGTCCTTGGGGACCTGAGCGCGGATCATCGAGATCTGGCTCGTGGATAGTACCGAGGTGGTCGCCGCTTCGGCGATCGACAGAAAGCGATCAAGGAACCGCCCCGACTCGACGAACCTCCCGGCGTCGGTGGCAGTCATTCGGCAGTGCGTCTGCAGCCACTGTTTCATCGAGACAGAACCATCGAGCGCCCACATCTGCCCCGCTTCGAGCCGAGCGGCAGCCAACCCCAAGCTCGCTTCTGCACGTTGGTGAGCAGCGACGTGCTCGATGAATTCCTCCAACGTCAACGACGTGCACGGCGACGATACGTCGTCGAGGAAGGAGACCGCTGACATGGCAGTCATCGTACATGTGTTCGTAACCGAGCGCCACGCCAGACGGAGGGATTCATCGTCCTCGCCGTTCGTCACGGCTTCAACGGCGCGATCAAGGCCACGAGGGTCTTGAGAAGCTGAGCGAGCCTCAAGCGATCGACGCCGAGCATTCGTCGCGGCCATATCATCCTGGACCGACTGCGCCATGCAGGCCCGCTGCGCAACTCCGTCGGTGAAACGCCCACACGCTCGCGCAACCGCAACCGTGCTGCGCCCGGTCACCCCAATTCCGCCGACGCGGAATGCGCGTGACCGCAACCGTTCAGTAGGAGATCGAGCAGAGGGTTCCGGTTCCTCCGCCTACGGCTATCGCGTCTACGGAGATGGAGATGCCTTTCGGGCTCGCGAGGAAGGCGATTACCCAGGCAACTTCGCTGGCGTCCACCAACCTGTTGATGGACGCTGCCTGCGCTGTTCCGCTTTACCTCCTGCAGCGACAGGCCGCTCCGCTGTGCCTCTGCCGCCAGCGATTCGCTGATCGGCTCTAACTCCTCAGGCGAGATCCCCTATCTCAGCTCGTACCAGTCGTAGTGGGCGAGTTTCAGATCACTGAGGCCGCTCTTGCCGACGGCCTGGATGGCGTTGAGCCACAGGTAGCGCTCGTCGCCCGTCTCGAAGATCGGTGTCACGTAGGCGGGTGTCGTGCCGACGCGGCCGGTGGCGTCCGTTCGGCCCTTGTACTGCACGTAGATCAGCGCACCGTCGTGCGTCTCCAGCAGTGCCCGCACGTCGATGGTCCCGACGCCACCGACGACGGTGACCCAGTCGGCGGCTGATCTGCCGGCCAGCGTGGCGTCGCCGTCAGCGGGGCGATGAGGATCGCCGACACGGCTGCCAGCGCTCCGGCGAGGTTGCCGCCGAGCAGCAATTCATCGTGCGGGCCATGGGACGCAGCTCGACCTGGCAGACAGCGCGTCGATCGGAACGTTCATCGGTGCGTGGCGTGGGCGACTCGACATCCTCGTGAACAATGCCGGCGTCATGGCTCTCCCGTCCCTCGAGGTGACCGCTCGCGGCTGGGAGATGCAGTTTGCCACCAACTTCTTGGGCCACTTCCAGTTGACCGTCGGATTGCGGTCCGCCCTTGGCCGCTCTGGTGGCGGCCGTGTCGTTTCGGTGGGCTCGAGCGGCCGCTTGTTCTCACCCGTGGTGTTCGACGACTTGCACTTCGCTTTCCCGCAGTCCGCGACCGCGCTGTTGTCGGTCGCCCTGTCCAACCTGTGGGCCGGCGACGGGACCACATCGTACGCCTTGAACCCCGGTGCGATTCCCACCAACCTCCAGCGGCACACCGGCGGCCTGCAGACCCCGCCGGCGCGACGCAAGACGGTCGCCCAGGGTGCAGCAACGTCAATCCCCCTGGCGGTCAGCCCTCTCCTCGAAGGCGCCGGCGGACGATACTTCGAAGATTGCGACGAGGCCGCGACGGTCGATCGTCGTGCTGCCGAAGCTACCGGTGTCGCGCCGTACGCTCTGGATGCCGACATCGCCGACAGACTCTGGAACGTCGCGGCGATGTTGATCGGTTGACGCCAGCAGGGCGGCATCGACCGCGAGGTCAGGCTCCAGACACAAGCAGCTCAGTCGATCGCTGATGCTGTCGGCCCGGTCGCATTCGCGGCAGCGGGCCGCGGCCGGACCCTGCAGACGCGGCCGCGACCATTGCCGACCGACGGGCCCAGACGTCAACCCCTCACGGCGTCGGGTCCGACTGGGAAAGGAAGCTCAGCAGCGCATGGTTGACCTCGCTGGAGTGAGTCGCCAACATCCCGTGGGGCGCACCCTCGATCTCCACGTACTGCGCGCTGGGCAGGTACTTGCGGAGCCGTCGCGCAGTGGCGTCGATCCACAGGATCCGATCGGCGGTTCCGTGCACGATGAGCGCCGGCACGTCGACACCCGGGAGGTCGTCGCGAAAATCGGTGATCCACGTCGGCACACACGCCCAGGTTCCGTACGGTGACGCCGCCGCCGCAACGTTCCAACTGTCTCGAACCACCTCCTCACTGACGCGGGTGCCGAGGTAGTCGTCGAGGTTGTAGAAGTTTTCGTAGAACGAGGTGAGGTAGGCGAGACGATCGCTGATGATCGCCGCTTGGATGCCGGCGACGTCTGCTGCAGTGAGTCCAGCAGGGTTGTCGGCCGTCTTCTCGAGGAATGGTGGGACGGTCGCGAGGAATCCGACGCAGCTCAACCGATCGGTTCCGTACAAGCCGACGTATCGAGCCACCTCTCCGGTTCCCATCGAGAATCCGAACAGTGCCACCCCGTGAAGATCCAGCGTCGTCATCACGGCATTGAGATCCGCTGCGAACGTGTCGTAGTCGTAACCAACGGTCGGCTGACTGGATGCACCGAAGCCGCGACGGTCGTAGGTGATCACACGGTATCCGGCGGCCAGCAATGCCAACTCCTGGCGCTCCCACGATCGACCGCTGAGGGGGAATCCATGTACGAGCACGACGGGCGTGCCCGCTCCGTGGTCCTGATATGCGATCTCGATCGGCACCGCGTTCTGGTGCCCAACGGTGATGGTGTTCATGAACAACTCCTCTGCTGACGTCACCCGGGGCGGGTGAACCGTCCGTCCATCGTGCAACGGCAACGCAACCCGCAGCATCGGTCGGACGACTGTCTCGCCGGGGGGAATTCGCCCCGAACGTCGCGACGTTTCATCCAGCACATGCCGGGCTCGATCCGCAGTTGCAGACTGACGACGCATCAATCGGCAGCGAACAGTCTTCGGAGGCGAGTGCCTCGCACAACGCGATTCCTGCGCCGCAGTTCGTCGCCGTGTTCACATGGCCGTCGCGCATCGCAGTGTGGCCGAGATGGACCACACAGGTCGGTGTGAGTGCGGCCAGATAGGCGGCGTACCAAGGAGCAGCGACAACTGCGCGCCCGTCGATGAGCCCGGCGAGCGCCAGCACGAAGGTGCCGGTGCCGACTCCCACGACGCGGTGCGCAGAGCGGGTGATACTCACGACCCAGTCGTGCACCGGATCGACGTGGAGGCCCACCCACCGCTCGATCGGCGGAACCACGATGGTGTGCCACCGCTGAGTCGGGCTGTCCTGGACGGGGCAGGCGGACGGCGCAATCAGATCGACGTGCCACTCGGAAGCACACGCGCCGTCTCGCAGGAATGCATCGCGAAGTTCGAGAGCGTGACGCATCGAGCCGGGCTGCGTGACCACCACGCCGACCGAACGAGGCGAGCTCGTGGCTGCGACTCGCCGGCACAGTGAGGCACACGTCTCGAGAACGCAGACATCGGTGCGAGGTTCGTCGAAGGCTGCGGTGGCCCCTCGGCTCTCGGGTGTTCGCTGCTCTCCACGGGCATCCGCTCCGGAGTCAACCGGCACGGTCAGGCGACTTTTGCATCGCTCATCGGCAGGGTTCACTCCCCTCCAGGTCCCCGTCCCGGCGGTCTTCCAGCAACGCGGGTTGCTGGTCGTCAGGGTGTTGCTCCGTGCCACGTTGTTCTCCTCATCGGTGCGGTGATGCCGACACCACGATGTACCGATCCACTTCGAGGAGCATCGGTCAGATGACTTTGCGGTCGGCTGGGCGATGGCAGTCCTGCTTCGCCCGCTCGTCAAGCACCGATCCAGCGGATCAAGATCCAGATGAGCGTCGTTCCGGCGATCGTCATGAGGAGTGTCAGCGCCGATGGGTGGTTGGCATGCGCTTCAGAGAGGATGTCGCTCGCTCCGATGTAAAGCAGGAAGCCGGCGAACAGCCCGAGGTACACCAGCAGCCCCGACGCAGGGAGCGTGAACAGCAATGTACTGGCCGCGCCGAGGACCGGCGCGATGGCATCGAGCAGCAACAGTCGCAACGAACGCCCGCGACTGTTGCCGTTCGTCAGCATGAGCGCCACCGTGTTGAGACCATCGGCGAAGTCGTGACCGATGACAGCGAGACCGACTGCGGCTCCGACGCTGCGGTTGACTTGAAAGGCCAGTCCGATGGCAACGCCGTCGGCGAAGCTGTGGCCGGCGAGAGCGATAGCGCTCGCAAGTCCCACACCGGGATGGCGGCGGGCGTATTCGTGTTCGTGAGCATCGTGGATGAGGATCGACTTTTCGACGACGTGAAAGCCCAGGAAACCAACGGCGAGTGCGACCATCGAATGGTCGGAAGCGATTCCCGTCCTGTCGGCCAATCGGACGATTTCCGGGAGCACGTCGAACGCAACGACGCCGAGGAGTACCCCTGCCGTAAATCCCAGAACGAGGTGCAATCGGTCCCTATTCCGGAGCGCAACGAGTCCACCCACCAACGTCGAGGCGAATGTGGTCATGGCGAGCAGGATGACCACAGCGGTCTCAGGTCGTCTTGGGATTTGAACGACCGGCGAGCTCGTGAACGCGAGGTCGGGAGGCCCCCGACAGCCCGGCGCCGCTCACAGATCGGATCGACGTGATCCGCCGTTCGCCGACATCACCGCCGACGAAGGCGACCACAAGCGATTGGGACATGGGTAGATCCTGATCTCAGATCAGCGGTTTAGCATCCGTCGATCGACCGTTGTCGGTGGCCCAGAAGTCGGGGTGCGTCGTCGCCGTGGAACTCCGCCTAGCGCTCGCCTAGCGCCTGCTTGCGATGCCGGCTGCGCAGTCAAGCGACTTACTCAGTCGTTCGAGCCCACCCTCGCTCATGGTGATGTGACTCTTACTATTTCGCCACCCGCAGGTAGATGGTACAGCGACACTGTCTTGCCAGAGGAGTTGCGATGTCACCCGACCTGCCCTTCGACGACGCTGATCGCAGCAGCCGGCTCGAGCCGCGCTCTCGGGCGGACGATGAATTCGTTGCCCTGCAGGCATGGATCCTCGGACTTCCCTGGGTTGTCAGCGGCAACCGCGGGGTCGACGTCCCGCATCACATCGTCATCGACTGTGCACCCTTGCACGTCCGACACGTCTGGGCGGTCGTCTTCTCCGGGACGGACGACCTGATGACCGAACTCTTCGTCGTGGTGACAGCGGATCTGATGTGCATCGTCTTCGAACTCGGTTGGTTCACCGGAATCGTGCCACTGGATGGCGGCCAAAGCCTGTGCCGTGTCGACCTCGAACGCAGCTCGGCACATGTGGAGATGGTGCTGCTGACAACGTACGGAATGATGTTTCCGGCGTTGGCACAGTCGGGTGACTGATGCTGTCTCGTCGGTCGTCGACGAAGATTCATGCAGGAGAGACCAACCTCGCGGTGAGACCAGGAAGCGTCGGCGTCCGCCGCCAGCAACGCCTCGCCACGTGACCAATCCTTCACTACCGACCGACTTGACAGATGGAGGCTCCCATGCCCGCGATCGACGCCGATACGACCACCCTGACGAGGCTGCCCGAAATCGATGTCGCTGCACGCGAGCGACATGTGCTCTCCCTGACGCTGGCGCCGTCCGATTTCGAAGGTGAAGGATTCCCGGTTCGCCGCGCCTTCGCCGGCGTCGCCCGCGAACTGCTCGACCCGTTCGTTCTCATGGACCAGATGGGTGCCGTCGAATACGCGCCCTATGAACCCCGGGGAACCGACTGGCATCCGCACCGCGGCTTCGAGACTGTTACCTACATCATGGACGGCATTTTCGTGCACCAGGACTCCAGCGGCGGGGGCGGATCGATCACCGACGGCGCCACCCAGTGGATGACAGCCGGGTCCGGCATTTTGCACATCGAGACACCACCGGAAGCACTCGTCGTCAGCGGCGGCCTCTTCCACGGCGTCCAGTTGTGGGTCAACCTGCCGGCCAAGGACAAGTTGACCGCACCCCGCTATCAGCACCTCGACGCCGATCGCGTTGCGCTGCTGGCGTCGCCAGATGGCGGTGCCCTGATCCGGCTGATTGCCGGCGATCTCGGCGGCACGCATGGACCTGGGACCACGCACACTCCGATCACCGTCGCCCATGCGACGATTCAGCCCAATAGCCGACTGGCGGTACCGTGGCCCGCCGAGTTCAACGCTCTCGTCTATGTGTTGGCCGGCCAAGGATCGGTCGGCACGACCCAGGTTCCCGTCGGCCACGGGAATCTGGCCGTGTTCGGTTCGGGCGACTTCTTCGTGGTCACGGGCGGCACTGCCGAATCCCTCGATGTACTGCTGCTGGGTGGTCGTCCGCTGAGGGAGCCGATCGCAACCTACGGTCCGTTCGTCATGAACACCCGCGCCGAACTCGCCCAGGCCGTCGAAGACTTCAACGCCGGCCGCCTGGGCACCGTCCCGACCGACGGCATTCGTCCGTATCGGAGGCCCTGAGGTCTCCAGGCTTGGACAATTGTCGCTTCGCGGCGGCGATCAGACCAGCCTGATCCTCGGTCTGCCGGTCGAAGTGAATGCGGATCGTTACGAGGTCACGCCTGCCGACGCGCCTACCCGCCCGACTTTCGTTGGACGGCGACAGCGGCTCGGACCTGCATGACGAGGTCGTCCAGTGTCCGTCCTGGCCCACCGACGACGACCGGAGTGCCGGATTTTCTGATCCGGTCGGCAGTCTCGTTGGCACGCTCGCTGCACGCAGGATTGACCACCGTCAGAACTGCGACGTCGATATCGTGCTCGGCGCAGAAACGGACGAGTTCATCCGGAGGCATGTCGGCGCCGAGGTGATGCACCCACCAGTTGTGGTCACGGAGCACCACGGATGCCATGGTCGTCGCCAACGAGTGGCGATCGCCGGAAACTGCGGCGACCATGGCCGTGCCACGCCGTCGGCCCCGAGGTCGCGGAGCCACTTCTCCGAGGATCCGCTCGACGATCGCCGATGCCCGGTGCTCGACCCAGATCGAGAGTTTGCCGTCGTGCCAGTCCTGTCCGATCCACTCGAGCGGGGGTACGAGCACCTGTTGAATGAGGTCGATGAGCGGGGTGTGCTCAGCAACGAGCGCTCCGGCGAGGTCTCGTGCGCCGAACTCGTCGCCGGTCGACAGCGCAGTGTGCATCTTCTGCGCAGCCCGCTCCAGTCTCGGAGCGCCAGGTGGTTTCGGACGCGTCGGGGTCCGTCGGGCCTCGAGCAAGGCGGCGAGCTCGTGGCGCAGGACGCGATATCGGCCGTCGACCACGTCAGCCGGCAACTTCCCGGCCCGCACCCACCGATACACGGTCTGGTAATGCACGCCGACTTCGGCGGCGACTTGATCGAGGTCGAGTGCGTCGCCGGACAGGTCCACTCGCTCACCTTAGACCAACCCGAGGACAATTCGAAGAATATTTGTTTAACAATGTTAATTTATGCCTAATGATGTTAAAGTTCGCTCTCAAGCCGCCGACTTCAGGCGGTTCACCTCCCTCCCGAAGGAGCATTTCAATGGAACTCACTCTGGGCAAGACCCAGTTCAACCTGGTGTACAACTCGTTCTCGTTCGTCATCGCCAGCATGGGCGCAGCGCTGCTGTTCTTCCTGCTGGTGCGCAACCGAGTAGCCCCACAGCACCGCACGGCCGTCACGCTGTCAACCATCGTCGTCGGCGTCGCGTTGTACCACTACGTACGCATCTTCGGATCGTGGAACGAAGCGTTCTCGTTCACCAACGCCAAGTTCGTCCAGAACGGCAGGCCCTTCAACGAGGGCTACCGCTACGTGGATTGGCTGCTCACGGTGCCGCTGTTGCTGAGTGAACTGGTCGTCGTCCTCAAGCTGTCCAAGGCCAAGACCCGCAGCCTGGTGGTGCGCCTCTCGATCGCTGCCGTGGCGATGATCGCCCTCGGCTATCCCGGCGAGATCTCCGGAGCACACAGCTCGGCCCGCACGATCTGGGCGGCCGCCTCGACGCTGCCGTTCCTCTACATCCTGTTCGTGCTCTTCGTCGAGCTCGGGAGATCACTCGATCGCCAGAGCGCCGGCGTCAGGAAGCTCGTCGATGTGCTGCGCTACATCATCCTCGCGACGTGGGGTGTGTACCCGATTGCCTACATGCTTCCCTCGTTGATAGACGACCAGTCCAAGGCACTCGTCGCTCGCCAGGTGATGTACTCGCTCGGTGATGTGTTGGCCAAGCCGCTGTTCGGTCTGCTCGTGCTGTCCATCGCCCTGGCGAAGTCCCGTGAGGACGGCTACGTCGAGGCCGGGATTGCCGGCTCCAGCCAGATCGGTGAGCTCGGCGCACGAGTTCCCGACGACGCTCGCGAGATCCTCAGCTCCTGAACGTTCCATCCACCCGAATGTCCGTCCCGGCGCCCGCCACGGTCGCCGGGACGGGCGTGACACCCGAAAGGCCCGGCGATGACCGACATCATCGAGGTGACAGCCACTGCGCATCTCGCCGACGGGCCGATCCAGGGCCGGCGCGACCAGCTGGAACGACGGCGTCACGTCGTTGCCGTGTGTGCTGCGATCGCAGCGGCGGTTGCAACGCTCCTCGGCTGGACGCCGAGCTCTGCTGCTGCGTTGACGATCGTCATCGTCGCCATCGCCATCGGCCTGCCTCACGGGGCACTCGACATCGTCATCGGTCCACGGATGACCAAGCGATCGCTGTTCTTCGGGTGCTACCTCGCCGTCGCAGCCGTCACGACACTGGTGTGGTTGGCGGCACCCCTGCTTGCGCTGGTGACCTTCTTCGCCGCCTCCTGGTTCCACTTCGCCCGTGGTGATGCTCCCTCACATCGCCGCCTCCGTGGTGCCGGAGGCCTGTTCGGGGTGTCGACGGCCGGCTGTGCACTCGGACTCCCGCTCGCGTTGCACAGCGGTGTCGTGGCACCGGTGCTGTCCGACCTGCTCGTCGGCAACGGCGCGCTCGGCGGCCGGCAGGTGGCCGCCATCGGCTGGGTCATCGCGTATCCGTCGATCACTGCCGGCGTGGTGGCCGCCATCGCTGCGGTGGAGCTCCATCGATACGCCGCCGTCGCCGAGATCACCGCCATCGCGACGCTCGCGGTCGTCGTCCACCCACTGGTCTCGTTCGCGCTCTACTTCGCGCTGTGGCACTCGCCTCGGCACCTGATCGAACTCGACATCGACCGTCCGTCGTGGGCGCTCGCACTGGGCGCCAGCGCAGCCACCTTGATCGCCGGGGCAGTCGTATGGCGGCTGATCGAACCCTCAGCAGCGACATCGACACGGGTGATCTTCATCGGCCTCGCCGCACTCACCGGTCCTCACGTCGTCGTGACCGAGCTACTGCGAGCCCATCGATCAAACGATCGACGCACCACCTGAAGCCGAGGATCCTCGCATCGTCGACACGCCCTCAACTCCGGCATCGGCCGCCGAGTGGTTGCCGGCGTGGCGAAGTGCTACGTGGAGCGCCGCCGAGCCGGGCGAGATCAATCCGGTTGGTCGAGGCCGAGAACATCGACCCACAACCGTTTTGGTCGCTGCGCGCACGCCAGTTGCAGGCGTATGCCGTCGACGCCGACCTCGCATCGTGCTGCCGTCACCGGGCCGAACAGCAGTCGGGCAGCGAGCAATCCCGCATCACCGGCGTGAGCGCCGTGGACGATCAACGTCGTGCCGTCTGCAAATCGAAGTCGCACGGCGTGCACGGACGTTGCGGACTCCACCACCCGCAACGGCGTTCGTCGCCGAATCAGAACATTCACGCGACTGGCGATGAGAGCGTGTAATTCGCCGGACAGTTCGACACTGACCGTCTGGAGCATTTCGAACATGTCCGGATCGATATCGGTGAGATCGTGACCGGGGTCGGCTCGACGATGCGATACTCCCCGCCGTAAGCGCCATCTCGCAATCACAACCACTCAACCTCTCGAGGGTGCTATCGATCGAGCGTGCACGTCTCCACTGCCTCCAACCCTTCCCGGTGGCGCCGCCACTGAAACATCCGCAGCGGTGATCAGTGTCATCGCAGACACGATTGCCGCATCGACGCCGCCTCTGGCAAGGACGTCGGCGTTCGTCGGCGAGTGAGCTCCACCGTCGATCGCCGCTCCGCACTGCTGTTGTGCACAAATGTCGTTCGGGCCACGCAGGGAGCAGTCCGCCGAGACGAGCGAGATGCCCAGGCACGTCGATCCAACCGTGAGGCAGCATCGCCAGACCGACGGCTGCGGCGTGCAATCTGTGCAGCCGTGGCGCCGATCCAACCATCTGGTGGGAACGTTGGCCAGCATGTGCGAAGCCCGTCGAGGCGGCACGACACCTCCGATCCCGATCGCCCGAAAGCGACAGACGCTGCTTCGATCAGTGAGAATTTCCCACATTCGGGGAGCTGCGCTGTATTCGGATGGTTGGGACAGCCTCTCGTCGTCCATGAGCCAGAAAACGTCGTCCAGCAGCAACATCGAAACGTCGCCGGCCGTCATGACGGGCGTCCGACGTTCCAAGGACAACCGACCGAAGCGACGACCGTTCGTGCTCGCCGAGGGCATGGGCGTGACGACCGACGGGAGCGAAACCGTTGGGACCGGTGACCTCGTTGTCGCAGCCGATGTGAGCCGCGCGACGCAACACAGCGGCCCGACCGCCGCTGCACCCGGCTCCGGTGGCCAGCACATCGTCGACAAGACGTTCAACGGCACGGGCGATCTGGCGAACCGGTCACTGCAGTACCTCGGAGGACCGGTACTCAGCTCTGTGCAGCTTCGCCTCGTCTTCTGGGGCCGGGAATGGGCTGGCACCGCGCCGCCGGTGACGATGAGCCAGGTCCTCGACGACGTCAAGTCCATCTGCGCCGGTCCGTACTTCGACGCCGCAAAGCAGCTCGGGGCCAATGGCGCATACGTCGATCGTGTCGTGCAGATCACGAACAGCGACCCTCCGAACCCCGTCACCGCGAGCGATGCCGGCAACCTCGTGCTCGGGCTCATCGACAACGACACGGTGCCGGAACCCGATGACGACCTCACCACCGCTCTGTACATCGTGCTGTTACCACAGCGTGTCGGAGGCGCAACGCTCTCGACCCCGCCAGGACTGAATGGCGCCCATTCCTACGCGACCTACAGCGACTACGACTTCCCCGTCGATTGGGACAACGACAGCGTCTTCTACGCCTGGATTCGCAACACCGGCTCGAGGGCGCAGATCTCGACGACGGTCTCACACGAGATCGTCGAGGCGATGACCGACCCGATGGGCAACGGGTGGCAGGTGACCCCGACGAATTCGTCGAACTGGAACGAGGTGGGCGATGTCTGCCGGTCCACGTTCGTCCTCAACAGCGTTACTGTGCAGTCGTACTGGTCCGGCAAGGACAACAGCTGCGTCGTGCCGACGTGGCAGCCGGACAACTACCAAGTGACTTGGATCTACAAGCCGAGTCGTACCGGCCACATCGAGTGGATGGGTGGAACGCAAGCGAACGGCCAGACGTGGCAGATGACGCGAAACGAGGTCATGAGCCGAGTCCAAGCCGGCGACCGCTTCGCCGTCGAAGGAGTTCCATCCGGCACAGAGTCGTTCGTCGGTGTCTACTACCGCGACGCGTTCCATCCCTATCTCGGCACCACCGCCGACGGCATCGCCGACGACAACCTGCTGGCGCTGCCGAATCGCCTACCGCTGTAATGCCAGGCTGACGCGTTCCGCCGAGCGACGGCAGTCGACCCGGCCCGTGTCGCGAACCCCGCCGGCCGAGGGGGCTGAAGGTGTTCGACGGGCCGCGTCGGCAGCGGGTCCCGATGCCTCGAACGCTCGCGGTCGAGTCATGTCGCTTCTGTCGACGACGCTCTGGCACGATTTGCTCGCTGCGTCTGTTGGACACGCGCCACGGCGTAGCCGGCGGCACCGCCGCCGATCGTCAGCAGGAATTGCCAACCCTGAACTCCGCCGAGTGGACGGCTGCAGGCATCGGAGATTCCATTCGCCGCGACCACGATCACTTTCTTCGGCTGCAACGTCGTTCCGCACGAGCTGCCGTCGTCCGTGTGGACCTTCCAAGCAGAGCCGACCAGTAAGAACGCCATGACGGCGCCGACTGCTGCGTTTCGTTTTGGAGTTCTCGCCCTTGCCACATGTGGAACATTACGATCCAGAGCGACGCCAAGTGCACATCGAACCCTTCGGGTCGCAGCTCGGTCGCAGCCCCATCGAGATGTCGGATCGATCGCTGCCAGTGCCGGCGGGATGGATGGATCCGTCGGTCGTCAGCTGCGGAACATCAGTCGCCATCGATCTCGCCCGTGACGACAGGGTCATCTGCGGTTTCCTCGGTCGCCATCTCGTCAAACGATCCATCGCCGAAACCCGGAGCCGAAACCCGGATGCGTGCATGCACACGCCTGTCCAGCGCCTCGACGAACCTTCCGCGAAATGAGACACCGTTGGACGGGGCTCCGAAGCGAACGCCGTGGTTCTTCGGCCAGCTATGGGAGCTCTCTCGGACGATGCGCAGCCAGTTGAAACCGGGTGAACCTCGCTGGCTCATGGTTTGACCCGACCGCCATCGGGTAGACGGACGTAGCGCTGAGGCGCTGACCCGCTCTGGACCTCGGCGGGCAAACCATCGAGACGAAAGGAGCAGTCCGTGGACACGCAGACGGCGATCATCGAGCGCAGAGCTCCCGCAGATGCGATGACGATGATCAAGGCGATCACCCCGACCTCCGGCGACGTGTCGATCGGCCGTCGCCGACTCCACCGAAAGTCGCTCGGCATCGCCGTACTGGTCGGTGCGAGCTACACGACGCTCGTCTTCGGCCCACAGTTGATTGCCTCGAGGATCGTGTCGGCACTGGTCCTTGTTGTGGCGTTGACAGCGACGGCAACATCGGTGTTCCACGACGCCAACCATGCATCCTTCAGCGCCAACCGGACCGTGAACAGAGTCGCCGGCTACACCGGAGACCTACTCGGTGGCAGCTCGTGGATCTGGCGATTCAAACACAACCACCTGCACCACGGCAACACCAACGTCTCGGGCATCGATGCTGACATCGATCAGGCACCATTCGCCCGGCTCAGCCCCTCGCAGCAATGGAGGCCATGGCACCGCTATCAGCACATCTACATGTGGGTGCTCTACGGGTTTCTCACGCTGCAATGGCTGCTGATCTCCGACTTCGTCGAACTCAGGAACGCCGGAATCGGCGAGCACCCATTTCCCCGCCGACCGCGACGCCGCGACGTCGCCGCGCTATTCGCAGGCAAGATACTGCACGTCAGCTGGGCGCTCGCGATCCCCTTTATCTTCCATCGCTGGTGGATCGTGCTCAGTTGCTACCTGGCGATCTCATGGGCCGTCGGGCTACTGCTGGCAACAATGTTTCAACTTGCGCATTGCACCGACATCGCCGACTTCCCGCACGACAGCGAGCCGCGTCGAGGATCGGATTTCGTCTGGCATCAATTGCGCACCACTGTCGATGTACGCACCCGCACCGTCACCGGTCGAAAGGCCCTGCACTGGTTGATGGGAGGACTCGACCATCAGATCGAGCACCACCTCGCTCCCGGGCTCCCGCATACCGTCTATCCCCTCGTCGCTGAACAACTCAGCCGATACTGCGCAGAACACGACATCGAGATTCATCACCACCCCACACCGGCACGCGCCATCTGCTCACACGCCCGATGGCTCAAAACCATGGGTACGAAGCCACAGACCTGAAAGCCGCGCACGCCCCGACGCCAGTGCCGTCCTCCCGGCCACCGGCAGCCGTCGCGAACTCCCGCATGCGTCGACGGGAATGCATCAGACCCGTCGACACTGGTTGGAGGTGACGACCTCGTCTTTCCTGCGGAATCATGCGCCTTCGTCAACCGGTCGCGCATGATGTCCCACGCGGCTGTCGCCTACGCAGAGATTCCTCGAGGACAACATGAGTTCGACGCCGTCCCGTCTCTCTCGTTTCTCGGTCCGGACCCCCCACGTGATCTGCGGCCTCGAGCACTTCCTCAACCGCATCGACGCAATCCACCGGATCACGGCGAACGGCGACACGACCCAACGAACCGAGTTCGACGTAGCAACCCCTCGATCCGAACCGCAGACGACCACCGCCGCCATGCGGCCCCCCGTTTCCGGACCGGCTACCACTCCGATGCAATGCAGGACGGCCGATCACATGTCGATCGCCAGTCGATCGAACCCGATGCTTTCCCGGTCACCGAAGTTCGACAAGCCAAAGGAGCCTGAGTGTCGTCAGGAACTCGTGACCCGGTCACTGACAGTCGGTCCTGACTCGACCACGTGCTCAGGGTCCGCCGTCGGCGGACGTCCCCACCGTCGTCGCCGGCTTCGGACTCCACGGCCAGCGACCCTCGAGTTCGACCTGGAGGCTGAAGCTGAGAATGGTCCGGATGGCAACAATGACCGCCAGCACGCCGACACTTTTCAGGGTTGGCGTGACGGCAACCGTTCGAATGATGTCCGCCGCAACCAACAGCTCGAGCCCGAGCAGAATCGCCCTGCCCACGCGTTGACGAAAGACCCGATAGCGGCTTGCCGCGTCCATCTGGTGACGAAGCGACAGCACCGTCGCCGCGAGCACGCCGACCACGATGGCGGCAACACCAGCGACATCCACACCCTTGCCGATCGTTTCGATTGAGTCTGTGAAACGCACCGGTCTCTACCGTAACCCCCATGGCCAGAGATCGGAGGGACCCGTTGGAGGACGACGACGCACAGCGTCCCTGCACGTCAGTTCCGTCAATGGACCTTCACGAGTCGTGCGGAGCTGCACGAGCGCAAGGGACCCGGCGTCTGCCAGCATCAGCTGGTCAGCCGCTCCTGCGAGGCGCCTCGCGAGCGTCGTGACGCCTTTGTGCTGCAGCAGGCCCGTCGCATGAGTGAGCGCGCCGTCTGCAGGACCAGGTTCGACCCGGGTTCGAGTCGAAGCGTTGTTCGGGCATGGTGATGTTCAGAAGTTCTCTGTGGAGCGCGCGGTCGTCGTCGGCAGGTTCTCGGCGGCTGGGGCCGCCGTGATCTGACCGTCGTCGGTGACACCCATGGCTTCGGCCCCTGGACCAGCGGGGCGGTCGTCGGCGTCACCTCGGAGCCGGTCGAGCCGAGCGTTTTCATCGGTCTGATGACTTGCGCCGTTCTCGGGATGTTTACGAGTCGAGGCGAACCAGACGACCAGGGCGACGACGACGACGAGTGTGAGAATGCCGATAACCAATGCCATGACGGCGGTTACCCCGCCCATCCCTCGTTGATACGAACATCTTGGTCACGACCGAGCATCGTTCGCCGGCCAGACGTGGGCCAGTCGGACCGTCGAGTTCGCCGCACGCCGAAAATGTCGGCAGGCATGCAGTCGAGCCGCTGATCGGCGCGTCTGTCGAACTTCGGCGCAGGGTACCAATGCACATGCCGCGCTCCACAGATCGACTGGACCGGTACCGGGCAAAGCGCGACTTCACCGTCACCGCCGAGCCGTCTGGCACGGAGGCGCCACAACCCGCTGGGAACCGATTCGTGGTCCAACGCCATCGAGCCAGCCACCTGCATTATGACCTGCGGCTCGAGGGCGGTGGCGTTCTCATCAGTTGGGCAGTGCCAAAAGGGCCGACGCTGGATCCTGCTGTGAAGCGGATGGCGGTACATGTCGAAGACCATCCGCTCGGCTACTTCGACTTCGAGGGCGCAATTCCGAAGGGCGAGTACGGTGGCGGCGACGTCATCGTATGGGACTGGGGAACGTGGACTGCCGCTCACGGCGAGGATCCGGTGCAAGCGGTCGAAGATGGCGAACTGCATTTCGACGTCGAGGGTGAAAAGCTGGCCGGCCGCTTCGCATTGGTCCGTCGTGGCGCCGGCGAACAGTGGCTCCTCCTACACAAACACGACGAGTTCGCCATCCCCGGATGGGATCCCGAAGATCATCCCCGGTCGGTCAAATCTGGTAGGACGAACGATGAAGTGAGGGAAGCTCCCACAGCATCGTGGAGTCACAGGACATCGTGGCCGGCGGTCACCGCCGACGAACTGCAGGCGCTCGACGACATTCGCGTTTCCGACGCCTGGCAGATCGGCGAGCACACGCTCAAAAACTCACCAACCTGACCAAGAGCCTGTTCCCGGCGGCCGGCGGCAGTGCAGCGATCACGAAGCGAGACATCATCCGGTACTACGCCTGCGCCGGCCCGGCGATGCTCCCGTATCTCGACGGGCGACCAGTCAACATGCACAGATTTCCGGACGGAATCGCTGGCACAGGCTTCTGGCACAAGGCGGTGCCGGCTCACGCTCCGGACTTCATCCGGCGTTGGGACCATCCACAGGCGGCTGCCGGCGAGACGCAGCCGTACGCCGTCATCGACTCCCCTGCTGCGCTGTGCTGGGCGGCGAACTTCGGGGCCCTCGAGTTGCATCCGTGGACATCGACCGCAGCGAATCCCCAGCAGCCGACGTGGGCGATGATCGATCTCGATCCCGGCGAACGGACATCCCCGGATGATCTGACGCTGCTCGCCCGGCTGCACCGTACTGCGCTCGAACACCTCGGCGTCGAAGCGATGCCGAAGGTGACCGGCAAACGGCGAATCCAAATCTGGATTCCCGTTGCCGACGGGTATTCGTTCGGCGAGACCGGAGCGTGGGTCGAACGTCTCTCTCGCCTCGTCGGCGCAAGTGTGCCCGAGCTGGTCAGCTGGGAATGGGAGGTCGGGAAGCGGCGAGGGTTGGCGCGGCTGGACTACACCCAGAACGCCGTCAACAAGACGCTCGTCGCGCCCTTCAGCGTGCGTCCCACCTCGGGTGCAACCGTTTCAGTGCCCATCGCCTGGGATGAACTCGACGACATCGAACTCCGTCCGGACCGATGGACCATCCACTCTGCATTACAGCGCATCGACATGGCAGGCGATCCACTCGCTCCGCTGATCGGACGACAGCAGCGACTCCCCGAACTGTGAACGTGCTTCCGGGCGTCGCCGGCCGTCGCTGTGCGCAGACATCCCGACGGACCGGTCTGGCGTGAAGCGTTACTGACTCACAGCCCGAATGCTGCCGCCAGGCTCGGGGCCGCTGCTGCGGCGCCGAGACGTTCACTGATCCCCAACGCGTCCTCGGTGAATGCCAATAGCGAGCCGTGGTTCAACGTCGCCGTCACCTCCGTGCCGGGGGTGACCGACGGCCCTACAGCGAAGAACGGCATCGTGCCGGCGCCTTCGCTCTCGTCGAAGACGATGAACACCACGGTCGTACCCGTGCGATAGCTTGCGTCGTCGATGATCGAGGACACGAACGTGCGGAGCCACGCGTCGCCCGTGGCGACCGAACAATCGTGCATGTCGCTGCACAGGTCCGGGGTGACAAAGGAAAAAGCCGGCAACGCATTCCCGGCCAAGTCGACGGCGAACTGATCGAACCCCACGTCGTCTCGCTGGCACGCAACACGGTCGTCACCACCGACGTAGTAGGCCGCCGGATTGTGTTTCACCGCGTATCGGCCCGACGACGTGAGCGCGCACGCGGCCGGCATCGTTTCGTTGTAGCTCCTGCTCGTCTTGCCGACCGCTCGAACCTGGCGAAATATGTTGTCGACGCTCAGCGCGTGTTTCGATGGACCGTTGTCATCGGCGATCCCTTGCGAACCGCCGGACGTCGCCGCGATGTAGTTCGGCAACGACGGGTGGACACCACCATCGACGTACTTCGTCGCTCTCCCGCATTCGGAACCGATCGCTCCGAGGAACGGCGCCTGCTTCGAGTCGAACACCGCCGACGTGTTCTTGTTCTCCATCCACACCCAGATGACATGGTCGTACCGAGCCGGCGGTCCGGAACGCCACCCGCACGGACCCCCGGTGACCGACGACACCGGCCCTGCCGCCGTCGTGGTGTTGAGCCCCACCGAGGCGGCGACAGAGGCGACGGCCTGCGACGCCACCGGTGAGGTCCGCACCGGCGCCGGGCTCGTCGCGAGCGGTGTCTGGCTCGTTGCGAGCGGTGTCTGCGACATCGCCGACGATGCCCGCGCCGGCGACGAGGTCGTACCAGTCGCAGAATTGCGCGTCGCCGTGGACACCGGCGATTGCCCCGTCGTCGCTGCCACGTCATGGCGAGAGGTGCACCCGGTCGAGGCGACGACACAAGCGGCGAACAACACGGTCACGATCGAGCGACGATGACGCAGGCTGTCCGGTTTCGGCATCGACCAAGTAGATCAGGAACCGTCCCCAACGCGTGCCCTTCGGCCGGACAAACCCGCAGGCACCCAACACACCGGTCGCTGCGTCGCATTGTCCCGCCGTTCCCAGTTTTCCGTCGTTCGTGCAGCCACGCTCGTGTGGTTGCGGCTTTCACCGACCTTCGAGATCTCCGCGGCTGGAAGTTCCTGCAACGCGTGGTCATCGTCGCTCGGCCGCACGGTTCCGGCGATCGAGGCCAACGAAGTGTCTCCCCCGATGAGCGACTCCTCGTGACTGGTGGTCTCTACCGATGTTCGGCGCAACTGATGCCTACCTTGACTACGGGGAGTCGGCTCTCACCCCGCTCAACCACTTTTCCCGCCGAGAGTCGTGCGCGACGGGCGCAGACGAGCCGTTCGAGGCCTCTGCGGCGCGCACAGCTCGACTCGTCGGTCGGCGATGAACGGACGGGCGGCGCCGGAAACGCGCTGGAGTACTCGCTTACCTCAACTTGAGAGTCTGCGGCCGGTGCAGTGCGTCCTCCCACCTGGCGGCGCAGCGGTGATAGGCGATGGTGGATTCGGCGCCGCAGTTGCGGTTGACATCGAGCTCGCAGAGAGCGTCGCGGCCAGCCCCGGTCTCGACGCAGCCGAGGTGGCGGCCGAGACGGTTGTTGCCATTGAACCACGACCAGGCGCGCTCGACCAGCAAGATCGCTGTCGGGTCACCGGTGATGAGATGCGCCGCCATCGCTGCGTCGGCCATCGCCGCCGCCTCGAGCGGCTGCTCATCCCCCGACAGTCGCAGGTCACCGCCGGGGCGCAAGCCGCGGTGGCCGGGGAAGCGGTAGTGCCCGTGCGAGGTACACAACTCGTCGAACCAATGGAACATGGTCAAGCCGTCATCGATCAGTCGCTCGTTGTTCGTGCGCGCGCCGACGTGCATCATCGCTTCGGGAAGTCGAGCGTTGTCGTAGGTGAGTTGCGCCTCGGGCCAGCGCCACAGCGGGTCGTGGCCCGGCCGCCACAGGCTCAGTGCGGCGTCAATCGCGCCGAGGTTCTCGGCCATCGCCGGATCGCGGCTGTCAGCGGCCACCACGCCGAGGGCGGTGTACGCCAGGTTGTGCGAATACGGCGTGGTCGCCGCGCGCGGGGCGATCAGTCCGAACAGTTCGACGGCTTCCTCGACATGACTGTCCTCGCGGATCAACTCGCCAAGTCCCCAGACTGCGCGTCCGACGTGGTCGCCGTCGTGCGGCTCGTCGAGCCAAGTGCGGCCCCACGACATGAAGTTGCGCATCGAGCCGCGACCGCCGAGTGCGGCAGCGCGCAGGAAGGCGAGCAGACGAATGATCACCACGTTCCAGTACTCACGCTGGTCGGGTTCGCGTGCCCAACGCGCCGCGAGCGGTAGCAGACGCGCTGCGTCGTCGACGCAGTAACCCTCCTCCAGCCGCGGCACCCGTAGGGCAGCGTGCTGGAGCACGGCGCAGTCATCGCACAACGCGCGCACATGCGTGCGTGCCGGTGCAGCGGCGATGAACGGGTCGACGGCAACGGCGTCGAGTGACGCCTGCACCTGCGGAGTGTGCATCTGCGACGCCTCGTCGAGCACCCTCGACAGAGTTCGTGCTACGGAGGGCCACGACAGCGATCCAGAGAGGTTATTGGCGGCGGCCAGTGCCGAGTCGCGCGAAGGCCCGCGGCGAAGGACGGTCCTCAAGGCAGTGGTGAACGCATTCACATCGTCGAGCGGCACGATGATCCCCGCGCCGCCGGCGAGCATGTCGCTGGCGTAGCGGTACGGGGTTGACACGACGGGGCAGCCGGCGGCAAGTGCGAACGTGAGCGCGCCAGACACGATCTGGTCCTCGTTGCGATACGGGGTGCAGAAAACATCCGTCGATGCGAGAACGTCGGCGATCTCCGCGATCGACAAGAACCGATCGAGGAACACGACGTGTTCGGCGACGCCCAGCTCCAGCGCCAGCGCCTGTAACGCTTCGCGGTACGCTTCGCCCTCGTGGCGCAGCACGCCAGGGTGGGTGCGACCGGCGATCACGAAACGCAAATCGGGCCATTCCGCGGTCATCGCCGACAAGCTTCGTATGGTGAGCTCGAGGCCCTTTCCCGACGAAAGCAGTCCGAAGGTGGACAGCAGCGGGCCACACCCCGGTAGACCGAGCTTGCGACGGGTCTCGGGCGATCGTACGGCCCGATACAGCTCGACGGGAGCGCCGTGGGGCACGACCCGCAACGAACTGGCCGATGCCAGTTCCTGCTCGAGGACCAACCGCCGGCCGCTCGCCGTAAAGACGGTGACGGCAGCGGCGCGACCGCAGAGATCCTGCAGCACGGCCGCCTGAGAGTGGCTGAAGTGGGGCAACACCGTATGCAGCGTCACGACATAGGGAACCGTCAGCCGCTCGGTGAGACGCAGCAGGTTTGCGCCGGCCTCGCCGCCGTGAATCCCGAACTCGTGCTGGACAAGCACGACGTCAACGCCTGAGCGATTCAGCCACGCAGCTGCAATCTCGTAACTTCCAGGGGCCGAGCTGTCGATCCCCCGGTGCTCGCCACGCCGAATGTCACTGCCGCAGCGGGCGCTGTTCGTCTCTTCGCCGAGGTCGCCATCGACCGGCACGATCGTGATCCGAATTCCGAGCTCACGCAGTGACATCTCGACGTCGGCGGTGAACGTGGCGATACCACAGCGCCTGGGTGGGTAAGTACCGATGATCGCTACATGCACGATTCCCGATACCCCGGCCGGCGCTTGCCTACACGTTCACAATCTGTTTGACATCTGCCATGACACGGTGGCGCCGCGGGTTCGCGGCCCGTTACGCCCACCGAAACCGCCCGTCAAGAACCACATTTTCGGCTCCGGACGAGCTACAAGGATGATTACCGGGGCGATCACGATCCCGCTACTTGAAGGCGTTGGCGACGATCACGAATCCAATGATCGACAGCCCGAAGGCCAACAAACCGAGGATGAATCCGGCGATTGCCAAACCCTTTGCGGTTCGTTGGCGCACGGCACGCTTCCACGCGACCAGGCCAAAAACCACACCGAGCACGCCAAGGACAAGAGCCGGCAACGCAAGGATAGGAATGAGCCCGATCACGACGCCGATGAGTGCGCAGACGAATGCGGCGACTCCCATTCCGTTGTTCGATCGTTGTTGGACGTAGAAGACTGGAGGCGGAGCCATCAGTCGGTTGCCAGGGTGTGTCTCGGGGGGATACCAGTTCGCATCGCTAGCCTGCCAATAGCCTGGTCCGGGATGCAGCCTGTCATCTGTAACAGTCATCGGGAATCCTTTCGTTGCTCGTACGTTTCGGTCTACGCCCCGCTGCGACGGACAAGTAGGGTCGAAAGACTCAGCAACGTTTCCGGCACGCGGGGCTGAGCAGCCAATGCCTTGCGGGAGAGCAGTAGCCAACCGACATAGGCTGCGCAGACCAAGCGCTTTCATCGTGCTCTCGGTCGCGTTGCTCTGGACCCTCGGTCGCGCATTCTGCCCATGGAGGTTCAACGTGCCCGAAACGCCCAACTTGCCGGCCGACCGTGCGCATCGCGCGCCCGATGACTTGGCCGAACCGTGAACGGTAGAACGGTGAGGACGACCGTCCGCTGGGTCGTCGGGTTCGTCGTGGTGGTGCACGGAGCCATTCACGTCCTCGGAGCGGCGAAGGGCCTGGGTTGGGCCGACGTGACTCAGTTGGCCGAGCCGATCGGCAGCGGATTGGGCCTCGTCTGGCTCGCAGCAGCCGTGGTCACCATCGCCGCCGGTGTGCTGCTGCTCGTTCGGGTCCGCTGGTGGTGGATCATCGGCGCCGTCGCCGTCGCCAGCTCCCAGGTGGTGATCGTCACGTCATGGGCTGATGCGAAGACCGGCACGCTGGCCAACGTTCTGCTGTTGTTCGCAGTCGTCTACGGATGGGCGTCGCAGGGTCCGCAGGGCGCTCGCGCCGAGTACCGGCGGCGAGCCAATGCTGCACTCGACGTTGACCGCCCTGCTGGTGTCGTGACCGAGGCCGGCCTCGAACTCCTGCCACCGTCCGTCGCAGCCTATGTCCGTCAGTCCGGTGCCCTCGGACAGCCACTCGTGCAGACGTCTCGGGCTCGGTTCCACGGACGAATCCGCGGTGGTCCGGCCAAACCGTGGATGACGTTCACGGGCGAGCAGGTCAACACCTACGGCCGCCAACCCGACCGGTTGTTCCTCATGGACGCTGAACTGTTCGGGCTACCCGTCGAGGTCCTCCACGCGTACGAGGCGGGAGCCGCGACGATGCGCGTCAGAGCACTTTCGTTGTTCCCGATGGTCAACGCCTCCGGTCCCGAAATGGATCGAGCAGAGACCGTCACCATCTTCAACGACCTGTGCATCCTCGCTCCCGCCGCACTCATCGACGCTCCCGTCACCTGGCACGTCCTGGACGACCACCATGTTCGCGGCAGCTACACGTACGGCGCCAACACCATCGCTGCCGAGTTGAGCTTCAACGATGACCATGAGCTCATCGACTTCGTCTCCGACGACCGCACCGCCGTATCGAGCGGCGGTGACCTGTCGTTCACTTCACAACGCTGGTCCACGCCGATTTCCGGCTACCGCGAAGTTGGCGTGGTGCGCCTCGGAACCATCGGTGAAGCCCACTGGCACGGGCCAGAAGGCGAATTCGCCTACCTCGAGTACCACCTCGACGAGATCACCTACAACCCCACCGAACTGGGGCAGCGAGCGAGGACAGGACACCATGACCTCTGAGAACGCAGACGTCGACCGACAGCACCACGTGTAGACGCTGCTGTTCGCCGTCCAGCACGTCACCACCTGAGCGCCCCATCGCGGTCGCGCCCGCGCAACTTGATCGGTCAAATCGCCAACGTGGTCGCCGACGTTCCCCGATCCATGACGGCCCCGCTCTACCGCAGCCGGCATCTCCGGTGGGGCTCCACGAACGACGAGGTCGTTGCAGCCATGCCCGGCGATGCCATACTGCCGAGCGCGCAGTTCGTCTCGACCAGAGCGATCACGATCAACGCCGAACCGGTCGCCGTGTGGCCCTGGTTGGTGCAGGTGGGTTGCGGGCGTGGCGGGGTTCTACGGCAACGATCTGCTCGACAACCTCGCTCGACCGAGCGCGACAATGATCGTGGCTGACTTGCAGCACCTGGAAGTCGGGCAGTGGATTCCGATGTCGCCGTCGTCGACCCCGACCGAGAAGACGGCATTCCGTGTGGACTCCTTCGAGGTCGCGTCCTGGATGAGAACGACGGTCTGATTTGGCCCCATTTGTGAGGTTCGCGACGGTCTGATTTGGCCCCACCTGGTCCTGTTGTTCCGTACCTTGCTTTCGGCGTTTGTCGAGGTTGAGGGGAAAGCGATTGTCCAAGGTGGAGTTGTA
>JANXUF010000050.1 GCA_025356335.1 Actinomycetes bacterium
CGACTCCGAGCAAACCCGAGAGTCATCAAACGCAAGATGTCGAACTGGCAAGTCAAACGAACCCGCCACAAACACTGGCCAAACCCGCTACACGCCCCCGAAGCAACAATCCTCCCACCCCCACTAACTTAAGGGTATTGCCAGTAACCCCCACTAACCCTCAGAACCCGGCGGAAGATTAGAGGCGTTCGATGATCGTGCCGGTGCCCAGGCCTCCGCCGCAGCACATCGAGATCAGGCCGTAGCGGCCGCCGGTGCGCTCGAGTTCGTAGAGCGCCTTCGTCATCAGGAACGCTCCGGTGCCGCCGAGCGGGTGGCCGAGGGCGATGGCGCCGCCGTTCGGGTTCGTCTTTTGCAGGTCGGCGCCGGTCTCACGGGACCAGGCGAGCACGACGGAGGCGAACGCCTCGTTGATCTCGAAGACGTCGATGTCATCGATCTTCAGGCCGGTACGGCCGAGCAGGCGGGCGGTGGCGTCGATCGGACCGGTCAGCATCAACACCGGGTCGGTGCCGACGAGGCAGGTGTCGACGATGCGCGCCTTCGGAGTGAGGCCGAGTTCGGCAGCCCTCTCCTCCGTCATCAGCAACAGTGCAGCAGCGCCGTCTGAGATCTGCGACGAGTTGCCGGCGGTGTGTACACCGTTCTCGCGGGCGACGGGCTTCAACGTGGCGAGCTTCTCGAGCGTCGTCTCGCGCAGGCCTTCGTCACGCGACACCGTGTGCGTCGTGCCGGTGAGTTCACGGTTCTCGTCGACGTCGGGTGCCTCGATCGGGATGTACTGGCCGGCAAAACGATCCTCCGCCCACGCCTGCGCCGCACGCTTCTGCGAGTTGTAGCCGAAGAGGTCGGTGTCCTCACGCGTGACGCCCCACTTCTCGGCGATGCGTTCTGCACCCTCGAACTGCGACGTCATTTCGTACTGCGAGAAGTAGCTCTTCGGGATCGGGACTCCGAGGCCGAGGGCTTTCGATCCGCCGACGCCGATCGGGATGCGGCTCATCTCCTCGACTCCGCAGGCGACAGCGATGTCGACGACGCCGGAGTTGACGAGGCCGTAGGCGAGGTTCGTGGCCTGCTGCGAAGAACCGCACTGGGTGTCGACCGTCGTGGAGGCGGTGGACAGCGGCAGGCCGGCGGCGAGCCATGCGGTGCGGGTAATGTTGAAGGCCTGCTCGCCGACCTGGCTGACGCAGCCGCCGATCACCTGACCGACGAGCGCCGGGTCGATGCCGGCACGTTCGATTAGCGCGCCCTGGATCTTGGCGAGGAGATCGGCCGGGTGCATGGTGGACAGCCCGCCACCACGACGACCGATCGGGCTGCGGACTGCTTCGACGATGACGACATTGCTCATGGTCGAACGATATGGGTTGACGCCGGAGGTGCTCGGGTCGGAGCACTGGATTGATCGATGGCGGAGGTGTGACTTTCGCCGTCTACCGTGACGGACATGGCTCAGTTCGTCTCTGGCATCGTTCCTCCCGCTGCGGTGGAGGGAGCACGATATTTTCACGTCATCGGTTCGCTGGTGTTCATTTCCGACCGTATCGAGATCGAAACGGACGACGATCATCACTTCCTCGGAATGTTCGACGAGGAGGCCTGCTGGGGTGTCGACGTGCCACGCGGGATCGACCCGTCGGACGGAGCAGCCCTCGACCTGCGGTCGTTGTATACGCGGACGTCCGAACTCGAATGGCTGATCGCCGGCCGAGCGGTGCAGGTCGTCGAGTGGGCGAGGACGAGCCAGTTCTGTGGCCGATGCGGTACGAAAACAGGACAGCTTCCGGGGGAGCGGGCGACGAAGTGTCCCGCATGCGGGCTGATGGCATTCCCCCGGATCGCCCCGGCGATGATCACCCTCGTGACGCGCGGCGAGCCGGGACCTGACCAAGAGGTGCTCCTCGCCCGCGGGGTGCAGTTCGGCGGTCCGATGTATTCATGCCTCGCCGGTTTCGTCGAGCCCGGCGAAACGTTGGAGGGGACCGTGGTCCGTGAGGTCTTCGAGGAAGTCGGCCTGACCGTCGCCAATGTGCAGTACCGGGGCAGTCAGCCATGGCCGTTTCCGCACTCGCTGATGATCGGTTTCCGGGCGGAGTACGTCAGCGGCGAGATCGTCTGTGACCCGACCGAGATCGTCGACGCCGGATGGTATCGCCGTGACAACCTACCGATGATCCCGCCTGGCATCTCGATTGCCCGCAAGCTGATCGACGCCTGGCTCGCGGAGGGATAGCGATGAGCGATCTCTCCCTCCCGTTCTCGCCGCACGACTTCGATGCGTTGACCTTCGACACCTTCGGAACCTTGATCGATTGGGAGTCCGGCATCGTCGCCGCAGCGCGGCCGGTGCTCGTCGCCCACGGCGTCGGTCTGTCGGAGGAGGCGCTGCTGGCGATCTTCGCGCGTCGTGAGCACGCCTTCGAGGACCCCTTTCACCCGTATCGTGAGGTGCTGGGTCTGACCCTCGGAGCGATCGGCGACGAGCTCGGGTTCGAGCCGACGGATCGGGAGCGAGCGGACTTCGGCGCCTCCGTGACGAACTGGCCGGCCTTCGCCGACTCGGCATCGGCGTTGGCGAGACTGCGGACGAAGTACCGGCTCTACACGATCACCAATTGCGACGATGATCTGTACGAGGGCCCGGCTTCGAAACTCGGAAATCCTTGGGACGGCATCTTCGCAGCGGGCACGATCGGCAGCTACAAACCCGATCCGGCAAACTTCCTCTACGCCTTCGAGCGGATCCCGTTCCCGAAGGAACGCATCCTGCACGTCGCCCAGAGCCTCTTCCACGATCACCGGACAGCACAGGCCTTGGGGATGCGAAGCGTGTGGGTCAACCGTCGTGGCGAAGGACCGACGGGCGGCGGAGCGACCCCGGCCACGACCGCCCACTTCGACCTCGAAGTCCCGGACATGGCAACGCTCGCCCGGCTCCTCGTTCCCTGAGGAACGGGTTCAGCGCTCCATCTGCGCCGAACGGCAATGCAGACATGCCCGATCGCGTGACGACGAACCGCAGGGCCGACGCCCGTGTTGTCGTACACCTGGCTTGGCGCGGCCAGCCGCGCCAAGCCGTCACAGCGCTTCGACGGTCGATCCACCCCTCGGTCTCGGCGAGACCGAACAACTCGACGAACGACTGGCCCGCAGGTGTCCCACTTGGCGGCGTGATGAGGACCGGCCTCGTCCGAGTGTGATCGCCGCACCCGAGTGCGCTGACACCCGTAGCCGTCGCCACCGCACTCGGTTGCGGCCGGATGCGGAAGTGGTGGTGGCATCGAGGGCGATCGATCGCGTGCTGATGCCGATCAACGTCTGAGAGCCCTCACTCGCGCATGACGACGTGCCGCCCGGTCCCTGTGAGCAGTCCCGATGGCTGGGGGGCGCCGGGGCGGAGGTAGGCGTCGAGGTCACCGGTTTCTGCGGGTGTGAAGGTGTGTACCCGGTCGGCGACGGGGGTGATTTCCTCGAGGAAGCCTTCGTGGGCCCCGTTGGCGGGATCTTCGACGGTCCCAGCGACATACACGATGACGAAGCGGGCGCTGCGTCCATCGGGTTTGGGGCGTAGCACTCTGCCCATCCTCTGGATCATCTGGCGGCGGCTGCGGCTGGCGGCGAGGATGACGCCGAAGTCGGCGGCCGGCACATCGACACCCTCGTCGAGAACCTGTGGTGCAGTGATGGCCTGGAGGTCACCGGTCGCGAAACGGGACAGCACGAGGCGGCGATCGACGGTGTCGAGCCGGGAGTGGATCGCCGCTGCCGCGATGCCGTGACCCGACAGTCGGCCGGCGGCATGTTCTGCGCCGGCGATACTTTGGGTGAAGATGATCGCCCGCTCGCAGCCCCCGATGGTCGGGACGAGCCCGTCGAGCGCCTGCATTTTGGTGGGAGTCTCGGCCAGCAACCGGCGTCGCTCTTGCATCGAGGCGAGGTAACGGCGTGCCGCCGACGTTCCGGGGCTGTGCCCGCGGCGACGGGCGAGCGAGGCGACGGCGGCGAAGAACGCGCCGATCGGTTCTGGCGGCGCGTGTCCAGCGGCGATCAGTTGCGCACGGGTTGTGGACATCGTCAACGTGAGCTCGTCGTAGTCGCCACGTTCGCCGGGAGCGAAGTCGACCCCGGCGAGAGCGACGTCGAATCTGGCGGTGACGCCATCGGCGATGGCGCGCCGGTAGCCGATCCGGTAGCAGGTCCCCCCGAAATACGGGTCGAGCCAGGTGAGATGGGCGTCGTCGGCGCGGGCATAGGTGGCGCTGAGCCCGAGGCGGCGGCCGAAACCGGCGTGCAATGCGACACGGTTGCCGTCGGAGCCGTAGCGGTGGCATTCGTCGGCGATCAGCAGTCCGCCAGGGCGGCGGGGCCGGAGATCGGCGTCACGGGCGGAGTTGACAACGGCGACAACGATGTCGTGGTCGCTGAGACTGTCGCGACTGCCCCCTCCGAGCCGCCCGAGACGGGCGGTGTCCGGCCCGAACCTGGCGAGTGCATCTGCCCATTGGTCTGCCAGTTCGTGTGTCGGTACGAGCACCAGTACTTGGCCGCGGCGTGCGAGTTCGTCGCCGGCAGCGGCAACACCGACGAGTGTCTTGCCGGTCCCGGTGACCGCTTCGACGACGCCCCGCCCGCCCCGTTGCCGCCAGGCGTCGAGCGCCTCGACCTGCCAGCGGTACAGCGGTAACGTCGACCCGTGGAGCACCCGTGGCTGCATTGACGCCGTCAGGAGCGGAGTGACGCCGGGTCCGCTGTCTGGTGCCGGCACGGGATCGTCGACAGCGGGCCACCATCGGGCGGGTTCGTTGCCGTCGTGCCGGAAGCGGTGCGCGTTGGTGCGCAGCACGCGGATGACGTCGGCCGTCGTGATCGACACCCTGCCGTTGGCCCGTAGCACGTCGCGGATCTCGGCGGCGGTGCATCCGGGTCGGAGGTCGACCACGGCGTCGACCTCACCCATGGCTGTCAAGCCAGTCCCGTCCCGCCGCCGAGTCCCGTCCCGTCGTCGCTGGTGGGGTAGTCGTCGCTGGTGGGGTTGTCGTCGCTGGTGGGGTTGTCGTCGTCGGTGAGGTCGATGATCAGCTCGTTGACGGCGAGCTCAGGGGTGTAGGACGGATCGAGGCGCCGCAGGTCCCATTCGTTGATCCACGCCCTGACGTACTGGCGCATCCGGTTCGACGGGAGGCGTTCCAAGCCTTCGACATCCGGCGGATCCCATCCGAACGCTGCGCCGTGGATCTGTCTGAGTTTGGTGTAGGTGCGGTCGAGTTCGTCACGGTCGGGGGGCTGGAGTCGGATCTGGTCTCGTTCGATCACACGCATACCGGTCTCGGCGGCACCGGCGAGCAACTCGGATTCGGTGGTCTGTTTCATCCGTAACCGTTTCGAGATCAGTTCGACGTCGTTCTTGCCGACGAGCACCTGCGCCTCGAAATCGTCGACGGTGGTCAGCACCGCCGCGAGCGGTGCGTCAGGGTCGTCGCGGTCTCCGCGCACCCAGCGGGCCACCTCGGCGTACGATTTGGCTCGTTGCAACAGTGAGTAACGGCCGATCAGCTCGACTTCGTCGAGCAACACGACCCAGCCGCGGTAGCCGGCGGCGGTGATCAAACGGGACACGAACCGGAAACGTTGGACGGCGAGATCGCGTTCGCGTATCGCCGCCAGGCGGTACACCGATGCCGACCCGGACTCTTTCAGACGCCGGCGGAGGTCGGCGACGGGAAGGGGATCGCCCGCCCAGAAACGCACGATCCGGTCAGCGAACTCGGCGTCGCCACGGGCGTGCTCGTAGAGGAACAGGCTCGCCGCGAAACGACTGTCGAGCGGCGCATCGTCACTGTGCACCCACCGATACAGTGCCGCGTATTCGGCCGAGTCGGTCAGCAACCCGGTGGCGATCTCGTCGATCGCCGAACCCCTTCGACCGGGCAGTTGAGCATCGGCGATCGCCGCTGCGAACACTTTGACCGGGTCGTGAAGCGCTGTTTCCTTGGAGATGACCACCTTGGAAACGACGAAACCGGCCTCCAGTGCACGGTGTGCCAGATACTCGAGCACGTGACTCTTGCCGGCCCCGAACCCGCCGCTGATCAGCATCCCACCGGTCGGGGTCCCGTCGCGCCTGGCGAGTGTCTCGAGCAGTTCGCCGAAACGGTCCTCCACTGCTGTTTGCAGCGACCCGAGAGCGGCAACGGCGTCACGGTTCGGCACCCCCGCACGCAACGCTTCCAACGCCCGCCTGGCGGCCAACGCCGGCGGCGACGTTTCGCCGCTCACGCCGAGCCCAACCGGATCAGCGACGAATACGGGTTGTCACGGTTGCGGTCGCGGACTTCGTCGAAGATCCGCAGCTTCAACGCCTGGTATGCGTCGACGCCGCGGGACACATCGGAAATGAACTCGGGCGCGGCGATCACCACCACACAGCAGTGCGACAGTTCGTCGGTGTTGTCGACGAGTTGACGCAGCAACTCGTAACCGTCGAGCAGGTTGGCTTTCGTGTAATAGAAACCGTGCCGCTCATCAGCTTGGGGGCGTCTGGCGAACCCGAAACGGCGCACGTCGACCTCGACGAGCAGCCCGGCATGGCCATTGACCGCCAACCAGTGAGCCAACGAGAACAACAACTGGCGGGCATTGTGCCGTCCGATCCGACGAAAAATCATTGCCGTGCGAAGCAGCGAAATCTTGTGCAACTCGCCCCGCAACCAGGCAAGCACGGCATCATGCTCGGCTTCGGTCACCTGCCCGGTGCGCAGCTGCGCCTGACATAGGCGCAGCATGGCGATACGGAACTCCTGGACCATCTCGTAGTCATGGAACACGTCCTGCTGCAGCCGGCGGTTCATGTCACGACTCAACTCGCCGGCATCGACCTGATGATGAGCGGCCACCGCCTCCACCGAAACATCACTCGACCCGTCGGCGACCGGATGCGAGACCGCGGCGAACGTCTGGCGAACCCGACGGGCGGCGAGCGCATCCCAATCGATGCTGGCAGCGACAGCGAAGAAGATCTGATCGACCAGGTGCACACGGACATCCACAGCGTCGACGCGCACCGTCACATACCCGTCCGCCACCGCCCGCTCGCTGACCGTCCGACTGAAATGCTCGGCCTCCCCGGCACCGCAGGCGACCACGAACTTGACCGCCGCACCACCACCGGCGATGTAGGAGTCGAGATACTCGGCCACCAGAAAATTGGCGTACTCGTCGACGGCGATCACGAACGACCACCCTCGAAACTGATCCCGGCGTACACCTTGTCCTGCCCGGATCGTGTGACGGTTCGCAACACGCCGGCGTCGCGCGTCAACGCGCTTGCCGGCAACGCCAACACCCGCCCGTCACGAGTGGTGGTCACACCACTCTGATCGAGCAGGTACAGATCGCGTGCCAGTTCTTGACGGCTGTACTCCTTGGCCGAGCCCGGCAGGACCGTCAACACGTGATACACATCGAGCAACTTGACTGTCGCCCCGGCACGCACGCCGCTGCTGGCAACGACCAACCTGTAGGCAGTGGCAAGCGCCTCGAGGAACACCTCCGCCTTGAATTTCGGCGGACGTGCCTGCAGTGCTTTCAACGTACGCACCAATACCGAAGGACGCACACGGCGATCCTTCACCTTGTCGATCAACACGGACGCATCCGACGCCGACAGCGACACGACCGCCGGATAACTCAACATCCGCTCGTCGGATGCAAACACACTCAGACCCTGCCCTGCCGCCAACGCCATCACCTCGGCGGTGTAGCCCCCGGAAGCGAAATAGGCATGCTCGTCGAAAGCCCAACCGGACTGCACCTCTCTCGCTGTCACGGCAGTCTGTTCAGCGAGCCGCGTCAGCGTTTCCAACGACTGACGCAACGCCCGCAACTGACCCGAAGCCGCCGCCGCTCTGACCCGTTTCGCCTCAGTGTGCACCGCCGCCGAGGCGCGTACCACGACCGCAGCCTCACGCTCGATCGCCTCGAGGGCGTCTTCCAAACTCTGGTTACTCAACCGGCTCTCCCAAACGATTCACGACATGGCCGGCGCCAGCCCGACCGCCCTGACGAGACTAGTCACCACGGCACAACCCACACGGCACGCATCGATCGTCACCGGCCCGCTCGTCTGGCGAAGGTGGCGGCCAGGTCACTGGAAGCAGGCAGGACGGGGCGGGATCGCCAGCCCTCGCCCGACCGCTCCTCGACTGCGCCGTCGACCGGTTCGATGCGCAGGAGGTTGAGCCAGCCGTTGAGCACGAGATCCTGCACGACCGGTTGCCCGTCGATAATTGCGTCGATCGGAGCGCGGGGCGACTCGACGAATACCGAGAGTCGAAGTGGCGGGTGGCGGAGCATGTGGCCGTCGTGGAGGGATTGGATCGCCAGCCCGATGCGCAGGTCGCCGCCGTTGCCCTCGAAGACGCCGATACGACCACCGACGACGTTGTGGAGCACCTTGTCGCCGCTGCCCTAGCGGCGATTGTCGACCGTCGAAGCGTGGTACTGCAGGTTGATCCAGTTCGTCACCACCATCGGGGCGGTCATGATCGAGGTCAGTACCGCCCAGTCGGGGTCGAGACGCCAGTCGTAGTCGTGCAGGAAGCTTCTGCCCTGCAGGTCGAGCTGTCTGGTACGCCATCGCGGAGCGACGACGAACGCCGCATTGCCTGCGAGTCCCCATTCCGGCCGCACCTGTGACCAGTCGTTCGCCCGTTCGACCAGCGCCCGCTCCAGGCGGCGAGGAACGGGGACGAGGTGGCCGAGGCCGAGCGAAGCGGCTCGCTCGGCACGCGCATGATCCCCCGCAACGCGAAGCGATTGCTCCAGTGCACCGACGCGCTGGCGGTGTGACTCCGGAACGAGATCGACGTCGAACAACTCGACCGCATCGGTGGTGGTGGTGTGGAGTGCCGCCACGAACCATGTCGACAGCGGTAGGTCGACCCCCATGCCTCGCAATCGATCCCGAACCCGCTGGTCGTTCAACAGGTCGGCGAGCACGCGGGCGTTCACCTCACCCGTCTGGCCTCCGCAGGCACCACAGTCGAGTCCGGCGGCGTGAGGGTTGTTGGCGCTCAGGCTCCCGTGCCCGCACAGCATCACAAGCGGAGCGAAGCCGCCGAGCATTCCCATGCCGACCAGCACCCGGTGAGCGAGCAGTGCGGCGGCGGCCGGGTCGTCGTCGAGCAGTGCGAGTCGGGGCCGCAGGCGCTCAGCGACGTGGCCGAGACCATCGAGCTCCCAGCTGACCGGCCGATGCCGGTGGGGCATGCTCTCCTTGACGAGTTTGACGACGTAGAGCAGGCCGAGTGCCTCCACGAAGCTGAACACCGAAGAGGGCTGACGCCGGAACGCATCCCAGCGCTGCCGTTCGCCGAGCGCATTCGACCGCTGGGTGACCAGCGCCTCCGGCTCGCGGCCTGATGCGATGTCGGTCACCTCGAGCGTCGGCGCCAGGAGACCGGGAAGCTGCGGTCGTGTCAGCGCGCTGCCCGCTGGCGTGTACGAGATCGGCAGCCCGAAGAATCCGGCGAATCCTCGCGTCTCGACCGACGGCTCGGTGGTCTCCAGCGCCCGTCGGAACACCTCGGACCGGACGTCGATGCAGAACACTGCCTGCAGCTCCGGCACCGCCGGGGCGGGTGTCGCTGCCCCGAGGCCGCCGATGATGCTGTCCTGATAGGTGCGCTCCAGCGCCCCCTGCAGCACCCACTCGACGCGCTGTGCCTCGCGGTTCGCGTCCGCCACGTCGGCGACCGTGCTCCACGAGGCGGCCCACGCCGCTGAGCGGATCCGCATGTCGGCGTCGTCGTCCACGTCGGCGGCCAACAGCCACTCCCATACGACCCTGATCGCCAGGAGATCGACGATCGCCTCGTCGTCGCTGCCGGCGAGTCGTGCCTGCCACCTGCGGTATGCACACCACGCAGCCCAGCCGTTCACCGAGGCGAGCATGGCTGTGAGGTACTCCTCGCGCGCCCCGTCGACAATGCAGAGACTGCCGAGGGCGGCGTCGATCGCACCGAACGGCGAGTCGGGAAGCGAGTCGAGCCGCTCCCGCGCCCAATCGCTGCCGTGCCTCCACCGGAAGCCGTGGGTGACCGACGGGTCCGCGCGCCATGCACCGAACAGCGCCCTCGCCTGGTCGGGGGCCCATGTGGCCTGGCACTCGTCGAAGTGCGAAGCGCACTGCTGTCCGATCTGATGGGCGACGAGATCCGTCCAGCTTCGACCGGGCAACGGGCCCGCTGTCGGACTCGAATCGACGATGTCCGTCAGGAGCGGCATCCGCCTCAGCGGCGACGACCCGCGCTCGGCAGGACCTGCAAGCAGGTCGCGAGCGGTATCGGCGAGGCCGGGCACGCCGAGAGCCGACGCGGCCGCATCGAGATGACGGTCGTCCAGCCGACCGGCGGCCCACTCCTCATGGAACCATTGGCGCGGCATCGTCAGTGCGGTGCCTGCGAGCGCGCCGAGCATCGCAGCGGCGTCAGCGATCGGCGTGTGGCGCCATCCCCAGTACGGGTTGACGGCGATGAAGCGATCGAGGGGCCACGTGGGGGCGACACGATCGCACGCACCATCGATGGCCTGTCGCAGTGCGGCGGCTGCCTCGGGACGAGCGGTGGAGGTGGTCATGTGTCGTTCCGATCGGAGAGAGCGGCGAGCAGTGGAGCTTGGGCATGGGCATGGGCAACAGCGACTTCGCCCACGGCAGATGATCGGGCGACGATGGATCCCGCGATCACGCTGGAATCGGGGAGCGCCATGATGATCGGCCGCTGCGGGAGGAGCGTCGGTCGGGGCGTCGCAGCGGGAGGGCGTGAGACGCTGAAGGCCAGCCGCGTGAAGCCCTCGTCCAGAAAGAGCCCTGCATAGATCCATGGGAGCACTCGCCTTGCCAGTCGCCCGCGGGGCGCAACGATGGACGTGACCTGCGCGGCCAACAGGGCAGCGAAGCTGCCAGCCGTGAGTACGAGCAGCGCTGCGGGGGTGCTGCCGGCATGCGGCACCAGCCGACCGGCCAGCTCGTGCATCGCCACGTAGACCAACGGAACCATCAACGCCCGAGCCAGGAGCGAGCGGTGGCCAGGTGAGCGGAACGGCGTCGACAATGGCACGAGCGCAAGGGCGACGACACCGAGCAACACCCAGGCGGCCGCCGACAGCGACTCGGTACCGGGAAGCAGCGCCCACAGCGCACCCACCGCAGCGGTTCCGACGACGGCGACGACGGCACCGATCATCAGCGCCGTCGAGCTCGGCGCATCGGCGGCGATCGCAAGCTGCCTGCGCTGCGTCTGGCGCACGGTGCTGCCGGCGCTGAGGAACGCGTGTGCCTTGTACGCAGAGTGGGCCAGGAGGTGCAGCAGCGCCATCTCCCAGATGCCCAAACCACATTGCATCAGCATGAAGCCCATCTGCGCGCACGTCGACCACGCCAGGGCCACCTTGATGCTCACTCGTGTTGACATCACCAGCGAGGCGACGACCGCAGTCAGCACGCCGGTGACCACCAGCAACGATCGAGTCTCGATCGCTCGATCGACGATCGGGGCGAAGCGGAGCAGCACGACGCCGCCGAGGTTCACCGCACCGGCGTGGAGGAGCGCCGAGACCGGCGTTGGTGCCTCCATCACCTGGATCAACCATCCGTGGAAGGGCAGCTGTGCGCACTTCAGCACGGCGGCGATCGCAACCAGCAGCATGCCGGCCCGAGTTCCCGCAGCCAGGCCGGAGGCGTTGACTGCGCGGTCGACGATGAGATCGATCCGCAACGTGGACAGCGTGGTGCCGAAGGCCACCGCCGCGCCGAGCATGCAGGCGTCAGCGACGCGCGCCAGAAGGAATTTCTTGTGGGCGACGGCGATCGCCACCGGGCGATCGCCGAAATAGGTCAGCAAACCGTGGAGCGCGTAGCTCGCCGCCGCCCATGCCGCGACGAGCAGCAGCACATTGTTGGCGACGACCACCACGGACACCGCCGCCAAGGTTGCCAGCAGACGGCGCACGTACCGACGCTCGTACGCGTCGCCGCCCAGGTATACCGACGAGTAGCGGACGACGACCGCGCCGACGATCGCGATCAGCAGCACGACCGACACCGTGACGTTGTCGAGGCGTACGAGGCCATAGGCGTGGGTCCCTGTTGCGACGCGCGCAACGGCGATTGCAGCGGCTGCGGCCGCCATGACCCATGAGGCACCACGAGCGACCCGCCATGAAGCCGCAACCGAAGCCCTGCCGATGATTGCCGACGCACCCGCAGCAACCAGCGCAGGCGTCGCCACCAGCAGGGTCGACCAGGCGGAAAGTTCTGGCATCGGGTTGGGGTTCAGCACAGCGGTCACGGAGGAGCCTTCGACGTCGTGGTAGTGGTCGCTCTCACTCTCGTGCCGCCGTGACGTTCTGTCCAATACTCATTAACGTACAATCCGTTCACTTCAAACGAACGATTGGCAGCGTCGTGACCCAGCTCAATTTCCACCATCTGCGCTACTTCTGGTCAGTCGCCAAGGAGGGGAATCTCACTCGCGCCGCCCGACAGCTCCATGTGTCGCAATCAGCGTTGTCGGCCCAGATCAAGCAGCTCGAACTCGACCTCGGCCAGCAACTCTTCCAGCGCACCGGACGCACCCTCACACTCACCGAGGCGGGACACGTCGCTCTCGCCTACGCAGACGGCATCTTCGCTTCCGGCAACGAGCTCGTCCAGGTGCTGCGCCAGGGTCGGCGGGAGGAACGCCAGATCCTGCGCATCGGCGCTGTCGCCACCGCCTCGCGTAACTTCCAGGAGAACTTCATCCGGCCGGTGCTCGACCGAGACGACGTCGAGCTCGTGCTCGTCTCGGGCAGCCTGCCAGAACTCCTCGCCCGGCTGCGTGTGCATTCGATCGACCTCGTGCTGTGCAACCAGCGCGTGCACTCGACCGCGAGCGATCCCTGGCGGTGCCGTCGCATCGCCCGGCAGCCGGTCAGCCTGATCGGCCGGCCGGACACCGCGCCGTTCCGTTTTCCCGATGACCTCGCCCGCGTGCCGCTGCTGCTCCCCGGTCGTGACAACGAGATGCGCACGACGTTCGATCTGCGGTGCGAGCAACTCGGCATCCGCTACCGAGCTCGCGCCGAAGTCGACGACATGGCGCTCCTGCGGTTGCTCGCACGCGACTCAGCCGGTGTCGCGCTGATGCCCACGGTCGTCGCCCAGGACGAACTGGCCAGTGGCCGGCTGGTCGAACTCGCTGTCGTCCCGGACCTCTATGAGAACTTCTACGGCGTCACCGTCCAGCGTCGCTATGAGCCACCGCTGATCGGCCAGCTGCTCAGCCGACCGGACGCCGACGTGCTCACACCGCCTGCGGATCGAGGCGATGAGCGAAGAACCTGAAAGGACCGATCGCGTCGCGACACGTCGTCGCTCGGGTCAGTGGCCGAAGGTCCAGCCGGGCCACTCGGCCCCTCGACGAGTTCCAGCGCCCGCTTCTCGAGGCGGCCGCTGATGACCGTACGACTGATGACCGTACGACTGGTGACCGTACGACTGATGACCGTACGACTGATGACCGATGAACTGAAGAACGGCCGCCTTGCCGTCATGACCGCCGACGAACGCGCCGTCTTCGACGAGACCGGCGCGGCCACCCGCCTGGCGATCGACGAGCTACGTACCTTTCTGCGAACTCCTGCTCGCGACTGACCTGCAGCGTCACAGCTCAGAGGCTATGAATCGACCGTCCTCCGAACGTTCCGCTTCGACGTGCAGCGGGCGGCAGTGCTCAGTTGTTGAGCTTCTCGTCGAACCAGTCGAGGACGATCTCGAATCGCTGCACCCGGTGGACCGGACTGCCGCTGCGGGTCAGTTCGTGGCTCTCACCGGGGAACCGGTAGAACGTCACGTCTTTGCGCATCAGTCGCATGGTGACGAACAGTTCCTCGGCCTGGCTGATTGGACAGCGGAGGTCCTTCTCGCTGTGCAGGATGAGTAGCGGGACGCTGATGTCGCCGGCGAAGCGGATAGGTGAGAGGCGTTCGTATTCAGCGGGATCGTCGATGTGCCGCGGGCCGTGCTCGGTACGGAAGCTCGTCGAGCAGTCGCTGGTGAACTCCTCGGTCAGCATGTTGTTGACGGAGCGTTCGGAGCAGATCGCCTTGAAGCGGTCGCTGTGGCGGCCGGCAAGATAGGTCGCCATGTAGCCGCCGTAGCTGCCGCCGATCATGCCGACCTTGGCACCGTCGATGAACGAATAGCAGGCGATGGCCGTGTCGAGCACGGCGAGTAGGTCGTCGACATCGACGCTGCCCCACCCGGTGCCCGGCGCTGTTGGGTGCTTGGGGCCCATGATCGACTGGCCCCAGGACTCCTCGCGTCCGGAACCACCGCGCGGGTTGCACATCAGGACGACGAACCCCGCTGCCGCCTGCACCTGAGCCTCGTCGTAAAAGGACTCGCCATACTGCGTGTGCGGGCCGCCGTGGACGTTGAGCAGCAACGGGTAGCGATGCTCGGGATCGAAGTCGACGGGGCGCATGATCCACGCGTCGATCTCGTTCGTGCCGTCTGTGCACGGTGCTGCGAATCGTTCCCAGGTGAGCGGGCAGGCAACGCTGCGGTACTGCTCGGCGAACGACGTCAGCGTCGTCGCCTTGCCGGTCTCGTCGAGGACGAACAGGTCGCCCATCGCGTCGACGCTCGTGGCGTTGTAGACGATCGTTCCGTTGCGCGCATCGAACGTCTTGACACTGATCGCCCCGGTCGTGGCCGGCGTTGGTGCGGTGCCGTCGACATGTACGCAGTACAGGTGGGCCTCGCCGCGGTCCTCTGCGCTCGAGAGGATCGTCGAGTCGCCGAGCCAGATCGGAGCGCGGCTGCCGGAGGTCGGTTGGAAGCTGCGATCGAGCTCCTTGGTGAGCCAGGTGTGCTCGCCCCCGCTGATGGCGATCGTGCCGATCTTGGGGTTCTGCGGATACTCGGCAGCGTCGTCGAGCCCGATGAAGGCAACCATCGATCCATCTGGCGACACCGCTGGATTGGCGTACATGCCGGTCTGATGGGTGATCGCCGTGATTTCGCCGTCGAGTGGAACCAGATACAGATCGGAGGCGAAGTCGAGGTCCCAGTCGGCATGTCGCTGCGAGGAGGTCACGACGGCACTGGAATCCGGTAGCCAGTCGATGCCGTCGTGTTCGAACGGGCCTGGCGTGAGATTGCGGGGGGCGGGACTCGTCCCGTTGGAGGCGACGAGATAGATGTGTTGCGGTCGGTCGAATGTCCAACCCTCGCCGTTGAGCGTCGTGAAGAAGCGCTCGATCTTGCGAGGCGCCTGCCAACTCTCGTCCTCCTTCGAGTAGCGCTCGTCCTGCGTGCGCGAGGTGAAGGCGATCCATCGACCGTCCGGGCTCCAGATCGGGCTGGCGATGGTGTCCTTCATCGTTGCCAGTGTCCGTGTCTCGCCCGGCTGACCGATGGGGATGACATGCAGCGTCGCCTCACCCGCCTTTTCGCCGCGACGTGAGGTGAAGGCCAGCGATCGTCCATCTGGACTCCACGCAGGCGCAGCATCGTTCGTCCCGCTGGTGAGCACTCGCGGAGGCGTGGATCCGCTCGTCGGTGCCAGCCAGATCTGTGTGCAGTATTTGTTCTTCGCCAGATCGACCCTCGAGACGACGAAGGCGGCCTGCGTTCCGTCCGGCGAGAGCGCAACGGCAGCCGCCTGGGCGATGTTGCCGACGATCCGTTCAGCGATTTCGGTAGATGACATGCCGGAACGGTATCGCTCCGCCCGGCCCGCTGGATGCCGCGGGCGCCGTCAGACTCCGGCGACCCGTGCCTGCAGGCGGCGCATACCGGCAAGCCAGCGGTCGTAGTCGGCGCCCTTGCGCTGGAAGAACGTCAGCACCTGCGGATGCGGGAGGATGAGGAACTGCTCGTTGTCGATCGCCTCGACGACGATGGTGGCGACATCCGCTGGTTCGAGGACGATGCCGGCCGACCGCACGACGTCACCCGCCTTGTTCTCACCGCCGAGGTCACCACCATTGAGCATGTTCGTGTTGACGCCCATCGGGCACAGACAGCTGACCCTGAGGCCGCGGTCGCCATAGGTGACCGAGAGCCATTCGGCGAACGAGACCGCAGCATGTTTGGTGACGGAGTAGGGCGCTGAACCGATCTGGGTGAGCAGTCCGGCCGCCGACGCGGTCGAGGCGAAGTACCCGTGTCCGCGTTCCAACCATTCGGGCATCAGCCTGCGTGCCGCCCAGATGTGGGCGTTGACGTTGACGTTGAACGACGTCTCCCAATCGCTGTCGGTCGCCGACAGCAGGTCGCTTCCCAAACCGACGCCGGCGTTGGCGAAGAACAGGTCGACCGCTCCGAATGCGGCCTGCGCAGCATCGATCAACGCCTCGTTCCCGGCTGCCGAGCCGATGTCCGCACCGATGCCCAGCGCCGATCCCGGCCGAATGCCATTGAGTCCCGCAGCGACGGTTTCGGCCCCGGCGCCGTTGATGTCGGCGACCACCACACCCCGCGCTCCTGCGGCGTGGAAGGCCTCGGCGAGTGCCCTGCCGATCCCCCCAGCAGCTCCGGTGACGATGACGTGTGTTCCCTCGATACGCATGAGCGCCGATAGTAGATGACACAGGTCGCGCACTGCCGAAACGAGATTGTCACCGATACCATGCGGTCTACGGTTCTGCGGGCGCTGTACGGTGTTCAAACGAACCGGTAATGCCTCAAGAAGGAGCACCGATGACCGAGACCCGCGACGAGAGAGTAATCACCGAAGCACTCACGGTGATTGACAAGGCACTCGCCGAAATGCTCCACCGCGAGTTGGTCTCCACTGGCGAAGTCGCTGACTTGCTGCTGGATGTCCGCTCGCTGTTGACCACCCCGGCACCAGCACCTGCTGTTCCAGCCGCTTCTTGAGCGCCTGAGGGACTCGGTGCCTGCGTGGTGCCGGAGCGGCACGGCGCGCCGCATCTCGGGCGCCGAGGGCGTCGTTCGCTGACGTTGCCGCGGCTCACCTGTCACGCACTCAGCAACCGCTCGAACGCCGATGTGATGAGCTTTGCCAAGAGCGTCGGATTCTCGACTGCAGCTTTGTCGATGTGCAAACCCATGTCGAAGCTGTCGGCGTAGCTCAGCGCCGTGAGGTTGAAGGCCACGCCGGCGAGTGGGCCGATCGGGTAGTTCTCCAGCATCTGTGCGCCGGCGATGAACATCGGCACCGGTGCGGCGCGGACGTTGGAGGTCGCGAAGTCGACGGTCTGGGCCTGCTGCCTGGCGAGGCGGGTGATCAGCGATGTCGGCAACGCCGTCGCCACCTTGGCGAGCGTTTCCAGCGATGCGGACCCACTTGCCTGCGATTCACGCGCCGCGCCGGTCGACAGTTGGATCGCCTGGAAGCGGTCCTCGACGGACATGTCACCCGTCGGCACCAACATCCTGGCGAGTGAAAATGCGTTGCCCTTGGACTCGGACGTGCGCGTACTGATCGCCATCGACGCTCTCAGCGTGTCGACGGGTGCGCCGAAATGGCGGTGGTAGGCGCCGGCGCCGTCGGCGGCTGCGGCGATGAAGAGCGTGTTCAACGTGCCGCCCAAACGCCGCGCCGCATCGCGCGCCTCGGTGAGCGGGACCCGGAGAACTTCCAGCCGGCGACCGAGCGAGCGTTGCGTCCACAGTGGCGACTTCGCCGCGTCGGTGTCGGAGAGCTGGGCGATCACGCCGCGCACCGAATCGGAGATCGCCGTGGTGGCAGCAGGAATGTGTGTGGGATCAGCAAGCAGCCCGCGGATCTGCGAGGCGAGGGCCAGCGGCAACTTGAAACTACCGGTGATGAACGTCGTCAGCGCATCGCTGCCGGATGACGCTTCGTTCACGGTCGACGCTGCCGCCCACTCTTCATCGGTCACACGCCTGGTTGGCTCGGCGTCGCGGACGAGATCGAGATACTGCATGCTGAGGCGGATCATGCCTTCACCGTCGGCGATGGTGTGATGCATTTTCTGGATGACCGCACTGCGACCCTTGGCAAGACCGTCGACGACGATGTACTGCCAGAGCGGCCGCGTGCGCTCGAAGGGATCGACGGTCACGAGCGTTGCCAGATCGATGATCTGACGCATCGAGCCTGGTTTCGGCAGCGCCAGGTGGCGGACGTGGTAGTCGATGTCGAAATTGAGGTCGTCGACCCATATCGGGGCGGAGATGTTTGCCGGTGACGACTGCACGCGTTGACGCAGCCGGGGAATTGCCAGTGTGGCGCGTTCCATTCGCGCTTTGAACTGTTCGAACTTCGGTGCCTTGTCGAGGATCGTGATGTTGGCGACCGTCGACGAGAGGTACGGGTCCTTCTCGAGGCGCCACATCAGCCCCTCGGCATCGCTCATCCGCGTATCGAGCTCAATATTTCTCGGCATGGCGACGACAGTAGTGGCGATCAGCTCTGGCGCGTCCACAGGCGGCGCACCCGCGTGGCAACGGCACCGAGCCCGAGGCCGACAACTGCGCCACCGACGATGTCACTGGCATGATGGATGCGAACGTACGGCCTGGACAGGGCGACGACGATCGCCAGGCCGAACCACAGCGGAGCGAATCGCTTGGCGGTCATCGACGTCAGCAACGTCGCCGCGAAAAAGGCAGACGATGCGTGGCCGCTGGGGAAACTGCTCGTCGAGGGTGTGCGAACCCCGTAGCGTTCGTCGCCGCTGGTCGTCGGTCTCGTCCGTTTGAACAGCCGTTTGATGCCCTGGTTGACGATCACCGATTCGGCGCCGAGGAACAGCGACAGTTCGATCGACTGTTTGGTGGAGCGCTTGCCACCCGACATCCGAGCCACGCTGATGAGGTGCCAGATGACGCTGAAATCGCCGAGCGTCGATGCGGTGTTGAAGACACGGTCTGCGACCTGGTTACCGCGGATCTGTTCGAGCCAGGCGTCGACCCGGGCATCGAACGAGTGGATCGCCTCGGTGACGCCCGCTGTCATTCGTGTTCAGAAGCCGAGTCTGAGGGCAGGGCAGACGTCAGGCGTCCCGGCGAGATCACGCCGCGACCATCGTGCTGCCGAGTGCGGCAGCGGCGAGATCCGGATTGCCCCCGAACGATGGGCAGAAGGCCTGGAACGCGCAGTGGTTGCACAGTCCGCTCGGACGCGGACGGAAGTCACCGGACGAGCAGGCTCGCTCGACCGCATTCCAGACGGCGGTCGTCCGCTTCGTGAGGAAGGTGACGGACTGTTCCGACGGCGTCGACTCGATCGTCTCGCCCGTTCGGAGGTACATCAGCCGCACCTTCGCCGGTCGCCGGCCGAGCACCGCTTGACACAGGAATGCGTAGAAATTGACGCCGCCGAGCTTGCCCTGTTCGCGGTCGCGCATCGGTGGTCTGCCGGTCTTGTAGTCGGTCACGATCAAGCCGCCGGCGGCGTCGAGTTCCAGACGATCGATGATACCGCGCAGGCTGAGGTCGCCGACGGGTGCCTCGAGACGCAGTTCGAGACCGATCTCGCGAATTGCTGTGGGATCCTCCATCGTCAAGTAGTTGTCGACCAGCGTCGAGGCATCGGCGATGAAGGCCGCCACCGCAGCCTCGTCGAGTTCGAGCAGGGCGAATTCCGGATCGAGGAGGTACTCCGCAACGGCGTCGTCGAGGCAACCATGGGCGTTGGACGTCGTCCGTTCGACGGGTGGCAGACAGAACAGCAATTCGAGTGCCCGGTGGACCATCGAGCCCTTCATCGCCGCAGCGCCTGGGGGCTCTGGCAGCTTCTCGATACTGGCGAAGCGGAATTGGAGGGGGCACGAGGTGAACGCGTCGACCCTCGATGGCGACAAACTGTTCGGAACCGGGAATCCCATACCGACGACTCTAGAGAATGGGTGTCTCACAGTTGTTCCACCCCGCCGATTCGGGCTGGCCGGCTGGGATCGCAGGCAACGCAGACGTCGCAGATCGCAGTACGTGCGATTCGGCGCCTACGTCAGCCGCGGTCAGGGCTGAGGCCGACCTCGGCGGCGACAGCGCCGATCAGTTCGGCGAATCGGGCTGGGGCCTGCAGCGGGCCGAAGTGATTGAACTCTGCGAACTGTCCGAAGCGTCCGTCAGGGATGCGCTCGGCGATACGCGGCGCAATCACCGCTGGCTGCGCCGCTTCGAACGCTCCGCAGTAGACCCATGTGGGGACGTGGACCTCTGGGAGACGATCCCAGACATGATGCTTGCCGGCAGCCTCGAACGTGTCTGCTTCATGCGCCGGCGTGCATTTCAGATGCACCTTCGTATCCTCGCCGAGGAAGAAGCCGTGGTCGACGTAGGCGCGAAGTGCGACCGGGTCGACGTTGTCGAACGGTGGCTTGGCGGCGAAGTTGTCGAACGCCTGTTGGAACGAATCGAAGCTCGCACGGCGTCGGCGCGCCCCGCTGGCGAGCGGGTTGCTGTTGTTGCCGTCGGCTGACGGCCCACCGAGCCCCTCGGCCGGGAAGATGATCGGTTCGAAGGTGACGATGCCGGCGAACGCATCGGGATCGGCCAACGCCGCCATCAGCAAGGCGGTGCCGCCCATCGAATGACCGAAAGCGAGAATCGGGGTGCCGTCGGCGACCTCGTGGACGACGTCGAGCGCCTCCCTGCCGTACTCCCACCAGTCGACATCCCACCCGTGTGGCAGTGGCGTGTCGCCGAAGCCGCGATAGTCCAACGCCAGGCAGTGGAAGCGGTCCGTCAGATGCGTGGCGATCGGCTGATAGGTCCAGCCGCAGAAGCCGGTCGCGTGCGAGAACAATACGACCGGGCCATCTGCCGGGCCGCCGAAGTCGTGGATTGCCACATCGGAGGTCACCGTTCGAAGTTAGCTGTCCGCCCGCTTCGGCTCGCGTTTGCGGCGATGCCACCACAGCGAGAAGAGGCGATCGAGCAGCACGCCGACCGCCATCGCCACCAGGATGTTGCCCCATTGGCGACCGTCGTAGTGGAAGAAGAGAAAGTTGACTTTCGACGGCTTGCGGTTCTGCAGCACGAAGATCACGGCGACCGCCATCAACAGCGCCAAGCCGATTAGCATCGGGCTCAACCCGCGCTTCTTGCTCACGGACACGTTCTCCGTCGGGTGCTTCCAGCCCTCTTCGTGCGATTGCATGACGCCAGGTTACGCCGACCGTAGCGCTGCCGCCACGAGAGGTTCGCCACCGCAACTGGCGGTCGGCGATGCGCGATCGCCGGTTGGCAAGCGCCCTGGCTTCAGCCGGCGAGGTACGGCAGGTACAGCCCTGTCTCGTCTCCGAGGTTCGCCGGCACCGAGTAACCGTCGCGGTTGGTGATCGCCTCGAAGTTGTCGCGAACGTCCTCGACGGTCAGTTCTGGATTGAAATAGCCGGGGACCTCGCCGACGAAGATCTCGGCGATCCGGCCCCCGCCGACGGAGAACAACCGACCGGTCGGCTCGCACTCCTCGTGGGCGAGGTAGGTCACGAGCGGGGAGATCAGCGCCGGATCGAGCTTCTCGCCGAGACCGCCGAGGATGTTCTCCGTCATCCGTGTCAGCGCCAACGGAGCAATGGCATTGGCCTTGATGTTGAAGCGGGCACCTTCGACGGCGAGCACTCGGGTCAGTCCGATGAGACCGGTCTTGGCAGCGCCGTAGTTCGCCTGGCCGAAGTTGCCGAAGATGCCAGAGGCGGAGGACGTCGAGATGATTCGGCCGTACCCCTGGGCGCGCATCGCCACGAATGCCGGCTGGGTGACGTTGAAGGCGCCGCGAAGATGGACGTCGATGACGGCATCGATCATCGCCTGATCCATCCCGTGGAACGCCTTGTCACGCAGGATCCCGGCGTTGTTGACGACGATGTCGATACGACCGAAGGCGTCGAGGGCCGTCTGGATGATCGCCTTGCCGCCCTCCGGCGTCGACACCGAGTTGGTGTCGGATGCAGCCTCGCCACCTGCCGCCCTGATCTCGTCGACGACACGCTCGGCTGCGCCCTTGTCGCTGCCCGTGCCGTCGACCGCTCCGCCGAGATCGTTGACGACGACGAGTGCGCCGCGGGAGGCGAGCAACAGTGCGTGCTGGCGGCCGAGGCCGCCGCCCGCGCCGGTGATGACCGCTACTTTGCCGTCGAATCCGAGATCAGCCATGACAACTCCAAGGTGCAGGTGGGAAGGTGAACGCTGCGAAGTTAGCCGGGGTTACCAACCGGTAGCCAGTCTGCGCTGCCGGCGTCTCGAGCCGGCGCCGCGAGCCGGCGCCGCGAGCCGGCGTCTCGAGCCGGCGCCGCGAGGGTTGGGTCGGTGTGTGGACGCGGGGTCCGTTTTCTGCACCATCGCTGCGGTGGGGAGGCAGCTCCCTCAGGACGGGGCGGAAAGGGCGCGTGCTTTGAGGGTCTTGTAGTCGAGTTTGCCGTTGGCGGCCCGATCGATGCTGTCCACGAAGATGATCTGTTTCGGCGCCTTGTATGCAGCGAGCTTGACCTTGACATGAGCGATCAACTCGGCCGGTTCGACGTGAATCGACGGCGACAGTTCGACGAGGGCGGTGATCGCCTCGCCGAAGCGCTCGTCCGGCAGGCCGACGACGGCGGCATCGTGCACGCCCGGGTACTGCTTGAGGGTCTCCTCGACCTCCTCCGGATAGACCTTCTCACCGCCGGTGTTGATGCACTGGCTGCCGCGGCCGAGTAGGCGGACCGTGCCGTCGGCCTCGATCTCCGCCCAGTCGCCGGGGATCGAGTACCGGACGCCGTGATAGACGATGAATGTCGAGGCCGACTTGGCGGCGTCCTTGTAGTAGCCGACCGACGTGCGGCCGCGCAGCGCGACCCTGCCGCGTTCGCCGCTGCCCGGTACGACCTCGTGGCCCTCCTCGGTCAGGATCTTGGTATCGACGCCGAGTTCAAACGAAGCGGTCTTGCCGGCGGCCGCCGCCGTCGTCGCAGCGCTCGTGATGTTCGTCGCCATACCGATTGCTTCCGAGGAACCGAGAGCGTCTGCCATGATCAGCCTGGGCATGTGGCGCAGCAGACCGGCCTTGGTTTCCGAACTCCACATCACGCCGCTCGACACGACGACGCGCAACGACGAAACGTCCCAGCGGTCCGGCTCGGCGTCGAGCGCCCGCAGGATCGGCTTGGCGAAGGCGTCGCCGACGATCGACATCGAGTTGACCTTCATCGCCTGGACGGTGTCGAGCAGTTCGACGGGATCGAAGCGATGGCCGGCCATCGTCACGATCGAACCGCCGAGCAGCAGATTCGTCATCGCGTTGAACAGGCCGGTTCCGTGCATCAGCGGTGCAGCCGGCAGGTTGCGCGGCCCCGGCTTGACAGTACGGGCAGCGACGGCGGCGAGGTCCGGGAACTCCGGCAGTCGATGCTTGTTGGTGGCGTCGAGCACGTTGACGAGGTCGTCCTGGCGCCACATCACGCCCTTCGGCATCCCGGTCGTGCCGCCTGTGTAGACGAACAGCATGTCGTCACCGGTGCGTCCCCACGGCGGCGTGACGCGCCCGGTCGCGCTGGTTGCGGCATCCTCGAAGGAGATCGCCCAGTCCGGCCTGGCGGCGGTGCCGTCGTCTGCCCATATCCACGTCTTGACGTTCGGGAGCCGGTGGCGCACGACCTCGCAGCGATCGGTGAAGGTCCCGTGGAAGATGACGGCAATGGCGTCGGCGTTGTCCCAGATGTAGACCAACTCGTCGTCGGTGTAGCGATAGTTCGTGTTCGTCGGCACGAGGCCGGCCTTGAACAGGCCGTAGACGGATTGCAGATATTCGGGTCCGTTGTAGAGGTACAGCGGCACCTTGTCCTGCTGCTGAACACCGGTGGCGAGCATCGTCTTGGCGATCCCGTCAGCGCGGTGATCGAACTCGCTCCAGGTCCACTGGAGATCGCCATGGTACTGCGCCGGTGCGTCCGGCATCGTGTCGGTGATCACCTCGAGGACGTCGGCGTAGTTCCAACCGGGAACGGTGATCGGCTCTGTCGGATCTGATTTCATCATCACCAATGACTGTACGCGATGCAGCCGTCGGAGCCTTCCCCCGGCCCGGCGTCCAGCCGGGGTACTACGCGGGCACGAATGCGGGCCGATTCGCACGGGATCGGTGCCCGCGCCGTTTCCAATGTCGATGTACCCCAATCGGTCCGGCGCCGGCGTCGCCGGATACGGTCGGCGGATGGCGACCGACGATCTGCGCTCCGTGACTGCACCGATGCCGGGGACCGTGGTCTTCGTCGCAGTCGAGATCGGCCAAGCGGTTCGAGTCGGCACGCAGTTGGTCATCCTCGAGTCGATGAAGATGGAGCATCCGATCACTGCGGACGCGGCGGGGATCGTCGAGTCGATCGCCGTCGAACAGGGCGCTGCGGTCACTGCCGATCAGGTGCTGCTGACCGTCCGTGCCGGTCTCGTCGTCGAGGAGGCTGCCGTTGCAGTCGCCGCTGTCGACCCCGACCACATCCGTCCCGATCTCGCAGAGGTCATCGCCAGACACGAGGTCGGCCTCGACGCCTCCCGTCCCGATGCCGTCGCCAGGCGGCGCTCGACGAACCATCGAACGACCCGGGAGAACGTTGCCGACCTCGTCGACGACGGCACGTTCGTCGAATACGGAGCGATCGCCATCGCCGCCCAGCGCCGTCGCCGGAGCCTCGAGGACCTCATCGCCCGCACGCCGGCTGACGGGATGATCGGCGGGATCGGCACCGTCAACGGCGATCGATTCAGCGGGCGGTCGGCGCAGACGATCGTCATGTCGTACGACTACACCGTGCTCGCCGGCACCCAGGGAACGCAGAACCACCGCAAGAAGGACCGCCTGTTCGAGGTCGCCGAGAAGACCCGTCTGCCGGTCGTGTTCTTCACCGAGGGCGGAGGAGGCAGGCCCGGCGACACCGATTCGCTCGGCGTTTCCGGCCTCGACTGTCTGGCGTTCATGTACTTCGGCCGGCTGTCGGGACTCGTCCCACTCGTCGGCATCACGACGGGCTACTGCTTCGCAGGGAATGCCGCGCTGCTCGGGTGCTGCGACGTCGTCATCGCCACCGAGGGTTCGAACATCGGCATGGGTGGTCCGGCGATGATCGAGGGCGGCGGCCTCGGCATCTTCGACCCGAAGGACGTCGGCCCGCTGGCAGTCCAGCAGGCGAGCGGGGTCATCGACATCGTCGTCGCCGATGAGGCCGAGGCGGTCGCCGTCGCCAAGCAGTACCTCTCCTACTTCCAGGGTTCGCTGACGGACTGGAGCGCTCCGGATCAGCGTCTGCTTCGTCATGTGATCCCGGAGAATCGGCTCCGGACATACGACACGCGAGCGGTGTTCGAGCTGCTGTTCGACACCGATTCGGTGCTCGAGATCCGCGCCGGTTTCGGTCTCGGCATGGTCACCGCCTTTGCCAGGATCGAGGGTCGACCGGTCGGCGTCATCGCCAACAACCCCAATCACCTCGCCGGCGCGATCGATTCCGACGGTGCCGACAAGGCGGCCCGTTTCATGCAACTCTGCGACGCCTTCGCCATACCGATCATCACGCTGATCGACACGCCGGGCATGATGGTCGGGCCGGAGGTCGAAGCGACGGGCCTCGTGCGTCACTGCTCCCGACTGTTCGTCACCGGCGCCAACCTCAGCGTCCCGCTCGTGTCGGTGGTGCTGCGTAAGTGCTACGGGTTGGGCGCGCAGGCGATGGCAGGCGGATCGTTGAAGGCACCGCTGGCGTGCGTTGCCTGGCCGAGCGGCGAGTTCGGCGGCATGGGCCTCGAGGGCGCTGTGCGACTCGGGTACCGCAAGGAGTTGGAGGCGATCACCGACCCGCTCGAACAGCAGGCGACGTTCGACCAGATGGTCGCCCGCATGTACGAGCACGGCAAGGCGTTGAGTGTGGCGACGTACTTCGAGATCGACGATGTCATCGACCCCGCCGACACCCGCCGCTGGCTCGCAACGGTCCTCGCCGCTGCCCCGACGCCGCACTGGCAGGACACGTCGGCGCGCCGGCGCCCCAACGTCGACACCTGGTAACCGTCTGCGCAGTACCACCCCCAGAAACTGAGTCCACGAAGCCGCCATTTTTGACGGTGTTCGGTCCACAGAACCCGAATCGCGGCCGTCGTGAGTCCGGTCCCTCGTCGCCGACGGGGTTGTCGTATGGTCGCCAGATGGATTTCGAGCTTCCGGCAGACGACGACCCGCGCCGGCTCACCGTACGAGCATGGCTTGCCGAGAATCCGGAGCCGAGCAGCCGGACGCTGGCAGAGGCAGGCTACGTCGCTCCGCATTGGCCGAAGCCGTGGGGGCAGGACGCGGATCCGATCGAGCAGATCATTGTCGACGACGAACTGCGCAGGGCCGGCATCCGGCGGCCGGTCAACCCGATCGGCATCGGCTGGGCCGCACCGACGATCATCTTCGCCGGCACCGAGGCGCAGAAGGCCCGCTACCTTGCTCCGATCCTGTCAGGTGAGGAGTTCTGGTGCCAGCTGTTCAGCGAACCGCAGAGCGGGTCTGACCTCGCAGGTCTCGGGACGCGAGCGGTTCGTGATGGCGACGAGTTCGTCGTCAACGGTCAGAAGATCTGGACGTCAGGGGCGCAGATCGCCGCCTTCGGCATCCTCATCGCCCGCACCGATCCCGACGTTCCGAAACATCGTGGCGTGTCCTACTTCATCTGTCCGATGCATCTTCCGGGGATCGAGATCCGTCCGATCACGGAAATGACCGGTGGCAAGACGTTCAACGAGGTGTTCTTCACCGATGTGCGCATCCCGGCGGAGAACCTCGTCGGCGACCTCAATGACGGTTGGCGGCTGGCGAAGGTGACGCTCGGGAACGAGCGCGTCTCGTTGTCGACCGGCGGAGTGCTGTGGGGCAATGGCCCGACGGCGCTCGATCTCATCGCCCTGATCCGCAAGCGAGGACCCGTCACCGATCCGATCATGCGGCAGCGGATTGCCGCTGTCTACATCGAGCATTCGATCCTCGACCTCATCCGCATGCGCACGGTCTCGGCCGCCCTCAAGGGTCAGTCGCCAGGTCCGGAGGCGAGTATCCGCAAGATCCTCGGCGACGAGCACGGTCAGCATGTGATGGAACTCGCCAAGGACATGCAGGGGGCAGCGGGGATGCTGGCCGTCGGTGCGGGGGCGGCGTTCCGCCAGGGGACCGACCCGTCGCCGCTGTCCTCCGACGGGCCACACAGCGATCTCGGCGACCCCCGCTGGCACGGCGGCTATCTCTTCGCCCGCGCCCTGACGATCGGGGGTGGCACCGGCGAGGTGCAGCGCAACATCGTCGGCGAACGTGTTCTCGGATTGCCGCACGAACCAGACGTCGAGGCTGGCAAGTCGTGGGTCGGGTCGAGGCTCAGCCGGACGGTGTGAGATCGCCGGCGAGGTCGAGGAATGCTGACATCGCCTCCGTGAACTCGCGTGCGGGGGCGCGCCGACTCTCGTCGATCAACTCGGCGAGCGCCGCCGGGGTCAGCGGCCCAGACGGCAGGCGCACCGAACCGTATTCGACGGTGCTCGCCGAGCGCAGCCCGCCTGCACAGCTCACGAGGATCTGCCCGTTGAGGATGCAGTCGGGATCGACGAGTGCTGTCACGACCGGCGCGACCGCCTCCGGGGTCATCAGCCGGCGCAGACTGTCGTGCATGCCCGCTGTCATCTGCGTGTCGGCGTACGGTAGCAGCACGTTCGTCAGGACGTTGCGTCGTTGCCCCTCGCCGGCGATGGCCCTGGCGAGAGCGATGATCGCCCCCTTGCTCGCCGAATAGGCGGCAGCGGTCGGTTCGCCGTGCAGTCCTGCGCCGGAGGACACGAGCACGATGCGTCCGAAGCCGGCGTCCCGCATCGCCGTGCAGCAGGCCAATGTGACGTACGCCGTGCCGCTGACGTTGGTCGCCAGTGCTTCGTCGAAGCGCTCCGGCGAGGATTTGTGGAACATCTCCCGAGGTCCGATCCCCGCGCTGGTCACGAGGAAGTCGATCTGTCCGAATCGTTCGATGGCGAGGTCGACCATCGCCCGACCGGAATCCGGATCGGCAACGTCGCTGTACTCGGCGACCGCAGTCCCGCCGGCGGCGAGGATCTCGCCGACCACCACATCGGCAGGCCAGCGGCCGTCGGCATCGGTGACTCTTCGCCGATTGTTGACCACGACAGCGGCACCGGAAGCCGCCAGATGCAGGGCGAAGGCGCGACCCAATCCGTTGCCGCCCCCGGTCACGATGCCGACCCTGCCGGCGAGCGGACCTGCGTCGACTGCCGACCCGGTCATCACTTCATCAACTGTAGTAGACTGACGAGATCGGTGGCAAGCAGCCGCCTGTCGAGGAGCTGTCCGATCCACCGCACGCAACGAATCGACGTGCAGATGCAAGGGGCTATCTGCCTTTCCCCTCAAGGAGTAGTCAACGATGGTCGCGTTACCAGCAATTCGCCAGCTCGTCTTCCTCGCTGCCGATCTTGAATCAACGATCGCCGCAGCACGGCAACACCTCGGTCTGAAACCCGGCATCAACGATGCCGAGGGCATGGCCAAACTCGGCTTCGTCCACGAGGTCTTGACGATCGATCAGACCTTTTTGGAGTTTACCGCCCCGCTGTCCGACGACACGATGCCGGGGCGGCTCGTCGCCCGCAAGGGCGACATCGGCTACATGGTGGTGATCCAGGTCGCCGATGTCGAGGCGACCAAGGCCCGGGCAGCCGAACGGGGGATGAAGCCGGTGTTCGAGGAGCCGTACGAGGGTCACAGCATCACCCAGTGGCATCCGCGGTCGTTCGGGACGCTTGCCGAATTCGACCAGATCCGCCCGCCGGAGACGTGGCACATGGCGCCGAGGATCTTCGAACACGGCAGCACCGAGGTCGTCCAGGACGTGTCGGCGATCGAACTGGCGGTCAGCGATCCGCCGGCGATGGCCGCCGTGTGGGCAGCGGTGCTCGACGTCCCCGTCGCACCCGATGGCGCCAGCCTCGAGCTGTCGGGATGCACGGCGCGGTTCGTCCGGGCCGAGGCGAATGCAGGACTGGTTGCCGTCGAGTTGCCGGCGACCGACCGCGCCAACACAGGCCGGGTGTTCACCATCTCCGGCGTCGAGTTCCGCCTCGTCTGAACGCCGGCGGGTCGCGGTCAGATCGAGTCGGTGCGGCGCCTCGGCCGGCTCAGCTCGAACGCCCGGTCGACAGCGTCGTCGCGTTCATTGCCCGAACGGCATTCTGCTCCCATCGCACTGGATCGACGGCGTAGGCAGCTCGGGCCTCGATCGCCATCCGATCGGTGTCGACGATACGGGTACCGCGCGCCATCGCCTTCAACCCGATCCTGGCGATGTCGGCGGGGTCTTCCTTGACGCCGGCGACGTGGTCGGCCATGCGCGTGTCCACGGAGCCGACGATCAACGCCGTGACCGAGGTGCCCTGTGGCTCGAGTTCGCCCCTGGCGATGACCGACAGGAACAACGCTGCCGATTTCGATGGTGAGTATCCACCCATGAACGCCGTCGGAAATGCTCCGGCGACCGAGAGGACGTTGACGATCGCGCCGCCGCCATTGGCACCGAGCACTGGCGCGAAGGCGCGGATCATGTTCAACACCCCGAAGTAGTTGACCTCCATCTCCTGCCGAGCGATGTCGAGGTTGTCTGCGAGGACGAGCCGATCACGCCCGTGGAGCCCGGCATTGTTGACGATCACGGTGCAATCGGCGCATGTCGCTGCAGCAGAAGCGACCGACCGTGGGTCAGTGACGTCGAGTTGAACGACGACCGCGCCGGCGTCGATGAGTTCCGGCGGGACCTCGTCCGGGGAACGGGCGCCGCAGTAGACCTTGGTTGCGCCGCCTGACAGCAACTGTTCGACGAACGCCCGGCCGATGCCGCGGTTGCCGCCGGTGACCAGCGCCGTGCTGCCGCCGACCGTTGCGCTCATTGCGACATCTCGCTGCGCTGCATGATGCCGTCGTAGACCGGATCGTCGGGATACTTCGAGCTGTGCAGCAACGCAGCCGGATCGAGCGTGCCGCCGACCCACCGTTCCTCGCGCTCGCCGACATCGTGCGACCAGTCGAACCGCAGCCGTCGGCGGGCGATGCCCCAACGGCCATCTCGACGTTCGAGATCGTCGATGATTCGTGTGGCGACGAGCGAGTCGGACACCGAGACACCGATCTTGACCCGGGTCATCGCCAACACGTAGTGCTCCGATACCGCCCGGTCGCCCTCGACGTCGATGAGGACGTTCGACAGCGTGTGCGTGGCGACGGCCTTCGGGTGGCTGAGTAGGCGCTCGATCGAATCGATGTAGCCCTGCGCAGGCCCGGCGTACATCCCGCCGTGCTCCTCGGTTGCGCCCTCCAGGTAGCACGCCCGCAACGTCACGATGTCGGCGCGATCGATGGAGCGGAGGTAGCGCGTCAACAGTTCGGTGATCGCCTGCTTGTCGAGCAGTACCTGCAGTTCCGGAGATCGGTTGTCCATCGACTCAGACTACAACAGTCACAGTTACTGCGTCGAGGGGGGTTCAGTCAGCAGGCTCAGTCAGCACGCTGGCGAAACCGGTACGGTGCAAACGCCACCGGCTCGACGACCCCTGGCGGTGCGGCGACGACGACGGGGATCGACTGCATCACGATACCGGCGGCGATGTACTGCGACGCGGTCGTCCGTACGTCGCTGTCGACAGGGTCGTGGAGGTCGATCGACATCGACAGTTCCGGTTTGCCGCTCATCCGGATCTGCCAGTGCGGGCGGCCGGCATAGCGGGGGATCGTCGGGTCCATCGTCCAGATGATCGCCAGCGTCAGGCGCGTCACGCCGTCGACGCGCAGATGCCAACGCCACTCGGTCGCGGCGACCGTGCCGGCGCGGATCAGACCCGCACGGATGGTCGTGTCGGCGGGCGCGAGTTCGAAGTGGTGGTCGTCCTCGATGACGTAGCCCGTCAGTCCGAGATGGTCTGCCATGTACGCCAGTGTCTCCGAGTACAGCGTGCGGTACAGACCGGGGAGCGGACCGGCGAGCAGGTCGACCTCGGCCGGATCTGTTCCCATACCCATGACGGTGAAGACGAAGTCCGGGCTCACCATGCCGCTCGCTTCGAAGACCTCGGTGATGTCGATCGCCTCGAGTTCCAACGACGTGCTCGCGAGGGTCATGGCGATGCGCTCGCCGATCACTCCAGGGCTGACACCGACACCGAACAGGCTGCTCCGACCATCGGCGCAGGCCTGTTCGAACAGTGCCGTTCGTCGTTCGCCGTGGGCGCGGGGATAGTGGTTGCCGGCGGTGGTGATGACATTCTTGCCGCTGCGCAGGAGGCGGCAGAGCTCGTCGTCGAACATCTCGTACGGCACCTGCAATCGCGGCGTGTGGATCACGATGTCGGCGTCGAGGGCATAGATCTCCTCGACATCCATCGTCCCGACGACGCCCGTCTGACGGCGCCTGGCGATTGCGCCGGCATCCTCGCCGACCTTGAGATCGCTGTAGACGCGCAGTCCGACCAACTCGCAGTCCGGCGAGTCGAGTACGGCGCGCAGACAGGTCTTGCCGATCGATCCCGTTGCCCATTGGATCACCCGGTAGGTCATCGACGTCCCCTTTCTGTCGGCCTCCCGTCCCGCAACGAATCGCTGACAGAAGCCGAACACTACTGTTGTCTAAGTCTCTTCGTTCCACTGTCGTCGTAGTGCCGGTTTGTCGATCTTCAGGCTTGCGGTGCGAGGTAGCGCCTGCATGAAGCGGACCTGGGTCGGCTTCTTGTAGGAGGCAAGGCGTTCACGTGCCAAGCGGATGATCGCTGCTTCGTCGAGCGCCTGATCGGAAACGACGGCGACGGCAACGACCGTTTCACCCCAGCGTTCGTCGGGGATTCCGAAGACGGCGAATTCGTTCAGGCCGCGAACGTCCGACATCGCCGACTCGACTTCGGCCGGATAGACGTTCATCCCGCCAGACACGATCATGTCCTTTGCCCGATCGGTGACATACAGGAAACCGGCGGCGTCGACCCTGCCGATATCACCGGTGCGCAGGCGGCCGTCGATGACCGCTTCGGCGGTCAGGCCCGGTTGCCGGTAGTAGCCGGAGAACTGCGTGTCGCTGCGAACGGTGATCTCGCCGGTCCCGCCGACACTCACCTCATGTCCGTGGCCATCGATGATCGACACATCGGCGATGTGCACCGGACGGCCCGTACTGGCGTAGACGTCGTCTGCCTCGCCGGATGTCCAGTCGGCGTCCTCTGTCCGCGTCACGGGCGCACCGGTCTCGGTCATCCCATAGGCCTCGGCGAACCGCGGCCCGACGGCGTCCACCAGGGCGCGAACCGTATCGGGTGGCATCTTCGAACCGGAGTGCATCGCCACGCGCAACGTCTCCAGGACCTGCGGATGACGGTGTACCTGTTGGATGAACTCGATGGCGAGGGGCGTCGGGACGTAGGTGAAGTTCGAACCCTGTGCGCGCATTCGAGCAAACCACTCTTCAGGACCGAGGCCGGCCATGAACGACACCTCGCCGCCGAGGAACAGGTGCGGGAGCAGCACACCCCAGATGCCGGCGACGAACGAGAGCGTGCCGGTGAAGGCGCAGCGGCTCCGTGGGCGGATGTCGAAGTGCACCGGCATGTGTTGGAGGATGCGCATCATCGACCGCTGCGTGTGCATCACGCCCTTCGGTGAGCCGGTCGTGCCGCTGGTGTATCCGATGATCGTCAGGTCGTCCGCCTGCCGCGGGACAACGGGAACGTCGGGTCGTGCGTCGGCGATCAACGATGTCCACACCGCGTGTGAGCCGTCGCACGGCGAGCCGATGGCGATCACCGACTTCGCTGTGTCGGTGGGGAGATCGGCGACCCGGTCGGCGACACTGTCGGTGTAGACGAATGCTCTCGCGTCGGCGTCGGCAAGGATCGGCCGGACCTCGCGTGCGGTCAGGCGGTCGTTGACGTGAACGGCGGGGAACCCGCCGATGAGGCAGCCGACGTAGGCCTCGACCGCTTCGACACGATCGGCGACCATCAGCGCCACATGGTCGCCGGGGTGCAGACCCGATCCGGCGAGAGCGTTGGCGAATCGCGAGGCGTTGGCAAGCACCTCCCGGTGCGAGCGGACCTGTCCGTTGGCGCGCAGGGCGACACGGTCGCCACCCCGGCGCAGCGCGTCGGCGAGCAGCGTGCCGGCAGTCTCATCCATCGACGGGCTGCCGGCTCGAGTCGTCGCTGGTGCCCACAGAAACTGTGCTCTGCTGATCGATCCCGTCGCCGATCCCGTCGCGGATCTCATCTCGCAGTTGACGTTTGAGGATCTTGCCGACGGGATTGCGTGGCAGCACGTCGCGCAGTTCGAGGCGCTCGGGGAGCTTGTAGGTCGCGATGTCCTGCGAACGAAGATGAGTGACGACGTCGGCGAGGCGGATCGCATGGCCGGGCCTCGGGGTGACGACGGCGCACACCTTCTCGCCGAGCATGTCGTCGGGAAACCCGACGACGGCGACCTCGGCCACTGCCGGATGGCTGGCGATCATCGTCTCGAGTTCGGCGGGAGCGATGTTCATCCCACCGCGGATGATCAGGTCTTTTGCCCGGTCGACATAACGGAGGAACTGTTGCTCGGGTCCGTCGATGACGAACATGTCGCCGGTTTTCAAGAAACCGTCGGCGTCGAACGGACTGTTGACGTTTGCCGCGTCGAGGTAGCCGGCGAACAGGCTCGGCCCCTTCAGATAGAGCTCGCCGGGCCTGCCCGGTTCGTCGATCTCCTCACCGGTTTCGGTGTCGATGAGCTTGACGGTGGTGCACTGCGCAGCAGGGAACGTCCAGACGCGGCCGCCGCCGTACCGCGGGAAGAAGCGCGCCCGCTGATCCGGATCGGTCATCACGTTGATGTCCGTCATCAGGGCGATGCCCTCGTTCGAGCCGAAATAGTTGATGATCGCCACGCCGTAGCGCTCGTGCCAGCCGCGCACCATCCATTCCTGCAACGGAGCGGAACCGGAGCCGATCTGGCGGAGCGTGGAGATGTCGGCTCCGGCGAGCAGTTCGTCGCGCTGCAACAGCGTGGCGAGCAACGCCGGTGGGGCGACGGTATAGGTGATGCGTTCGTCCTCGACCTGGCGGAGGAACACCGGGAGATCGAACGGCTGGTGCTGCACGAGGACGCATCCGGTGCGCAGCCAGGGCAGCAGCATCCCGTTGATCCCCGCCATGTTGACCATCGGGAACGGATTGAGCACCCTTGCGTGGTGGTCGAGGCTCGGAGCGAACACCGTGTCGTGGCTCATCAGCAGCCATTCGTAGTGCGCCCGTGGCACGCCCTTCGGTCTGCTCTCGGTACCCGACGTCCAGCAGATCGTGATGCAGTCGTTCGGGTCGACCGGATGGACGTCGGCATAGGTCGCAACGGCCGCAATATCGTCGGCGGACAGTGCGGCGACGGCGGTCCCGACATGGACGGTTCCCTCGATCACTGCACGACCGATCGCCAGAACCGTTCGCAGAGAGGGAATGTCCGCCATCATGGCGACGACCTCGGCGGCCGCCTGCCGCTGGGCGATGCGGTCGCTCGTCAGGAACGCCGTGATTTCGCCGATGTTGCCGAGTTCGACGATCTCGTGGCGCCGGTACTGCACCGGTAGCGGGGAGATGATCGCTCGCACCCGCCACACTGCCAGATAGGCGACGACGAGCTCGACGATGTTCGGCAGCTGCACGGCGACGACGGACCCTTCGCCGATACCGGCAGTGAGGAGCGCAGCGGCGAGCTCATCGACCTGACGATCGATATCGTTCCAACTCGCCCGCTGGATCGGCGTGTCGACGAATTCGGCCTTGTTCGGAGCATCGATCGCCGCCAGCTCATCGCCGAACTCGGCGACGCGGTCGGCGAACAGCTGCTGCACCGTTTCCGCAGTCCAGTAGCCCATGGCCGTGTACTCGTCGATCCGCTCCTGCGGGTGCATCTTCCTGGCTGTCATTCTCTTCCGCTCTCCGCCGCTCGGGCGGCTCGCTGTTCGTTCCGCTCTCCGCCGCTCGGGGAGCTCGCTCTGCTCGCATGTGCTACGTCTGCACGGGTTGCGTTCGGTCGGCTCAGTTTGCTGATCCGACCCGAACCGGTTGGGCGCAGTTTGCGCGCGCCCAACCGGCTGTTGGGGGGGGATTGGTTACTTGGCGGCGACGCTGATGAGGCTGCCGTCCAGGTGGAAGGACTGGTCAGCGGCGTTCCATACCGTGGTCTGGAAGGCATCGATACCCGTGAGCGTCGTCGCCGTGCTCTCCCAGTTGATGCCGTCGATGAACATCGGTGAGGCGTACTTCTGGTTGCGTGCCGCCTGGATGGCACTCAAGCGGCTCAACCCACCCGACGAGGCCGCTGCCTGCTTCAGTGTGTTGACCAACAGGTCGGCGGTCACCCATCCGGCGACGGTGATGGCATTGTTCTTGTCGTCGGTCGTCACCTGCGAGAGGTACATCTTCACGCCGGCATCGTTCGCCAACGCCGCACTTGCCGGGTTCTTGAGGAAACTCGGGATGACGTTGCCGTCCGCCGCCTTTCCGGAAGCGACGTACGCCGTGCTGTCGGCGCAGTTCGACGGGTTGATGACGACCTTCGGGGTGAAGCCGATGCGATCCATCGCCTGCACCACAGGACCGCAGTCGCTGCTGATGCCGGCGTCGTAGACGACGTCGACGTTCGCCGCCTTGAGCTGCGTCGCCGCGGCATTCGGGTCGGTCGACGGAGCAACGACGGCGATCGTCAGGTTCGTTCCCTTCGCCGCCGCCTGGAAGGCTGCGGATTCACCCTTGCCGGACGCTGTCTGGTTCTCGGCGATGCCGACCTTTGCACCGCTGGGGAACTTCGAGGTGATCAGGCCGATGTCGTACCGAGCTTCTGCGTCGCCGGCCGGCAGGTACTGCACGGTCCACGGGTACTGGCTGATGTCGCGGTACTTCTGGACGGACGAACTCGGGTAGAGCAGCGGCACACAGTCGGCGTTCTGATCGTCGGCGATCGCACCGACCGGACCGCTGCCGAACGTCAGCAGCGAGTTGACATGGTCGCTCTGCAGGAACTCTGTGGCGTTGGCCTTGGCCTTGTCCGGCGTGAACTGGTCGTCCTTGTACGTCACGTCGATCTTCACACCCTTGACTTCGTCGGCTGCATTCGCAGCCGCAATACGCGCCTTGAACCCGTCGAGGGCATAGGTGACGACGCCGGCGACGGGGCCTGACAGCGGGGCGCTGTAGCCGACCTTCCACGAGCCGGTGACCTTGGCGGTGACCGATGCAGGGTCCGTACATTTCGAGGTGTCGACCTTGAACGCCTCGCCCGCCGGTGCGCCGGTGCCGCCGGCGGCGGTGGTCGCTGCGGCGGCGGTGGTCGAGCCGACGGTCGAGCCGGTGGTCGCTGTCGGGCTCGTCGCCGCGGCAGCGGTCGATGCGCTGGCAACGGTCGTCGCGCCGGCCGCCGCAGATGTTGGCGATGTCGCCGCAGCCGACGAACTCGAAGAGCTCGAAGACGACGACGAACATGCTGAGGCAAAGGCGACGAACGCGACGATGCCGGCGAGCGCTCTGGTCCGGTGGGCCCTTCGGGCCTTCGTGGTGATGAACATGTGAAACCTTCCTGGATAGGTGGAGTGATGACTGACGAGGATGAATGAGTGGACGGTCGGCGTGATGGGCTAGTCGGTCGGTGTCGCCATCTCGCCCCCGATCGATTGGCCCTGTCGCCTCGGACGTTCGCTGTTGCCCCCCAGCCCACGCGCGGACGAACGCTCGCCGCCCGGTCGCTTCGGCGTCGCCGGCACGAGCACCATCACGTTGCGGCCGAGGCGGCCGATACCGCCGGCCACCCCCTCCGGGGCGATGAACATGATGAGGATGAGGACGGCGCCGAAGAGCACGGCGGCCGCCTGGCCCTGCCCGATGTCGGAGGTGTAGTACGGGATGTAGACGACGGCGATGCCGCCGAGGATCGGGCCGAAGCGTGTCCCCTCCCCGCCGATGACCAGCCCGGTGAGCAGGGCGATGGCGTTCAGGAGGGTGAACGAGTCGTTGGCCACCAGACTGCCGAGGTACATCGCGAACAGGCTGCCGCCTACTCCGGTCAGCGCTCCGGAGACCCCGAAAGCGACGGTCTTCACGGTGGCCAGGTTGATGCCGGAGGCGGCGGCGGCGAGTTCGTTGTCCCGAGCGGCCATCAGCGCCAGGCCGTAGCGACTGCGCACGAGGTTGTGCACGACGATCATCACGACGACGAGCACGAACAGCGACAACCAGAACAGCCACTTGCCTTTCTGCCCGATGGCGAAACCGGACCAGGTCGGCGGTTGCAGCATCGCCCTGCGGATCGTCAGCCCTTCGGCGCCGCCGGTGATCGTGCTCAGCCTGGCGACGACTTCGGGGAAGGCGACACCGAAGGCGAGGGTGACGATCGCCAGGTACAGGCCGCGGATACGCAGCGCCGGAAGACCGACGACGAGCCCGACGACGAAGCACACGAAAAGTGCGACGGGAATCGTCGCCTCCGGCTTCCACCCGTGACTGACGACGAGCACGCCTGTCGTGTACGCCCCGAGCCCGAAGAACGCGGAGTGCCCGACGGACACGAGGCCGGTGTACCCGGTGGCGATGTTCAGACCGGCGATGGCGATCGCGTAGATCATCACCCGCGTGATCTGACCTTGGTTGAACTGCCCGAAGCCCCGAGCCCACAGTACGAATGCTGCGGCGAGGATCAGGCCGGCGCCGATCATCACCCGGTGCGTCGTCGTGCCGCGGTGGACAACGTATGGACGTGTTCGCTCGCTCATACGCGCTCCAGCCGGCGGGCGCCGAACAACCCCGTCGGCTTGAAGACGAGGATGACGACGATGATCACCAGCGCAAAGGTCAGTTGCATCGACCCGCCGAGGAATGTTGCGTATCCGTTGATCATCGATTCGGCGACGCCGAATGCCAGACCGCCGACGACGGCGCCCTTGGCGCTGTCGAGACCGCCGAGCAGTGCCGCTGCCGATGCGAAGATGAGGATCGAGAAGAACGAGCTGAGGTCGAGCTGATTGGGCGGGAGCACCGGGACCAGGAGCACGCCGGCGAAGGAGCCGATCGCCGCCGAGAGGCCCCAGCTGAGGCTGAGGACCCTGCCGACCTTGACGCCGGCCAATGCCGCCGACTCCGGGTTCGTCGCCACGGCGCGCATCTGCAGGCCCAGCGGTGTGCGGTTGAACAGCAGCGAGAGCAGCGTGACGACGAGGATCATCGCCAGTACGATCCCGATCGAGTCGTAGTGCAGGCGCGAGCCGGCGATGACGAAGTAGTCGTTGTCGCCGTGGGGAAGGATCTCCGGGAACTGCTTGTCGTTCGCGCCCCAGATCCATCCGTCTGCGCCGTTCAGCGCAGTGAACAGACCGAGGGCGACGATCAGCACGGCGGTCTCGTTTCGTCGTCGTACCGGTCTGATGAGTGCGCGTTCTGCGACGACTCCCATGGTGAACCCGACAGCCATCGCCGCGAACAGGGCCAACACGATCGGGAGGCCCTTGGTCGTCAGCCACCAGGCGACGAAGCTGGTGAACAGAGCGAACTCGCCCTGGGCGAAGTTGATGGTCGTCGAACTGCGGAATACCACCACGAGCGACAGGGCGATGAGCACGTAGATGGATCCAGCGGTGACGCCGGAGAACAGCCGGTCGAGAAAGATCTCCATCGTGTCCTCAGTAACCCAGGTACGACTTGCGGATGGCGTCATTGCCGCGGAACTGTTCGGTCTCGCCGCTTGCAGCGATCTCGCCGACCTCGAGCAGGTAGACGCGCGCGGCGATCTGCAGCGCCAGCTCGGCGTTCTGCTCGACGAGCAGCAGCGCAGTATTCGAATCCTGGTTGACGTCGCGGAGCACGCCGAACAACTGTTGGACGATGATCGGCGCAAGGCCGAGGCTGACCTCGTCGCACATCAGCAGGCGTGGTCTGGCCATCATCGCCCGAGCGATCGCCAGCATCTGCTGCTCGCCGCCGGACAGCGTGCCGGCGATCTGGTTGCGACGGTTGGCGAGTGGTGGGAAGACGGTGCACCACCGCTCGATGTCGTCGGCGATTTCGCGGGCGTCCGACCTGCTGATCGCCCCGACCCTGAGATTGTCGCGGACCGTCATCGCCGTCATCGTGCCGCGACCCTGGGGGACGAGACCGAGGCCGCGCCGCAGCATCTCGTCCGGCCTCGCCTTGGCGATGATCTGGCCGTCGACGCTGATCGTGCCGGTGTGCCCGATGAGCCCGGCGATCGCCCGCATCAGCGTCGTCTTGCCGGCACCGTTGGCGCCGAGCACCACGACGACCTCGCCTGGCAGCACCGAGAGGTCGATACCGTGCAACACGTTTGCCGCTCCGTACCCGGCTCGGAGGCCGGCGACTTCGAGCAGCGGTCGGCTGACGGTGCCCAGTGCGGTGTTGTCCGCAGAGTCGGCAGCGGTCATGCTGCCTGCCCGAGATACGCGGCGATGACCCGCGGTGACCGCTGCACGTCGCCAGGGAGGCCATCGGCGATGGTGGTGCCGAAGTCCATCGCGACGACGTGATCGGAAATCCCCATGACGAGGCCCATGTGATGCTCGACGAGCAGCGCGCTGAAACCGAACTCGGAGCGCAGCCGCACGATCAATTCGCCGAGGTCGTGTACCTCGGCGTGCGTCAGACCGCCCGCTGGCTCGTCGAGCAGCAGGAGCTTAGGGCGGCTCATGAGCGCCCGTGCCAGTTCGACACGCTTGAGCGTCCCGAACGGCAGACCTTTTGCCGGACGATGGGCGACGTCGGTCAGCTCCAACTGCGTGAGCAGATCCCACGCTTCCGACTCCAGGTGCCGTTGCACCACCCGCGATGACGGCCAGCTGACCGCTGACGCCAGCAGGTGCGGCGTCCGGCGCGAGTGTGCGCCGACCATCGTGTTCTGCATCACCGTGATCGACGGGAAGAGTGCGAGGTTCTGAAACGTCCGTGCCACGCCCTGTTTGACGATCTGGTGTCGCCGCAGGCCCAGCATGTCGATCCCGTCGAAGGTGATCGTGCCGGCACTCGGGCGGTAGACGCGGGTCACGCAGTTGAACAGCGAGGTCTTGCCGGCGCCGTTCGGGCCGATCAGCCCGCAGATCTCGTTGTCGGCGACCGTGAAGCTGATGCGGTCGAGCGCGGTCACGCCGCCGAACCGCAGAAAAAGATCTCTGACTTCGAGCACCTGTCAACCTCCCCCTGAGGATGTCGGCGCGGCCTCGTGGCAACGACACCGAGCACGGCCTTTGTCACTTGCGTAACAATACTTATTTGTACAACACACACGTGGCGGCCGTCAACCCGTCGATGCGGATTTGCTCTCGGGCGCCACCGTCGCGCTCGGGCGGGAGAGCTTCCGCGGTGGGCGCGGGATCAACCCACTGGTGCGCGCCGCATACTCGACGTAGGCCTCGCCGCGGGTACGCGCCAAGCGCCGATCGAGCATTCGTTTCCCCGTCTTCGTCAGCAGCATCCGCGTCATCAGTACGGGGGCGAAGATCGTCAGGACCCCGACCCATGACCCGCAGGCGATGAGCCAGAAGGCGAACATCACGCACAGATCCCCGAAATAGTTCGGGTGCCGCGTCCACGACCACAGCCCGCGGTCCATCAACGTGCCGGCGTTCGTCGGGTCGGACCTGAACTTCGCCAATTGCAGATCGCCAACGGCTTCGAAGAACAGACCGACCGCCGCCAGTGCCACCCCGACCCACGTGATGATGTTCACCGGATGGCGCTCGAACATCGCCACGCTGATCGGGATCGCCACGACCCACATCACCCATCCCTGGGCCCAGAAGATGGTCTTGACGACAAAGGGGATCAGCGGGCCGGTCCGCCTGCGCAGCAGCGCCGTGTAGCGAGGGTCCTCCGGTTTGCCGTGGTTGCGCCAGTGGAGGTATCCGGCGAGGCGCAGGCCCCACACCGCCGGCACCAGCAGCGCGACCAGTCGGCGGCCGGGATCCCCGCGGTTGATCGAGATGAGCAACGACGACAGGGCGATGACCACGAAGCCGAGACCCCAGAACGTGTCGACGACGGCCCAATTGGAGAGTCGGAGCGAGATCGCCATCGTCACGCCCATCAGTGCAGCGATCGCCACCATCGCCACGACCAGCGCGACCAGTAGCGGAATCCATGAAACCGTCCCCACGGCAGCCCCCTCTGATTCGAGTTCTTACTTCCGTAGTTGTAGCATTTTCACGCTACTTCTGACAACCCCTGGCGCTCGCAAATTGGTCAATGTCGTGTATTCGCCCGATGAGTCATACAGGATATGGATACGCCGGTGTAGCGCAAGCGAGGCGCGGCCGATCCGGTGCACGGTGCGATCACTGTTGTGGCGATAGTCCTCGACGTTGGTTGTCGAAGTGGATCTCGCGGCGAGCGAGTCGCTTGCCGCACACATTGCATCCGAAGCACGGCTCGAAGACGTTCCCGCAGGTGTTGTGCACGATGACGATCGGGTGCGGCTGCCCCTCCGTGAGCCACAGGTTGGTCCAGGCGACGATGGCCGCCAGCGCCGGGAAGAAGTCCAGCCCCTTCGGCGTCAGGTGGTATTCCATGCGCTTGGCGCCCTCGGCGATCGGGACGCGCCGGAGCAGTTGCTGATCGACGAAGAGCTTCAGTCGGTCGGCGAGCGTCAGTGGCGGGATCGTCACCAACTGTTGCTGGAAGTCGGAGAATCGTCGCGTCCCCAGGAAGGCTGCGGCCATCACCGACATGCTCCAACGGTCGCCCAGTAGATCCGTGGCGGTCATCGTCTGATGATCCGTCACCGGGTCGTCCGCTCTTGCCGCCCGCCGGTAGCGCCGTGACGGGTTGCTCCGCTCGAACGAATCGCCGCTCACCTTTGCCGACGTGTCCCTGGGCGTGACACCCAGCGCGCCGCAGGCCGAGCAGCCGAGCAGCGGAGAACAGGGATGATCGCAGACATCGTGGATCAGCGTGCGCCGGCCGTTGCCGCGCTCGTTGGCCCACCGTGCCTCCCACATCCACAGCGCGACGAAGACGTGCCACAACTCCCTGCCGCGCTCGGTCAGACGGTACTCGTGCCGCAGCGGGGCGTTGTTGTACGGGATCGTGGTGAAGATGCCGTCGGCCACCAGTGACCGCAGGCGCCCGGCCAGTACCGGATCGGAGATGTCCAGACGTTCCTGCCAGTCACCGAATCGGCGCGCCTGGCGGAATGCTTCGAGGATGATGTTCAGATTGCGGTGGTCGCCGAGGATGAGGAGGGTTCTGCCGAGCGCGTTCGGCGTCTCCTTCATCCGCTTGGACCGCTGAGCGCTCGAAGGGTCCGGTGCAGTGCGTGCGCTCACCGCGCCACCATAGCGATCTTCCTTCGGCATTGTCCGACTTGTTCAAGGTGAGCCGTGGCGATACTATCACAATTGAAGTAGCTCGAGTCAGAGGAGATACCCGATGGATGTCCGTCTGGTCGCCAGGTATGCCACGAACCTCCGCCAGGATGACGACCATCCGTACCGTTCTGGACCGTGGCGGCCGCAGCACTCCGAGTTCGACGCGACCGATCTCGACGTCGTCGGTGAGCTGCCGGACGACCTCGACGGCGTGTACCTGCGCAACACCGAGAACCCACTCCACGACTCGATCGGCCGGTATCACCCCTTCGACGGCGACGGCATGCTGCACATGCTCAGCTTTCGCGGTGGTACAGCGGACTACCGCAATCGCTTCGTCCGCACCGCCGGTTTCGAGGCCGAGCGCGAAGCCGGAGGGCCACTGTGGGCCGGGATCATGGAACGGCCGAGCCGCTCTCTGCGTGACGGTTGGGGGGCACGGACCCGCCTCAAAGATGCGTCGAGCACCGATGTCGTCGTACACGGCGGGCTGGCTGTGACGACGCACTACCAGTGCGGCGAGGCGTACCGTTTGGACCCGCGGACGTTGGAGCAGCTCGGGACCGAATCGTGGGGCGGGGGGTTCCCGTCCGATGTGGGCATCTCGGCGCACCCGAAGGTCGATACGACGACCGGCGAGATGATGTTCTTCAACTATTCGAAGCAGGCACCGTTCATGCACTACGGCGTCGTCGATGCCGATCACCGACTGACGGATTACATCCCGATCGAGTTGCCGGGACCGCGCCTGCCACACGACATGTCCTTCACCGAGCACTACGCGATCCTCAACGACTGCCCGATGTTCTGGGACCCTGACGGACTCGAGCGCGGTGTGCATGCGGTGCGCTTCTTCCCCGATCTGCCGACGCGTCTCGCCGTCGTGCCGCGTCACGGCTCGCCGGATGACATCCGGTGGTTCGATGCCTCGCCGACGTTCGTGCTCCATTGGATCAACGCCTATGAGGACGGCGACGAGATCGTCCTCGACGGATTCCACCAGATGCACCCGATGCCGGACCGCATGCCGACGGACGACGAGTTCCGCTCGACCTACCGCTTCATCGACAACGCCCGCATCGAGCCGCGTCCATATCGCTGGCGGCTCAACCTGCGCACCGGACAGACGAAAGAGGAGTTCATCGACGACCGCCTGATGGAGTTCGGGACGATCAACCCGCACCACCTCGGCAAGCCGTACCGCTACACCTATGGCGTCACCAGCAAACCGGACTGGTTCCTGTTCGACGGGCTCGTCAAGCTCGATGTCGAGACCGGAACGACGCAGCGCTTCGCCTGCCCGAAGGGTGTCTACGTCAGCGAGGCGCCGATGGCTCCGCGATCAGGCGCGACGGCTGAGGACGACGGCTATCTCATGACCTTCGTGACCGACATGCCGAACGATCGCAGCGAATGCTGGGTCTTCGACGCTTCCGACATCACCGAGGGCCCGATCGCCAGGATCGCCCTTCCGGAGCGCATCAGCTCCGGCACGCACGCCTGTTGGGCGCCGTCCAGCGAACTGATCGACGGCTGATTCAGCTGCCGCCCGTCGCTGTGCCGTCGAAGGCGATCATCCGTGCGCCATGCGGTTCGAAGTCTCCACCGGTGGAAGCGTCGGCGCTGAACCAGCGGGGGAAGCCGTGCGTCGTCTGGCCGCCGTCGACGAGGATCGAATTGCCGGTCACATAGCGGCTGGCGGCCGAAGCGAGGAAGACGATCACGTCGGCGACGTCTTCCGGGTGGCCGACACGTCCGAGCGGCGTCTCCTGTTCGACGAGCAGCCGGGTCGGGCCGTCGGCGAGGATGCTGTCGGTCATGTTCGACTCGATCACGCCGGGCAGCACGGCATTGACGCGGATCTGTTGCCGCCCGAGTTCTGCGGCGAGCGACCGGGCGAGCATCGCCACGCCGGCCTTCGTCGTTGCATAGGCGCTGAACAGGTCGCAGGGAAACGTCGAAGCGGTCGAGCCGGTGAGGATGATCGAACCGCCCCCGCGCATCACGCGGACCGCTGCCTGGACGACGTTGAACGTGCCGGTGAGGTTGACATCGAGATGGCGCTGCCACACCCGCTCTTCGATGTCGACGAAGGCGCCGAAACGGCCGTAACCGGCGTTGGCGGCGACGATGTCGATGCGCCCGAAGGTGTCCACCGTGCCGGCGACGGCGGCGTCGACCTGGCGACGATCGGTGATGTCGGCGGCAAACGAAGCTGCCCGCTCCCCGAGTTGGGCGGCGACCGCGTCGGCACCCTGGCCGTCGCGATCCACCAGCGCGACGCGCGCTCCTGCGGCATGGAGGGCGATGGCCGCAGCCCGGCCAATGCCGTTGGCGGCTCCGGTGACGAGCGCAACGCTGTCGGACGGCAGGTGTTGGACAGCAACGTCGGCGTCGGGCATCAGTCGCTCCTTCCGATGTTGGCGAGTGCTTCGAGTGTGCGCCTGCCGCCGTCATCGCCTGCCGTCGCCGGCACGATGCAGACCTCGTCGACGCCGGCTGCGTGATACTCGGCGATCCGCGCAGCGATGTGCTCGCACGATCCGACGAGCCCGACCGAGTCGACAATGTCCGGGTTGATCGCCGCCAACAGCTCGCGGGGGTGCGGGCGGGAACGGGCGAAGGCGACGAGGCCGCCGAAACCGGCCTCGATGAACATCTCGCCATAACCCGGAGCCGCCAGGTACCCGACCTTGCCGCGGCTGATCTGGGCGATCGTGTCCGATGTCGGTTCGACCGCCGCTGCCAGCCAGATCGCCGTGCGTGGCACCGGCCGCCCGGCGATCTGCGCAGCAGTGGCGAGATCAGCACAGAGGCGACCTGCCGCAGTCGGCGTGAGCATGTTCAGCAGCATGCGGTCGCCCGCCACTGCTGCGGTCCGCACGGCTGCCGGACCGAAGGCGGCGATCGACAACGGCCCGTACACCGCCGGCAGCCTCAGCCGGTAGCCGCGACTGCTGACGACGGTGCCACGCACGTCGGTCTTGTCACCGGCGAGCAGTGAGCGGGTCGCGGCGGCATGCTCGGCGAGCGCCGTTGCCGACTTGGAACGCGAGCGGCCGTGCCACTCCTCGACAACCACGTCGCTCGACGTCCCCAGGGCGACGCCCACCTGGCGGCCGACGAGATCGGCGACCGAGGCGGCACCCATCGCCACCGTCATCGGCGTGCGGACAGCGACGGCGAACGGCCCGAGACTGAGGCTGATGCGCTCGGTCCGCAGTCCGATGGCGGTGCCGAGTGCGAAGGCGTCGTAGGTGGCCATCTCGCCGATCCACAGTTCGCCGTAGCCGAGGCGGTCGGCGTGGGCGGCGAGTTCGAGGTTCTCCTGCGGCGGCCTGTCCTGCCACAACGGCACGACGACGGAGAGCGGCGGGCCCATCAGCGCGACCGAACTCGGCGATTCACGCGTCGACGAGTTCGACGAGCGCGGCGCAACCGAGGCCCGCCGCCCCGCTGACGGCGATGACACCACGACGGGCACGACGACGTTCGAGTTCGTCGACGAGACCCATCGTCAAGATCGCGCCGGTGGCGCCGAAGGAATGCCCCATGGCGATCGTGCCGCCATTGGGATTGAAGCGGTCGTCGTCGACGCCGAGGTCGCGCTGGAACCGCAGGCACAGGGCGGCAAAGGCCTCGGCGAACTCGAAGACGTCGATGTCATCCGGGTGCAGCCCCTGCCTGGCGAGGAGCTGCTCGACGGCGAGTTGCCCTGCAGTCAACATCGTGACCGGGTCGACGCAGGCGCTCTGCGAGGCGACGATCCTGGCCCGCGGCCGCAGGCCGAACTCCGCGGCGGCTTCGCCGGAGGCGATGACGAGCAGTCCGGCGGCATCGGCGAGCGACGGCGAGGTACCGCGGGTGTGCACGTGGCGGATCTCGCCCAGATCACGGAGTCTGCTGCGGGCGCGGTCGTCCTGGCCGCTGAGACCGATCTCGGCGAACAGCGGCTGCTGCGCGGCGAGCGCCTCGTACGTCGTGTCCGCACGGATGTGCTCGTCGTACGCGAACGGCTCGCGGCCGTGGCGCTCCATCGGCACGACCGAGCGGGCGAATCGCTGCTGCGACCATGCGGCAGCGGCCTTGATCTGCGTGGAAACGCCGAAGGCATCGAGTTCCGGCCGTTCGAACCCTTCGATCGTGGCGACGATGTCGGCGGCGATGCCCATCTCGACCGACCCGATCGCCTCGACGGTCGCCGGATCGCAGAACAGTGGCCCGTTGTCCGAGTACATCGGTACGTGGGAGATCGACTCAACGCCGCCGGCCAGCAGCACGCCTGCGCCATCGCTCTTGATACGTGCGGCAGCCAGGTTCACCGCCTCGATGCCCGATGCGCAGAAGCGATTGACCGTCAGTCCCGGGACGTTGTCGCCCCAGCCGCCGAGCAACGCAGAGGTCTTGGCGATGTTCGCGCCCTGCTCGTCGTTCTGCGAGGCGCAGCCGATGATGACATCGTCGATGGCACCCGGATCGAGACCAGACCTGGCGCGGATCTCCTCGTGGAGGCGAATCAGTAGCTGCGTCGGCGTGTAGTCGAACAGCCCACCCTTCGGCGATGCCTTACCCCGCGGCGTGCGGACGGCATCGCAGATGAACGCTTCCGTCATGTCGAAGCCGCTCCGACGACGAAGCTCACGGCGGTGGTCGCCGAGCCGCCGACGTTCAACGTCGCGAAGCGCTTGGCGCCATCCACCTGGTAGTCGCCTGCCGTGCCGGTGACCTGCTTGGTGGCGTCGAGCAGCATGCGCACGCCCGTCGCGCCGACCGGGTGGCCGAGGCCGATGAGACCGCCGCTCGGGTTGATCGGCAGCCGTCCGTCGGCGGCGATCGTGCCGTCCTCGACCGCCTTCCAGCTCTCGCCCGGTTCGGTGATCCCGAAGTGGTCGATCGCCATGTACTCCGTCATCGAGAAGCAGTCGTGCGTCTCGATGCCGTCGAGGTCGTCGGGTCCGGCGATCCCCGCCCGACGATAGGCGTCGGTGATCGCCCGGCGGACGTCCGGCAGCACGTAGCGCTCGCCGACGCTGCGCTTGATCTTCGACTCGAACGACAGGCCGGCAGTGGTGTGTCCCCACCCTTCGATCAACGCCGAACGCGCCGTCGCACCGCTGCGCCGGCGATGCTCCTCGGCGAAGCGTTCCGAGGCGAGGACGACGCCGGCACCCCCGTCGGTGACCTGCCCGCAGTCCTGGCGACGCACGCGCCCCTCGATCACCGGGTTGGCGTGATCGTCATCGGTGAAGCTGCGTTCGTCGAACGACCATCCGCGGGTCTGGGCATTCGGGTTGCGCTTGCCGTTGAGCAGGTTGGTCTTGGCGATGGCGATGAGATGGTCGTAGGAGACGCCGTAACGCTCGTCGTAGACGTCGATCAGCTTGTCGAACATGTACGGCCACATGAACGTCGCCTCCTGGCCCTCGTGGCCGATCCATGCCGCCGCTCCGAGATGCTGGGCGGCGACGTCGCCAGGTACATTGCGCTGCTGTTCTGCGCCGACGACGAGGACGACGTCGTAGCGTCCGGCCTCGATCTCGGCCATCGCTGCGAGGATGGCGATGCTCCCGGATGCGCAGGCGGCCTCGTGCCGCGCCGCGGGAATGCCCCACAGCTCCGGGCGGACGGTCGCCGGCATCGCTCCGAGCTGACCCTGGCCGGTGAACAACTGCCCGAAGGCGTTGCCGACGTGGATCGACTGGATCTCCGAGGCTTGCACCTGAGCTGCGGCGAGGGTGCCGTCGACGACGTCGGCGAAGAGGTCGGAGATCTCCTGACCCGCTCTGGCGTAGTTGCGGGCAAAGTCGGTCTGATGGCCTCCGAGGACGAAAACGGGTGCGCTCATGGTGCTCCTCCTGACCGACGGCGTTCGACGCACCGTCGTGGCTGGTTGTCGGGACCGAAGTGATCGACGAGCGAATCGGTCCGTCGGAGCACTACTGTAGCAACAGTCACTGCAGGGGAGTCCGATCGGACGGCAGATCGACTCGACACGAACGCCAGGGAGCTGCGAATGAGAATCCATCGTCAGACGGTCGAGCACCTCGCTGCAGTCGTGCGCGGACGATGAAGGCATTCGCTCCGGAGGTCGCCGCCGGCTACTTCGCGAACGGCTGGTGGGACGGCAGCACGTGGGTGTCGCGCGTCCGTGACAGCATCGACCGCAACCCGCGTCGGATCTCGCTGATCGACCCGCCGAACCGCACGGCGATCGCCGGCGGCGTGCCGCGCCGACTGACCTGGTTCGAGGTCGACGCCGAGGCAGACGCCATCGCCCTGCAGCTCCTGCGCAGCGGCGTCGGGGCGGGTGATGTGGTCGCCGTGCAACTCCCGAACATCGTCGAACTGGCCCTCACCTACGTGGCGATCGTACGCATCGGAGCGATCATCAGCCCCTTCCCGATCCAGTACCGGGAGCACGAACTCGTCGACCTCGCCGGGCGGGCAGGCGCTACCGCCTTCGTCACAGCGACGAACATCCTCGGACGGCCCAATGCTGCGGCGATCCAGGCGATGCAGGCGGAGATACCCACGCTTCGCCACGTGCTGGCGTTCGGTGATGCCGTGCCGGCAGGTGCCGTTGCCCTCGACGGCTCGACCGTCGACGCCGATGGGCGGGCGCTGCTCCAGGCGCACTACGCCGGCCACCCTGTCGAGCCGAACGACATCGCCACGATCTGCTGGACGTCTGGCACCGAGAGCACGCCGAAGGGGGTGCTCCGCAGCCACGGCGGTTGGGGTGCCGTGCTGTGCACCACCATCGAGAGCCCCGGCATGACAGCCGAAGACGTGCTGCTGTGCACGTTCCCGATGGTCAATGCCGGTGGCGTGGGCGGCATGTTCGGCCCATGGCTGAGCGTCGGTTGCACGCTGGTCCTGCACCATCCGTTCGCCCTCGACATCTTCCTTCAGCAGATCACGGACCATCGCGTCACCTACACCGTTTCGCCGCCGGCGGTACTGACGCAGCTGCTGGTCGCAGAGGATCTGCTGAACACCTACGACCTGTCTTCCCTGCGGGCGATCGGCAGCGGCTCCGCCCCGCTGACCCCGTTCCTGATCGAGGGGTGGGAGGCACGCGGCGTCGAGGTCATCAACTTCTTCGGCTCCAACGAAGGCCTGCCGCTCGTCGGCGACCGCAGTACGATCCCCGACCCGACCGAGCGCTCCGTGTACTTTCCGAACTTCGGCGCAGCAGGCTTCGACTGGCGGGTCAGCACGGCCGAACAGACGAAGTCCCGCCTCGTCGACGTGGAAACGGGTGAGGTCATCTCGCAGGCGAACCGCCCAGGCGAGTTACGCATCAGCGGCCCGACGATCTTCTCCGGTTACCTCGGCGGGCAGGGCGACCCGTTCGACGAGCATGGCTACTATCGCAGTGGCGACGTCTTCGAGTACCCGGATGCCGACCGCCGTTACCTCCGCTACGTCGACCGTGCCAAGGACCTGATCATCCGAGGCGGCGTCAATATCTCTCCGGCGGAAATCGAAGCGCTGGTGCAGTCGCATCCGAAGGTTGCCGAAGTCGCCGCCGTCGGGGTCCCCGACGAGGTCCTCGGCGAGCGGGTCGCCGTGTTCGTCGTGCCGCGGCACGGGCAGCACCTGGAGCTGTCGGAGATCATCGAGCATCTCGTGACGCAGCGCGTCGCCAAGTTCAAGCTGCCGGAGCGACTCGACGTCGTCGGGGAACTGCCGCGCAACCCGATCGGGAAGGTGCTCAAGCGCGATCTCCGCGAGCGACTCCGAGCGGAGCAGGCTGCGCCTTCGGCGCCTGCCTCGTACGCCAACTGAACAAAAGGCTACAATAACCACAGTAAAGCGAGTTGCGGTTCCATCGGGGTGGGGCTGCCTGCGAGAAACGGGGATCTGCGATGAATGACGAGGTCGTGCTGTTCGAGTTGGACGGCGGGGTGGCGACGATGACGCTGAACCGCCCGGAGCGCCGCAATGCCTGGACGATCGAGATGCACCAGCGCTACTACGCGCTGATGGAACAGTGCGACCACGACCCAGAGGTACGGGCGATCATCGTCACCGGCGCCGGCAGCTCGTTCTGCCCCGGCGCCGATAGCGACTCGCTGCAGGTCTACAGCCAGACGGGCGAGTTCAACCCGATCCAGGCGACGATCACGCAGCCCGATTGGTACCCGATGGAGGTACGCAAACCGACCATTGCGGCGATCAACGGTGCCTGCGCCGGCATCGGCCTGGCGATGACGCTGATGTGCGATGTGCGCATCGCTGCCGCCGGCGCGCGAATGACCACCGCCTTTGCCCGCAGGGGGCTGCCGGCTCTCCATGGCGTCGCCTGGTTGCTGCCGCGCCTCGTCGGCGCCAGCCGTGCTTCGGAGCTGCTGCTGTCCGGGCGCACCTTCCTGACCGACGAGGCTGCAGCGATCGGCCTCGTGCACCGCCTCGTTCCGGCCGACGAGGTCCTGGCGACCGCCAAGGCCTATGCCGCCGACCTGGTGGCGAACTGCTCGCCGACGTCGTGGCTCAACATGAAACGGCAGCTGCTGCTCGCCGAGCGTCAGACATTCCCGGAGGCGATCGAGGAAGCCGCCGGCCGTGAACTGCCGGCGCTCAGCACCCGCGACTTCCACGAGGGTGTGATGAGCTTCGTCGAGCGTCGGCCTGCGCACTTCGAAGCCCTCGGAGTGGGCAGTCTGGCGTGGCAGGAACCGTCACTGGCCGGGCTCGACGAGCCGGTTGACGAGGACGAAGGAGCGACCGACCGAACGGTGACCGTCAGGTCGGTCAACCGACCTGACGCTGCTGACCGGACCAGAATGGTGCCCGCAGTTCCCGCTTGAGGATTTTGCCGGACGGGTTGCGCGGCAATTCGTCGACGAAGACGACGGCGGTCGGACACTTGTAGTGCGCAAGGCGCTCGCGGCTCCAGGCGATGATGTCAGCCGGATCGGGTGCGGAGCCGCGGACGACGACGACGGCGATCGGCGTCTCTCCCCAGCGATCGGACGGCACGCCGATCACGGCGACGTCGAGGACCGAGGCGTGGGCGGCGATGACACTCTCGACCTCCGCCGGGTAGACGTTCTCGCCGCCGGTGATGATCATGTCCTTGATGCGGTCGTGGACGGACAGGAAACCTTCGGCGTCCAATACGCCCATGTCGCCCGTCCGGAAGAACCCATCGGGTGTGAACGCGGCAGCCGTCGCCGCCCCGTCGTTCCAGTAGCCGGCGGTGACGCTCGGGCCGCGCACGGCGATCTCGCCGGCGGATCCGGCTGGCAGCCGAGCTCCCGTGACAGCGTCGAGGATCGCCAATTCGATGCCGCTGATCGCCTTTCCGGCGGAACGCAGATGGCGGAGGTCGCCGTCGAGGCGATGTTGTTCCGGGCCGAGCACCGTCGTCACGCCCATCGTCTCCGACAGGCCATAGGACTGGAAGAGGTCGGCGCCGAAGAGAGATTGCGAAGCGCGGAGCAGGGGCTCGGAGATCGGCGAGCCGCCGTAGACGATCTGCCGGAGCGCCGAGAAGTCGGCATGCACCGACTCCGGGGATTGCGTCAGCACCTGCATCACCGCCGGCACCATCGCCGTGTGCGTCACCTGGTGGTCGACGAGTTGCCGCAGCATCGAGGCGGCGGTCGGCTCGCGTGCCTGCACGATGCAACCGCCGCGGGACAGCGTGATCAGCGCCCATCCGCCGCCGGCGACGTGGTAGTAAGGAACGGGCACGAGGCTGCGCGACAAGCGGTCGACGTCGAAGCAATTGCCGAAGGCCCCGACCGCCCACACGAGCTGGTCGGCGCCGACGAGCACGCCTTTCGGTCGACCCGTCGTCCCAGAGCTGTAGATGAGCTCGGTCAGTTCGTCGCCGGTCGCATCACGGCCCGGGTCCGTCGAAGCGGCTTCGCCGACCCAGTCCGCATAACGCAACGTGCCGTCCGCCCGCCGCGCCGGCGGCTCGGCCTCCGGTGCGTCGATCACGACAACAGGAATTCCGCACCCACCGAGACCGTTCGCAAACGCAGCTCCGGCGACGATCATCGTTGCGCCGGCATCGTCGAGCGACCACTCCAACTCAGCGGCGCTCAGCCGGAAGTTGAGTGGCACGAGCACTGCGCCCGCCTTCAGCGCGCCGATGAAGGTCTCCCAGTACTCGGTGGAATTGCGGTCAACGAAACCGAGGCGATCACCTCGACGGATGCCGCCGGCGATCAACGCATTGGCGACGCGGTTCGATGCCTCGTCCAACTCGCCGAAGCTCAGCGGACGACCGTCGCCGATGATCGCCGGTGCCGACGGATCGGCCACAACGGCGTCGCGGACGAGTTGCGCAACCGACGCCGTCGACGGCCGGCGCGCTGGCGATGGTCGTTCCGTCACGGCAGCAGCCGCACGCCCGGACCGCCGGCGTACAGCCGGTCGACGTCCGTGCTTCGACGGCTGAGGGCGATCGACTGGTTGATCGAACCCTTGTCGGACAGCTCGCCGACGTCATTGCTCGGCGCTTCGACGAGGATCGCGAACCGGGCGATACGAGCGGCCGATCCGTGCTCCCGTGCCTCGGCCTGCTGATGCCGGAGTCGTTGCCCGATCCAGTCCAGCACCCGGCCGTCGACGGCGAGGTCACCGACGGGCCCATCGGCACCGAGCACCGATGCACACCCTGCCGGGTTGAGCCACAGCAGCGCTCCGACCTCGTCTCGACCTTCCCCGCAGATCAGTGTCTCCAACACGACAGGTGTGGTCGCGGCGATGATGTCGGCGTGCAGTTGCCCGCCGGGCACGAAGGTGCCGGTGCTCAGTTTGAACTCCTCGGCAAGTCGCCCGGCGAAGGCGAAACCCTGTGATGCGTCATCGGCATCGATGAACGTCAGGGCGTCGCCGCTGCGGTAGAAGCCCTCCTCGTCGAAGCATTTGGCGGTCGCCGCTGGATTGTCCAGATAGCCGGGCATCACACAGTCGGAGCGGAAACGGACTTCATAGCGGCATCGAGCGGCCGGGAACTCGGTGAGGCGGGTGTGGTCCTCGTCGAGGGGTATCAACTTCGTCTCGACCCCCGGCACCGGTAGCCCGACACCGACCTTCGTCGTCGGCCAGGTGATCGTCATCACGCCGGCCGTCGTCTCTGTGGAGCCGTAGCCGGTGGTGAACATGATCCGCTCACCGATCGTCTGCTCGGCCATCGTCTGAAACCGGTCATAGACAGGCTGGGAGAGGCCGGCGCCGCCGTAGAGGCACAGCTGCAGGTGCTCGTAGAAGCGTTCACGGAGATGGGCGTCGGTCTCCAGCGCGTCGCAGAGCATGCCGAAGGCGTACGGCACATTGGCGAAGAACAGCGGTTGGACCTCGGCGATGTTGCGCAGCGTGCGTCCGAAGAGCTCCGGTGTGGGACGCCCGTCGTCGATGTAGTAGGAGCCGCCGTTGACCATCGCTCCGATCAGCACGCTGATGCCCGAGACGTGGCTCCACGGCATCCAGTCGAGCGTACGAACGCCCCAGCCGGACGCTTCGGCGAGCACGGTGCTGGCGGCCGTGAACAGCGTGCACCACATCTTGTTCGTCTGCACGACGATCTTCGGCAGGCCGGTGGACCCGGACGTCAGCATGTAGCGCAGCGGCGTGTCAGGGTCGACTGCGGCGATCGTCGCTGCCGGATCGGCGACCGGTAGGTGCGTCCGCACGTCCTGCCAATCCACTGCGCCAGGCCAGTGCTGCGGGTCGGTACAGATGACGGTGGCCTCGTCGGGCAGCACCTTGCGGAGTGCCGCGGCGATCGGGCCGACCTGCTCGGCGAAGACGATCGTCGGCTGCAGCAGGCCGACGACGTGCCGCAGACGCCCATGCTCTCCCGTGACGCCCATCGCGTACTGCGGGCTGACCGGGCAGACGGGCACTCCGGCGGCAGACGCACCGAAAACCAGCTCGGCGTGGGCAAGAGAGTTTCCCGTCACGATGAGGATGCGGTCCCGGCCGGTGGCGTGGGCGGTGAGCCATCCGCAGACACAGTCGGCTGTGTCCATGATGTCGGTGTAGCTCCGGCGCACCCAGTCCTCGCCGGTGCTGTCCCGCTGGGCGATCAGCGTCCGGTCGCCGAGCAGGCCGGCCTGATCGGCGAGTGCTGCAGCGAGCGATCTGGGTACGGGTCGCTCGAGCGGCCCGGTGCTGAGGATCAGCGTTCCATCCGTGCGGCGAACGATCTGCAGGTTCGTCCTCGGGAAGAGATGCGTCGCCCGGAACGTCATCGCCGATTCGATGACTTCATCTCCGGAAGTGTCACGCCGCACCGCCGTCTCCGATGCCGTTGGTTCGGTTTCGGTCGTCATGCCGTTGCGGCTCAGACGAATTGGAACGTGATTCCGGCGAGCCCGGGATCCGTCGCCGCGGCTTTGGAACGGTGCAGCACGACGGTCCAATTCGTCGAAGGACCACCAGGGGTGAACCGCACCCAGGCCCCACCGAGATCGATCTCGTTCGGCGCCGACGCTTCGCCGAGGTCGAGCAGTTCGAGCCACAACGCGGTCATCGCTGCCGGATCGGCGACGGGTACCTCGACCCCGACGATCTCGTCCACGCTCGCGGACGGTTCGACACCAGGGTTGATGTCGTCCCAGAACCACACCGATGGTTCGGCGATGCCGTCGATCTCCAGCACCAGCCCGACATCCTTCGGGTGCAGTTGCAGCACCGGCTTGCCGAATGCTTCCGTGTCGATGGCGACGCGGACACCGTTGGCGATGCATCGCTGACGGACACCAGCGGCATCGGGATGCTGGACGGACAGCACGAAACCTCCGCGACCTCCGACCTTGGCGAGCCAGGACGCCACCGGCCCGGCGTCGCCCGTCGGTCCGACGAACTCGAGATAGCGCTCGCTGGACAGCGGGAAGGTGGCATCCGTCAGCGACAACGTGTGCAACTCGGGATCGGCGAACGCCGATCCGAGCCCGAACGAGGCCCGTACAGCGGCGACGTCGTCGTCGTGGTGCATGGTGCCGATCACCACCTGGCGCAGTTTCGCCCAACTCGGCGATGTGACATCGCCGCTCATCGCTCGGCACCGCTCAATGGCACGTTGACGGCAACCCCGGAACATCTGTCCATCTGATCCCCCTGTGATCGCAGCTGATCGACAATTACTACACCAAACACAGTGATGAGTCAAACGGGGGCGCGCGTGGCGCCACTCGGTGCGCCGGTTGGCGTTGGCGGCGCTCCGTTAGCGGCCGTGAGCGGTGTGTCGGCTCAGACGAGGATCTTGATGTCGTCGTAGCGCTTGCCCAGTACGGTGGCAGCGTCGCCGCCGATCCAGTCGAGGCAGCCGGTGTAGATCGTCCGTGGGTCGATGCCCGCTTTGACGTCGCCGTTGATCTGGTTGGCGAGGTCGGCGTCCCCCTGGATGCCAGGCTTGATCTTCGTGCCGAGGACGAAGGAGACGTTGCCGGTGCCGTGATCGGTGCCGCCGCTGCCATTTTCGGCAACTCGGCGGCCGAACTCGCTCGTCGTCACGACGAGTACATCGTCGGCCATGCCGGCTTTGGCGATCGATGCCATGAACGCCGTCAACCCGTTCGCCAGGTCCTTGAGCAGATCGGCTTGCGTGGCCAACTGATTGGCGTGCGTGTCGAAACCGGCTGCGGACACGACGACGATGCGAGTGTTCGGATTTTCGGTGATCAGCTTCGCCGCCGTGGCCAGGCCATCGCTGAGGCTGGCGCCTCCCTCGCGGGTCTGCGCTGCAGGCTGAGCGGTGTCGTTGGCATTGGAGAGCACGTCGGCAAACGAATTCACGGCGGCGACCGAGCGCGACAGCGCGGTCTGTGCAGCGGCCTGCAGCGGGTCACTCGAGAGTGGCGCACTCATCGTCTTTAGGAGGTCGTCGCTCAGCAGTTTGTTGAACTTGAACGACGCCGGCCGGAAGACGACCGCTGCAGGGTTCGTCGCATTGTTGAGGAGTGGAGCACCGGAGTTGAGTGCCGTGGCATAGAGCGGATCGGTCGTCGCCAACGACTTCAGGTAGGTGCCGAGCCAACCCTCGGCCGAGCTGAGTCTGTCCGCCCTCCACCACTGGTCCATCGCCACGAAATGGGAATGGTTCTGGTCAGGAAAGCCGACGCCATCGAGGAATGCCAACTGGTTCGCCGTCCACAACGGAGCGAGCGGCGCAAGCGAAGGATGGAGTGCGTAGTCCGTGCGACCGCTGAGCACGATGCGATCGGCCTCGGCGATCGCCAAGGTCGGTCTTGCATCGTGGTACTGGCCTGCAGCGGGAATCAGGGTATTGAGCCCATCGTTTCCGCCGTTGAGCTGCACGATGACGAGCACTCGGCGGTGCGCAGCCGCTGCGACGGTTCCGCCCGGAACGGTTGATGTGGGCGACGTTGCGCCGGCGGTGCCGGCCACGGTCGATGCGGTGGAGTCAGCACCCGTGGTCCCTGGCCCGGTGCTGCCGGCGGCCGTGGAACCGGGTGCGCTGCTGCGCAAGCTGCTGGAGCATGCTGACAGGCTGACGACGGTGACACCGCCGATGATGCCGAGGAACTCTCGTCTGTTGATCATCTGCTGGCCTTTCTATGCGGAGTTGCGACGGGGGAGTAACGAAGCCATGGGGCTGGGAATGCGGAGTTTGGAGGGTCGAGTAACGAAGCCATGGCGATCAGGAGACAACGAATTCGGGGGTGATGAGTGCAAGCGCCAGGCGCTGTTTCGGTGCTTTGGCTGCCTTGAGGGCGTCGGCGGACGCTGCCGAAAACTTCGGGGTGACGAGGCCGAGGGCAGTGGCGAGGGCGTCGAGATCTCCGCTCGTCGCCGCCGTCATCGCCGCATTGTCTGCAGGCGTCGTGTTGGCGATTTCCAGCGCGAGGTTGGCTCTGGCGACGATGGTTCCGGAAGCAAACCATGCCTGTCCTCCGGACCATCCTGCGACGTTCGGCGGCAGCATCGGTACCTGCGCAGCACCGCGCAAGCCGCCGAGCGCAGCGTTCTGCGGCACCTGCGCACCGGTGACCCGGCTGGCGATGACGAACCACGGAACCGGTGCGAGCACGACCGATTGGCCAGCGCCTGCGAGCCCGGCATTGGCCAGTGCGGTGATCAGCGCAGCAACGTTGAATGTCGAGGCCGTGAATGCCTGGGCGATCGGAGCGATCGTTGCCGGGTCCTTGGTCCCGAGCATCTCGTCGGCGATCGAGCCGGCGATGAACGTCGCCAACGTCGGCTGCTTGATGATCGCGGCGACGACCGTGTCGACATCGTGCACACCATCGATGCCGAGGTAGTGCTCCGGGTCGTCGTCATGGTTCTTCGGGATGAATGTCGCCTGCGGAAGCGCTGGGCGCATCTTGTAGCCGGTGAGTGCCTTGGCGCCGGCCTTGACGTCGTCCTCGGTGTAGTTGCCGACGCCGAGCGTGAACAATTCCATGACTTCTCGGCCGTAGTTCTCGTTCGGTGCCTTGTTCGTGGAACTGCCGCCATCGAGGTAGATGAGCATTGCCGGGTCGATGGTGACGGCCTTCAGCAAGGCTGCGAAATCTCCGAGCCCGATCGTCTTGAACAGGCGGATCTGGTCGACCATGAACTTGGCGACTCTGACCTTGTCGAGCGCGCTGACGAAGTGACCGTGCCAGATCCACGCCATGCGGTCCCGAAGCGGATCGGTCGTCGCGATCATCGACTCGAGCCAGGTGCCGATGGCATACTGCTTCGACGCTGGATCCTTCGGGTCCAACGGCAACTGTGTGTCGTCCCACGGGTCCGTCGGTGCAGGGCCGGTGGCGAGTTGGAGCAGACGTTGGAGTTCGGCTTGGGGGCCCCTGGCAACGGCAGCAGCGAGTTCGTCGGCGGGAAGCCCGAACCCGATCCTGCGGTGCAGCCAGGCAACAGCATCACGATCGTTCATGGACCCCATCGTGTACCCGGAGTGTGATGGTTCTATGAGCACCGGCGTCGTTTGACGATCAGCTGCCGGCGATCAGCTTCCGGCGATCAGCTTCCGGCGATCAGCTGCCGGCGCTCGGACAGTCGCGGTCGCGTGGTCCGGTCAGTGTGCTCGGGGAGGGGTTGCAGCCTGGGCGTGCGGTGGTGGCGGGACCGGCGCTGGAGGCCGGACCGCTGCAGAGGCGATGCCACGGGACAGGGCGGTGCCACCTCGGCCGAGGCCGGTCATCCGCTTGACGAGGTCGTTACGCAGCTTCGTCGGCGCAACTCCCTGGTCGACCGATTCGAGGAGCCGCTCGACCTCGTGCTCGGTCTTCGTCGCCCGGCTTCGCGCGGTCATGGCGATAGCGAGGCCGCCGAGCACGGTGACCGGCGTGATGAGCAACAGGAACGGAGTAGCGACGACTGCGCCGACGACGAGCCCGGCGGTGCCGCCGACGGCAAATGCAGCTCCGCCACCAGCTGCGGCACGCCGGCTATTGGTGCGATCGACAGCGATCCTGACGACGGTCGAGCCGGGTTCGGACTGCCGGGCGTAGGCCTTGATCCGCTCGAACTCGCCGAGCGGCGCGGTACCCGTCGCACTGCGGACTGACCGCTTGACAGCATTGACGGAACCGGTCCGCTTGCTCCATTCCGCCGAATCCGCTCGCAGCCGGTCGCGTCGTAGGTGGTGGCCGTCGACGAGCCAGCCGTCGATGCGTTCGAGCACGTCGTTCGGGGTGCCGCGGATCTCGTCGTCGACTACGACGATTCGTCGCCCGACGATCCGGTCGCTGCGCCGAGCTGCTGGAAGCGGTCCGAGCTGCTCGATGGCGATCGAACGCCGCACCGCGGCGATCGGCAGACCGACCTCCTCGGCGGCGGCAAGCAGCGCAGCGGCACTGACGCCAGACGACGGATCGGTGCCGGTCGTGCGTGTGCTCGACAGTTCACTGGCTCGACGCAGGATGCGCTCGACGACGACCGAGTCGAGGACCTCCTCATCATCCATCACCTCAGCCTAACGGGTGCTGAAATCCCCGCCTGCCGCTGGGAGCGAGCTGCGCTACGTTCGTCGGGGTGGGAGTGCTACGCGACGAGCGTGATCGGACGATCGTGCGCCTCGCCGTCCCGGCACTCGGCACACTCGCTGTCGAGCCGCTGTATGTGCTCGTCGATACTGCCATCGTCGGGCATCTCGGCACGTCGGCGTTGGCCGGTCTCGGTATCGCCTCACTCGTACTGCTGACGCTTGTCGGACTCGTCAGCTTCCTCGAATACGCCATCACTCCATTGATCGCCTACGCCCATGGCGCAGGGCGCGAGTCCGAGGCGAAACGGGCGGCGACGGACGGCCTCGGTCTGTCGGTCGGGCTCGGGCTCGCCGTGGCGATCGTCGTCGGGTTCGTGGCACGCCCGCTCGCCTGGCTGATCGGCGGGCGTGGTGATGTCCTGAATGCGGCAACCACCTACCTGCGGGTCAGTGCCGTCGGCCTACCGTTCGTACTGATCGCCCTGCTCGGTCACGGCGTGATGCGCGGCCTCAACGACCTGCGCAAACCGCTGATCATCGTCGCCATCGCCAATGTCGCCAACGTCATCCTCGAGATCCTTGCGGTCTACGTCGCCCATCTCGGCGTCGCCGGCTCGGCTTGGAGCACCGTTGTGGTGCAGATCGTCGCCGGTCTGTGGTTCCTGTCGGTGCTGCGGCCGCACCTGGCGAGGATCAGACCGTCGTGGACCAGGCTGCGACCAATACTCCGCAGCGGTGCGCACCTGACGATCAGGGCATTGGGCATGTATGCGGTGTGGATCGCGTCGGTGGCGATCGCCGCCCGCATCGACACACCGACGCTGGCCGCCCAACAGATCATCACCCAGGTGTTCACGTTCCTCGCGCTGGTCCTCGACTGCTTCGCGATCCCTGCGCAGTCGCTCGTCGCCGGGGCCCTCGGTGCCGGCGACGTCGACGAGGCATTGACGATCGGGTGGGCGTGCAACCGCCTGAGCCTGTGGGCCGGTGGTGGTATCGCCGTCGCACTCGCCGGAGGCGGCTACTTCATCGCCTCGGCATTCAGCAGCGACCACAGGGTGATCGGCAGGGCCACGGTTGGTTTCCTCATCCTCGCGGCGATGCAGATTCCCGGAGCGATCGCCTTTGCCCTCGACGGTGCGCTGATCGGGGCCGGCGACGAGAAGTTCCTCGGGCGCAGGGCATGGCTGAACCTGGTCGCCTTCATCCCGTTGGCGGTCGCCACGATGATCTGGCCGCGCCTCGGCATCGCCGGACTCTGGGGAGCGCAGCTCAGTTGGATGACGATCCGCGCCTGGGCCAACGGCCGCCGTTTCGCCTCCAAAGCCTGGCAGGGCAACTTCGAACGGGTGTGAGAGCGAGTGCGGAAGCGTCGGGATGGGATCGCTCGTGCCGCGAGCACAGCGGCCGATGTCGGGCGTGGGGGCGTCTCAGTCGGCAGTCAGTCGCCGACGTCGAGGAGCAGGATCGTCGCCGCCACCGACAATTCGCCGCCCCACGGCAACGGAATCAAGCATCCTCCGTCGTGAACGATCCGATGCTCCGGTGGTCGCCGTCGACCGGATTCGCGTAGCTGACGATCTGGTTGGCGTTGATGTCGACGATCCAAAGGTTCGGGACTCCAGCGCTGGCATACATCCGCACCTTGACGTCGCGGTCGAACCGCAATGTGCTGTCCGAAACCTCCACCACGAGCGACAGGTCGGCCGGCACCGGTTTGCGTTCGAGTAGCGCTCGTATTCCAACGTGGGCGACCCACACGTCCGGCTCCGGCTCGCTGATGTCGCTGAGCACGACCGGTGTCTGGCTGCCGACAGCGTGGTCCGTACGACTCAGCAGTTCATAGAATATCGATGAGAGATTGATCATGACAACGGCATGACGGGCTTGATCGGGGACACGTCGACGAGTTCTCCGTCGATCAGCTGGCGAAACGGGCGTTGCGATTCCGCAGGGCTCTGGAGGAGCGAGTCACTGTGTCGAACGTCACCTACCACCGCGCTCGACCGGCTACGGTTCGCGTACATGGGGATCACCACTGTTGCCGACATCATCCGCGTCCATGGTCGGGGTCTGGCAGATCGAACGGCGATGATCCAGGGTGAGCATCGCCAGACATGGGCCGAGCTGTATGCACGTTCCGGCCAGCTCGCCAACGCTTTGGCGGCCGACGGCGTCGGCGCGCAGGATCATGTGGCGTTCCTCGACAAGAACGGCATCGAGCACTTCGAAGTGTTCTTCGGCGCAGCATTGCTGAACGCGATCTGCGTGGACGTCAACTGGCGTCTTGCCAGCCCGGAAGTCGCCTATATCGTCAACGACTCCGAAGCGACGGTGTTCGTCGTCGGGCCCGATTTCGTGCCGCTCGTCGAGGCGATCGCCGACCAACTGACGCACGTCAAACGCATCGTCGTCATCGGTTCCGCCGGCACCTCGGCAGTCACCTCGGCTGGATCCGACAGCCGTTTCGACGACTATGCGAGCTGGTCCTCACAGTTCTCGACGACCGATCCGGGGGCAGTCGCCACAGCAGAGGATGTCGCCTTCCAGCTGTACTCCAGCGGCACAACCGGCCGGCCGAAAGGTGTGATGCTGACGAACAGCAACTTCTTCGGGCTGCTTCCCTTGGCCAAGGAGATGTGGGAATTGTCGCCGGAGTCGGTCAACCTCGTCGCCATGCCGCTGTTCCATATCGGCGGCGGAGGCTGGGCGGTCGCCGGCATGTACGAGGGGGCGACGTCCGTGATCATGCGCGAACTCGACCCGTCGGTGTTGGTGAGAATGATCGGCGAATTGGGAATCACCCACGGTTTCCTCGTCCCTGTCGCCTTGCAATTCATGCTGATGGCGCCAGGTGTCGAGACGATGGACTTCTCCTCGCTGCAGGTCCTCGTCTACGGCGCCTCACCGATTTCCGAGGAGGTGCTCGCCAAGGCGGTGAAGGTCTTCGGTTGCAAGTTCTGGCAGGCGTACGGCCTGACGGAGACGACCGGTGCCGTTGTCAACCTGCCGCCCTCCGACCACGATGTGAACGGGCTGAACAGGCATCGCCTGCGTTCGTGCGGTGTTGCCGGACCTGGCGTCGAACTGCGCATCGTCGACAACGACACGATGTCCGATCTGAGCGTCGGCGAGGTCGGCGAGATCTGGATCCGTTCGCAGCAGGTCATGAAGGGCTACTGGAACATGCCGGAGGAGACCGCCAAAGCGCTCACCCCAGACGGCTGGTTCAAGTCCGGCGACGCCGGCTATCTCGACGACCACGGCTACCTGTTCATCCACGACCGAGTCAAGGACATGATCGTCTCCGGCGGCGAGAACGTCTATCCGGCGGAGGTCGAGAACGTGCTGATGGGCCACCCGGCGATCGCCGACGTCGCCGTGATCGGTGTGCCGCACGACAAGTGGGGCGAGACGGCGATGGCCATCGTCGTTCGCCAGGCGGGGGTCGAGGTGACCGAGCAGGAGATCATCGCCTATTCCCGTGAGCGCCTCGCCCGATTCAAGTGCCCGACCATCGTCACGTGGACCGATGCGTTGCCGCGTAACCCGACCGGCAAGGTGTTGAAGAAGGACCTGCGCGAGCCCTACTGGTCAGGCCGCGAACGCCGCGTGAACTAGTTCCAGAGACGGTCGGTCGGTCGGGCATCGTGAGGCAGCGCCGCGGTCACGCCAATTCCGCCGTCGCCGAATCCAGGTGACCGCGCCGTTCAGCCGGCTCGGGCGGTCGGGCGTCGGGCGGTCGGATGGTTGGCCCGGGCGGATGGTTAGTGCGGGCGACGCGTGAGGATTCGGGTACCGGGCACAACGGCAGCGAGGGCCATGATGTCGTCCGGGTCGGTGGTGAAGACGATCGCCGTGTCGGCCTCAGCACAGAGCGCGGCGACATGCGCGTCGGCGATCGACTCGCTGCCGCGGCCGGCTTCGAAAAGAATCTGTCCGACGCGCTTGGCGAAAGCTTCGTCGGTCGGCCGAACGCGGATGGTCGGCTCCGCCCGATGTCGGGCCAAGAGCGATTCGACCTGTCGTGTTCTTGATGTGCCCCGACAGGCCTCGGCCAACGTGACAGCGGCTACCCAGACCTCCCCGCCACGCTGGGTCGACCGTCGTATCGTTGCTCGCACCTGTTCGCCCAGCGAGGCGTCGCCGAACACGCCAGCGTCGAGCACGACGAAGTGTTTCACGCCACTGACTCCGTTGAGGCGCTCGGCCGCGGTACGCCCAACTCGTCGAGGTCTGCATCGGCGCGTGCCAGGGCGGCAGCACTGGGAGGGCCAAATTCGGCGTCGAGTTCGTCCATCCACTGCAGTACCGCCGCCCGATGGCGCTCTGAGGCGATTGCCTCGCGCAACACGGCATTGACCGTCGATGAAACACTCTTTCCGACAAGGAGGTCGAGTCCGGCGGCGACTTCGTCATCGACGACAATCGTTATGCGCCTGCTCATACTCGCAACATACCATCATGCAACGTGCACGTGGAGGCGGTCAGACTCGCGGTCACGTGGATTCCGCGGGGCGATTTTCGGTCGAACGTCGCAGACGAAGCTGTTCAGCCAGGGCAAGTTCCGCGACGTGCTGTTCACCGATGCGCAGATCGCCGCCGACCCGAACGCTACGAGGGTCCTCGTGAACGGCGCGATCGGCTGTAGGCGGAGCGCTGAGCACGGTCGCTGAGCACGGTCGCTGAGCACGGCCGCCGAGCACCGCCGCCGAGCGCCGCCGACGAGCACCGCCGACGAGCGTTGGAACGCTCCTGCGTCGTAGTGTCCGAGCACTGCACCATTGCCGGATTGTGGCAGGACGAGAGGAAGCGGACGATGAGCGACGAATTGGTGCTGACCGACTACGACGGCCCGATCGCCACGATCACGTTGAACAACCCGGCGAAACGCAACACGCTGAGCGTCGAGATGATGGCAGCGGTCATCGACGCCTTCGAAACCGTCGCCAAGAGCGACGCCCTCGGTGTCATCCTCGCCGCCAACGGCCCGGTGTTCTCCGCGGGCCACAACTTCGGCGACATGCTGGACGCCACAGCGGAGGAGACGACGGCGATCTTCGCCCTCTGTACGAGGATGATGGACACGATCCAGGCGATTCCGCAGCCGGTGATCGCCAAGGTGGCCTCGCTGGCGACGGCTGCCGGCTGCCAGTTGGTGGCGACGTGCGATCTGGCGATCGCTTCAGACGCTGCGTCCTTTGCCATCCCTGGCGGCAAGGGCGGGCTGTTCTGCCACACGCCGCTCGTCGCCGTTGCCCGCAACGTCGGCCGCAAGCGGGCGCTGGAGTTGGCGCTCACCGGCGACCCGGTCGATGCCGCGACGGCCGCCGACTGGGGTCTGATCAACCGTGCCGTGCCGCCCGAAGAGCTCGACGCAGCTGTCGACGATCTCATCCGCCGGGCGACGCGTGGCGCATCGGCGTCGAAGGCCCTGGGCAAGGCGGCGTTCTACGCGCAGGTCGGGTTGGATCAGCGCGACGCTTACGCCTATACCGTCGAGGTCATGGGTACCGCCGCAGCTGGACCGGACGCGCAGGAAGGCATCAGCGCCTTCCTCGACAAGCGCAAGCCCACCTTCCACTGACGTTCGCTGTGATCGGAATCACCCGAGCGATGGAGCAGAACGTGGATGTGACGACGCAGAAGTGACGCATCGCTCCGGGGTGGCGTTCGATTGGCTCGCTCGGGGGAGTTGCGATTCGGCCCGATCGGGGGGATGCTCTTGGGCGTGACCATGGTCCCTGCCGATTCGACCGCCGCACCGCTCGGGATGCCAGACGACAGGCTCGCCAGCAAGTTGGCGGACCTCGAAGGGCGGCTGCGAAGCTACGGCTCGGTCGTCATCGCCTTCAGCGGCGGGGCGGATTCGGCGTTCCTCGCCCACACCGCCCGGCGGGTGCTCGGGCGTGAAGCGGCGCATTGCATCACGGCGATCTCGGCCTCCCTTGCGTCTGACGAGGAGATCGACTGCCGTCGACTCGCCGAGGAATGGGACCTGCGATGGACGCCGATTGCCACCGACGAGCTCGCCAGCGCCGCCTACGCGATCAACGATCGGGACCGCTGCTACCACTGCAAGACCGAACTGATGCACGTCGTCGAACCGATCGCCGTACTGGCAGAGGCGATGGTTCTGCTCGGCGTCAACGTCGACGACATGGGCGATCACCGTCCAGGCCAGCGCGCGGCGTCAGAGCGTGGCGCAGCCTTCCCGTTGCTCGACGCGGGTATGACGAAAACCGACATCCGTGCGCTGTCGCGACTCGCCGGGTTGCGCACCTGGGACAAGCCGGCTGCGGCATGCCTCGCGTCGCGGTTGCCCTACGGCGCGCCCGTGACACTGCGGGTGTTGACACAGGTCGACAAGGCCGAGGCGTCTCTGCACCGCCTCGGCTTCCGCCAACTCCGCGTCCGTCACTACGAGGACACCGCCCGCATCGAGGTCGATGTCGACGCAATCGCCGACGTCGTCGCCAGACGCGACGAGGTCGTCGCCGCAGTGAAGCAGGCCGGCTATCGCTATGTCACCGTCGACCTCGAAGGTTTCCGGTCTGGCAATTTGAACTGACCTATTGGCCTCGCACGCCGTCTCCGGCGCCAGGGCGCCTTTGACGACGGCTCGGGAGTGCACTGTTCGGTCGGGCAAGCCCTCCCTCTCGACCTGCTTCTTCGGGTCCAGGTGCTCTCCGGCGCCGGAACTCAGCCTGCGGTCACCGAATGTATACAGGAGTGATGACATTCGGTGACCACAGGCGGGCAACGCCGCCGCCGAGGCGGGTCAGGCGTCGATGATCTCGCGGAGGGTTTCGATGGTCTTCACAGGATCTCCAGCGATCGGATTGACCGACAGGACGGTCACGCCGGCTTCTTTGTAGGCGGCAATGCGCTCCTTGACGTAGCCGACCGATCCGACGAGGTTCGTGCCCTCGAGCAGGTCCTTCGGGACCGCAGCGGCGGCTTCCTGCTTCTTGCCGTCGAGGTAGAGATCCTGGATCTCGATGGCCTCTTCGACGTAGCCGTACTTCTGGGCGATCGTGTTGTAGAAGTTCTTGTCCCGAGCACCCATACCGCCGACATACAACGCCAGTTGCGGGCGCAGGTGGTCGAGGACCTTGAAACGGCCCTCGCCCTCGAACTCGTCACCGATGGCCACGACCCCGCCGGCAGAGATCTGCAACTGGCCGAGTGACGGGTCGCGCTTGGCAAGGCCTGCCTTCAACTCGTCGCCCCACACGTCGACGTACTTCGTCGGGTCGAAGAAGATCGGCAGCCAACCGTCGGCGACCTCGGCGGTGGCGGTGACACTGAGGCCCATCAGGCTCGCCCACCAGATCGGGATCTCCGACCGCACCGGGTGGTTGATCAGTTTCAGCGGCTTGCCCAATCCGGTGCCGAGGCCAGCGGCCAGCGGCGCTTCGATCGTCTTGCCGTGGTAATCGAACGGCTCGCGCCTCCAGATCATGCGGCAGGCCTCGATGTATTCCTTGATGCGCTGCATCGGCTTCTCGTACGGCATGCCGTGGAAGCCTTCGATGACCTGCGGGCCGGACGCTCCGAGACCGAGAATGAACCGACCGTTGCTGACGTAGTCGCAACCCGCTGCTGTCATCGCCATCAACGCAGGGGTGCGCGAGTAGATGTTGAGGATGCCGGTGCCGATCTCGACCCGGTCGGTCTTGGCGGCGATGTAGCCGACCTGGCTGATGGCGTCGAAACTGTAGGCCTCAGCGATGAGGACGATGTCGAGGCCCGCCTTCTCGAGGGTGACGACCTGCTCGACCGCTGCCTGGAAATCGCCGACATAGTTGATGTTCATGCTGAGCTTCATGTCGCCAGACGCTACGAGTAACGCGCCGCGACAATGAAGTTGGCGAGAGCACACTTGCTGCGCGACGGCACCCGAATTCAGTGCTTGGCGCGTGCGAGTACGAGCAGGCGATCGGCGATGACCTCGTCGACCGGCGTGACCGACAGGCGGGTGCCCTTGCGGAGGATGATCAGGTCGTCGGCGGTGAACTGTTCTCGCAAATCGTCGAGGCTCAGGAAGTTCGGGAACTTCTCCTTGTACTTCACCTTGACCGTCTTCCATCGCGGCGCATCGTGCGGGCTCGTGGCGTCGTAGTAGTGCGAACCGGGGTCGAACTGCGTCGGGTCGGTCACGTCGACCGCCGAGACCGTCGCCAGCCCGACGATGCCGGGCGGTTTGGCGTTCGAGTGGTAGAAGAAGGCGAAGTCGCCGACCCTCGCCGACGTCAGATAGTTGCGCGCCTGGTAATTGCGGATGCCGTCCCAGATGGTTGTCTTCGCCGCCTTGAGGTCATCGATGCTGTACGCCTCGGGTTCCGACTTGATCAACCAATAGGCCATCGTCCAACCGTAGTTCGTCAGACGATGCCACCCAAGAACCAGGTCCCGGCGCCGAAGGCAAGTGCCATCAACAGCAGGGCGATGCTCAAATATCGAAGCGTCAGCTCGGAACGTTTGGGTTCTGGGGCCTTCAATGCGGGGTCCAGGCGCTTGACGATGTCGGCGTATGCGGAACTCAAGGCGTCTTTCGAGCCGGCCTTGTACGACTGTCCGCCGGTGATCTTGGCGGCCGAATCGAGTTCGCCGTACTTGACCGGAACCGGCACGGTCTGGCCGGTATTCGGGTCCTGGACCGTTCCGTCGAGGGTGCCGAAGACGATGCCGTACACCGGTATCCCCACCTTCTTGGCGACCGTTGCGCCGTCGTCGGTCGGTAGCAGACCTTCGCTCGTCTCGCCATCGGTCATCACCACGATCGCCGCCGGCGGACCCGTCAGCCCGGTCGTCGGATCGGGTGTCGGGTTCGAACTCGTCGTGCCACCGGCCGTCGTATCGGTCGTGCCGTCACCGGTGGCCGAAACGCTCAGGCCGAGTTCGCTGACGATCGTGTCGGTCGCCGTCGAAATCGCTTCGCCGATACCGGTGCCCTCCGCCAATTTCAGGCGGTCGACGGCGGCGTCGAGCTTGCTGTGGTCGAGCGTCGGATTGACGCGCACCGTCGCATGCTCGGCGAAGCTGATCAGGCCGACCGAGATCGAGGGGTCGACGGCATCGATGAACTTCTTCGCCTGTTCCTTGGCGACTGCGAGCCGAGACGGGGCCACGTCGTCGGAACTCATCGACAAGGAGACATCGAGGTCGATCATGATCACCGACTGCTTGTCGCGTTCGCGGATTTCACGGTATGGCTGAGCGATCCCGAGTACGCCGACGGCGAGTCCGAGGAACATCGCGCCGGCGATCAGATGGCGTCGCCAAGACGGCCGGCGCGGCGCGATGCTGTCGAGCAGGGCAATGTTCGTGAACTTGACCGCACGCTGGCGCCGACGAACGAGCGAGAATGCGTAGAGGCCGATCAGGCCGGCGACGGCGATGAGCAGCCAGAGGCGACCGGGGTGGAGGAAGTCCCAACTCAACGTGCCATCGCCTTCACGTTCGGGACGCTCGGTTGACGGCGTCGCTGATGGGCGTAGCGCATGAGCGTGATCAGCCAGTCGTCATTGGTCTGCAATTGCAGATGTTGTGCACCGGTCGCCCGGATCGCGGCCCGGATGGATTCGCGTTGGGCGGCAGCTGCGTTCGCGTATCGACGCCGGACCGCCTCGGTGATACGGACGTCGCGGATCGCGCCGGTCGTCGGGTCCTGCAACGTCATCGAGCCGATCGCCGGGAGGTCGAGTTCGCGTCGATCGACGATCTCGATCGCCAACAGATCGTGTCGCACAGCGAGCGTGCCGACCTGCGCCTTCCAGGTTTCCGCCGGTGCCATGAAGTCGCTGATGAGGCACACGAAGCCCCGGCGTCTGGAACGCCTGGCGACATCGTCGGCGAGCGCGCCGATATCGGTGCGACCTGCGCCCGCCGGGATCGGCGTCGACGCCAACGCCGTCAATATGCCGCGCAAGTGATCGCGACCGCCCCGTGGGGGAAAGGTCCGAAGGTCGGGTCCTGAGGCGATGACCGCGCCGATGCGATTCTGGCCTCTGGCGGTCAGGAAGCCGACAGCCGCGGCAGCACCGAGCGCAACGGAGCGCTTCTCCGCCGTGTCGGTTCCGAAGGCCATCGAGGCGGATGCGTCGACGGCCAGCCAGGCTTCGAGGTCACGGTCGGCAATCAGATCGCGGACATGCAATTCTTGCGTCCTGGCGGTGACATTCCAGTCGATTCGACGGACGTCATCGCCGGGGATGTACGTACGCGCCTCACCCGGCTCGCTGCCGTGGCCGGGCGTCAGCCCCTGATATTGACCATGTAAAAGCCCGTCGAGCTTGCGGGTGATGGTCAGCTCCAGTGTGCGCAGCATCTGTGCGAGCGCCTCGTCCGGCGGCCCGACTCTGACGGTCGTGAGCGGGTTCACGGGACTCTTCATCGATACGGAACCTGCTCGATGACCTGACCGTTCGGCTGCGGATGCTGCTGCGGCTGTACCGGCGGCGACTGCGGGGCCGGGGCGGCGTGTGCTGTGAGCGGTGACTGCAACGGCTGCGTCGACGACGGGGTCACGGCGACCGTCGACATTCCCGGCGTCGAGTTGCGCAGATACTGCGGAGGCTGCACCCAAGCCGCCGGGACCATGCCGACGATTGCCTTGAGCACATCCTCGACATCGATGTCCCTGGCGAGCGCGTCGTAGCTCAGCGAGACCCGATGGCGCAGGACCTCGGGGGCAACGTCGAAGACATCCTGCGGCGTGGCGAAGTTGCGGTTGCGGATGACGGCCAAGGCCTTCGCAGCCCTGACGAGGCCGAGTGATGCTCGCGGACTCGCCCCGAGGGCGATCAGCGGCGCCCATTCCGGCAGCCCGAAAGCAGCCGGGTTGCGGGTGGCGTGGACGAGGTCGACTGCGTACCGCTGGACGGCAGGGTCGACCTGGACGGCATCGGCGACGGCCTGCAGCCGCTTCACCGTGTCGAGGTCGATGATCGGTCTGGCCTTCGGTGGTTTCACCGCCATCCGCGTGACGATGCCCATCTCCTCGGCATGCGACGGGTAGTCGAGGATGACCTTCATCAGGAAGCGGTCGCGCTGAGCGTCGGGCAGCTGGTAGACGCCCTCCGATTCGATCGGGTTCTGCGTGGCCATCACCAGGAACGGAGTCGGCACCGGATAGGTCGTCCCGCCGATCGTCACCTGCTGTTCCGCCATGACTTCGAGGAGCGCCGATTGCACCTTCGCCGGTGCCCGGTTGATCTCGTCGGTCAGCAGGAAGTTGACGAAGATCGGGCCGAGTTCGACGTCGAAGGACTCGCTCGATGCCCGGTAGATGCGCGTACCGGTGATGTCGGACGGGAGTAGGTCGGGGGTGAACTGGATGCGAGCGAAACTTGCCCCCGTCGTCGCCGCCAGTGTCTCGACGCTGAGCGTCTTGGCCAGCCCGGGGACACCTTCGAGCAGGCAGTGACCCTTGGCGAGTAGGCAGACGAGCATGCGCTCGATCGGGCGTTGCTGCCCGACGATGACCGAGCGGATTTCGTTCAGCAGTTTCTCGAGGGTGGTCGCGATCGAGTCCTCGCCGGTCGGCCAGGTGTTCCCCTCGTTGCTGCCGGAGGTGTATGCAGGCATGTCGCTCTCATTCGTCGTGCGCAGTGGGGTATCGGCGCCGTGACGTGAGTTACGACCGGCGCCGCCGCTCGGTTCGCCTACGACTACCGAAAGAGGAGGGTAATCGCTCAGCGACGAGCGTGGGCGTCGATCACGATGGCAAGCGATGCTGTGAGTTTCCTGGCAGTTTGCAGATCGAGGAACTCGTTCGGGCCGTGAGCGTTGGCCCCAGGCCCGAGCGCGCCGGTGACGACGAACTGGGCGTTTGGAAAGCGGCTGCCGAGCATGCCCATGAACGGGATCGAGCCGCCTTCACCGAACGATCGCGTCGGGTTTCCGAACGTCGCCCGTGACGCTTCGTCGAGTGCCGCCGATAGCCATGGGGCGAAGGACGGAGCGTTCCAGCCGGTCGCGAATTCGCCATCGTGCAGCGCGACGTGCGCTCCGTATGGCGGGTCGGCAGTGATGACCGCCTCCACCGCCGAATAGGCCTGTGCTGCGTCGACCGTCGGCGGCAAACGCAAGCTGAGCTTCAACGCGGTTGTCGGGCGCAGCACGTTGCCGGCGCGGTTCGTCGGCGCAAGCCCGTCAGCTCCGGTGATCGACAGCGTCGGCCGCCACGTGCGGTTGAGCAGCTGCTCGACGGGATCGTCCGTCATCGGCTGCACACCTGGCAGGAAAGGAAAATGTTCGGCGATCGGCTCCGGGAATTCCGCTGCAGTGTCGACGGTCTGCTGATAGCGGTCGTCGGGGATCGGCGCATACAGCGCCTCGACGAGGACGTGGCCGGTCGCAGAGTCCTCGATGCGATTGAGCAGTTCCCTGACGATACGGAACGTCGACGGAACGACACCGCTCGCCTCGCCGGAGTGCACACCCTCCTTCAACACGTCGACCTGGAGCGTCGCCGCAACGAGCCCGCGCAACGAGGTCGTCACCCAGATCCGTTCGTTGTCCAGGCAGCCAGAGTCGAGACACAGCACGAGCGAAGGCGTCCCGAGACGGTCCGCGAGCGCTTCGAGGTATGCCGGCAGGTCAGGTGATCCGCTCTCCTCGCTCGCCTCGATGAACACCACGAGACGGGCGTGCGAGCCGCCGGCAGCCTGCGTCGCCTCGATCGCCGTCAGGCTGGCGAACGCTGCGTATCCGTCGTCTGCACCGCCACGTCCGTACAGCCGGTCGTTTTCGATCACAGGGATCCACGGACCGAAACCTTCACGCCAGCCGGTCATCTCCGGCTGCTTGTCGAGGTGGCCGTACAGCAGGACGGTGTCGTCACGGTCGAGCTCGGTTCCCTGGCCGAATGGCGGCACGTCGACGACGATCAGGGGAGTGAGACCTTCCAACTGCTCGACGGTGACCTGCAACCCGGCGATCTGGCGCCCGGCGCACCACGTGCGGATGAGCTCGACGGCCTGATCCATGAACCCGTTGGCCTTCCAATCGGCATCGAACGACTTGGAGACATTGGGGATACGGATGTAGTCCTGCAGTGCAGGGATGATCTCGGCGTCCCACACGGTCACGGCGTGGTCGAGGACGGACTCGTTGAAGCTCATGCCCCGAGCGTATTCGCCTCTCGCTGATGCGCGGACTAGCGCGAGGAGAGTTGGCCGATGCGGTCGATGACCGCCTGCGCTTCGGCGACAAGGCTGCGGACGATGTCGCCGGCGGCGATCAGATTGTCGATCGCCCCCACACCCTGGCCGCACGGCATGAACTCGCGGCGCACGTCGACCTCGGTCCCGTCAGGTGCTCCGAGATGATTGGCCCCTGCACGCATGCTGGCGATCGCCTGCGCCGGAAAGGCCTGCAGTTCCTCAGGATGCTCCTCGAAGTGCTGTGTCCAATCGTTGCGGACGACACGGCACGTCTTGCCGGTGAAACCTTTGCTGATCACGGTTCCATCCTCGGCCGTGGCCAGCAGCGCATCCTTGTATCCGTTGACGGCACGAGCCTCGGGGGTGGCGATGAAACGCGTGCCGATCCATACGCCGTCGGCGCCGAGGGCGAGCGCAGCAGCGAGTCCGCGCCCGTCGAACAACCCGCCGGCAGCGACGACGGGAACCTTCCCGCCGACAGCGTCGACGACCTGCGGGATCAGCGCCATCGTTGCCACCGTGCCGGTGTGCCCGCCACCTTCGGTCCCTTGGGCGACGACGAAATCGCAGCCGCTGGCGACAGCGCCGACGGCGTGGCGCACCTTGCCGGCCATCGATCCGACGAGCACGTTGTTGCTGTGCAGCAGGTCGATGACATCACGCGGGACGCCGAGGCCGGCGACGAAGATCCTTGCGCCGCCGTCGATGACGGCCTTCACGCCGGCTTCGACCTGACCTGGCATCGCCGTCAGCAGGTCGACACCGAACGGCTTGGTCGTCAACGCCTTCATCGCTTCGATCTCCAGCGGCAATTCGTCCTGTGACATCGTCGAGGCGCCGAACGTGCCGATTCCGCCAGCCTCCGAGACGGCTGCTACGAGGCGGTGATACGAGACCCCGCCCATGCCGGCGAGCATCACAGGGTGTTCGATGTCGAGGAGGTCAGTCAGCCGAGTCCGCATACCGAGCACTGTAAGAGCACCCTCGCCATGCTGAACGGGTCGAACGGTTCAAATGAGTCGGACAGCACCGAACCGCACGACGCCGGCAACCACCGGCGGCGAACCGCAGGTCGGTGGCAACTCATGTTTTCATTCGGGTCGGGACGCGTTGGTGCGGTAGGCGCCAGGTCGTGCGAAGAATTTCCGGTGCCAGCGACGTGGGGTCAACACGATGGCCCGCGGCTCGTCCTCGAACAGCCATCTCCCGAAGTTCCGCCGTGTCCAACCGGTCGTGCCGGCGACCTTGATCGCTCCGCGGGCGAGTAGTGGCCGACGCAGCAGTGCGCTGAGGGTGACGGACATGCGGTGGTCGGCGAGGAGATGCTGCCGGACGGACGACTCGTACGTCGTGCGTACGTCGGCGGGTCGGCCGGGAATCGTCGAGATGATCGCTTCGGCTGCGAGGACACCGGTCAACAGCGCTTGACCGATGCCCTCTCCGGTCATCGGATCGGTCACGCAGGCGGCGTCGCCGACGATCAGCACGCGACCTGTCGACAATGGGGCCTTGTCGACGCGAGCGGGAATCGGCCATGCAAGGTGACGAGCCTCGCCGACGGCATCCGGCCCGAGGGCAGCGCGCAGATGTGGCCGCTGCAACAGATCCGGCCAGGTCGTCTTCATCGATTGGGCGCTCATCCCGTGCTGTCTGGCGATCCCGAAACCGACATTGGCCCGTCCGCCGGGCAGTGGGAACGACCATGCGTAGCCGGGCAGCAAGTCCTCCTCGAACCACACATAGAGGCGTTCGGAGGCTGGGCCGGTGACGTTCGAGAAGTACTGACGGAATGCGTGCCACTCCCCGAGGTAGCCCGGTTCCGAAAGACCCAACGCCTTGCGGACTGGCGACCACATGCCGTCGGCGGCGATCACGAAACGGGTGCTGATGCGGCCGATCCCGGCGACCTCGACCGTGATCACCCCGTCCGTCTCCTCGGCGTCCGTTTTCTTGACGTCCGTTTCCTCGACGTCGGTGTCGCTCGACTCCTCGAAGGCGCGAGCCGTGCCGGCGTCGACGAAGCCCTCGAAGGCGTGGCCCTCGTGGACCTTCACGCCGACTGCTCTCGCTCGCTGGACGAGTGCGTCGTCGAGTTCCCGCCGCGGTGCCACGGCGGCGAAGATGCCATCGGACGGCATCGGGAAGCGGACCTCGTGACCGGAAGGAGACCGCACCCATGCGGCGTCGACGGTGATCCACGATGGCACGTCAGTGGGCTGCAGGCCGATTCGTTCGAGGAGGCGCAGCGCTCCGGCGGTCAGTCCATCTCCGCAACACTTGTCTCGTGGAAATGTCGCCTTGTCGATGATCGTGACGTCGTAGCCGGCTTCGGCAAGTGTGATCGCCGCCGCGGTTCCCGCCGGTCCGGCGCCGACGATCAGGACGTCGGTATCGGTGGCGCTCATCGGCTCTGGCGTCGGGGTGTCGGGACCCGTCCACTGTGCAGCAGTGTGCCGAGAGCCTGGGTCGCGCTCGGGCCGGACGGACCGCGCGCTGCAGTCACGAGCGCCTGCATCTGGTCGCGGACGACGGGATAGAAGGCGTTGCCAGGGCACTCTGTCGACGACATGTCGCGATGTCCACTGATCGTCTTCGCCGTCACCGTCACGCCCGCAGCCCAACGCTGTGAGCCGCGGGAGACGAAGGTGGTCGTCGCTCCCGGCGTGGTGTCGAGCCGGTTGCGATCGGCGAGCCAGGCGAGCACCCTGACGAGTCCCGCCTGCTGGGCAACGGTCGGCAGCACGCTGGTGAAATCGCCGACGAGGCAGACGAGTTGGGCGAACCCCTGGCTGCCGCCGGTGGCGTCGGCGACGACAGAACCGTTCAGCGCGCCCTCCCTGCCCTCCCAGACGAGTCCTTCGGGGTCGACGAAGAACTCGTAGCAGACGTCCGGCCAGCCCTTCGCCGGACCGGTCTGGTAGGCGTAGATCTCTCGCAGCACCGTTGCGGTTCCCCCGATCGGAACCGTGTTCGGAGACGCCGTGTGATGCACCAGCAGGAAACGAACGTCTTCCGGTCGGGTGATGACTCCGGTCGGTGGCAGGTCTGCGCCCCATGCCGAGCGCGGGTAGATATCCAGCCCGACAGCGACGTTGACCGGGGCGATCGCCGGCTGCATCCCACCCCGGCGACTCGGCGTTGCTCGGGCGGGTCTCGAGTCGCCGAGTACCAAACCGGACGTCAACAGCGCCACCGATCCGCCGATGAGCATCGTCCGCCTGGACACCGTCCTCGGCAAACATTCGTCACACATCAGCTCACGATATGCGCCGACGGGTCCGCGACGGCCAAGATCGATGCCGCAAACTAGTGAAACGAGAAAAGGACCACTCATGGGATTGTGCGACGGCCGAATTGTCATTGTCACAGGTGCAGGGCGAGGCATCGGTCGCGAGCACGCGTTGATGCTCGCCCACGAAGGTGCCAAGGTCGTCGTCAACGACGTCGGGGCGAACACCGACGGGTCCGGAGGCGATCTCTCCCCGGCTCAACAGGTCGTCGCCGAGATTGAGGGCTTCGGTGGCGAAGCGGTTGCCAACGGCGACAGCGTCTCGTCGTGGGAGGGTGCGCAGCGACTGATCAACACGGCGATCGACACGTTCGGCGACCTCCATGGCCTCGTCAACAACGCCGGCATCCTGCGTGACCGCGTGCTCATCAACATGACGGAGGAGGAGTGGGACGGCGTCATCGACGTCCACCTCAAAGGCACGTTCGCGACCAGCCGATGGGCAGCTGCATACTGGCGCGAGCAGACGAAGGCCGGCAAGACCGTCGACGCCCGCATCATCAACACCACGTCTGTCAGTGGGATCTATGGCAACCCCGGTCAGACGAACTACGGCGCTGCGAAGGCCGGCATCGCCGCCTTCACGATCATCGCAGCGATGGAACTCAGCCGGTACGGCGTCACCGTCAACGCCATCGGGCCGGTCGCGCTGACCCGCATGACGGAGGGTCTCGGACCCGCTCCGGAGACCGAGGAGGAACGTGAGATGCGTTCGCCACGTTGGATCGCCCCGATCATCACGTGGCTGGCGTCGAGCGAATCGAAAGACGTCACCGGCAGGGTCTTCGAGGCGTCTGGCCAGATGTTGGCGATCGCCGAGGGCTGGCATCGCGGGCCTCGCGTCGCCCCCGTCGACGACCCGAAGGAACTCGGCCCCGTCGTCGCCGAGCTGCTCGCCAAGGCCCGTCCGAACGCCGGCATGGACGGCGAGGACGGAACATGGCCACAGCCGCGCAGGGCCTGAATTTGACCTTCGTGGGTGTGCCGGACGAAGGGTCGCCGCTGCGTGATCGCAGGCGACGCTGGTGTGTGTGAACTGCTTCGCCGTCGCCTGATGGACGCCGTCGCTGGGGAAGCATAGAGTCGCAGCTGTGTCGATTTCGTCTCCTGCAACGGCGGCTGGTCCAGCGGCGAACGGGCTCGCCGTCTCGGCAGGTCAGAGGTCGTGGATCCATGGGCCGCTGCTGGACAGCGCACTGGCGTGGTGCTGGCTGCCGATCGCATTGTCGCTCCACTGGCTCGAACCGCATCCGGTCGCTCTTCGCACGGTGATCGGGATCATCTTCATGGTGTCGTTCGCCCATCAGCCGCTCACCCTCGGCCTCGTCTACGGTGACCCGGCGCAACGATCGGCCAAACGCTGGCTCTACAGGATCGCACCGGTTGCCGCAGCGTTGGCGGTGCTGATCGGCATCAACGTCAGCCTCACGCTCGTCGCCCTGATCGCCGGGTTGTGGAACGCAGAGCACACGCTGATGCAGCGGTACGGCGTGATGCGCATCTACGGGCGTAAGGCCGGTGACACGAACGGTGGCCTCGAGAAGCCGATGCTCATCGCCTGGCTGGTGACGGCGCTGACGTTCCTCGGCGGGTACGTCGACCTCCAGGGTCTGCTCCTCAAGATCAACATGGGTGGCACGAATGCCGATTCGGTCCGCCTCCTCGATCGGCTCAGCACCGTCGCCGCTTGGCTGTTCTGGCCGTCACTGATCATCAGCGCAGTGCTGATGGTGCGCTGGACCAGGGTCGAGCGCACATCCGGTCGCGGCATCGGCACGGCAAAGGACTGGTACGTCGCTGCGACGTTCGGCCTCGTGCTGGCGGTGATGATCGATCCGATCGCCGGCATCTTCGGCTATGTCGCAGCCCATTCGATCGAGTATTTCGGCATCGTCCACACCAGCTTGCGCCGTCGGGCGGCCACCGGCGACGTCAGCCCGGTCGCTCGATCGACGTCCACCGCGTGGCGTCGCGCCGGCGTCTATTCGGTGTACGCGCTGGTGATCGTGGCGGTCATGTATGTCACGCTCGAGTTCTGGGGCGGCACGCTCTACGCCTTTGCCGTGCTGTATTTTGGCGCGCTGCACATTCTCTACGACGGCTTCGTCTGGAAGCTGCGCAAACCGGCGACGGCGGCGAGTCTCGGAATTTCCTCGCACAACCCCGCCGTTCGCTGACGGGTTCGGTCTCCGTTCGACATCGCCCGATCGAACTGCGACGGGTACGTTCTGGCGATGGACGCATCGGTCGCCAGGAAAACACATCGCACCCTCGAGCCGTACCACGGTGTCGTGTACTTCGCCCCCGAGCCGCGTGAGGAGTATGCGCGCATCGGCCTGCAGGGGCAGCGGATGGGTTACTTCGCCTCGCGGGCTGCAGCGATGGGCCCGGTTTCGGCGGAGGTCGTCATTGCCACGTTCGTCAACTTCAACCCGGAGCTCGTGCGACGGGTCATCCCGGCGGCATGGGCGATTGCCTCACCGGACGACGTGCTGGCAGCGCGGTTGGCCGGTATCGATCGCACGCTGCGCCGGGTGCTCGGTGAGTGGATCGACAGTGCCGATGCAGCCGAAGCGGCGGACCTCGCCAGGCAGGCGACGGCCGGCTGCTACCTCGAAGGTCATCCGCTGTACGCCGGTCATGCGACGCTGCCGTGGCCGGACGAGCCGCACCTGGTGCTGTGGCATGCGCAGACGCTCCTTCGCGAATTCCGTGGTGACGGGCACATCGCCGCCATGGCGACGCAGGGTCTGACCGGCATCGACGTGCTGCTGATCCATGAGGCGACCGGGGCGCTGCCTGCCGGCGTGCTGCAGAAGTCACGTGCCTGGGACGACGACGCCTGGGCCGCCGGTCGCCGCAAACTCGTCGACCGCGGCATCCTGCTATCCGATGGCACACTGACCGAACGCGGCATGCGTGATCGGCAATGGGTCGAGGACACGACAGACGCGCTGGCGCTGCCGTGTTGGGAGATCCTCGGCGACGATCGCACCGAACGGCTGCGCGACCTCGTCCGCCCTGCGAGCAAACTGCTTGCCAACGAATTGGCCGCCGGCGTCAACTGGGACGTCGACTGAAAGGGTCGCCGAGGGTTTGGGTGGTGGACGGGTCTGTCGGAACCCTCGGCGACGGGACGCTGTCAGTCGGCGGGGAGAGCGGTGACGCCTTCTCGTTCCTGGGCGATGACACCGCACAGGACGAAGGCGACGCCGACGATGTCGAGGCGTGTCGGAATCTGGTTCAGCACGACCGCTCCGATGAAGACGGCGGTGACCGGCAGCAGCGCCAGCAGGACCGCGAAACGACGAGTGGAAATCCTGCGCATCACGTTCTGATCGATGGCGTAGGGGATCGCATTGCACAGTACGCCGACCACCGCACACAGCACCAACAGGTGCGGGGCGTGCCAGGCGGGCCCGCTGCCCGGCGCGCCGAACGGAAGGATTGCCACGGCGCCGATGGCCAGCCCGATACCGAGACCCGACAGTCCTCGGTCGTCACGTGCCACGCGGGTTCCGAAGACGATGTACATCGCCCACATCGCCGATGCGGCGAGGATGAACAGCAGGCCGGCGAGTTTGCCGGACACACCGAATCCTGCGAGTACGACGACGCCGAATGCCGCCAGTCCGAGCGCAGCGAAGTTCCGTGCGGTGCGGGTACGTAACGCGGCGACGGTGATCGGACCGATGAACTCGATCGCCACGCTCTTTCCGAGGCCGAGCCGAGCGATGCCGAGGTAGAAGAAGAGGTTCATCAACGCCGTCGATACTCCGAAGACGGCGACGCCGATGAGCGCCCGGCGCGTCCACGGGCGGCGATCCCTCCAACTGATGGCGATGACGACGATCGCCGCGAAGGTCACCCGCAACCAGGCGACACTCGCCGGGCTGAGCTCCCTGAAGAGGTTGATGGCGATCGCCGCTCCGAGATACTGCGAGATCGCGCTGAGGACGAACAGCGGCTCCGGTGAGAAGTCGGCGAGCGAACCCCGTTTGGTCGAGGCAGCCGCCGATGTCGTCACGGGTTCTATTGAACTGATGCGGCAGCGGTCGGGGCAACGCCGAGGACATCGTTTACGACGACCGCTCGAGTGTCACGGTGACGCTCACGGGCGTCACGACACTCGGGTGGACGCGATCGCCGAAACTACTCGAACAGTTCCGGATCGGTGCGGGTGATCTCCTGCCACAGCGGCTGAAAGCTGAACCAGCCGGCGAAGTGGTAGCCGGTCTGCTCCTGCGTATAGCTCGCCATTTCGCGGGGGATCAGCTTTGGCGTGCCGGCAGCCATCGCCAGCAATTGAGCCTGGCACGAGCGCTCCATGCTGATGAACCAGAACGCTGCCTCGTCGACGGATTCGCCGACCGTGAACAGGCCGTGGTTCTGGTGGATCGCCGCCTTACCGGTGGGGAAGTGCGAGGCGAGCTCACGGCCGGCTTCGATCTCGAAGACGACCGCCCCGCCCTGGGCGGTGATGACGGTGTGGTCCTCGTAGAAGATGCACGAGTCCTGTGTGATCGGGTCGAGCTTGATGCCGAGCGAACTGAACGCCTTGCCGTTCACCGAGTGGGCGTGGGCGGCGGCGACGATGTCAGGGCGAGCCTCGTGCACGGCGGCATGGATGACGAACGCGGCGCGGTTGACCGGCCGTGTTCCGTAGACGACATCACCGTTGTGGTTGACGAGGATGAGATCGCTGCTGCGAATGTGGCGGAAGCTCATCCCGAACGGATTCACCCAGAAATGGTCGGGGAACTCCGGGTCGCGGACCGTGATGTGCCCGGCAACACCTTCGCCGAAGCCGAGACGGCCGAAGATCCGCAGTGCTCCGGCGAGCTTCTCCTTGCGATGCTTTCGTTCCTCTTCGACGGAGGCGAACGTCGGGATGTCGAAGCTCGTTTCCTTCGGTGTCAGCGGGATGCCGTCGATCGACGGGATGGCGGATGTAGATGCTGTCGCCGGGGCTTCCGTAGCTGTCATACGTCCAGGTTAGTCCGGCCCGCTCGCGCAAACTCCGGCTCTGGCGGTACCGTCGTGGCGGCATGATCCGCTTTTCTGCGTTCGGCATCCCGGTCACGATCCAGCCCTGGTTCTTCCTCGGCCTGTTCATGATCTTCGGGATCTCCGGCGGCCGGCGCGCCGGACTGTTTGCCGCTGTCTTCGTCGGGGTGCTCACGCTGATCCACGAACTCGGTCATGCGCTGACCGCCCGGCGCTTCGGGGCGACGACGGCGATTCAGCTCAACCTTCTCGTCGGATGGGCGTCCTACAGTGCCGAAAAGCCGCTGAAACGCTCACAGCAGATCCTCATCAGCGTTGCCGGACCGTTCAGTCAGCTGGCGTTCGGCCTCGGCGGTCTGGCGCTGGTGCATTCGCTCTACAGCGACTCGATCGTTTCCATCGATCCGGTCAACCACATCGTCTACGCGACGTCACGGTCGGCCTTTCTCGGCGGCGACCTGTGGCGCGGACTCGGCTGGGCAGGCGTCGTCATCTCCCTCCTGAACCTCTTGCCGCTGTGGCCGTTGGATGGCGGTCACGTGGTGATGCAGGTCGTGCGGCGCTTCCGCTCCGAGCGTCAGGCGCTGCGGTTCATGGCGATCTTCAGCCTCTGCGTCGTCGGCATCATCGCCGTCGTCGGCGCGCTGACCGATCACGCCACGATCGGCCAGGATGCGCAGTTCCGGGCGCAGAGCACCAGTCTCTTCGACCCGTCGCTGACCCGCGCCGTCTGGAGTCAATTCCAGGCGTTCCCGTACTTCGTACTGACCTCGTCGTTGCTGCTGTTGATCTTCAGCGGGTTCAGCTGCATCCAGACACTGCAGTCGCTGCGCCAGCGTGAGGTTGCGGTTCCAGCAGGCACGTTCGATCTGCAGCGTCTCCGACCGGCCGATCCGGCGGCTGTCGTCGCCGAGTTGACCGCCTGGACGACTGGGACACCGCCGTTGATGCCACCAGGGTGGGAGGTCTCGCCGTGGCTGAAAGCGCATTTCGCGCTGGGTGTCGGTGTCGAGACGCGGGTACGCGAGGCGCTTGCCGACATCGCCATGCCGGGGCCGTGGACGTTGCCGGACCCGACAAGACCCGAGTTGGCTGCGCTGATTCCTTACATACCTCGACCGCTCGACGTCCGCGACAAGCAGCATGCCTTTTCGCTGGCGAGAGTGCTCGGCAATTTCGGCGATCCCTCGGCGTTTCTCGAACTGTGCACCGGGCTGTATCAGCAGTTCGGCGATCCGGAGATCTTCTACGTCGCGGCCACGCACCTCGCCCGTCGCGGCTTCGACGACGACGCCGTTTCCTGGCTCCGCCGGGCGATGGTCGAGATCCCCAACCCCGATCGCGCCGGTGCCGACATGGCGTTCACGACGCTGCGGCCGCGGACGGATTTCCAACAACTGATCAGCAGCCTGCGCTCCCCCGTCTGAGCGACCGGTTCGGCCGACGTCAGCAGTCGAAGTCGGTGGCCGTCAGCCGTCGCCGTCACCCGTCACCCGTCACCCGTCACCCGTCACCGAAAGGCGTCGATGACGTCGCCGAATCGCTCGATCTGCTCCGGGCCCTGCAGATCGGCGAGGCTGACGATCTCCAGTTGCACGCCGGCCTCCGAGAGGTTCGCCAGCCGGTCGACATGCTGGCCGATGGTTCCGGCGTTCGCCGAGCGGGCGAAGCGTTCTGCGCTCATCGAACGTGGCCGCCGGCGTTCGATCAGTGACGCAAGCTCGGTCGTCGTGTCGGCAACCAGCACACTCGACAGGTGCGTGACATCGATATCGGCAGGATCGCGCCCGGCATCGTCGCAGTGGCGCGCGAGGGCGCCGAGTTTCCGGCGAAGCTCCGGTGCCTCGCCGAACAGGTTGCAGGCATCGGCGTGGCGGGCGACCAGCCGTAGCGTTCGATGTTCGCCCGATCCACCGAGCAGCAGCGGGATGTGTGCCTGCAGCGGACGGGGATAGCACGTCGTGTCTGGAACGCTGAGTACCGTTCCGGCGAACGGCTTGTTCCCGGGGCCCCACATCTGTGGGAGCAGTGCCAGGGCATCCTCGACGAGCGAGTACCGCTCGGCGACCGATGGCAACACCCACCCGTATCCTTCGTGCTCCTGCTTGAACCATCCGAGGCCGATACCGCAGTTCGCCCGTCCCCCGGACAACACGTCGAGCGTGGCGACGATCTTGCCGAGGTGGGCGACGTTGCGGTAGGTGATTCCGGTGACCAGCGTGCCCAAGCGGATCGTCGTGGTCCGAGCTGCGAGGAAGGCGAGCGTGGTGTAGCTCTCGAGCATGTCGTCCCAAGCCCGTCCGACCTGCGGCGGCATACGGAAATGATCCATCACCCAGACACTCTCGAAGCCGCATCGCTCTGCGGTCTGGACGATCCTGCCGAGGCGCTCTCCGACCTCGGCGGGACCCCCTGCGAAGTCGAAGCGGGAAATCTGCAGCCCGAAGCGCAGTGCCCGCTCGACAGACTTCGCTCCGTTCGGCACCGGGTGGTCGAGGGGTGCTGGGGCCGTTCGAATCATGCCAGCCGGCACGAGTGTCGCCGCCGGACCGTTGTCCGATTGCGCTGCCGGTAGCACGACCGGCGCGTCCGCGGGCGCCAAACCAGCGGCTGTTGCCGCTCTACGCTCTGGCCCGTCGTGCGGTGGATCCTGTGGTCCGTCGTGCGGTGGGTCCTGCGGCGGCACCAGGAGATGGACGGCTTCGAAACCCTCCGTCAGCAGTGTCGCCGGAATGTTCTGCCACGTCGCCAGCTGATCGGTGACGACCTTGTCGGGAACACGTTTGGTCCGTGAGCGGTTCCGCCTGCGGACCCTCGCCGGGTCGATTTCGATCGCCACGGCGACACACGGAAGTGCAGCGTGAGCGGCCATCGCCCGGTACGCCTGGCGCCGCTTCGGATCGAGGCCGAGCGTGTCGATGACGGTCGTCAGCTTCCGGGCGAGTCGTCGTTCGACCACCTCGTCGAGGATCGCAAAGGCATCCTTCGAAGCCGCCTGGTCGCCCTCGCCCTCTCCGACGAGCGCCCGGATCGCGTCACTGGAGACGATGTGGCTCGCCTCGAAGTTGCGAGCAGCCCACGTCGACTTGCCGGAGCCTGCGACTCCGACCAACACGACGAGGCACGGCGAAGGCAACGTGATCGTCGTCACGCGCTGACCGATCGCCGGCGACCGAAACGCTGGTAGCTCTGATGCTCGAGGGCGAGGCGGCGAATTGCTCCATAGGCCTGCTCGAATGCCACCGTCCCGATGATGGCCTGTTCCATCAATGACGACCTGTCCTGCTGTGGATCGAGGTAGCCGACTTCCAACCCGGCCTGTTCGAGTGCGTAGTCGGCGAGGCCATCGAACAGGGAGGCCGAGTGGCCCCAGCCGAACTGCTGAAGCGCAGCGAGCGTCTCGGCCAGTTCCGTCCTCGCGGCAGCATCTGGTCTGACCTTCCAGCGGCGCCTCCGTAGCCAGCGATCGACCTCGAGCTGCGCATCGGTACACGGAGTTGGCGAGTTCGATCCCGTCGGTGTCGAACCCAACTCCGGCGCCGGTGTCGGCGTCGCCGGGCTGAGGGCATCCTGGGCGACACCGAAGGCGTCATGGATCGAAACCGATGCGTCATCCACTGCCGCCAACGTCTGCACGACACTGGCGATCGACAGCCCACCGACTTCGATCAAGGCACGGATCAGACGGAGTCGTCTGACGTGTTCGTCGTCGTAGTCTGCCCGATTCGGTGCGAGCGTCAGGCCAGGGTGCAGGAGGCCCTCGCGTAGGTAGTACTTGATCGTCGCAACGGCGACGCCGCTTCGCTCGCTCAATTCGGAAATCCTCATCGACTACTCCGTCGCTGCTTGACTCGTGTAGTGGATAGTTATACTATCCACTAACTAGATAGTTTCACTATCCATGACCGACGAGCCAGATCGAGGGAATTCATGAGCAAGGTTGAAGCGGGCAGGTACACGGCGACGATCGAAGGCGACTTCGTCGTGTTCATCATCGGTGCGCGTGTCAACAAGCTGCGCAAGGTCCGCAAATGGATGCCCGTCGCCAAGGCGATGGGCCCGATGGTGAAGGAACTGTACGAGCACCCGGAATCCGGCTTCCTCGGTGCCCGCACGATGGTCGCCGGCCGGACCGTCAACCTCATCCAGTATTGGAGGTCGGTCGAGGATCTGCAGGCGTTCGCCAAGAATCCGAGTGGTCTGCATTTCCCGGCGTGGCGGGCGTTCAACGACAAGGTCGGCTCGAGCGGCGATGTCGGCGTCTACCACGAGACCTACAAGGTCGCATCACATGACTACGAGACGATCTACGCGAACATGCCGGTGATGGGCCTCGGAGCGGCCCGCGGGGCCGATCACCGCAAGATCGGCGCCAGCAGCGAAACCGCTGCCGCTCGCCTCCGGGTCGACCGCTGACTGACCCCAACGGTCACGGGAGCTTCGAGTCTCGACCGGGCTGGGCGACCGATCGAGGGTCGTAACAGGGGCGTACTGGGTGGCTACTCGATCGTCGTGATGATGACCGGCGGTCGCTCGACAGCCGGCATCTCGCCGATCGAGTAGCCGAGGTAGATCAGGCCGAGAATTTTGGTGTCCTTCTCGAATCCGCACAGTGCGGTAGCGGTCGGTGCAGCGAGTATCGGCGGACTGCCCCAGAACGAGCCGAGCCCAGCTGCCGTCGCCCCGAGGAGGATGTGCTCGATACCAGCGGCGACCGCATAGGCATTTTCGGCGTCGAGCGTTTCGTCGAAATCACGAGCGCTGCCGACGGCGACAATTGCCCCCGCCCTGGCGTACTTGCCCTTCGTTTTCATCACCTTCGGATGCCGCGGATCGGCCCCGGCGGCCACCAGGTCGTCGAAGTAGGCCTCACCGATCCTGTTGCGTCCAGCGCCGGTGAAGTTGGCGAAGCGCCACGGCCAGGTCTTCTTGTGATTCGGTGCCCACGTCGCCAGCTCGCACAACTCGGCGACAAACGCAGCCGGCACCGGCCGTTCGGCGTCCAGCAGCAACGACGTTCTGCGAGTCTTGACGAGCGTGGCGAAGCCCTCGAAATCCATCCCTGCAACGTATCTGCCACTTCCTCGGCCTGGGACTCAGTTCCTCGGCCCGTTTGCCGCCAACTGTGGCGGGTAGGTGGACTCAGTTCGGTGAGCGAGGCAGGAGGATCAGTACATGACGCCGCCGGGTTGGGAGTTGCCGACGATGCCGTCGCGAGCCTCCTGCAGCTCGGATGCCAGGCGGGTGCGCATCGCCAGCAGGTCGCTGGTGACGGTGATCATGCGGAAACCCTGATGACGACGGAGGGGGGTGAGCGCCCCCGTCGAGTGGATGCCGGCGATGACCCCCGCCTTGTTGCAGGCGGCGACGATCGTCAGCAACGCCTCGGTGAACGCCGGTTCGTCGTCGTTGTTCCCCGGTGGAAGTCCGAGGCTGATCGACAGGTCGGCCGGTCCGACGTAGATGGCGTCGATGCCGGGGACCGAGAGGATCTCGTCGATGTGCTCGACGGCCTGCACCGTCTCGATCATCGGAATGACAGCGACCGAGTCGCGGGCCGTGGCGTAGTAGCCGCTGTCGCGGGTCAACGCCATGATCGGGCCGAAGCTCCTGGCACCGAGCGGCGGGTAGTGGCAGGAACGTACGACCGCTTCCGCCTCGGCGACGGAGTTGACCATCGGCACGACGACGCCTGTTGCCCCGGCGTCGAGCATCTTGCCGATGATGCCCTGCTCGTTCCACGGAACCCGAGCGATCGGCGTGCCCCCTGCGAGCAGAATCGCCTGGATCATCCCCACGGTTGCCTGGTAGTCGTTGGCGCCGTGCTGCATGTCGATACAGGCGAAGTCGAAGTCGACCGTCGCTGCGGTCTCGGCGACGACGGAACTCGGCGACGACAGCCAGACGCCGAGGGTTTCCTCGCCGGCATCCCAACGTTGACGAAGTGTGCTCATACTGCGGCCTTTCAACAAGTGACGGTCATGTGGTTGGCGATGATCCGACCCGGTAGTGACTCGGTGGCATCTCGGTAGTGACTAGTGGGTGACGATGCTCGCCGGCTGTCCGGTGAGCACGGCGATGGCGTTGTCGATCGCCTGCCGGTACAGGCGTTCGCGCCCGGCAACGGTTGCCGAAGCGACGTGCGGGGTGACGATGACGTTCGGGTGTTCGAGCAGCGGATGACCGGCGGGAAGCGGTTCGGGTTCGGTGACATCGAGGCCTGCTGCGGCAAGGTGACCTGAGTCGAGTGCTGCGAGCAGCGCGTCCTGGTCGACGAGTCCGCCGCGTGCGCAGTTGATCAGACGGGCACCGGGTTTCATCATCGCCAGCGTGTCGGGATTGATCATGTGGCGTGTCTCTGGCATCGACGGAGCGTGCAGCGAGACGACGTCTGATGCACCGAACAGCTCCGCCATCGACACCATCTGCACTCCGGGGATCGGCGAAGACGTCAGGTATGGATCGTGGGCGACGACATTCATGCCCAATCCCTGAGCTGCCACGGCGACGCGAGTGGCAATGCGCCCCATCCCGATCAGTCCGAGCGTGCAGCCGTCCAGTTCGAGCGCCGTCCCGACCGGACTGCCCGCCAACCCGGCGCGCGCCCTGACCTGCAGATCCGGCAGCTGCTTGGCGACGGCGAGCATCAACATGATCGTGTGCTCAGCGGTCGAGACGGTCGGCGCGAGCGGGGTGTTGCACACCACGATCCCGGCAGCGGTCGCATCAGCGACACTGACATTGTCATATCCGACGCCGACGCGTGAGATGACCTTCAGTCGCCGCCCGAGCGCGAACGCCGCCGCATTCCACGGTCGAGTCGCCCCGGCGACGACGGCGTCAGCGGCCGGCAGGTCGACGTCGTCTGGTCCGCTGACGACCGCACGACCATCGATGAGATGGCTGTACTCCGCCGGGAAGTCACGATCGAAGAAGAGAATCGGCACGCTCACGGGCTATTCCAGTTCATAGCGGCGACTGTACGACGAACAGCCCCTCCGACGAACAGTCAAGCGCCGCGCGGTGGCTCGTCCAGCGCCTGGTCGGCGCCGATCGAGTAGTTCGCTCCGAGGAGTATTTGCGTCCCACCAGGGGGCCGGTTTCTACTCGATCGGGGTTCAGGGGTACTCAGTGCCTGTGGAGCGCAGCGTTGAGGCCGCCCCAGTGGCCGGTGCGCTGGCGGAGTTCGACCACACCCGTCTGACCGTTGCGGATGAACAGCGCATTGCTGATACCGGACAGCTCGCGTGCCTTGACGACGTCGCCGTCCGGCAGCTTCACCGGTGTGCCGGCGGTGATGTAGAGGCCGGCTTCGACGACGCTGTTGTCACCGAGGCTGATGCCGAGACCGGAGTTGGCACCGAGCAGGCACCCCTCGCCGACGCTCACGACGTGGGTACCGCCCCCTGACAGGGTGCCCTGTATCGAGGCACCGCCACCGATGTCCGATCCCCGTCCGACGATGACCCCCTGAGAGATGCGGCCTTCGACCATCGACGTGCCGAGCGTGCCGGCGTTGAAGTTGCAGAAACCCTCGTGCATCACGACGGTGCCCTCGGCGAGATGGGCGCCGAGGCGTACTCGATCGGCGTCAGCGATGCGCACGCCCGACGGCACAACGTAGTCGAGCATGCGCGGGAACCTGTCGATACTGCGTACGGTCAGCAATCGTCCAGCGACGCGTTCGCGCAGTGCAACCGCGGCGACGTCGGCGACGGCCACGGGGCCGAGGTTCGTCCATGCGACGTTTGCAAGCACGCCGAAGAGCCCTTCGAGGTTGATCGTCCGCGGCGCCGTCAGGCGGTTCGACAACAGATGCAGACGCAGATATCCATCGCTCGGTCCGGCAGGTGCAACGTCGGTTTCGATCAGCGTCGTGATGGCGACGATGCGCACACCACGGACTTCGTCGGACTGCTCTGCGGCTTGCAGCCCAGCGAAATCAACGGTTTCCGGGACGGCGTCGCCCCAGCCGAGCGACGGATACCACGTGTCGAGCACGGCTCCGTCGGCGGCGATCGTCGCCAGCCCTGCACCCCATGCCGCAGCCATCAGAAGACCTCCGGACGCAACGTCGGGAAGAGGATGACCTCTTTGATCGAGTTCGTTCCGGCGAGCAACATGGCGACGCGGTCCATTCCCACGCCGAGTCCACCCGTCGGTGGCATGCCGTACTCCAGCGCTCGCAGGTAGTCCTCATCGACCCTTCCTGCCTCGTCGTCGCCGGCGTCGCGGGCCGACTGCTCGTCCTCGAATCGGGCCCGTTGCTCACGCGGATCGTTGAGTTCGCTGTAGCCGTTGGCGATCTCCCGGCCGCCGACGAACAGTTCGAACCGCTCGGTCAGGAACGGGTCGTTGCGGTCGACGCGGGCGAGTGGCGAGATCTCGACGGGGTGACCCGTGACGAATGTCGGCTGGACGAGATCGGCCTCGGCGGTTGCTTCGAAGAGTTCCTCGATGATCTTGCCCGTGCCCCAGGCGGTGTTGACCTTGACGCCGTGCTCGTCGGCGAGCAACCGTGCATCGTCGAGCGGCATCGAGGGGTGGACAGCGACGCCGATCTGCTCCTCGATCAGGTCGATCATCCGTGCCCGGCGGAACGGGGTGGCGAGGTCGACGCTCGTGCCGTTGACATCGATGACCATCGAACCGGTCGCATCCTGGGCGGCGTTGCGCAGCAGTTCCTCGGTGATCGCCATCACTTCGGAGTAGTCGCCGAACGCCCAGTACAGCTCCATCATCGTGAACTCGGGGTTGTGCCGTGTGGAAATGCCCTCGTTGCGGAACACCCTGCCGATCTCGTAGACGCGTTCGAATCCGCCGACGATCAGCCGCTTGAGGTGCAGTTCGAGGGCGATGCGCAGGACCATCGGCATGTCGAGGGTGTTGTGGTGCGTGACGAACGGGCGGGCATGGGCACCGCCTGCTTCCATATGCAGCACCGGTGTCTCGACCTCGATGAAATCGTGGCTGTCGAGCGTGCGACGAAAGCTCGAGATCATCGCGTGGCGGATCTGGAAGGCGCGGCGGGCCTGTTCATTGACGATGAGGTCGGCGTAGCGCTGACGGAACCTGGTGTCGGTATCCGTCAGTCCCCTCCACTTGTCGGGGAGCGGGCGGACCGCCTTGCTCAGCAGTTCGAAGCGGTCGACCTTGATCGACAGTTCGCCCTTGCGGGTGGTCATCACGATGCCGTGGACCCCGACCCAGTCGCCGAGGTCGAGTTGCCGGAACTCGCCGAAGGGTTCGTCGCCGACGACGGCCTTCGAGACGAACAGCTGGATCTCCGCTGACCGATCGCGCATCGTCGCGAAGATCAACTTGCCGCCGTCGCGGATCAACAGCACCCTGCCGGCGACGGCGACATGCGTCCCGGTTTCCGTTCCCGGTTCGAGGTCACCGTGCTCTGCGCGGATCTCGGCGAGCGTGTGGGTGCGATCGAATCGGTACGGGTATGGCTCGCCGCCTTCGGCGCGGATGGCGTCGATCCGGGCGAACCGCCTCGTCATCTCACTGGCCAACCCGGACGAGGATCCAGCGCCGAGGGCCTCGTTCTCCCCGACGTCGTAGCCCATCTCCGTCGGTTCGGCAGTGCCGCTGTCGTCAGCATTCATCAGGTGTCACACGCTACCGATTCCCCCGACGCAGCCGATGGAATTTGACGAACGGGTGGCGGTCCACACCGCCTGGATCACGCCGGCGACGCATTCCCCCGACGAGCGACATTGCCACCTTCGAGCGCAGGACATAGGGTCGTGGCATATGACTCGTCGAAATCCGCTCGCACTGGTCGGGGTGCTCGTTGCGTTGGTGGTCGGCCTGCTGGCATTTCCGGTGCTCGCGCCGCGACCTGCCACCGCTGCCTCGATCGACTATGTCTCGCTCAACAACAAGAGCGAACTGACCTCGGCAACGGCTCAGGCAGGTGCCAATGCGACCACTCAACTCGGGGCACACGCGGCGAACGGGCGGTCGGCGACGGTCGGTATGACCCGCCTGCTACGCGGAGGCACAGCGGTGCAGGCTGCCCCCGACACGTATCAATACCCGATGGGGGTCACGTCGATGGCGATCGACGCAGCAGCTGCGACGATGAGCCCCGACGTCGCCACTGTCCTCGCACGTGGGCAGATCGTGCTCGGATCTACCTCTGCGAACATGCGTGGCGCGCAGGTCGGCGATGTCGTCGAACTGATCGCCGCTGCCGGCAACCTCGTGCAGTTGACGATCGGCATGATCGCCCCGGACGCGACGATCGGCGGAGCGGAGATCGTCGTTGGCGACGCCCAGGCCGACGCACTCGGCCTGGCGATCGTGACCCGCATGGTCGTATGGGGGTTTGCCAGTCGTTCGGCTCTCGAAGGTGCCCTGAACGCCAACGGATTGATCAGCACGACGGTTCGCGTCAATCGTTCGTGGGACATCGCCAGCCCGGACTCCAATCTCAGCCTGTCGCAGACGAAGGCGCTGCTCGGTGAGTTCCCGTATCAGCTCACGTCAGGTGACTCGATCCACATCCTGCCGTCGTGGGTCGCTGCGAACATCAGCGGAGGCGGAGTCCGCACACCGTTCGCTGGTATCGGCATCGTCGCCGCCTGTCACAACACCGTGAGGCCGGCGATCCAGGCGGCGCTTTCGCAGATCGCTGCGAGCGGCCTGTCGGGGGCGATCAACGTGTCGAACAGCAACCAGTACGGTGGGTGTTTCAACCCGCGGTTCAACCGCCTCAGCGGCAACATCGGCGGGCTCTCGCGGCATGCGTGGGCGATGGCGATCGACATGAACACGACGACGAACCCCGAGGGAGGCGTGCCGCAGATGGACTGCAGGGTCGTGCAGATCTTCCGTCACTACGGTTTCGCATGGGGCGGCAACTTCCTGTTCTCCGACGGCATGCACTTCGAATATGTGGGCCAGGCCCGTGACCAGATCGGCTACCCCTCCCGGTACTGCCCGACTGGCGCCCCCGTCCCGCCGTACGGCGGCATCCCGGCTTTTCCGCCCGGTCTGAAGGTCGCCAACCCCGTCCGCGCGTCCGACCCGGTGCAGCGGACGATCCCAGACCCCAATGCAACGCCCGTTCCGTCCTCGACAACTGCTCCGGCAACGACGACCACGGTCGCCGGTGCGGTGCCCGGCGCACGCCCAGCGGTGATCGAGTCGCCGGCGATCGAAGCGGCGCCGCTCGCCGAGGCGGTATCGGTGAGCCAGCGTTCTGTGATGTTCGGCTCCGACGGATTCAGCGACGGCGACTCGTAGCTCGCGACCAGCTCCCCGCCCACGAAGGCGGAGCCGGACTGAAACGACGGACGAGTAGTCTCGGTCCGTGGCTCTACGATTCGTGATCATCGGCGGGGGACCTGCCGGCAATACTGCAGCGACACACGCCGCGCGGCTCGGGGCGACGGTCACGGTGATCGAACGTGACGTCATCGGCGGTGCGGCACATCTGTGGGATTGCATCCCGTCGAAGACGATGATCGCCACCGGTGGAGCGATGAGCTTCACCCGTCGGATTCAGGGCATGGGCCTCGAGCAGCAGGTAGCGGAAATCGACAACGATGCCCTCGCCGAGCGCATCGCCGGTATCAAGGACCGCCTGCAGAGTGGCACGACCCGCCTGCTGCACAGCCAGGGCGTGACGATGATCGCCGGGTTCGCCCGTTTCAAGAGCCCGAACGACATCGTCGTCGAGACCAAGACAGGGCTGGTCGAACTCACCGCTGACAAAATTCTCATTGCCACGGGAACCCGCCCGCGCATCCCCGACTGGTGCCAGCCGGACGGCGAACGAATCCTCACCACTCGCGACTGCTATCCGCCGAAGGAGTTCCCCGAGCACATCACGGTGATCGGCTCTGGCGTCACCGGCGTGGAATTCGTGCACATGTTCTCGTCCTTCGGCGCCAAGGTCACCCTGGTCGTCAGCCGCCAGCAGGTGCTCCCAGGCAAAGACGGCGACGCTGCAGCATTGCTCGAGGAAGATTTTCTGCGACGCGGCGTCAAGTTGCTCAAAGGCGCCAGGGCGACCGAAATCGAGCGCACCGACGAGGGAGTGACGGTGCGCTGTGACGACGGCCGTGTCGTGTATAGCAGCCATGCCGTCTTGGCGATCGGCTCCGTGCCCAACAGCGACGGGCTGGCACTCGATGCCGCCGGCGTCGAAACCGACCGCAGCGGCTATATCGAGATCAACCGCCACTGCCAGAGCAACGTCGCCCATATCTACGCGGCCGGCGACGTCAGCGGCAAGCTGCCGCTCTCCTCCGTCGCTTCGATGCAGGGCCGCAAGGTCGCAGAACACGCCATGGGTCTGCAGACCGTCGCCCACCGTCACCTCGATTACGACAAGGCGGCGTCGGCGATCTTCACCGAGCCCGAAATTGCCGATGTGGGCCTCGCCGAAGCGGAAGCGTTCTCACTCGGCCGCAAGATCCGCGTCACCAAGGTGCCGTTCTCGGGAACCCCGAAAGCGCTGATCAACAACGATTCGCGTGGCTTCGTGAAGATCCTGTCCGACCCGGCAACCGGCGTCGTACTCGGCGGATCGATCGTCGGGCGTCATGCCGCCGAATTGATCAGCGTCATCGCCCTTGCGGTCACCGCCAACCTCAAAGTGACCGACATCGTCGAGAGTCTGCTGGTGCATCCTGCGCTCGCAGAGGCGATCGCCGAGGCCGCCGAGTGACGTCCACCGACTCGTCATCGTGCGATCATCGAAGCATCCGCATTCGTCGAAACACTGGCTGCTGACCGATGTTCTCGACCGAGACCGAAACCGAGCACCCGCTCCCCAAAGGACTCGTACTGGCGCGAATCCGGTCGCGCTGGTGGGCTGCGATCCTCGACGAGTTGATCGTTGTGGTCCCAGCATTTGCGGTCGTGTTCATCTGGGCACTGACCACCAACAACACCAAGATCGGCGACGGCGAGTACCTGTTGATCACCGCCATCGTGTCGGTCGTTTCGGCGGTCTACCACACGGTGTGCATCGCCGTATGGGGACGCACGGTCGGCAAGCTCGCCACCCACATTCGTGTTGTACGTGTCGACAACGGTGGCCCGCCAGGGTGGTGGTACTCCGCCATCAGAGCACTGCTGCCGACAGCATTGGGCGCCGTCCCGGCGATCGGTCCGTACCTCGTGTTCCCGGTGTACATCGTGGCGTTTGTCGACCCTCGCCGGCAAGGGCTGCACGACAAGGCCGCCGGCACGATCGTCATCGCCGACACGCCCCCAGCCTCGGCGTAGTCCGCCACTGGCCCGTTCGACGAATCAATCGAGTAGGAACACGCCCCACGCCGCGAAGGAAATACTCGGATGGGGCTCAGCGTCACGGAAATACTCGATGCGCACCCGTCGCGGCATCGCTCCCGAGCCGTCACGAAAGGCGCCCTGGCGCCGGACGTGGCGTGCGAGGAAGTCTACTCGATCACGGCGACGACGTCCCCTGCGCCGACCGTTGCGCCGGCGGCAACCTTGATCTCTTTGACCTTGCCGGCCTTTTCGGCCTGGATCTGATTCTCCATCTTCATCGCTTCGAGCACGACGACGGCCTGACCGACTTCGACCGACTGACCCACCTCGACGAGGATCTTGACGATCGTTCCCTGCATCGGGACGATGACGTCACCCGAACCGAGGCCTCCCCCGCCGGACGACGCAGCAGCCCGCGGTGCCTTCTTGGCAGCAGCGCCGGCGGCGACGGCGACGACCGGTGCATCAGGCACCCACAGTTTGACATCGAATCGCTTGCCGTTGACCTCGACGGTCGTCTGACGCTGCACGAGTGGTGCTTGGCCGTCCGCGCTCTGCGGGCTGGGTTTGACGGCGTCGATACCACTGAGGTCGAGTGTCTCCTCGACCCATTTCGTCGAGTGTGTGACAGCAGCGAAGTCGGGATGGCGCAGGATCGCCAGATCTGCCGGGATCGTGGTGGCAACGCCCTCGACGACGGTCTCCTCCAACGCCCGAATCGCTCTGGCGATCGCTGTCGGACGGTCCTTGCCCCAGACGATCAGTTTGCCGATGAGGTTGTCGTAGTACTGGCTGATCTCGTCGCCGGCCTCGTAGCCGGCGTCGAAACGGGTCCCGAAACCGTCAGGTGCCTTGAGTGCCGTGATCGTGCCGGGGGAGGGCAGGAACTTGCCGCCTGCCGGATTCTCGGCGTTGATGCGGATCTCGATCGCTGCGCCGTGGCGGCTGGCGTCGACGTCGGCCTGCGTCATCGGCAACGGTTCACCGGAGGCGACGAGGATCTGCCATTCGACGAGGTCGATGCCGGTGATCATCTCGCTAACCGGGTGTTCGACCTGCAACCGGGTGTTCATCTCGAGGAAGAAGAACTCGCCGTCCTGATAGATGAATTCGACGGTGCCAGCGTTGTAGTAACCGACCGCCTTCGCAGCCTTGACGGCAGCTTCGCCCATCGCCGTTTCGATGCCCTCGCCGAGTGCAGGTGCCGGCGCTTCCTCGATCAGTTTCTGGTGGCGGCGCTGCGCTGAGCAGTCGCGTGTCGATATCCACACGACGTTGCCCTGCTGATCGCCGACGAGTTGCACCTCGACGTGCCGCGGCCAGGTGAGGTACTTCTCGACGTAGATCTCGTCGCGTCCGAAGAACGCTTTGGCCTCGCGTTTGGCGGAATCCATCGCCTCCTGCACGTCGGCCTCCGACTTGATGACCTTCATGCCGCGACCGCCGCCACCGAAGGCCGCCTTGATGGCGATCGGGTAGCCGGCCGACGCGCCGAATTCCTTGATCTCATCGGCGCTCTTGGCGAACTCCGTCGTACCCGGCACGATCGGCGCACCGCCTCGCAATGCCGCCTTGCGCGACGAGACCTTGTCCGACATCTCGTCCATCGCCTCCGGCGGCGGTCCGATGAAGGCAACACCCATTGCCGCGATCTGCCTGGCGAAGTCGGGGTTCTCCGAGAAGAAGCCGTAACCGGGGTGGACGCCGTCAGCACCGCTCTGACGGATGGCGTCGAGGATCGCCTCCGTGTTGAGGTAACTCTCGGCGGCGGTCATGCCACCGAGGGCGTATGCCTCGTCGGCGAGGCGCACGTGCAGCGCGTTCCGGTCGAGTTCGGAATAGACCGCGACGGTCTTGATACCGAGTTCTTTGGCGGCGCGGATGACTCTGACGGCGATCTCGCCGCGGTTGGCGATCAGGATCTTTTGAAGCACGGATGACAATGTAGGTTCTATGACAGCTCGCGATGACATCTGGCCGCCGTACTTTGCTGTCACAGTCGTCACGCAGACAGGTTCCACCAACGCCGATCTGATCGTCGCCGCCGCCGAAGGCGCTGGCGATGGAACGGTCCTGGTCGCCGATCACCAGACGGCCGGGCGCGGACGACGTGACCGCAGATGGGATTCGGAGGGTTCCGGCAACCTGCTGGCCTCGATCCTGTTTCGCCGGCATCTCGATCCGCTGCACGCCTTGACGCAGCGGGTCGCCGTTGCCGCAGTGCGGGCTTGCCAACAGGTTGCAGGTGTCACACCGTCGATCAAATGGCCGAACGACCTGCTGCTCGACGGCCGCAAACTCGCAGGGATCCTCGCGCAGGCCGGCGGAGCAGCGAATCGGGTCGACTACGTCGTCGTCGGTCTCGGACTGAACATCGGGTGGGCGCCGCCCGACGCCGCGCGCCTACTGCACGGATCTCGCGACGAGGTGCTGTTTGCGCTGTTGGACGTGTTGTCCCGCCAGCTCGACGCGTCCGGTTCCCCCGACGACATCCACGACGAGTACCGGTCGTTGCTCGGAACGATCGGTTTGGAGGTGCGCATCGAAGTACCGGACGGCGATCTCTTCGGCACCGCGGTCGATGTCGAACGCGACGGCAGGCTCGTCGTCGAAACGGACTCGGGAAGGCAGTTGGTCTCTGCCGGTGACGTCATCCACATGCGGCCTGCCGCCACTTGAGCGAGCGGGCTGGCTACCGTTGCAGCATCGTGTCAGGATCACCAGGACGTCGTTCCCCCGCTCGGATGGCCAGCGCCATCGGTCTGTTCGTCTACCTCGCAGTCGGCGGATCGATGGCTCTCACGTACGAAGCGAACCAGACGAACAAGTCCATCGCCCACGACGAGACTGCCACGCGCGTCGTCACCAAGGCGAAACCCGGGGCACTCATCGAGACCTACCTGCTCGTCGGTTCCGACACGCGAGCCGACACGGACAAGACGTCGGCAGACGCCGGCGGTATCGACGGACCTGGTGCCCCGGCCGGCCAGCGCAGTGACACAATCATGCTGCTGCGCCACAACAAGGCGACGGGGCAAGCGGTGCTGCTGTCGTTGCCGCGTGACCTGTGGGTGACGATTGCCGGGACGACGTCGAAGGACCGCATCAACGCAGCGTTCAGCAAGAACGCCGGGACGCTCGTGCAGACGATCCAGAACAACTTCCACATCGACATCAACCACTACATCGAGGTCGATTTCGTCGGCTTCAAGAAGGTTGTCGACGCGATCGGCGGGGTCACGGTCTGCTTCCCGTACCAGACGCGTGACACCAACACCGGCCTCAACATCCTCGCATCAGGCTGCCCGAAACTCGATGGCATCGGCTCGCTGCAGTACACGCGCTCACGCCACTACCAGGAGTTCAAGAACGGTAAATGGGTCGAGGATCCACTCTCGGACCTCGATCGCATCCAACGCCAGCAGCAGTTCATGCTGGCAGCCTTGAACCAGGCGCAGGGCGCGCTCGGGCAGAATCCGCTGCTGCTCTCGTCGCTCCTCACCGCCGCCGCAGCATCGTTGACGCTCGACAGCGGACTGACCGTCACCGACCTCAAAGATCGTTTCAGTGATCTCGCAACGGACAAACTCGAGCGCTACTCATTGCCGGTGACCGGCGTGACCATCGACGGTAAGGACGTCCTGAACGTCGACACGGCAACGGCCGATCCGATCCTCGCCTATTTCCGTGGAGATACGGACACGCCGCCGTCGACCACGACCGTCCCGTCCTGAGCGACCCGAACTGCAGACCGCTTTTCCCAGCAGTTCCACGTCTGAACAGCCGGCTTCTGTTCGGCAAACTCTCGATGATCGAGGGTGGGCTTTCGGGCTGCTACCTGCGAGACTTGCGCCGCCATGAAGGGTCTCATTCTTGCCGGCGGTGCCGGGACACGGCTGCGGCCGATCACACACACGAGCGCCAAGCAGTTGGTCCCGGTCGCCAACAAGCCGATCCTGTTCTACGGGCTCGAGGCGATGGTCCACGCTGGAATCGTCGAGATCGGTGTGATCGTCGGTGATACGCGTGCCGAGGTGATGGCGGCACTCGGTGACGGGTCCACGTGGGGGGCGAAGATCACCTTCATCCCGCAGGACGCACCGCTCGGTCTGGCGCATTGCGTGTTGATCGCCGAGGAGTTCTTGGGTGGAGACGATTTCGTGATGTATCTCGGTGACAACCTGTTGGAACAGGATCTTGGTGCGTTCGTGCGGTCGTTCGAGACGGCGCGCCACGAGTTCAACCCGCCGATGGCCCAGATCTTGCTGAAGAAGGTTCCTGATCCGCACCGCTTCGGTATCGCCGAGCTGGACGCCGACGGCAATGTCGTCAATCTGGTGGAGAAGCCGGAGAACCCGCCGTCTGATCTGGCGTTGGTCGGGGTCTACCTCTTCGACCCGATGATCATCACAGCGGTGAAATCGATTCAACCGTCGCCACGTGGGGAGTTGGAGATCACCGACGCGATCCAGTGGTTGGTCGATCAGGGGATGCGGGTCAGTCAGGAGGAGTTGAGCGGTTGGTGGATCGACACGGGCAAGTTGACACCGTTGTTGGAAGCCAACCGGTTGCTTCTGGAAAAGATCGAGACGCGTCTGGATGGTGTGATCGACGAGTTCTCGACGATCGACGGTCGGGTGATCGTCGAGGCGGGTGCGACGGTCGTGCGCTCGACGATCCGAGGCCCGGTGGCGATCGGTGCCGGCGCGATCATCGTCGACAGTTTCATCGGACCGTTCTCGGCGATCGGCGCGCTGTGTGAGGTGCGTAATTCGGAGGTCGAGCACTCGGTGATCATGGAAGCGAGCAAGATCATCGAGATCGCCCGTTTGGAGGATTCGTTGATCGGTAAGGACGTCGTGGTGAATCGCACGCAGGCGAAACCAAGGGCGTTGCGTCTGATGGTCGGCGATCATTGTCAGATCGACGTCGAATAACCTGTCTTCCGTGGGACACGTCCCGCATCCACCCACGAAAAGCGAGTGTCCCACACCATGCCGAACGTTTTTGAGTCCGACAAGATTGCCGGCGTCTGGCTCGTCGAGCCGACGATCCACGGTGATCAGCGCGGATTGTTCATCGAGACGTACCGTCGCGAATGGTTCCCGAACGGCCGTGAGATGGTTCAGGGAAACCGCGGCAACCGCAAGGCGAACGCAGTCGTCGGTCTGCACTACCACTTGCATCAGGCCGACTACTGGTACGTCCCATTCGGGACGGCGAGAGTCGTGCTGCACGACCTGCGTGAGGGCGGCCCGACCGATGGGGCAACGCTCGAACTCGACCTGTCCGGCGACAACCACAACGGTGTTTTCATCCCGCCGGGCGTCGCTCATGGATTCGCCGCGATCACCGACATGGTCATCACCTATCTCGTCGACGGCTATTACAACCCGCAGGACGAACTCGGCGTGGCATGGGACGACCCCGCCGTCGGCGCCGACTGGGGTGTCACCGAACCGATCCTGTCCGAGCGCGACAAGGCCAACCCGACCCGCGCCGATCTTCCAGCGGGTCGGCGCCCCTACTGGCAGATGCGAACCTGAAGGAACTGTCCCCATGAAATTGTTCGTCACCGGCGCTGCCGGCTTCATCGGCTCGAACTACATCCGTTGGGTACTCGCCAATTCCGATGACGAGCTCACCGTCTTCGACAAGCTCACCTACGCCGGGAACCTGTCGAGCATCCGCGATGTCCTCGACGACAAGCGGGCGGGTTTCGTGCACGCCGACATCTGTGACCGAGATGCCGTTCTCGCAGCGATGGACGGCCACGACGCCGTCGTCCATTTCGCCGCCGAAACGCACGTCGACCGTTCGATCATCGATCCGTACGCGTTCGTCACCACCAACGTTTTCGGTACGAACGTGTTGTGCGATGTCGCCCGCCAGGTCGGCGTCGAGAAGTTCCTGCACATCTCGACCGACGAGGTCTACGGCACGATCGATAGCGGTTCGTTCATCGAAACCGACATCCTCACCCCCCGCTCGCCGTACTCGGCAGCGAAAGCCGGCAGTGATCTCATCGCCCTCTCCTACGTGACGACCTACGGTCTGCCGGTCGTCGTCACGCGCTGCTCGAACAACTTCGGACCGTTCCAGTTCCCCGAAAAAGTCATCCCGCTGTTCACCACCAACCTCCTCGATGGCCACAAGGTCCCGTTGTACGGCGATGGCGGCAACGTGCGCGACTGGATCCACGTCGAAGACCACAACCGTGCAGCGCACCTCGTGCTGCAACACGGCACGATCGGCGAGGTCTACAACATCGGCGCACATCGCGAACGCACCAACCGAGAACTCACCTACCTGCTGCTGGAGTTGACCGGCCGCGACGAGAGCTTCATCCGACCCGTCGAGGACCGTCTCGGACATGACCGCCGCTACTCCGTCAACATCGACAAGATCTCGGCGCTCGGCTGGAAACTCGAGAAACCGTTCGAGGACTCCCTCGGCGAAACCGTCGATTGGTACCGCAACAACCGAGCATGGTGGGAACCACTCAAGGCATCGGCAGTGCTGCCCTCGTGACCGTGTCGTGACGGCTTCGTCGACGGAGGTCCGCTGATGCGCGTGCTCGTCACCGGTGCCGGTGGACAACTCGGCAGGGACGTCGTGCTGTCGTGCGAGTCTGCCGGCGATGACGTCACCGCCGTGACGCACGCCGAACTCGACGTCTGTTCCCGTGACGCCGTGCTCGGAGCGATCACCGCGCTCCGTCCGCAGACGGTGATCAACTGCGCCGCCTGGACCGCCGTCGACGCCTGCGAATCAGACACGGACCGCGCCTGGCTCTCGAATGCGCTGTCGGTCCGCTGGCTGGCGGAGGCGTGCCGCAACGCCGGCGCTCACCTGACGACGATCAGCACCGATTACGTGTTCGACGGCACCAAAGCCACGCCCTATGCCGAATGGGACCAGCCCAATCCGCGGTCGTCGTACGGGCGCTCGAAGCTCGGCGGCGAGTCGGAAGCAAGCGCGGCCGGCATCGGCGCTGCAGTCGTGCGCACGTCGTGGGTATGCGGCCAGTTCGGCAACAACATGGTCAAGACCGTCATGCGATTCGCCAACGAACGGCCTGAGTTGTCGTTCGTCGATGACCAGATCGGGCACCCGACATTCTGCGCGGACCTCGCTCCGGTTCTGAGACGTATCGCCGTCGATCGCCGATCCGGCATCCACCATCTGACGAACCAGGGTGTCGCCAGCTGGTACGAGTTCGTCCAGGAGATCGTCGAAGCGATGGGCAAGTCGCGGGAGATGGTGCTCCCGATCAAGACAGCCGACCTGCAACCGCCGCGTCCGGCGCCGCGCCCGGCGAACAGCGTGCTCGACAACGCCGCCTGGCGCCTCGCCGGCATGCCGACGCTCCGTGACTACCGAGAGCCGCTCGCCGAACTGGTCAGCGCGCTGTCGTAGCCCCGCCTCGGCCGACCGGATCCCCCCGTGCCGGGACGAGCGTGGCACCGAATGTGTACCGAACAGTCGACATTCGGCGCCCATGGATCGTCGGCGCCACGCGGGTTCTGGACCCACTGCGAACCGGAGTGCGCCGGTTTCGGGCGCCCGGGTGCGTAGCGTGCGAGATGTGTTGTGGCCCGTCGCCCTTGTCGTCTCGTACTTCGTCGGCACCTTCCCCACTGCGCTGCTGGTGGGTGCACGCAAGGGTGTCGACCCGACGAAGGCCGGGAGCAACAACCCTGGGGCGACGAACGTCTACCGCACCGCCGGGCGCAGGGCCGGGGTCGTCGTGCTGCTCGGGGACATCGCCAAAGGGGCACTTCCAGCCGGTATCGGCTGGATCATCAGCGGTCGGCCGCTCGGGTTTGCCTGTTGGGCGGCGGCTGTCGTCGGTCACATCTTCCCAGTGACCCGCAAGTTCAAGGGCGGCAAGGGGGTCGCCAGTGCTGGCGGAGGGGCGATCGTCCTGCTGCCGATCGGGGCAGCGATCTGTGCAGCCGTGTTCATCGTCATCGTCAGGGTGCTGCACAAGGCATCTGTCGGTTCGCTCGTGATGTGCGCACTGCTGCCCGTGGCCGCTGCGGCGCTCGGCAGGCCGGGACGGGAGGTTGCCGTCACCGCCGGCGTCTGTGGACTCGTCGCCGTGCGTCACTGGAGCAACATCAAGCGCCTCATCAGCGGCGAAGAGGGCACGGTGGCGACGGCAGCGAACAACACCGCGGTCTGACGCCGCGGATAGCGTCGACCGTCGTGTGGCTGCCAGCTGATATCGCCGTCGAATCTGCCGTCGTGCTCGGCGGGGCCAGCATTGTCGCCGGTCGTTTCAGCAGGCCGAAGGTTGCCGAGCCGAACTCCACCATTCCGACGACCATCACGCCGGAGGTCGCACCGTTGCGGCCGAAGCTCGCCGCCGCCACGCCGGTGCTTCGCGAGAGTGCCGTTCTGCTCGTGCTGTATGCCGCATGGCGCAAGCTCGGCGAGCTGCCGACGTTCGGGCTCGACCGGGCGTTCTCGCGGGCGGAGGATCTGTGGCACTGGGAACGTTGGCTGCACCTGCCGAACGAGGCGACGCTGCAGCACTGGCTGACGCACGTCCCGGTGTTGTTGCGATTCGCCAACCTCTACTACATCATCTTCCACGTTGCGCCGGTCGGCATCTTCCTCATCTGGCTCTTCGTCCGACATCGGGACGAGTACCCGAAATGGCGCAATATTTTCGCCGGTGCCTCGCTCGTGTGCATCCTCATCCAGACGATTCCGGTTGCCCCTCCGCGCATGTTCCCGCAGTTCGGCTTCATCGATACCGGCCAGGTGTACGGCCCGCAGGTCTACGACTCCGTCGGAGGAAACCTCGCAGGCCAACTGGCGGCGATGCCGTCGATGCACGTGCTGTGGGCAGTGGCGATCGGTGCGTCCGTCATGAGCGTGTCGACGAGCAAGTGGCGTTGGATCGGTTTCGCCCACGCCGTGCTGACGATCTATGCCGTGACCGTCACCGGCTATCACTGGCTGGCCGACGGCATCGTCGGTGCCGCCCTCGTCTTCATCGGCATCGCCATCGCCAAGGTCGTCGAACGCCGTGGAATGCGCCGTACCTGGAGCGAGACGGAGGAAACGGTGGACCAAGCGCACGGAGTGCGCCGCCCGAGCGTCGGAGAGCGGAGAGAAGAGTTGGCCAGGTAGGTCGCCAAGAACCGGCTCAGCTGCGATCTCCGCAGGTCGCGCCGCCAACCAGCAGTACCGCCGGGAGCAACACGTCGGTGGCTCAGGTTGGTTCGCGCTCGGCTTCTTCGCGGTTGGCGAGGTACCAGTCGATGGTTTGGCGGAGTCCGTCCTCGAACGGCATCTGCGCCCGCCATCCGAGCTCGTGTTCGGCACGTGTGGGGTCGACGCGGCGGCGTGGTTGGCCGTCCGGTTTGGTCGCATCCCAACGAAGCTCGCCCTCGAAACCGACGAGTCTGGCGATCGTCTCGACCGTCTCGCGGATGGTGACTTCGCGGTCATTGCCGAGGTTGATCGGCTGTGGCACGACGACGTCGGTGGCCGACGCAGCATGCTCGGCAGCGAGAATGATGGCGTTGGCGGCGTCGTCGACGAACAGGTATTCGCGGCTGGCGGTGCCGGTCCCCCAGACGTCGACCTTGTCGTCGCCGTTCTCGTGCGCTTCGACGGTCTTCTTGATCAACGCCGGAATCACGTGCGAGACCTTCGGGTGGAACTTGTCGCCGGGCCCGTACAGGTTGGTCGGAATGAGGTAGGCCGACCGTTGGCCGTACTGCGCAGCGTTGACCTGAGCATGGATCAGGTGGGCCTTCTTGGCGATGCCGTACGGCGCGTTCGTCTCCTCTGGATACCCGTCCCACAGGCTTGCTTCACGAAACGGGACCGGCGTGAACTTCGGATACGAGCAGACGGTTCCGACGAGCACCGTGGTCTCGATCCCGGCGTGGCGGGCCGCCTCGATGACATACGTGCCCATCATCAGGTTGTCGAGGTACAGGGGAGCAGGCTGCGCCTGATTGAAGCCGATGCCGCCGACCCTGGCGGCGAGGTGGATGACGATCTCGGCAGGGTTGGCGGCAAACATCGCCTCGGCAGTGCCGGGTCTGGTCAGATCGAATGCACTGCTGCGCGGCACCGCGACCTCGGCACCGGCAGCTCGCAGCTTGGCGACGATGACGCGTCCGAGGAAGCCGGAGCCTCCGGTGACGACGACAGAACGTCCGGTCCAGAAATCAGCCATGCATCGATTTTAGGCCGGTGCCAGCCACAATGGGGCCGGCATGGATCGTCTACGCGTCGCCTACACACTCGAACAGTGCTGGGGCCGGGTGCCGGGCGGCACCGCTGTTGCCGCCCTGGAAGTCGCCCGTGAACTGGCGTCAATGCCGGGAATCGAGCTGATCGGTGTCTCCGGGACGCACGCTGCACCGCCGCCCGAAGCGTGGAATCCGTCGATGCCCATGTGTTCGACGGCCGGTCACGGTGCCCGCCTCTATGCGCAATGGGTGTTCCTCGGGAGACCGACGGTCGAGCGGGTGACGGGTCCGCTCGATATTGCCCATTCGACCTCACTGATCCCCTGTCCGGCCGAGGCGCCGGTTGTGGTCACCGTGCACGATCTTGCCTTCCTCCATGTTCCGGATGCCTTCACGCGCTGGGGTCGCACGCTGTTCCACGGCAGTGTGCGGGCGATACGCCGACGGGCCGGCATCGTGCTGTGCGCATCCACGGCGACGATGAACGATTGCGAGCGGGCCGGCATCCCTGCTGACCGGCTGCGGCTGGTGCCGCTCGGGGTGCGTGCCGTCGAACTCTCCACGCTCGCGACAGCGGTGGACACGGCGCGGCAACTGCACGCCTTACCCGAACGGTTCGTACTGTTCGTCGGCACGATCGAGCCGCGTAAGAACCTCGCGAGGTTGATCGCGGCGATGGCGCTGCTCGAAGACCCCCTGCCGCTCGTGGTCGCCGGCGCACCGGGTTGGGGCGAGGCGGTTTCCGCACTGGACGGGGTGGATGTGCAATTCCTCGGCTTCGTACCGCCGTCGCAGTTGCAGGGTCTGTATGCCGCTGCCGCTGTGTTCTGCTACCCGAGCCTGTGGGAGGGGTTCGGCCTGCCGGTGCTGGAAGCAATGGCCTCCGGTACCCCGGTCGTGACATCGGCCGAGATCTCCACCGCCGAGGTTGCTGCGGGGGCGGCTGTCCTCGTCGATCCGAGATCCTCGACCGACATCGCCAGAGGGCTCACGGAGGCGCTCGGTCGAACGCCAGAACTCGTCGTCGCCGGCCGCATCAGGGCCGCTGAGATGACCTGGACGAAAACGGCGGCGCTGACGGTCGACGCCTACCGGGAGCTCGCAGGATGAGCGATCCGAAAGTCGCCGTCAACCTGCTGTGGTGCGTCCCAGGACAGGTCGGAGGTTCGGAGGAGTACCTCGCAAGGCAGCTGATCGGACTGGGCGAAGCGCATGCGCCGTTCACCGTCGACGTCTTCGTTCCACGGGGGTACGGACGCGCCCATCCGGAGATCGGGCGGCGGTTTCGTGTCGTCGAGGCACCGGACACCGGGACGAGGCGATCTCGCCGCGTCGCCCTCGAATCGTCGTGGCTCGTACGCCAGAGCCGCGGTGCTGACGTGGTGCATCACGGTGGCGGCACCGTGCCGACGGTCAGCCGGCGACCGATCGTGTTGACGATCCACGACCTGCAGTACCGCTCCTATCCGCAGTACATGCATCCGCTCAAACTGCGCTACCTGTCCCGTCAGGTTCCAACAGCGGTCAAGCGGGCGAAGGTCATTGCAGTGCCGTCGGAGTACGTGAGAACCTCCGTCTGCGAAGCATTCCACCTCGACCGCGACGACGTCGTCGTGGTACCTCACGGCCTCGAGCCGGGCCTCGGAATCAACGCCACACCGGAGGGGGAACTGCGAGCGCGGTTCGGGCTCTCCGCCAAGCGGGTACTCGTCTTCCCGGCGTCGACGTATCCCCACAAGCGCCACGACTTCCTGTTGGAACTGATGGCTCGGCACTGGACCGATCCTGATCTGCGACTCGTGTTGCTCGGGGGCAAAGGCCTCGCAGACGCGCAGGTTGCCGCGCAGATCATCGCCTTGCGCCTGGGTGACCGGGTCATCCGGCCTGGCCGGGTCAGTGCCGCCGATCGCGACGGCTTGATCATGCTCGCCGACGCCCTGGTGTTCCCCAGCGAATACGAGGGTTTCGGAGCACCGCTCATCGAAGCGATGGCCCTCGGAACGCCGGTTGTCGCCAGCGACCGCACCTGCATCCCGGAGGTCGTCGGCGCCGCCGGCCTGATCCTGCCGCTCGACATCGAGGCATGGATCGACGTGCCGGATCAGGTGATCGAGCGCGGTCCCGAACTGATTGCGGCTGGACGCCTGCGGGCGGAGGATTTCACCGCCAGAGCCTCCGGCGAAGCGCTCTCGAAGGCATATACGCAGGCAAGATCCTGAAATCGGCGGCACACTAGGCGCCGCCATGTGTCCGATGAAGCAGCCTCCGACGAAGCAGCCTCCGATGAAGCTTGCCGTCGTCTGCCCGCACTTTGCCCCGGACAGCGCTCCGACCGGCGTCGTCATCACCCGCATCGTCGAGGAACTCGCAGCTCGGGGCCACGAACTTCATGTCGTCACGGCGTTGCCGTGGTATCGCCATCACCGGATCGAGCCCGGTTGGGAGGGCAGGCTCGTTCGGAAGGAGACGACGGAGTGGGGAACCATCAGACGCATTCACCCGTTTCCAGGACCGGACAAGCGCAGCCTGCCGAGGCGAGCCGTTGGTTTCGCCGGTTTCAGCGCCCTCGCCGGCCTCACTGGACTTCGCGGTGGCCGCGTCGACGGTGTGCTGGCGATGTCCCCGCCGCTGACGATGGGTTTGACAGGGTGGGGCATTCACCTCGCCCGCAGGGGCCCGCTGGTGTTCAACATCCAGGACGTATTTCCGGACGCGGCGATCGAGGCGGGTGCGATCACCAACCGTCACATCATCCGTGTCAGTACATGGCTCGAGCGGCTCAGCTACCGCCGATCGGCGGCGGTCACGGTGCTGTCGGACGACCTCAAGGACAACGTCGTCGCCAAGTTGCCGGCTGATCAACGCCACAAGGTGCGGGTGATCCCGAACTTCGTCGACACGCAGGCGATCCGACCGGGCGACAGGATGACCCCGTACCGCACGGAACTCGGCATCGGCGACGAACCGGTAGTGCTGTATGCCGGCAATGTCGGTTTCTCGCAGTCGCTCGACCTCGTGCTCGCGGCGGCGCGTCATCGACCTGATGTGACGTTCCTGATCAACGGCGGTGGCTCGGCGAGGATCGCCCTCCAACAGCAGGCGGCCGATCTGGCAAACGTCCGTTTCGGCGACTACCAACCGGCAGAACGGCTGTCGGAGGTGCTGGCAACCGGTGATATCCATCTCGTCCCGCTCAAGCGCGGGCTGGCGCGTTCGAGCGTGCCGTCCAAGACCTACTCGATCCTCGCTGCCGGCCGACCGGTGCTTGCGAGTATCGACGAGGGCACCGAAGTCGCCAACGTCGTCGAGTCGGCGGGTGCCGGACTGTCCGTTGCACCGGATGACCCGGCAGCGTTCGTCGCTGCACTCGACCGCTTGCTGGCGATGCCGGACCGCTGTGCCGTGATGGGTGCCGCCGGTCGGTCGTGGGTCGAGCAGTGGGCCTCCCCGGCTGCCGTTGCGGCCGCCTACGAGGCGCTGTTCGTCGAACTGCTGAACAGGTGACCGGCGACCGAAGGACGGACGGCCTGAATTGCCAGTAGCCTCGCACCCTCGTGGGTAAAGCATCGTCTGCGAAGAGAATCGCACGAATGGCCGAAAAGGGCCGGGGCAAGAGGATCCGTTTTCAGGGCGGCACCCTCTTTCCGGTCATGATGGTCGTCATCGTCGCCATCGGGCTCGGTCTGGTGGGCTATGCCAGGGCCACAGCAGGTGACCAGGCGCAAGGTGCCAGGGCCAATGCCAACTGGCATATCGCCTTCGGGATCTACCACTGCACTGCCTATGTCGATCCGATCAAGGCGCTGGCGACCGCACCGACGAACGGAGTCACGACCCAGGGCGACGGAGTCATCTACTACGACCCGACGGATTCTTCGGTCAGCGGTGGCAAGGCCAACCTCAGCGTGTACCTCGCCAACTACGCCGTCGTTGCCGGTTCCTCGACGCTGACGACCTCCAGCGCCGACGGCAGCTTGGCACTCGACGCGTCGAAGGACAAGTGCAACAACAAGTCCGCCGAACTGCGCACATACGTCTGGAAGGACGCCACCAAGCCCGGGGATTTCAGCGTCGTCAACAGTGGCAACCGTTCCGACGTCCGTATCACCAACGACAACATGGCGATCGGTGTCTTCTTCGTCGATCCGACGTCTGACGCCGCCAAGAACCCGCCGCAACCTCCCAGCGTCGCAAAACTGGCAGCGTTGAACGGCACCGCGACGACATCGTCGACCGTTGCCGGCACCGCCACGACCACCGCCGGAACGACCATTGGCACCACCGCCGGGACGACCGTCGGCAGCGTCGCAACGACAGGTTCCTCCGCCACGACCGGTGTAGCCACTACCGCGGCGGCGAGCGCCACCACCGGAGCGAGTGCCACCACAGCCGCGCCTGCAGTGACTGCAACAACGGCGGGATAGATGCGTGCCGTCGTGCTCGTCGGCGGATTCGGCACCCGCCTGAGGCCGCTGACCAGTGCCACGCCCAAGCCAATGCTGCACGTCGGCAATCGGCCGATCATCGAACACCTCGTCGCCGGACTCGCCCGAGGCGGCGTGACCGAAGTCGTCCTCGCCCTCGGCTTCCGGCCGGAGCCGTTCATGGAGGCCTTCCCCGACAGCATCTGTGCCGGAATCCCGCTGCTCTACGCCGTCGAACCAGAGCCGCTGGACACCGCCGGCGCCGTGCGTTTCGCCGCCGAGTTCGCAGGAATCGACGACACCTTCGTGGTCGCCAATGGCGACGTGCTGACCGACCTCGACGTTGCCGGACTCGTTGTCGCCCATCGTTCGAACGGGGCAGAGGCAACGATCCACGTCTATCCGGTCGACGACCCGAGCGCTTTCGGCGTCGTCGAATTCGACGACAGTGGCCGGGTGTTGCGGTTCGTCGAGAAACCCCGACCTGGCGAGTCCACCTCGAACATGATCAATGCCGGCACCTATGTGCTCGAAGCGTCGGTACTGGACCGTATCCCGAGCGGCCGAAAGGTCTCGATCGAGCGGGAGACGTTTCCGGCGCTGGTGGCAGAAGGTCGCCTGTACGCCTACCCGGAAGTCGTCTACTGGCTCGATACCGGTCGCCCTGAGCAATATTTGCAGGCCAACCTCGATCTGCTCGACGGTCTGCGGGCCAATCCGCTCCCCGGTGCCCACAACGACGCTGCCAAGCGCTTCAGGCGATCGGTCGTCGCCGATGACGCCATCGTCCACGACAGCGCGTCGGTCATCGATTCAGTCGTCCTCGCCGGTGCTGACGTCGGCGCCGGCGCCACGTTGCTGCGGGCGATCGTCGCTGGAAAAGTCGGCGCCGGAGCGACGGTCTGCGACGCCGTCATCGGTGCTGACGGTGTGCTTGTCGACGGCGGCGAACTGCTCAGCGGTCGCCTTCCGGCAGTGGACTGACACCGATGCCGCCGCCGGTGCTCGTTACCGGAGGGGCCGGTTTCATCGGCTCTGCACTCGTCGACCGGCTACTCGCCGAAGGCCGCCACGTCGACGTCGTCGACAATTTTTCGACTGGCTCGCTCGCCAATCTGGCGACGGCGCGTTCGACCGCCGCCGCCGGCGCACTGAAGATCCACCAACTGGACGTTCGCGCCGAGGAGATGGACGAGTTGCTCGCCAGGCGCGAACCGTCGATCGTCTACCACCTGGCAGTTCTGGCACCGGGGCAGGGGATCGTCCAGGCCGCCGAGTCGGTGGCCGGAACCGTCAACCTGCTCGAGGCAGCGCGCCGCAACGGTGTCGCCAAGGTCGTCGTGGCACTGCCGGCCGTGTCGCTCTACGGCGACGTGCCACCGCGGGAATTGCCGGTCAAGGAGGGACGGACCTTCGAAACGACGGCGCTCGACAGTGTGCTCGCACGCGCGGTGTGCGATCTCCTGGCGGTGTACCGCTCCGAGCACCAGTTGGAGTACTCGGCGTTGGCGCTGACGAACGTCTATGGCCCCCGCCAGCGCGAGACGGGCGGTGTCATTGCCTCCTTCAGGGCGTCGGCGCAGCGTGGTGATGCCGTCGACCTGCATGGTGATGGGCGTCAGACACGCGACTTCCTGTTCATCGACGACGCTGTCGATGCGCTGGTGCGCGCAGGTCCGAAGGGCGGCGGGCTGCTCATCAACATCGGCACCGGGACGCAGACGTCGATCCGCGATCTTGCAGAGCGACTCGGTGTGGAGACCAAGCTGTCGATCAAGCCGGCAGGTCCTGCGCGTTTCGCAGTATCGAGCGTCAGGGCACGAATCCACCTGCAGTGGGAATCATGGACGACCCTCGAAGACGGCCTGTCGCAACTCTGACGTCGACGCCAGAAGCGGAGCAGACGACGGACCCGTAGCATCGATCCGATGTCGAGCCAGAAGCCAACGCCGAGCAGACTGGCGGTGTTGCGGACATTGGACCTCGATCGACTCGTCGCCTGTATCAGCGCTCAACCGACGGTGGCGGCGATGTTGTTCAAACCGGTGCCTGCCGGCAATCGACGCGGAGAGGTGTCGCTCCAGGCCGAACTCGAGTTCGCGAGGACGCAACATCCGCCTGCGGAAGCCGCCACGTCTCCGCCGTTTCCACAGTTCGACCTGCTGTCGCTGGCGACGATCTTCGACGGCGGTCAGGCGGTCACCGCCAATCTCGCAGGGCTGAGCGACCATCAGGTCCGCGCGCTCGACGTCGCGCACTTCTTCGGTGGTTCGGCAACGCGCGCCCAACTCGACGCCGAACCGCACGGATTGGCAGCAGCGGCGATGGACGAACTGCTGGACTCGCTGGTCGTGCGCCTCCTCGTCCAGCGGGTCGGGGACGGGATCGAGCTGCTCGGGGGGATCGCCGAGCGCCTGCAACTGCCGCTGCCGTCGCTGGCGTCCAGCGCCAGGCTCGACCTGCTGACACACGAGCAGTTGGCCGGCATCTTGCGCTCGGCCGAGCAGCCGGTGCCGGCGAAGAAGGTCGAACGGACACAAGCCGTGGTTCAACTCTGCAACGATGTCTCCGCGCTGCGCAAGGTCGTGAGCGCCTTGCGGCCGGCCTCCCGAGCGCTGTTCATGCGCTTCGTCGACCACGGTGGTCCCGTACAGCTCAGCGAATACGGCATCGATCTGTGGAGTCGTTCGTATTCACGGATGACCTCCGGCGGAGCGTACGAAACGTACATCGATTTGCGCAACAGCGGACTGGTCATCGACGACCAAGGCGGACGCGCAGCCATATGGATGGAGTTGTTCCACGCGGCGACGAACTCGGTGTTCGCCCGATGGCCGGTCGCCATCGAATTGTCGCCGGAGCCGATCCGGGAAGTGATCATCTCCCAGCCAACGGCTGCGACGGCGATCGATGCGCTGCTGCGCGTCATCGAGGCCGAGCCGATCCCGGCATTGAAGACGGGAGGCATCGGGATCTCGACGATCCGCGGGCTCGCCAAGCGACTGTCGATTCCGGTCGGACGCATCACGCTGCTGCTCGGGTTGCTCAGAGCTGCCCATGTCGTCGTCCCGAAGTCCGAACTCGTCGGTACCGGCAGGCGCGCAGAGTATGTCGTCCATTTCCATGTCGACCAGAAGCAGGCGGCTGTGATGCTGTCGCTCGACAGCGTGAGTGCGTGGGGCAAGATCGTCGATGCCTGGCTCGACGGTGGCGAACTCGTCGGAGCCGTCTGGCATGCGGAGTACGAAGTCAAGATCGGCCGTCGCGAGATCATCGCCGACCTCCTCTCGCTGCCGGTCGGCAGCGGTGTCGATGCCGATCGATTTGCGAGGTGGGCAGCGTTTCGCCACCAGGTCTGTTTCGGCAATCGATTCGACGACATCGTGGACGAGCTGCGTTCGCTCGAACTCGTGCCGGCACAGGGCCCGGTGGGGTTGACGAGCCTGGCGCGTTCGCTGCTCACCGACCCGGCTGCAGCGGCCGCGGCGCTGCCTGCTCCGGTTTCGACATTCGTCGTCCAACCCGACCACACGGTGATCGCCGACGGATCGCTCGACGTGGCGATCCGCGCCGAACTCGAACGGATGGCGACGCTCGTGTCGAGCGGCGGTGCGCTGGTCTACCGCCTCGACGTCAAGAGGATCGCCAACGAATTGTCGACCGGAACGACAGGCAGTGCGCTCGTCGCGTTCCTCACCGAGCATGCCTCGGTGCCCGTCCCGCACGCCGTCCACACGCTGATAGCCGATGCCGAACGCCAGCGCGGCGGGCTGACGGTCACGGCGGCGGCCACGGTGTTGACCGCCGACAATCCCGTGGTGCTGGCACACGCTGTGGCCGTGAAGGCAGCAAAACTGCGGTTCGTCACGCCGACGGTTGCGGTTTCGGACCTCAAGCCTGCAGCCGTCGCCAACGCTTTGCGAGCGAAGCAGCTTGCTCCGTCGATGGGCGGAGCGGGACCGCCACACGGCGCTCGCACCGATGCCGTCGCTGGACCGAAACGCACTGTGCCGCCGTCGCCCACCGCGCTGACCGTGGTCCATCCCGACGCCGAAGCGATCAGGCGGAAGTTGCAGGGCGCCCGTGGCTGACATCGCTCAACCGCTCATCATCCAGAGCGATATGACGGTGCTGTTGGAGATCGCCAACCCGGCGGCCGCCGATGCCCGCTCGCGCCTCGCCGTGTTCGCCGAGTTGGAGAAGGCGCCAGAGCACATCCACACGTATCGCATCACCCCGCTGTCGTTGTGGAACGCGGCAGTCGCCGGTCATTCGGCCGGTGAGGTGGCGATGGGTCTCGACACGTTCGCCAAGTATCCCGTTCCCGCTGGCGTACTCGCCGAAATCCATGACCAGATGAGCCGCTACGGCCGCCTCCGTCTGGTGCGTGACTTCGACAGCGGCGGATTGGCGCTGGTCAGTCACGAGGTCGCACTGCTCGTCGAAGTCAGCCGCGACAAGCTCGTGGCAACGCTCCTGGGCGAACGCCTCGACGGCAATCGCTGGGCAGTTCGTCTCGGCGATCGCGGTGCGTTGAAACAGGCGCTCCTGCATCTCGGCTGGCCGGTGGCCGACGAGGCCGGATATGTCGAGGGCGTCGCCCTGCCGCCGACGGAGTTGACCTGCGAACTGCGCGGCTACCAGGGAGATGCGGTGCAGGCATGGTGGCAGGAAGGTGTCGACGCGGCCGGCAACGGCGTACTCGTACTGCCGTGCGGTGCCGGCAAGACAGTGATCGGCCTGGCGGCAATGGTCGCCGCCGGAGCGCAGACACTGATCATCGCCACCAACATCACGGCCGCCCGCCAGTGGATTTCCGAGATCATCGCCAAGACGACGCTGACAGCCGATCAGATCGGTGAATACTCCGGCGATCGCAAGGAAATCCGTCCGGTCACCGTTGCGACCTATCAGGTATTGACGTGGTCACCGAAGCGCCGCGCCGACCGCGGTGACGGTGCCGGAGACGGTCCCGGAGACGGTCCCGGAGACGGTGACGGGGCAGCCAGGGCGCAGGGCGCCGACCTCCACGATTTGTATCCGCACCTCGGCCTCTTCGATCGTCAGGAGTGGGGCCTGATCATCTACGACGAGGTCCACCTGCTGCCGGCACCGGTGTTCAGGGCGACGGCGCGCATCCAGGCGATCCGCCGTCTCGGTCTGACGGCGACGCTCGTACGCGAGGACGGGAAAGAGGCTGACGTCTTCAGTCTCATCGGCCCAAAGCGATTCGACATCCCGTGGAAGGAACTCGAGCTCAACGGTTGGATCGCGCCGGCCGTCTGCCACGAGGTCCGCGTCGTGTTGTCGGAGGAGGCGCGGATGGAGTACGCGATGGCCAACCCGCAGGACCGCTACCGCCTCGCCGCTGCGACCTCGCGCAAGCGCAGCGTCGTGCGTCGTCTCGTCGAACGCCATGCCGGTGACCGCATCCTCGTGATCGGTCAATACGTCGAGCAACTGCGGTCGATCGCCGAGGACCTCGAAGCGCCACTCGTCACCGGCCAGACGACGCAAAAGGTGCGCGAGGTCCGCTTCGATGACTTCCGTGAGGGTCGTATCCCGGTGCTGGTGGTGTCCAAGGTCGCCAACTTCTCGATCGATCTCCCAGAGGCCAACGTCGCCATCCAGGTCTCCGGGACCTTCGGCTCGCGACAGGAGGAGGCCCAGCGCCTCGGCCGCATCATGCGCCCGAAGGCCGGAGGCGGCCAGGCGAGCTTCTACACGATCGTCACGCGCGACACCGTCGACCAGACGTTCGCCATGAACCGCCAACGTTTCCTCGCCGAGCAGGGCTACGACTACCAGATCGACGACCCGGAAGACGACGCCGACTGATCAGGAAGGGATCGATCGAGTAGCAGCCCGCCCCACGCTGCGAAGGAAATACTCGTTCGGCCGTGCTACACCCCGGACGGGCACGTCTTCCTCGAGTTAGCGGAAGAGGTCTTCCTGGGGGTTGCGGACGAGTTCGGACATGCTGGACGATCGGAGCCATCGGGGGTCGATACCACGAACGATGGCCACGGGGATCCCCGACGACTTGCCCATCACCATTTCGGCGCCGGCGGCGATCTCGTCGGCAACGGCGACTTCGGTCACCTGCATCGTCCGTCCGAGCGCGTCTTCGGTGCCGCGCAGATCGAGCACCCCGGCGATACCGGCCACTCCGATCGCCACGTCGGTCAGACCCTTGCGCCATGGCCGCCCGAAGGTGTCGCTGACGATCACGCCGACGTCGATGCCGAGACGGGCCTTGACGATGTCGCCGATGCGGCGGGCCGACCGGTCGCTGTCGATCGGCAACAGCGCCGCCCAGCCGGCTTCGACATTGGAGAGATCGACGCCACTGTTGGCGCACACGAAGCCGTGCGTCGTCTCGGTGATGATCAGATCACCGCGGCGGCGCACGATCCGCACCGCTTCCTGCTCGACGAGTTTTTTGTGCGACAGCGGATTCGTCGGGTCGATCTGCACCATGCGGTTCTCGGCCTTCGACACGACCTTCTGCGTGACCACGAGTACGTCGCCGTCGTGCAGCTCGTCGTCGGTGCCCGGCGCGCACGCCGACACGATGATCTCGCCGAGTTGATCGCCAGGACGGATCTCGCCGATCCCTTCGACGCCCCACATCGTCAGGCGGCTCATGCCGCTGCCGCCAACGTCGAACGAGCGAGATCAGCGGCGATCTCGGGAGTCGACATGATCGTGTCGGTGACGATGCAGCGCATCCCGAGCGACTCGATCGCCGGTGCCAGGTGCGCGTCGAGTTGATCGATGACGAGTGTCGAGCAGATCGGGGCGTACAGGCGGGCGACGCCGACGGCTGACGATTCGTAGCCGAGTTCGGTGAGCATCCTGTCGGCGGGCCCTTTCAAGGCTGCGCCGTTGATGATCGGCGAGATCGCCACGACCGAGCTGCGCCGAGCGGTCAGCAACTCGTCGACCCCGGCCAACGACCTGATCGGACCGATCGAGACGAGCGGGTTGGAGGGAGCGATGACCACGACGGCGGCATCGAGCAGCGATCGGCGTGCTGCACCTGTCAGCACTGCGACATCGGCACCCGCAAACCGTACGGACGACACGGCGACGCTGTGGCGCCGGCCGACGAAGTATTCCTGGAACGAAATCTCGCCCTCGCCGACGACCTCGACGCGGGTCTCGAGGCGCTCGTCGGTCATCGGCAACAACCGAACCCCGAGGTTCCACGCCGCTGCGATTTCGCCCGTCACCTGGGTGAGCGAGGCACCTTCTGCGAGCCGCGCCGTGCGATACAAATGGGTCGCCAGGTCCCGATCACCGAGGTTGAACCAGGTCTCGCCTGCCCGCGAAGCTGCGGGCCGAACGGCCGCGAAACGTGACAGGTTGGCCATCGCCGTCCACGTCTCGTCGACCAGACCCCAGCCACGTTGCGGATCGATCGCCCCGGCAAGCGTGTAAGTGATCGTGTCGATGTCCGGACTGATCGACAGACCGTGCATCACCACGTCATCGCCGGTGTTGATCACCGCGGTGATGTCGTGCGGATCGACGATCGATTGCAGGCCACGAAGGAATCGGGCGGCGCCGACTCCGCCACAAATTACTGAGATCACGGCGTCTCCTCGATCATCGATTCGTACAACGCTGACAAACGCGTCGCCGTAGTGTGCCAATCGAACTGGTCGGCTCGCACCTTGCCGGCGACGATCATCCGTTGCCGTGCGTCTGGATCGTCGAGCACACTGATGATCGCGGCAGCGAGGGCACCGGCGTCTGCGGGATCGACGAGCACCGCTGCGTCGCCGGCGACTTCCGGAATCGAGCCGGCGGTCGAAGCAACGACGGGAACGCCGGCGTGCATCGCCTCGAGGATCGGGAAACCGAAACCCTCATCGAGCGACGGATAGGCCAGGACCAGAGCGTGATGCAGCAGCCACGACTTTGCGGACTCGGTGATCCTGCCGGTGAAGGAGACCTTGGAGGCGGCGTCATTGCCGAGCACGGCCATCGCCTCGACGATCGCTGCGGCGTCGTTTCCCTCGCTTCCGGCGATCACGAGATCGATATCCGGGTCATGGCCGTGAATATCGGCAAAGGCGCGGATCAGTGTCGGCACGTTCTTGCGCTGCTCGAGCGTGCCGAGGCTGAGGATGAACCGTTTCCCTGCGAGGTGGGGGATCGGTGCTCGCTGATTTGCAGAGGGCGGGTCGACGGCGACGGTGCCGAGGGCGATGACTTCGACCCGTCGGGGTGCGAGCAACTCGACGACCTGGTGGGCGGTTGCTTGAGAGCTGACATGCACGACGGCCCCGTCTGCGACGTTGCGTCGCAAGACATTCGCCGCCCTGGCGACGTCGCCGTGGACACCGTCGGGGTGCTGCAGGAACCAGCAGTCGTAGATCGACACGAGACGTGGACACTTCGACGGCGGGACGACGTAGTTCGTGCCGTGGATCAGATCAGGGTGTCCGAGCGCACCGTCGACGTGCGGACGTGAGGCGTGACTCCACCATCGATGGGCGAGCGAGGCCGGCAACGACAGCCGGCGTACGCCGGCTGCCAACTCGGCCCGGAAGCTGACGACATACGGAATCAGTTCCGGAGGATTTCCGATCGCCCGCAGGGCGTCGACGGTGTACTCGACAGCGGTCCCGACGCCGGTTCTCTGCCCGTGCAGCGGTCCGACATCGATGGCTACGACGGGCATGGCCTCTGACGGTAGCGGTGTCTGTGGCGTAGCAGGGTGCTGTAATTCACCAGCCGGCTCTGCGGCATGCCTCGGCGACCCGGGCGTCGGCGCGACAACTGCGGCCGGGATGCCAATTTCAGCACCCTGCTAGAGTGGCGCTTTGCTGTTTTGAAAGGACTGCCGAATGCCCCGTGCCCTCGTAACCGGAATAACTGGCCAGGATGGCCAGCACCTCGCGGAGTTCCTGCACTCCAAGGGTTACGACATCTATGGCATCGTCAAGGGCCAGAACAACCCGAAGTCGGAATCGCTCCGCAACGAGTTCCCGTACGTCGAGTTGATCCCCGGTGATCTCGCCGATCTCCCTTCGCTGATCAGCGCCGTCGAATACGTCAAGCCGGACGAGGTCTACAACCTGGCAGCGATCTCGTTCGTGGCGATGAGCTTCAATCAGGCGGAACTGACCGCCAACCTCACCGGCCTCGGTGTGCTGCGGATGCTCGAAGCCGTTCGCATCGTCGGCGGCAGCCAGAACAACCCGATGCGCTTCTACCAGGCGAGTTCTTCGGAGATGTTCGGCAAGGTCCGTGAGACACCGCAGACCGAAATGACGCCATTCCACCCACGTTCGCCGTATGGCTGCGCCAAGGTCTTCGGCCACGACATCGTCGTCAACTACCGCGAGAGCTACAACCTGTTCGCCTGTAGCGGGATCCTCTTCAACCACGAGGGCCCTCGACGCGGCCTCGAGTTCGTCACCCGGAAGGTGACCAACACCGCTGCCAGGATCAAGCTCGGCCTGCAGAAGGAATTGGTCATGGGTACCCTCGACACCAAGCGCGACTGGGGATACGCCGGTGACTACGTCAAGGCGATGTGGCTGATGCTGCAGCAGGACGCGCCAGACGACTACGTCGTCGCGACCGGCGAGACGCATACGATCGAGGAGATGGTGCAACTGGCGTTCTCCTACGTCGGCATCGACGACTGGCAGCAGTACGTCAGCCAGGACCCACGATTCCTGCGCCCGTCAGAAGTCGATCTGCTGATCGGCGACGCCTCCAAGGCGCACGCCAAGCTCGGCTGGAAGCCGGAGGTCGACTTCCCGACGCTCATCAAGATGATGGTCGATCATGACCTCACGTGGGAAGCCGGCAAGGCAGGCATCGCCCTACCCTGACTCGCGACGAACATCGGTCAGCGGCCCCCGCCACGCATTGGCATCGCCGCCTGCGCCGCCGGGCGACGTGCGGTTATGACTCGACGGGGAAGTCGAGGGCTGCTTCGACGATCAATGCCCGATCGAACTCTGCGCCACTCGCGAGCTTCGATCGCAGTGCCAGCAGGAACGAGACCATCGCTGCTCCGGAGCCGATCAGCAGGCTGATCTCGACGCGGTGCACGACTGCTTCGTTGCGTTGCACCAGCAGTGCGACGATGAAGCTCACCATTCCGACGGTCCATCCGAGAGCGACAAGTGCATGGCCGTGCAGGGCGATGACGGCTTGGGCGGCGGCCAACGCCACCATGTACAGCGCACTGCCGAACGCCAGGATGGCGAGCGTCTGACGGCTGAGCACGGCTTTGAAGAGGTGTTCCATGACGAACGGGCCGAGCACGAACGCACCGATCGTGCCGGCAGCGCCGACGAGGATGACGAGGCCCATCAGCCGTTTGAATCCACGGCGGAACTCGAACATTTCGCCGGACGTCGCCAGGCGGGCGAGGCGCGGCAGCAGTGCAGCCTGCACGGCTTGGAACATGAACAGCGGGATCCGGGCGAGGATCACGCCCTTGCCGAAGAACGTCTTCAGTTGGTGGCCTGACGTGTCCTTCGAGGCAAGCACGTTGATGGCGATCGGGCCGGCGTTGACCAGTGCCGCCGCCATCAGCGAACCGAGCAACAGCCAGCCGAGATTGGGTGTCACCTCTTTCCAGGAGGCCGGCGGGCCGTCGTCGAGCTTGAGTTGGCCGCGGGTGGCGATATAGATGACGCCGAGCAGGGGGGCGAGGGCGACAGCGAAACCGAACGCTCCGACCGACTTGATGCCGACGATGCTCAAGGCGATGCAGGCAACGATGCGAACGGCTCCGTCGCCGCCGATGACGACGGCGTAGGACTGGAACCGGCCGACGCCTGAACAGATCCCGCGGCTGAGGTGGACCGGTGCGTACGACGCCACGGCGAGGACCAGGGCGATGACCATGATCCAACTGCGGTCGAAGTAGGAATGCGCAAGCCACGAACCTGCAGCGAGGGTGGCGATGACGACGACGCCCGCAAGGCAGGCGCCCAGTAGCACCACCTTGCGCAGTAATGGACGACCGCCCTGGCCGAGCGCCCTGCGGGCCGACAATGCCCGTCCGAGTTCCTGCTCGAGCGGCAGGAACAGTCCTGGCGCCAGTGCGAAAGTCGTGAACCACAGCGCCGTGATCTGGCTGGTACCGCGGTCATCGAGCGCTGAGCCGACGATGCGCAGGAAGAGCACACTGCCGATGCCGGAGAGGATGAGGCCGATACCGACGGACAGCGTTCCGTCCGGCAGCGACAACCGCGCCGTGAGGGACTTCTTGTCTCCTGATGCAGCCGGAGGGGGAGGAGCAGCGATGTTCGTCAAGCGCACCGAGGTTATCGCTCGGTGCGCTTGCTGTGAACCTGTCGAACGATCAGGCAGCCTTGGTCAGCAGGTCGACGACCTGCTTGCCCGTCGTCTTGGCGGAGTCGTACGCCTTGTCGAGCAGCTTTTCTGCAGGCTCCGGCAGGCGAGTCTTGATTTGCTCCATCACCTGGTCGAGTTTGGCCTCGACACCAGCGAAGCGGCTCTCGACGGTGCCGAATTTCGTCTCGAACTGCGTCTCGAGCGAGCCGAAGCGCTTGATCATCTCGTGGCGGCGAACCTGCAACTGCTGGACGGCGAGCACGCCGAGGCCGACGGTGACATAGAACGCATCCGTCGCCAGCGACGTCAGCTTGGCGGTATCGATCTGCGGCATGTCGAATGCCGGGACGTCGACGGTGGGGAGGGTGAAGGGGAGTTTGAACGAGGTCATACCCTCATGATAACGACGAGTGCTAACTATTGCAAGCACTACGTATGCAAAAAGAGTATGACGAGTTCGTTACGAAATCTGGCGCTAGTCTCGTCTCTCCGATGGATGAGTCGCCGATAGCTGCGCCACCGGTCGTGGCCGTCGTGGTAACTCACGACCCAGGGCCCTGGTTCGACGACGTCCTCGCAGGGCTGGCTCGCCAGGACTATCCGAACCTCGAGACGATGTTCCTGGTCACCGGTGACGGTGTGTCGAGCGAACGGATCCGCGCCGTTCTTCCCCACGCTCACGTCCGTGTCGTCCCCGGCAACCACGGATTCGGTCCGACAGCCAACGCCGCACTGCATCTGATCGAAGGCAGTGGGCTGTTCTGCTTCTTGCACGACGACGTCGCCCTTGGCTCGAGCACGATCACGCTGCTCGTCGAGGAGCTGTACCGCTCGAACGCCGGAATCGTCGGGCCGAAACTCGTCGAGTGGGACAACCCGCTCGTGCTGCAACACGTCGGGCTCGGCGTGGACCGCTTCGGCGAGGTCGACAGCGCCCTCGATCCCGGTGAAGTCGATCAGGAACAGCACGACGCAGTGCAGGACGTTTTCTGCGTCCCGAGCGCCTGCTTGATGGTGCGAGCCGATCTCTTCCGCGAACTCGGCGGCTTCAACAAGGCAATCGAGTATCAGGGCGACGACCTCGATCTGTGCTGGCGCGCCCATTTGAGCGGCGCCCGTGTGCTCGTCGTCCCGACCGCCAGGGTGCGCCACCGCGAGGCGCTCGCCGAACGCCGCCCCGATATCGGGGAGTTCGCACCCGCTGCGCGTAACCGGCTGTTCACCGTCGCCACGATGACCGGCGCACTGCGGCTGCCGACGCTGCTCATCGAGATACTCCTCCTTTCGCTGTTCGAGACGATCATCGGTCTGTTCACCGGGCGGCTCCGTCAAGGACTCGCCTCGCTGCGGGCCATCGTCACACTGCCGATCCGCCTTCCGGCGATTCTCTCCAGGCGTCGCGAAGTCAAGCCGCTCCGACTCGTTCCCGACAACGAGGTCGTCGGGCTGCAGATCCGCGGCAGCGCCAGGCTCTCGTCGTTCCGGCGTCATCGTCAGCGCGCCGCTGCCAACAAGCAGAACAACAACCCGCTGCGCCGGCGCGGCAGTCTGATCCGTACCGGAACGGTGCTCCGCACGGTGATCGTGCTGCTCGCCATCCTCGGTTCTCGATCGATCATCATCAAGGGCCTGCCGGTCGTCGGTCAGTTCGTCCCGTTGCAGGCACCGAGGGCCGCGTTGCGCGCCTATCTCAGCGGCTGGAACATCCAGGGATTCGGCAGTGCTTCCGCCTCGCCGTCCGCGGTCGGCATGCTCGGCCTTGCAGGGTTCGCTGTCTTCGGCAAGGTCGCCTTCCTGCGGACGCTGCTGATCGTGCTGCCGGTCATCGTCGGCTACTTCGGCATGTGGCGTCTGGCCGACGTCGTCCCCTCGAGCAGGGCACGAGCCGTTGCCTTCATCGTCTACGCAGCGGTGCCGCTGCCGTACACGGCGATCGCCGCTGGACGTTGGAACGTGCTCGCCGCCTATGCGGCGATGCCGTGGGTCATCGATCTGCTGCGGCGCATCAGCGGGCTCGCAGCGTCGGCGGACCTCGCCAGGGTAGACACTTCCGTTGCTGATGTCGTCGCACGCGTCACCGGTCTCGAGCGGGCGCGCCTGACCGTTGCGCTGGCCGTCATCACGGCGATCGTGACTGCGTTCGCGCCGTCCTTCGCCTTGATCGTCGTTGCCGTCGCCGTGGTGTTGGCCATCGCCACGCTCTGTGCCGGGGGAGCAAGGTCGACGTTGGTCGGGGTTGCCGCGGCGATCTCCGCACTGTTCATCGTCTTCGTGCTGCATCTGCCATGGTCTGCGACTCTGCTTCGCGCCGGCAGTTGGAACGACGTCATCCGCGGCGGTCTCGGTGCCGACGCTCACCTCGGGCTGACGCGGGTCGCAGCGTTCGGACTCGGTCGCAACACACTCGGCCTCTTGGCGCTCGCCCTCTATGCCCCTGTCGTCATCGCCCCGTTGATCGGTCGCGGCTGGCGTCTCACCTGGGCATCCCGCGGCGCGGTGATGGCGGTGACGTTCGCGGCGTTGGCGGTACTCGACGACGGCGGCCATCTACCGTTCCGATTGCCTGAGGCCGGACTGCTGCTCGCTCCTGCGGCATGCGGTATCGCCCTGGCCGCAGCTGCGGCGACCGCCTCGCTCGAACTCGATGTCCGCGGCGCCCGATTCGGTTGGCGTCAGCCGCTCGGCATCGTCGTCACCCTCGGTGTCGCTGCCGGTTTGCTGCCGTCGCTGATCGCCGCCTTCAACGGCACGTGGTTTGCCGAGCGCAGCACGACCGGCTATCTGCGCCAACTGCCGGCCGCCTCGGTCGACGGCGACTATCGCACACTGTTCCTCGGCGACCCTCGCCTGCTCCCGGCGCCGAGTCACCGGACCGTCGGCGGTATTTCCTACGCAGTCGTCAACGACGGGCCGATGGTGGCAGCCGACCAGTTCCTTGCGCCGACGACCGGCGGCGACACGCTGGTCAGTGAGGCACTCGGCCTGATGCGCGACGCTCGAAGCCAACGCGCCGGACGGCTACTTGCTCCGCTCGGCATTCGCTACGTGGTCATTCCCGTCAACGATCACACCGATTCTGCCGCCGGCACCACCGTGTCGCAGCTGGCACCGGGTCTGCTCGATGCGATGACGGCGCAGCTCGACTTCCGAGTCGTCGGCAGCACCGACGAGGTCAGGGTGTTCGAGAACAGGGCGTGGCTGCCGGTGACGGCGACACTCGACGCAACGGCAGCGGGACGAAGCGACCAGGCGGGCCTCGCAGCACTCGTCGGCGAGTCGTCGGGAACCGGAACCGCAGCGTTCGTCGATGCCACCGCCGGGAAACCGGCGACGGCGACGTTGCCGCCGGGAACGCTGCTGTTTTCGACCTCCGATTCCCCCAACTGGCATCTGACGGTCGCCGGCGTCGATGTGCCACACCGGGGAGCGTATGGATGGGCGATGGCGTTCGATGTCACCACCGGCGGCCCGGCGAGGCTCGTGTACCGAACGCCCTCCATTCGCCGCCTGCTGATCCTCGGCCAGTTCATCCTGTGGATCCTCGGGCTGGTCTTCGTTGCCGGACTCCGTCCGAGATTCCGCCACCGGCGTGGAGGACGTGGCGTCGCCGAGACCGCTCCGGTACTCAATCTCGACGAGATCGTCGATCCGTCGAGGTTCGAGACCGGTGTCTTCGCCGGCGGGTCACTGACCTCGATATCCATCGACGACGACCTGCCGTTGGGTGCCGATCTTTTCTTCGACGACGCTGACGATGGTGCTGACGCTGACCGCAACGCAGGTGCGGATGTCACCCGCAGTCAGCGCCGCGAGGAACGGCGATGATCCGCCGCCTGCTGGTGATGATCCTGGTGCTCGGCGGTATCGCCGGCACCGTCGACATCGCCAGGGTCAACCGCTCGATGGCTCAGCCGGAATTCACGCGACTGGCGTCGCCGTCGACCCCGTACCTGCCGACGCGCGACCTGATCACCGCCACGTACTACTGCCCTGGCCTGCCGGCCGCCAGTACCACCGGAGGCGGGGAGATCGTCATCACCAATCCGACGGATGTGCCGGTCACCGGCCAGATCGAGCCCTACACGGACTCCGGCGCGCTGATCCCGCAGCTGATCTCGATCGCCCCCCGAAGTCAGCAGCCGTTCAATCTCGATGCCCTCGTCCAGACCGGCTACGTCGGCGTGACCGTCGAAATTGCCCACACCGGTGTGGCCGTCGAACAGCGCACACATTCAGCGGCCGGCACCTCGATCGCGCCCTGTTCCCCGGACGCCTCGCAGAACTGGTACTTCGCCGATGGCGTCACCGGTGACGGCGCGGCCTACGACCTCGTGCTGACGAACCCGTTTCCTGACGATGCCGTCGTCGACATGACGTTCATTGCAGGAACCGTGCAACGCCAACCGACCCAGTTCCAGGATTTCGTGATCCCGGCGAAGTCGGTGCGGGTCGTCGCTATCGACGCAGCGGCACGAAACGAGCCGACGCTCTCCCTGATTCTGCACTCGCGTCGCGGCCGCTTTGTCGCCGCCAAGGTGCAGAGCTTCTCGACGAAGATCCGCAACGGCTACGCGTTCGCTCTCGGCGCGCCGTCGGCCGCCGTCGACTGGTACTTCGCAGACGGTGCCAAGGGAGCGGGCACGACCGAGACGTACAGCGTGCTCAATCCGACCGACACCGATGTCGAGGTCGACATCACGGTGACCGACGCAACGGGTGTCTTGCCGGCAGTACGAACGACCATCCCCTCCAATCAGACGGTTGTCGTCGACATCGCCGGGCAGTTCAAGAACGCCAGCGGGGCATCAACAGTCAGCGACGGGACGCACTCGGTCACGATGTCCGTCGCCACCCTCGGGGCGACAGCCGGTGTCGTCGTCGAACGGGCGTTGACGACCTCGGTGTCGAAGAATATCTCCACGAGCACCGTCATCGGCTCGCAGTTCTCCTCGCAGACGTGGTGGTCACCGCTCGGCGTCCCGGTTGCGACGCCGGCTGCGCTGGTGGTCACGAACACGTCCGGGCAGGCCGGCACTTTTTCTGTCAACGCCGTCGGTCCCGGTGGGGCCAATCCGATCACCGGGCTCGAGGCGGTTCCGCTGGCCGGCGGTGCGACGTTCTACGTCGACCTCACGGTCGACGGTGCGGTCAACGTGCCGATCGTCATCAAGAGCACGAACCTCCCGCTCGTCGTCGAGCAGCGCTATCCGACCGGCACCAAGGGCGGCAGAACCGGGGCCCTCGCCCTTCCCGAGTAGCTCGCGCCGGGGCCACCTGTCTTGGCAACTTCTGTGGGCCGTTATGCACCCCCTGCGGTGCGTCGGTGGACTCAGTTCCGATCGGGTTCGATTAGGTGCAGGTTCTGCGGGCTATTCGGCCGGTTGCGCCGGGAGACCGTCGCGGGCTTCGGCGGCGGCTGCCCACAGGTCGGTTGCCGAAACCGGGCCGACGAAGCTTCGGCGTACGACACCGAGCTGGTCGACGATGATGGTCGTCGGGACGGCATCGACGCCGTATCGCTCGTGGAGCGCCTTGTCGGTACCGTATTCGACCTCTTGGACGGCCACCTGACGGCTCGCCAAGGCCTGCGACTTGGCGACGACCAGCTGGCATACCCCGCAGGTCGCTGAGCTGAACACGACGACGAGCCACGGTATTTCCGGAGCGTCGAAGTCGGCGCGATCGAGCTGCGCAGGGATCGTCCAGTGTTCAGGGCGTGTTGGCGGATCGACCTTGTTCCGCTGCGCCCACCAGGCGACGAGGCCGGCGACGACGATCACGGCTGCGGCGATGATCAAACGGGACATGGAGTACTGCTTTCACTGGCAACGCCCGGCCGACGGATCGACCGGGCGCTGATGAAGATGATCTCGGATCACGGGCCGGGTCGGGAACGACGAATCCCGGGCGACATCGGCCGATTGGGCTGGCAGGATGCCGAAATCGGTATCTCGGCAGGCGCACGTCGCCGCGAATGCCCAGGTCATCGACGCGCTCAGCCGAGCCGACTGGTGTATTTCAGCATCCTGCTAGGCGAGGACGTTTTGCGTCGGCGTGGTTCCGAGCCCTTGCTGAACGAGCCTGCCGACCTCGGGGCCGTCGATCGTCTCCTTCTCGAGCAGCGCCTCGGCAACGAGATCGAGACCGGCACGGTGCTGCTGCAGCAGCGTGTGCGCACGAGCTTCCTGCGCAGACAGGATCGAGGAGACCTCGTCGTCGATCATCTGTGCGGTGTGATCCGAATACTCTCGTCCGCTGGTCATCAGGTCCTCACCGAGGAACACCTGCTGCTGACCGCTCCACGCCATCGGCCCGACCTTGTCGCTCATGCCCCATTCGCGGACCATCCTGCGGGCAATACCGGTGGCCTGCTCGAGGTCGTTTGCGGCACCACTGTTGAGATGGCCGTAGACGATGATCTCGGCGACGCGGCCGCCCATCGCCTTACAGATCACATCCTCGAAGAACTCCTTGGAGTACGTGTGGCGTTCCTCAGGCAGCGTCCAGGTGACGCCGAGAGCCATACCGCGAGGCAGGATCGTCACCTTGTGCAGCGGGTCCGCATGCGGCAGGATCGTGGCGAGGATGGCGTGACCACCCTCGTGATACGCCGTCGCCCGCTTCTCCTCGCCGGTGAGCACGAGGCTCTCACGGCGGGCACCGAGCACCACGCGATCGCGGGCGTTCTCGAAGTCGAGACGCTCGACCTGGTTGATCCCCCGACGGACAGCGAACAGCGCTGCTTCGTTGACGAGGTTGGCGAGATCGGCGCCGCTCATCCCTGGCGTGGCCTTGGCCATCGTTTCGAGATCGACGTCGGGGCCCATCTTCTTGTCGCGGGAGTGGACCTTGAGGATCGCCAGTCGCTCGGTGTATTCCGGCAACGGGACGATGATCGAGCGGTCGAAACGGCCGGGGCGCAGCAGTGCTGCGTCGAGCACGTCCGGGCGGTTGGTCGCCGCCATGATGACAAGGCCCTCTGAGGTCTCGAAGCCGTCCATCTCCGACAGCAGTTGGTTCAGTGTCTGCTCACGCTCGTCGTGGCCGCCGCCGAGTCCGGCACCGCGTTTGCGTCCGATGGAGTCGATTTCGTCGATGAAGATGATTGCCCTGCCGAGGCGGCGGGCCTGCTGGAAGAGGTCGCGGACCCGGCTTGCACCGACGCCGACGAACATTTCCATGAAGTCCGACCCTGTGACCGACAAGAAGCCGACACCTGCTTCACCGGCGACGGCACGGGCGAACAGCGTCTTGCCGGTACCGGGGGGACCGACGAGCAGAATGCCCTTCGGGACCCGCGCGCCGATCTCCTTGAAGCGTTCCGGATACCGCAGGAAGTCGACGACTTCGCGGATCTCCAACTTGACACCGTCGTAGCCGGCGACGTCGGCGAACGTCGTCGACGGCCTGTCGGTGGTGTACGCCTTGGCTCGGCTGCGCCCGATCGACATGACGTTGCCCATTTGCCCGGCAGCTCGTCGCTGCATCCAGATGAGGAAGCCGATGATCAAGATGAACGGGAGCAGCAGTGGAATCAGGTTGGCGAGCCAGTTCGAGGTCGGCGCGACGTATTTGAGGTTGACGTTGTGCGCCTTCATCAGCGCCTGGTCTTCCGTGCTCGGACCGTTCGGCGGACCGTCGGACGTGAACGCCTTGCCGGCGCTGTCCTTGCCACTGATCGAATAGGTCTGGTTGTTGACGGTGATCTCGGTGACCTGATTGTTGGTCACGTTCGTCAACACCTGCGTATAGGTGATCTTGTTGCTGTCGGAACTCTTGAAGAGCTGTGAACCGAACAGGGCGATGACGAGAACGGCGATCAGTACGAAGACGGACCAGCGGGGCAGGCCCGGGCCGGTTTTACCCGGAGTCCCTGGTGTCCCCTTACGGTCTGAGCGATCGTTGTTCTGATGTCCGCCGGATCCGCCACTGCGCCCGGCCGGCGGAGGCGGCGGCGGGGGAGGAGGGGGAGGCAAGCTACTCATGGAAACATGCTACGGGACAATCCCTGTGAGTTTGCTGGCACGGGATCCACCACCTGTGTCACATGCCTCAAATATTCTGTCATCCATGGGTCAGCGTCAGTGCTCGAAAGTGGGCTGCAGCGAGCGGGCGATGGCGACGTTGACGTACCGCTACGACCGCAGCGCAGTCTGGCTCGATGCCCTCAGCGCCGACCGGGATCCGCACGACTACGACCTCTGCGAACGCCACGCCGGCCGCCTCAGTGTCCCCTCTGGCTGGCATCTCGAGGACCGCCGCCACGCGACCCATCTGAAACTCGCCGAACGTCTCGCCGGCTGACGTCTCCCCTTCGCAATTACTGAGTACACAGACCACCAGAATTCGCCCCACTCCGCACCCAGTAACTCTGGCGCGCTTCGTCACAGTGACGGGACTAGGATGCCCCGGTCGGCGAGGATCTGACGCGCCTTGGCTGCCATCTGCTGGTTCAAGCGGCTGAGCTCGTCGTAGGTATCAACGTTGTCGCCCATCAATTCGCGCTCTTTGGCTGCAACGGCGGTCCGGTCGATGAGCCACAGACTTGTCTGCTGCTGGCAGACCACGTCGGCCCGGGCAACCAGCTTCTCATGTGTCGTGACGGAGACTGCAAACCTGTATCGGCCTTCCATCTCGCTGGGGGTCGCAGCGGTCTCGCCGACTGCGGATTGTAGACAGCTTCTCCACGAAGCGAGCGCTGCCGTGACGGCAGGGCCGCCTTCGGCCGACGCGACCTCGTCCGTCGCCGGAGTCATCCGCTTGAAGTCCTCGCCAACGATCCCGATGACAAACGCCCTCGCCGACTGTTGGCGAACATAGAGGTCGCCGCCAAAGGCGGCGGTCAGCTCGCCAAAACAGGCGTTGGAGTCGGTACCGAACCGCTTCTTCTCCTGTGACGACAGGGTTCGGAAGAGGATCTGAGCCGGCTGCGTGGCGTCATCGATGTTCGTTCCGTGGTAGCCGAACGTGCTTGCGGCCACCAAGCCGCGAACGCCGAGCACGGCGTCCGGCTGCCACGCTCCACCGAACTCGGCCCAGTCTTGTGCTGTCGTCGCAGGATACCGCCAGCCTTTTGCGGCCATGCATTCTCGGTCGACCTCTGTGTCGGCCATTGCGATCGCAAGCTGGTCGTCGGGTGTCTGGAAGCGGCCCGTCACCGGGATGTCCGGGTTGTCGATGGTTTCGGCAGTGGACGAGACCGGAATCGACGCCGCAGTGTTAGTGCTGGCGGGAGAGGATGCAGCCGGTGCCAGTGTGACGGTCGTTGTGGGCGTCGCCGTGGGCACTTCGGTCTCCGCGGCAGTTGTAGCGGGCTCGGTCGATGTGGGCGATGCCGAAGCGACGGGGGTCGTCGGGGAGGCGTCCTCTGCTTCGGTGACACGGGTTGTTGGGCTGGCAGGGTTGGAGGCGGGCTCGTGATGGTCCTTCTTGGTGACGATCGCCCAACCGGTCAGGCCCAAGGCAAGAATGGCGGCGACGGCGACCATGACTCGCCAGCGTGCCGACGGGCCTGCATGTCGGGGCGAAACAATCGCGGGATCGATGACGGACACCAGCCGGTCGTGCGGCTGAGCGATGCCGGCGCGCTCGTCGAGCATCTGCATCAGGCGAGATTCGAAATCGTTCATTACAATGCCTTTTTCATGGCGAGGAGTCCGCGTTCGATCCACGGGCCGACGGAACCCGGAGCGCAGTCGAGTGCTTCGGCGATCTCTCGTGTCGAGAAGTCGGAGTAGAACCGCAGGACGATGGCGGCGCGGTGATGGTAGGGGAGGCGGGAGAGCAAGTCTGCGAGCGAATCGCTCGCCGGTTGGGCGACGTCGTTGCGGGCGATGCGGGCGAGGAGCCGGCTGCTCGAATTCCGTCGACGTCCGACATCTCGACAGCCGTTGAGCACGGAGCGATTGAGGTAGGCGGCTGGTTGGTCGATCGTGTCCCAGCGCCGGTACACGGCGATCATCGCCTCGTGCACCACATCGTTCGCCGCTTCGTTGTCGCTCAGCATCAGATAGGCGCGGCGGACCTGGGCGTCGAGTTGTTCGCCATAGAAGCTGCTGAAAGCGACATCGACCGTCTTCGAATTGGTCATCGAATCTGTCCCTCCCGCAGGCATAGCTGTTCGACGCAGCAGGGCCTCATCTTGATACAACACAACCCAATGTGATGCAGCGTTCGTGCGACGGACTTCGAACCGCATGTCGAACCGTGACGACTGCGGCGGCTGCGGTCACATGGTTGGCATACGTTTGAAACGAAGCTGACTCCGCCCCGCCAGGCTCGCAAGGTAGCGTCGACAGTCGTGCGACCAATGCCGGGACATCCCCGACTTCGGATCGAGGTTGCGATTGTCGCGTGGGTGCTGGCGGTCCTTGCGTCGTTCGTCATCGTCATCGTCGTCCTGGCGGTGAGCGGCCAGAAGTCGACGGCCGCCGGCGTTGCGCCGCCGTGGTTGACCATCGTCTCGGCCTCGGCGTTCTGGGTTCCGGCGATCGTCTGCCTCGTCTACATCAGCGATCATGACGGCACGTCACACTTCCGCGATGACTTCACGTTTCGCTTCCGCGCCGTCGACCTCCTCGGCGTGCCCATCGGCGTGCTCTGCCAACTCGTGCTGATCGAGGTGCTCTACCTGCCGCTGCAGAAGTGGTTCCCGGCGTCGTTCTCCAAGGACCACGTCGAGAAGCCGGCTCGTGATCTGCTCGACCAGGCCAAGGGCGGATGGCTCGTGGCGATCGTGCTCGTCGTCTGCGTCGGCGCTCCGATCGTCGAGGAGCTCTTCTATCGCGGTCTGATCTTCCGAGCGCTCGAAGGCCGCCTGGCGGCGCCGTTGGCGATCTTCATCTCTGCGCTGTGGTTCGGAGCAGCTCATCTCGAATGGATCCAGCTGCTCGGGTTGTTCGCCTTCGGTGTCGTGTTGGCGGCGTGTGCTCACAGCACCCGGCGGCTCGGGATGGGCGTTTTCGCGCACATGGCTTTCAACGCCACGAGCGTCGCACTGCTGCTGTCGAAACGGTGACGTGTCGCAGCGGTGGTTCAAGTGAAATACTGGATCGTTCATGACAGAACTGGCTTCTCCTGGCGCGGCGCCATCCAACGAGCCGGTTGACTCCGAACACTCGTCAGTGATCGGCGATCGGCGAGACGACAACGCAGGCGCGCATGCTCCCGGCGCGTCCGAACCACTCGCAACGATCGCCACGACGCCCTTCATTCACGCGCCGATCGACGAACACCAGCAGACAGCGCACGGCTCCGTGGCCACACTCGCCGCCGATCCGCTTCTCGAAGACCGGCCGCTCGGCGACCCGACGACAGCCGAAACGGTGTCAGATCAACCCGGCGAGGATGCACCGGATGTGGTGCCAGATCGACGGATGCCGCGTACCCGTCGAGAACTCGCAGAGTCGATCAGCACGTTCCTGGTCGTCGCCGGCGTCGTGCTGTTCATCTTCAAGATGTTGCACCCGGCGGAGATCTTCTCGAGCGCCGTGCCGACCGGTGGCGACATGGGAGCGCACATCTGGGGTCCTGCGTACCTGCGCGATCACCTCCTACCGCACTTCCAGCTGACCGGCTATTCCGACTCCTGGTACGAGGGCTTCCCCGTCTATCGCTACTACATGCTTCCGCCGGCGCTGCTCGTCGTGGCGCTCAACACCTTCCTGACGTACGGGGCGGCGTTCAAGATCGTCGTCGTACTCGGCACCCTGACGATGCCGATCACCGCCTGGAAGTTCGGCAAGCTCGCTCGTTTCGCCTACCCGATCCCGGCACTGTTCGCCGTTGCTGCCGGCATTTTCCTGTTCGACGAATCGTTCAAGATCCAGGGCGGAAACATCGCCTCGACGATGGCCGGCGAGTTCTCGTTCTCGCTCGCACTGTCGCTCTCGTTGCTGGCGCTCGGCTATTTCGCTGCAGGCATGGAGACCGGCAAGTACCGGATCCGTGCCGTCGTACTGATCGCATTGGCGATGCTGTGTCACGGCATCGTGCTGATCTTCGTCGCCCTCGGTGTCGTCGTGCTGTTCCTCTGCTGGATCGGTACCGAGCGGTACTCAGCGGGCTGGCCGATGCCGTTGATGGCGCTCGGCCTGCTGGCGGTTGCCTGGATCGGAAACGACTACAAGTCGATCAAGTTGGCAATCGCCGTGGCGATCGGCTGCTTCCTGCTCGTGGCGATCGTCGGGTTGTTCACTGTCGACCGCAAGCGCTACATCTGGGGCATACCCGTGATGGTCGCCTCCGGGATGCTCATCATGTTCTGGTTCGGTCCGTTCATCGGGACCAACAGCTTCCTCACGGACATGAAGTACGAGCCGGCGCCTGGCGTGCCCGACTGGGATACGTGGTGGAAGATGTACTTCCCGCACACCACCACGACCGACCGTTTCTGGGCGACACTGGCAATCATCGGCATCGTCGGTGCGGTTGTCAGGCGTCACCGAAACGGCATCTTCCTGACGACGTACTGCATCTTCCTCGCCGCCGGCGTGAAGTTCGCCCACGCCAGTCTTCCGGGGATCGGACTGCTGTGGGACACACGCGTGCTGCCGTTCTTCTACCTACTCCGCTACCTGTTGGCGATGCTCGGCATCTTCGAGGTCGTCTGCCTGGTACGTGCCCTCTGGAACCACTACCTGGTGCACAGGGCGGCGTCCGTCAGCGCATTCCACCCATTCGCCGCCACCTACACCGAACAGGTCGGCCGGCCGGCGTGGGAACGTCGCAACAGCATCATGATGATCTGCACGCTCGTGGTGACCTCGGTGGTCAGCGTCAGTTGGCTGGCGTGGCACCTCGGGCGATTCCCGCTGGAGAAGGAGACCTATTCGGCGAAGAACGGCTATGAATTCTCGTTCCCGCAATGGGGCAACAACGACGGCTACACGCTGTTCGCCACGAGTTCGAAGAACAAGGGTTTCGTGTCCGGATGGACCGAGTGGAACTTCACCGGCTATGTCGGCAAGCCGGCCTACGGCGAATACCGGGCGCTGATCGAATCGATGATCACCGTCGGCAAGACCGAGGGCTGCGGCCGGGCACTGTTCGAGGAACCGCCGGGCGACTACGGAACGACGCTCGCGCTGATGCCGTTACCGTTCTGGACGAACAACTGCATCAAGTCGTCGGAGGGTCTGTTCTTCGAGTCGTCGGCGACGACCCCGTACCACTTCCTGGCGAAGGCGGAGATGTCGCAGAGTTCGTCGAATCCGGTGCGCGGGCTGTCGTACGAGAACCAGAACGCAACGACCGGTGTCCGCGAGATGCAGCAGCTCGGCATCCGTTATTACATGGCGTACACCAAGGAAGCGGTAGCCAGGGCCGACAAACAGGCCGGCCTCGTCGAGATGAAGTCGGCACGGTCGGGCCCGTGGCATATCTATGAAGTCGTCGATTCCAACCTCGTCGTCCCGTTGAAGACGCAGCCCGTTGTCGTCAACGAGCGCGGCGGAGATCAGAAGGAACGGTGGCTGGAAATCGGCCAGAGCTTCTTCCAGCACCCAGAGGATTGGGCCGGCGCACCAGCTGCGGATGGCCCGAAGGAATGGCAGCGCGTCGACGTCGCGCCCGTCGCTGTCGAGTCATATCCGAAGGTCGAACAGGTCCGTTCGGTGCAGCAGATCGTGTCCAGGTCGTTGCCGGCCGTGACGGTGACGAACGTCAAGCAGAGCGACGAATCGGTGTCGTTCACGGTCGATCAGATCGGCGTCCCGATCGAGGTCAAGGTCAGCGATTTCCCGAACTGGACGGTCAGTGGCGCCGACGGTCCATACCGCATCGCCCCGAACATGATGGTCGTCATACCTCGCCAGCAGAACGTTCAGCTCGACTACAAGATGTCCGGCCTCGACAAGGGTTCGTACCTGATCACCCTGTTCGGCCTGCTCGCCCTGTACGGACTGTGGCGACTGAACAGGCGCCAGGAATGGATCGTGCCGTCCGGCGTCGAAGCAGACTCATACGGTTGGTCGCCACACGACTATCCCGGACTGTCGAAACCCGTTGCCCCGTGGACGACGGCGGACGCAACCGGCGATGCTCACTACGACGGATCTCGATACGACGGAGCTCGATACGACGGAGCTCGATACGACGAAGCTCGATACGACGAAGCCGACGGTTTGTCGCCACCATCGTCGCACCCTGGATTGGAAACGCCGGTGGACACCCCGCCCGGTCCCACGCTGTCTTCGGCATGGGACCGGTCGAAGAACTCGGCCGTGCCAGCGTCGCCGTACCCGACATCGGCCACGGACCCACCGCCGCCGATCGCCACGCCATGGTCGCGGCCAGCGGCGATCCCGGCGGTCGACGCCGACGAGCGAACGGATCCAGATCCCGTCAGCGCTTCAGAACCGGCCGGAGATTCAGCGTCTGCGGACGTCGCTCCGGACGCTCACCAGGTCCGCCAGTCGAACTCGTGGGAACATCGCGACGATGACACACCGACGGAGATGACTCGCCAGAGCGTGCCCCCGGACGTCTCGGCCGACGCCTGAGGCCCTCAGACGTTGGCGATCGGTGGCGAACGTCGCTACGAGACGGTCGCCGGGAGGCTATAGAAGTCGAGCCGTCTGACGAGATGATCGACGAGTTCCGGATCGACACCACGCTCGGATCGCGCGACCAGCAATTCGTCGCGAGCCGCGGTGAGCATGCGTTGCAGGCCGGCGAGGAACTGTTCACGGTCGTCGGCGACCGACGCAGCGAGGCTGTCGACCTCGTCGTCAGACCATTCCGGGCGCAGCCGAATCTGGAGGTCTGCAGGAAATGCCGCCAGGCGGTCGCGGACTCCCGGGCGCAGGCCTCCACGGTCGTCGATATGGTTGAGCGTCTCGCCGGCTGCAAGCGATGCACGGGCGAGCGGTCCCTGGCAGGGAAGGCGCCACCGGCGTCGGTGGTTTCCGGGAGCGCCAACGCCAGGGCGACGGTTGCCACGCCGCGCATCCCCGCCCACCATACGCCGACCGTTTCGCGCCAGCCGATCGGCACGTCGGCATGGCGTTGGCGTTCGAGTCGCCGGCTCCCGTGTTGTCCGCTGAGGGCGTCGTCGAGCGCTCCGACCTGCAACCGGCGGTACAACCGCCGGCCGAGCAGCACCGAGGGAAGCAGATAGAGGAGCCTGACGAGAACGACGGCGCCGACGACAGCCGCCGTTTCGCCGACCAGCGACGTCCACGGGGCGTCGAGCGCCTGGAACGCTGTCTGGAATTCGAGGCCGACGAGACCGAAGGCGATGCTGGTCACGAGCGTCTCGGTCATCGACCAGAAGATGTCGGTCGTCATACGTCCCGTGGCGTCGGACGCGTCGACAGGCTGTGAGACCGAATACAGCGTGTACACCAGCACGGCCAGCACACCCGATCCGTGGATCTCCTCTGCGGCGACGTAGACAGCGGTCGGCGCAAGGATGGAAATCAGGACAGGCGGGCGGGGGTCTGCGCTGCCCAGCAGGGCGATCAACTTGGTGATGCCCCAGCCGAAGACGAATCCGGTCACCAGCGCGAGCACCGCTGCGAGCAACAGTTTGACGGCGGCGTTCCCGGGTGAGAACGATCCACCGACGACCGCCCCGATCGCCACTTGATAGAGCACGAGCGCCGCCACGTCGTTGAACAACCCCTCGCCCTCGAGCATCGAAACGAGCCGTCGTGGGAGATGCAGTTTGGCGGCGATGGCGCTGGCGGCGACAGGATCGGGCGGGGACACGAGCGCGCCGAGGGCGACGGCGCCGGCGATGCTGATCCCCGGCACGAAGTGTGAGGCAACGAACGCGACGGCTGCAGTCGTGACGAAAACGAGCGCAACGGCGAGCAGCAGGATCGGGGTGGTATTCGCCGCCCACTGACGCCACGATGTTCGCCTCGCCGTGGCGTACAGCAGCGGCGGCAGCACGATCGGCAGGATGAGGTCCGGCTCGACGCGGACCTGAGGTACCGGGGGGATCGCCGCGAGCACGATGCCGAAGACCGTGACGAGCACCGGCCACGGAAGATTGATGCGATTGGACAGCGGTATGAGGATTGCCGTCGCCAGAATCACCGCTGCGATGAGGCCGAGTTGATCCATCGTGCAGTCTACCCATTGCCTGATCGGCGTTTGCTGTGTGTGCGCTGCGACCATTCCCGTCCCAGGCTGCGGCGCTACCGGAGTTGTTCGGCAGTAGAGTCGCAGACCGTCATGAGCACACTGGACGAGATCGTCAAGGCATACGACATTCGCGGCACGGTCCCCGACCAGTTGGACGCCCACACCGCCTACGCGATCGGTGTGGCCTTCGCCCGCTTCGTCGGCACCGATCGCATTCTCGTCGGACACGACATGCGCCCGAGCGGCGTCGAGCTCGTCGCAGCGTTCGCCGAGGGTGTCGCCGAACAGGGTGTCGACGTCGTCCACCTCGGCCTCTGTTCGACGGACATGGTCTACTTCGCTGCCGGCAAGCTGGATTCGCCCGGAGCGATGTTCACCGCCTCACACAACCCGGCTCAGTACAACGGCATCAAGTTCTGCCTCGCCGGTGCCAAGCCGGTCGGGGCCGACTCCGGGCTGCAGGACATCAAGGCGATCGCCCAGTCGGTGCTCGACGGCAACGGTCCGCTTGCCGCCGCAACCGCGGGAACGGAATCCCATCGGACGGTGCTCGACCCGTTCATCGAGCACGTCCTGTCGTTCATCGACACGTCGAAGCTGATGCCGATGCGCGTCGTCGCTGATACCGCCAACGGCATGGGCGGGCTCATCGTTCCTGCGGTGTTCGAGCGCATCCCGGTCATCGAACTCGAGGTCATGTACGGCGAACTCGACGGCACGTTCCCGAACCATCCGGCCGACCCGATCCAGCCGGAGAATCAGCGTGACCTGCGGGCACGCGTGATCGCCGGCCGTTTCGACCTCGGCCTGGCGTTCGACGGGGACGCAGACCGCGTCTTCGTCGTCGACGAGACAGGCAGAGGGTTGTCCGGCTCGACGACGACGGCGTTGCTGGCGGCGACGATGCTCGCCAAGCACCCTGGGGCCACGATCCTGCACAACCTGATCTGTTCGAAGGCGGTCCCCGAGGTCGTGCGAGAGCGCGGCGGCATCCCGATCCGGACGCAGGTCGGTCACTCGTACATCAAGCACCAGATGGTTGCGACGGGGGCGGTGTTCGGTGGCGAGCATTCTGCGCACTACTACTTCCTCGACAACTACCGCGCCGACAGCGGCATCATTGCCTCGATGCTGGTACTCGAAGAGTTGTCGCGCCTGCAACTGCCGCTGTCGATCGTGCGCAAGCCGTTCGAACGCTATGCCGCCAGCGGCGAGATCAACACCGAAGTCGCCGACACCGATGCTGTGCTCACGTTCGTCGCCGACGCCTTCGCCGACAAGCAGACCGACTACCTCGACGGATTGACGGTTGACTGTGGTGACTGGTGGTTCAACCTCCGCCCTTCGAACACCGAGCCGCTTCTGCGACTCAATCTGGAAGCCGCCGACAGAGACCGCTGCGATCAGCACGTTGCTGAGCTGCTCTCGATGATCACAGGAGCCTGACATGGCACTCGACCCCCGCCTCTTGGAAATCCTTGCCTGCCCGCAGGACAAGGGACCCCTCTTCTACCTCGGCGACTCGCTGTACAACCCGCGCCTCAGGCGCCGGTACAACGTCAAGGACGACATCCCGATCATGCTGATCGACGAAGCCGATTCGGTCGACGACGACGAGCACGCGGCGATCCTCGCCCGCGTCGAAAAAGAGTCGATCAAGCCGACGTTCTGACTCCGTCCGAGTACGAGGAGTTCGACGAGTACGACGAAGACGGGCGCCGGGCCGCGCAACCGGCGCAAGATCGGGGTGCTCGCACTCGGACGGCCTCGCTGTAGACTCGCGCCTTGGCTGATGTGATCCGGTGCCAGTAGGCCCCAGCCGCCGATCTCGAATCTCTCCTCGAACTTCCTCCAAAGGACACCGCACATGACCATGTCAACTGCTGTTGCGCGCCGGGACTTCCGCGTCGCCGACGTTTCGCTTGCCCCGTTCGGCCGCAAGGAAATCCATCTCGCCGAACACGAAATGCCAGGCCTCCGTGCCCTGCGCAAGGAATACGGACCGCTCAAGCCGCTCAAGGGTGCCCGCATATCGGGCTCGCTGCACATGACGATCCAGACCGCCGTGTTGATCGAGACACTCGTCGAACTCGGCGCCGAAGTGCGTTGGGCGAGCTGCAACATCTTCTCCACCCAGGACCATGCTGCCGCAGCGATCGCCATCGGCCCGGAAGGTACCGCCGAGAATCCTCAAGGGGTTCCGGTGTTCGCCTGGAAGGGCGAGACGCTCGAGGAGTACTGGTGGTGCACCGAGCAGATGATGACGTGGCCGGACGGCGACGGGCCGAACATGATCCTCGACGACGGCGGAGACGCCACGATGCTGGTACACAAGGGCGTCGAGTTCGAGAAGTCCGGCGAAGTCCCGGACCCGACCTCGGCGACGAACCCTGAGTTCGCCATCGTCCTCGGCCTGCTGCAGCGTTCGTTGCGTACCGAACCGAACAAATGGACGAAGCTCGCCTCGAACATCAAGGGTGTCACCGAGGAGACGACCACTGGCGTCATGCGTCTCTACCAGATGCTCGAGCGCAAGGAACTGATGTTCCCGGCGATCAATGTCAACGACTCGGTCACGAAGTCGAAGTTCGACAACCTCTACGGCTGCCGCCACAGCCTGATCGACGCCATCTGCCGCGCCACCGACGTGATGCTCGCCGGCAAGGTCGCTGTCGTGTTCGGCTACGGCGACGTCGGCAAGGGATGCGCTCAGGCGCTCACCGGCCAGGGCTGCCGCGTGATCATCACCGAGGTCGACCCGATCAACGCACTGCAGGCGGCGATGGAGGGCTATCAGGTCACGGTCATCGAGGATGTCGTCGCCACCGCCGACATCTTCGTGTCCGCCACCGGCAACGATCACATCATCACCATCGAGCACATGGAGCAGATGAAGCACAACGCCATCGTCTGCAACATCGGCCACTTCGACAGTGAGATCGACATGGCGGGCCTGGCCCGCAGCGGTGCCACCCGCGACGAACTGAAGCCGGGTACCGACCTGTGGTCGTTCGACGACGGCCACTCGATCATCGTGCTGGCAGAGGGTCGCCTTGTCAACCTCGGTTGCGCCACCGGGCATCCGAGCTTCGTGATGAGCTGCAGCTTCTCCAATCAGGTCATCGCTCAGATGGAACTGTGGGGCAACACCGCCCAGTACCCGCTCGGCGTCTACGTACTGCCGAAGCGCCTCGACGAAAAGGTTGCATCCCTGCACCTCGCCGCTCTCGGCGTCAAGCTGACGAAACTGACCGACGAGCAGGCCGAATACCTGGGTGTCAACCCGTCAGGCCCGTTCAAGAGCGATCACTACCGCTACTGATTTGATTTCCTCGCACGGGGTTCTCCGGCGTCAGTTTCGGCGGCGGTTGGGGCGACGCTCAACGCCTCGTTGGCTCAAACATCGGGCCTGGCAATGGGGCCATTCGCAGGTGTTTGATGGCGATCTGAGCGAGGGGGCCGATCGTGAGAGCGAAGAACAGGGTACCGATCCCGATCTTGCCGCCGAGCGCCCAGCCGGCGAGTAGGGCGATGATCTCGACCGTCGTCCTCGACGCCCGGATCGACCAGCCGAATCGCTCGTTGAGGCCGACCATCAGCCCGTCACGGGGTCCGGCTCCGAGACCGCTGCCGATGTAGAAGCCCGATCCGAGGGCGACGACGAGCGTCCCGCACGCCAGGTAGGCGAGTCGTCCCACGAGATGGCCCGAGTCCGGCAGGTGTGGGAGGATGAGATCGACCGTGAAGCCGATCTCGAGGGCATTGAGGATCGTACCGATGCCGACGCGTTGACGCAGCGGAATCCACAACAGCAGGACGATGAAGCTGACGATGATCAGCACCGTGCCGAGCCCGACGTCGGTGAGCTTGCTCAGCCCGAGGTGGAAGACGTCCCACGGGGACGCTCCGAGATCACCGCGCACGATCATCGAGATGCCGAGCCCGAAACATGCCAGCCCGAACAGACACCTCGGCAGGCGACGGCCGAGTTCGCTGTACGACGGCAACACAGGGGCAAGCACGACGATGGACGGTAGCTCCGGACGGTGCCGTGGCGTCGAACGATTTCCCACCTCAGGCGTCGCCGACGAGGTGATCGACACGATCCGTTCCGCTGCGGGTCCGTGTCACCCGATGTCGCAGTGGCTGCGATATCTGGTGACTCGGACGGGCGATCGAACTTCGGTCGAACAACTTCATTACACCCCCCGAGTACAACGGAGGATATGACGTTGCTCAGCGCCCGTTGCCCGAGCTGCCGCCGTGCAGTTGTCGGTGTGTGTGGTTCGTGTTGGCTCTTGGCGGAGCGGGCACCGATATCGGCATGTGGTCGAGCTGCGCTGAGTTTCGACGGAGTCGCCCACGACATGATCGTCGGTCTCAAATACTTCAACGCACGCACCGTCGTCGGACCGCTCGGCGTCCGCATCGCCGCACTCGTCGACGCCAACCAGATCGACGTGGTCACGTGGGCGCCGACCAGCGCGCGGCGACTGCGCCGCCGTGGCTACGACCAGGCGGAACTGCTCGCACGGGCGGTCGCCAGACAACTCGACCGTCCGTGCAGACCGCTGCTGCGCCGGTCGCACCGTGGGCCCACGCAGACCGGCCGCAGCCGATTCGATCGCCAGCACAGCCCGCCGGAATTCCGTGCTCGACGGCTGTGGCGTGCGGAGCGCGTGCTCGTCGTCGACGACGTGCTGACTACGGGTGCGACGCTGAGATCGGCGGCTGCTGCGCTGCGCTCGGCCGGGGCATCCTCGGTCATTGCCCGTGCCGCCGCGGCGACCCCGTGAATCGATCTCACTCGTGCACAAGTGAGATCGATCGGCGCACCGATAGAAAACGACATCGCTGTGACGAAGGACCCGGGTTCCCGTAACGATCGCTTCGGCGCATATCAGTAGCGTTGAGACACGTGCTTCCGGCTGGGCTCCGACCCCTACGACATCGTACTTTTTCACTTTTCTGGGGTGCTGGGGCGGCATCGGATATCGGCACCTGGGTGCAGTTGGCGGCGATCGGATCGCTCGTCGCAGCGTCGAGCGGAAGTTCATTGGCGATCGCCATGGTGGCCGCGGCAACCTTCGCTCCCCAGGGAATCTGTTCGCCGCTCGGTGGTCTGCTGGCGGACCGATTCGAGCGTCGCCGCGTCTTCCTGACGACCCTCGGTGCGCAGGCGGTCCTCACCTCGTTGATCGCTGTGATGGTCGCCCTCGGCGTCCGCAGCGCGATGGCCCTCAGCCTGATGGTGCTGCTGCAGAGCAGCGCCGGTGCGCTCGGTGGTCCATCCCTGCAGGCGATACTTCCCGACCTCGTCGACCCCGATGAACTCGGCGCTGCGGTCGCTCTCGGCGTGACCAGTTGGAATTCCGGCCGGATCGTCGGGCCGTTGCTCGCCACCCTGCTCGTGCCGATCGGCACCCAATGGGCGGTCGCCGCCAACGCCGCGAGCTTCTACGTGCTGTGGATCGCGATCGTCTGTTGCCGGCGCCGGTTCCAGCCGTCGACGCACGCCTGGACGTCGTTCACGGGCGAACTCGTCGCCGGCGTCAGGGCGCTGCGACGCAGTAGCGGCTGCATGGCCGCAGTGCTGACGATCTGCGTGATCTCGGTGACGGCCAACCCGTTCATCGGCATCATCCCGGCGACGTCACGCGCCCTGGTAACGCGCAACGGAGGCGTCGCCACCGACGCCAACGTCAGTTCGATCGTCGGCCGCCTGCTGTCGGCGCAAGGTATCGGCGCAATCCTCGGTTCGTTGCTGGTCGCCAACCTGCTGCGCAGGTACCGCCCGTCGATCATCATCAGCACCGCCCTGACGTCACTCGCCGCCTTCGCTGCGTTGCACCAGTACGCGCCAACCTGGTTGTTGACGGCGATGTGCATCTTCGTCCTCGGCGGATCGATGGCGATGTTGCAGAGCGTCCTCGGCACCGTCGTCCAACGCGACGCCTCGCCGGCACACCGCGGCCGCATCCTTTCGTGGTACCAGGGACTCAATGGCTTCTGCTACGGCGTCGGCCTGCTGATCATGGGCTGGACGGCAGACCATTACGGTCTGCGACCGACGTTCATCGCTGCCGGTCTTGCGCTCGCCATCTTCGTATTGCTTGCTCGCCGGTCCGATGTATGGGCGGACGCGATGGACGGCGAACTCGCCGTTGCCCCTGAATCCGTGGTCGTCGCTGCACTGTCCTGAACATTTCAGACGGTTGCGCGCAGACGTCGGTCGTTCGTACCGAGCGGAGACGCAGCGAACGGCGGGTGCTACGTTGCGCGAATGACCGAGCCACTCCAGCCGCCGTCACCCGGATCGAGCCCGCCGTCCCCTTCGCCGCCGCCAGGCTGGCAGCCCATACCCCTGCCCGTATCGGTTCCGCGGCCGGCGTCGGGCGGCAATGCGGCCAGCCCCGGTGACCTGTCGGCGTCGTCGACCGCCGACAGTCCGGGACGGCCGCTGTGGCAGGGCGTGGTTGCCGGCGTCGTTCTTGCAGGTGTCGTCGTTGCCGTTCTCGTCGCCGTCGGGGCGATGCACTTCGGCTCTGTCGACTCGTCGAAGGCGAAGGTCGACACGAAGGCGATCGTGCTTCCGAACGGACTCGGAGGATTCCAGGACACGGTCGCTGCCTCCAGGGCAAAGGGAGGATCGCCGGCGAACATCGCCAAGCTCAAGGCGCGGCTCGACAAGGTTGCGAGCCTGACGGCCGACGCCTATGAGCAGGCGTACGGGGGAGCTGCAGCGGCCGTTCGCGCCTACAGCGACGCCAGTCTGGAGCATTCCGCAACCGTGATCGCCGTTCGGGCGTCCGCTCCAGGACTGACGGATGGCGTGGTCCAGGATGCGGAAAGCCTTGGATTGGCGGTGCCGTACGAAGCGATCGGTCAGTTCGGCGACGTGTCATGCACCGTCCACCGGCAAACGACCGTGCCTGCAGGCCAGACCGTCGACCCGAACGATGCCATCTACACGTTCTGCGAGCGGACGGGACCGGGTTTGACGGTCGTCGGCACCGGCAGCGGCTTCAACGGCGAGTCAGGCCGCAAGCAGATCACCGGCCTCGTCGACGCGGCCTTCGACGCCGTCTCCAAGTCCTGACCACCGCTGCCTCAATCACCACTTCCTAATCACGACGGCACTCGGCGGCACCCCGGGCGCACCCCGGCGAGCAGAGCGGACGCGAGGTTCAGCGATGACCGTCCGACTCGATGTAGGCACGCAGCTTCGCGACTTCGAGTTCGAGGCTGCGAGCGTAGGTCGCCGCGGTCTCCGCGGATGCTCGCAACAGGTCGTTCGTGTGGAGTAGGCTCTTGGCGTATTCCTCGGCGCGCTCGAAGCTCGATCGGTGCGCTTCGACATCGTGGGCGAGCTGATCGAGCCACGGGAAAGGCACTACTCCGTTGCCGTCGAAAACGAGAGGGTAGAGCTGTCCCGTTAACAGCCCTCTGGTGCGCCCGTCCATCAAACACGCGGTGAACGCCCGTCTCGGTGCCGTCGACGGGTTGACACCTGATCGATGTATCAGCCAGTTGTGCATCAGCACGGCATGGCCTGGCTCAACGACGAGCGGACGGACGAGCTCCGGTCGGCAATGGTGCGCAGCGTCGTCATCCGAGATCGTGCTGCCGTATCGACTGAGCAGTCCCAGCCTGTGTGAGCCGACGACGACCTCGACACAGCCGTTGGTCTCGTCGGCGCGGTCGAGAGCTACCCAGATCGTCACCAGCGGATCGCGGTCGAGCGCCCAGACGTCGCCGCCGTCCTGATGCCAGGGAAGGATCGTGCCGAGCTCAGCCGGCTTGTTCATGATCATCGCCCTAAACACCGAGATCGGCGTATGCGGCCCGTACTCGTGTGCACAGACCTCGGCGAACAGCGGCTTCCTCAGGAGTGCGCCGAAGTGTTCGTCGGTCTCAAGCCCCTGGATCTTGCGGTACCTGGTCGTCCCTGCATCGAATCGTTGAACGATCGGCGCCAAATTGTCGTAGCTGCCGCCGGTGTCGAGTTGCAGCCGAATGGATGAATTCTCGAGGCGGCCTGCGGCGATGTCGTCGGCCCGCTGACGAAGGTTGGCCTCCTCGGTGGCGTTGAGAAGGCAGCCGAGATCGAGGTATCCTTCAGCGTTGTACCGGTGCCATGCATCCTGGTCGATCATCGACGAGATCCCGCCCGCCAGCGCCATCCACGGAGCCTGCCGTAGACAGTGCGAGGACGTGAGGTGAAACGGAACGTCTTTGTCTGGCGCAAGGCGTGAAGCGCCTTTTCGCTGTCGGTCATGAGACTCCGCAGCTCGCCGGCATCGGCCGTCTGCTCTTCGAGCCGACGGATATGGTCTTCGAGACGGTCAATGATCGCGCTGTCCTTCTGCCGCTGAGCGGCCGAAGCGTCCTGCACGTGTTGCTGGTCGAGTTCGGCTTGCAACCACAGTTCGTGGAGCTCGGCATGCGCCGACCGGAGTTCGGCGAGTTCGCCTGCCGCTGCCGCTCGTACGTGCGCCAACTCCCGTTCGAGATCGAGGCGTGCCGCGCGCTCGTCAGCGTGCGCCAGATGGAGCCTGGCGGCCTCGCGATTCAAATCTTCCGTGACAGATCTTGCCTCGAGCGCCGCAGCCGCTTCGGTTGCGGCCCGCTGAACCAGGTCGGCGATGTATTCCTGCGCCGCCGCCGCCGTGTCAGCCCGGTGCGCCTGTGCGCCTTCGAGGGCGATGCCCTGGGCGGTGATGATCGATGCAGCGACAGCCCATCTGCCGCTCGGACGGAGGGGTGCCGCAACCTCGGGCACCGCGAGGTCGGTCGAACTTCCACCCCCGAACAGTTCGACCATGGCGACTGCCCGCAGCTCGGAGTGTTCGCGCCAGAGGCAACCGAGTTGCAGAAGCCGATCGCTCACTTCGGCCCTTCTGGCCATCGCCTCACCGACCGCTTCGCTCAGCATGCCGCTGCGGAGCGCTGCACTCGGCACATTCCATTGCTCGAGACCGAACAGTTCCGCAGCCCCAGCGCATTTCGTGAACGTGTAGTGGTCCTGCGAGACGCTCACCACCGGCACGCCGCTGCCCAGAGCGAACACCACCGGGTGATAACGGCTGGTGACGACGACAGCTGCATGGCGGGCGAACCGGGCAGCCACGTCGACGGAGACATTGGCGATCGACGCGCTGACTCCCCGCGGCAGTGCTGCCTTGAGCTGGACCGAACGGGTTACATCGTCTGGTGAACGCGTTGCGAATCTTTGTAGGTGCGGAACGAAAACGACGTCGAGTCGATACTGCGCAGCAATGTCGCCGATCTCTCGTGCGACGTCGGCAGTATGGTTTTCGGGCAACGCCCCGACGTCGAAAGTGACGGCGATGTAGCCGCGTCGCTCCGTTCGCACACCACGCCAATCACTGTCGTCGTCGACCTCGGGTTCTGTGGCACCGAGGAACATGGCGTCATCGGCGCCCAGGCGAAGAGCCCCACGGTGTGTCAGCGACCGAGCGAGCAACTCCGATGCCCGTTCCCGCACGCCGAACCAGCGGCTCAACTCGATGATCTCGACGACCGCTTCACGGTCTTGCTCGACGAAGTGGGGTCCGATCGTCTGACCAGTCACCACGATCGGCTTGCCGATCGCATCGGCACCCCGTGCCACTGCCAACCGCAGCGCAATGTGATCGTCCCATGTCGAGTTGAGACTGCCGCCACCTGCAATGAGGAGCGCGTCTGCGTGCTGTACTGCGTTAGCGAGTTGGACCCAGGCGCCGCTGCTGCGGAGGTTGCGGCTCGGCCCGATGACGAGCTTGACGAAACGGTCGATCTGCTCGCTTCGCTCGTTGCGATGTGCGGCGCCACGCCGCAGACGCGGGCGGCGGATCGCCTCCGAGCAGTACAGATCCCGAGCGGCATCGATACGACCGGCGACGACCGTCAAAACGAGGTCGAGCTCGGAAAATGCCCGTGTTCGGAGCAGGCCGAGCAGCATCGCATCGTCGCCGACGTGCACCTCGGATGCGTCGGCGATGTCGCCGACCGCAAGAATCTTGAGACGTCCGTTCATCAGGCCATGTCCATTTGAGCATGTCGGACGGAGGCCTGCTCACCAGGAGCGAGACCGAAAGAGGCATGTTCGAGAAGAAAGGCCGTGGTGCGCGCCGGGTCGAACCGATCACGAGCTTGATGGCGGGCGCGGTCGGCCACGGCTCGTGCCTCGACCGGGTTGTCGAGGATGCGACGGATCGCCTTGGCGGCGGCGGACAGATCCGGTTCGGCCCAGGTTGCGTCCGACGGATACGGGTCGGCACCGACGCCGACCTCGGTCAACTCGTACGGTACGAGGTAACCAGAGTCATCGTCCATGAAGTCCATGTTTCCCGAGAATGCAGTGGCAACGACGGGAGTGCCGAGGAGCATCGCATGGGCGAGGTTGAGCCCGAATCCCTCGGCTCGGTGAAGCGAGACGAGACCTGAGGCGAGTTGCACGATGGCCCGCAACGCACCAGAACTGACATATCCGTCGATGATCACTACATCCGGCCTGGAGCGCGCCACTGCCCGAAGGGCGGCGAGATCACCGCCGTGTTGATCGCCGTTGATCGACTTGACAAGCAGGGTCGTGCCATCGGACTTCGCCGTCGCCTCGCAATAGGCTGCGATCGCGCCGGCGGCATTCTTGCGTCTGGCGACGGAATGGAAGTCGTGGACACAGACGAACACCTCGCCGTGTACTGGAAGGCTGAGGGTGCTCCACGTGTGTCGCGTCGGTGCAGTGGGAATGTCGACCGGCAATGGGAAGATCCGGATCGGGCTATCGGTGTATGCCTGCAGCGTCATCTGCGTGTATCGAGATGCAGTCCAGACCTCGTCGAGGAGTTTGAATGACGATGCCATTTTGGCCGGAAATCGGTTGACCTCCCAGAACCACAGACCGATTCGCTTGCCGCCCGTCGATTCGGTGATGCGGTAGCGCGATAGCGCAGCTGCGGTCTGGTCGGCATTGACGGAGCAGAGTGTGTTCCGGTATTGCAGCAGACTGCTTGTCTTTGCGTACTGGCGGTGCCCAGCTCGAGAGCCCGGGGCATCGAGAGCGACGCGAGCCACATGGAAGCCGGCCAGTTCCAGCGATCCAGCGAGCAGACGGGCGGCTTCACCGACTCCGAGTTCGGCGCGAAAGTAGCCGAGAACGTTCCATCCGTGCCTGTCAGGGCCGGCCGGCCGTCCAATCGGAGGGGAGAAGGGCGATAGTGCTTCCAGCCCCGACGGATCGGTGTCCAGCCAACCACGGAAGTGACCGGCGTCGTTGCCGTCGATGTCGGGGAATGCACGTGCGAGGTCTGCTCGATGGTTCCACAGCGCACCCTCGCACCGAGAGATCGGCGAGGCGAGGGTGCCATGAACAGGCTCGCATGCCCACGCCTCGAACTGTTCGGCGTGGGCGGGCTCGAACGGACTTGGCGGGCCACCAAGGCCATCTGACATCGAACGGCCACGCGATACGTGTTCGAGGAGCTCATCGCGGTATACGCGCCTGAGGTATCCAGCAAGCGGCAGGCCAGTCGAACTCCGGTCCCACTGGTACGGCCGGTGGCGTAGTCGATGGTGATCGCGATCGACGATCATCTGTCCGTAAGCGTCGGCGAGGCGGCGCACGACGGGACGGTCATCCAGGGAAACCCGCGCAGTTACACCGTCGTGCCGTGAGAGTTGTGTCGGCGCGTCTGCGTCGTAGCCACTGAAGTGAAAGAAGCGAAGGGGAGTGCCGTTGACGCTGATCTCGCTGTTGACTTCGATGTTGAGGTGTCGTTCATGCATGTTCCAGTAAGCGACGTTCATGCCCGCATCGCGGCAGACTTCGTGCCGGAACAACGAGGGCACCCAATCGATCCAACGTTGGTCGGTGAACAGCCCGACGCTGACGTCAGAGATCGCATCGACGAGCAATCGTTCATGCCACCAGTCGAGGAAGGCGGCTGCGCCGTGGCCGACAGCGATGAAGCCGAGATTGAAGATTCCCGCCTGCATGATGCTTCGCTCCGACACTGCCAGACCGTCACGGGGCAACGGTGTGAGTACATGTGGGGTCAGGACGATGTCGATCTCCTCGACCCTGTCGACGATGTCGTCGAACGAGGCGAAAACCTGGATGTCGGGGTCGAGAAAGCAGACGACGGAGTCCGACCGGAGCAATGTTCTCAACAGTGCCGGTTTGACCGCCGTCGCCAACTCCATCACGGTGTATATCGCCTTCATGCGATCCAATTCGGTCGGATTGAAGCCGAGTTCATCGAGGTGCAGGACGTCGACGCCCGCCGGCAGTTCCAGACCGCAGGCGTCGTCGATGATCAGCAGCGTGAACGTGGATTGCGGGTGGTGCCGCAAAAACGTGTCCGCCAGCACACTTGCGAAGGCGAGGTAGTTTGAGGCGATGATCGTTGAGGCACGCACTCAACGTCACATTAGATGGTCGTTCGGTCGTCTGCTGTGGCTTCTCGTCCCGGCGCTCGGAGCGGCTTGGGCGGCCCGTCATTTGCGCGACAGTTACTTTTTCAACGACGAATGGTCGATGATCGATCGTGTCCTTCACGTTCCTGCGGCCGATGCGACGATGGCGTCGTTCAATGGCCATCTGTGGATGATGCAGTATTGGATCTATCGGCTGCAGGTGTCGTGGTTCGGGCTCGACAGCCATGCGTTCGTGTGCATCGTCTTCATCTGTTCACTCGTCGTCCTGCACCTGTCGATTGCAGCGGTTCTGCGGGCTGCGAGCGTGTCCTCCGCGACGAGCCTGCTGTCGGGTGGGTTGCTGGTCTATATGGGGACGGCATCGCAGAACTTCATTTTCGCTGTGCAGTTGTCGCCGACGCTGGCACTCGCCGCAGGCGTGACGGCGACCGCCCTCGTGATTGGCGGGAAGCCCACTCCTGTACGTGCTGCCGTGGTGGCGATGCTGTTGATCGCGTCCGTCGGGATTGACAGTGGCGTCGCGCTGACATCCGTCGCGCTAGGCGTCACGGCGCTCGTCTGGACGTGGCGACGGTGGTACCGACTTGCCGGGCTGCCATCTCTGGCCGCGTTGGGTTGGTGGTACCTGGTCGGAGATCTCGGACCGAAGTTCCCGACATCGAAGGCAACCACCGCAGAATTCTCTCTGCATCTGCTACTTCGTTCCGCAGGTGGCGTCGTCGGTCTGGGAGAGATCGCCGGGTTGGTCGTCGTCTGCGTCGCTGGGCTGCTCATCGGAATCGGGATCTCGAAGCACGTGATCACCGGCGCGAGCGCAGCGTTGCTCTGCGCGGGCGCAGTTGCCACGTCTGTCGTGACGGTCGGCATTGCCCAGGCGCGAGCCGGCCTGCCTGGCTTCAATTTCCTCGATTTCAACCGGTACCTGCAGAACATCGACGTCCCGTTGTTCATCGGAGTGATACCTGCAGTGAACCTCGGCGTCCGGGCGCTCCTGTCCGGAGTCGGGCGTCTGACAGTGTTTCCGAGCTGGTCCCGGTGGGCTCCGCCGATCGGGATCGGACTGGCATTCGTGATGGGCCTCGGGCCGTGTCGTGACTACTCGCAGCAATTCCACCACTGGAACGTGGAGGTGCGCCAGCGGGTCCGGTCGGCGGTCGAGATCGTCCTGGATGGATGCCCCTCCGGTGCCGCACCTTCAGCGGCGGCGTTGCCAGCTGGCGATCTCAGTCCACAGGTGACGGTTGGGCTGTTGACCGAGTTACTCGGCCGAGGGGCTATGCATCGTCTGACACCTGAGGCTTCTGCCGGCGCATACGCGGGCGTCGTCGAAACCGTCTGCCCAGGCAGCTGACACCAGACTCGCGGCCCGACGTCAGCGACCGGCCGGCATCGGGCGTGCCAGAGGCCGCAGAGAGGGCGGGCTGAGGCTCCGGTAGGATAGTCCACCGTGGGTATTCTCGATCGTATTCTCCGGGCTGGTGAAGGCCGCAAGGTCAAGGCACTGTCGGGTCTTGTTCCGGAAGTGAATGCATACGAGGCCGAGTACAAGAAGTTGTCCGACGCCGCGTTGCAGGCCAAGACCGGCGAGTTCCGCGGGCGCATCGAGCGTGGCGAGAGTCTCGACGAGCTGCTGCCGGAGGCGTTTGCCACCACTCGGGAAGCTGCGGATCGGGTGATCGGGCAGCGCCACTACGACGTCCAACTGCTCGGTGGTGCTGCGCTGCACTTCGGCTGGGTCGCCGAGATGAAGACCGGCGAGGGCAAGACGCTCGTCTCGACGCTGCCCGCATACCTCAACGGTCTGACCGGCAAGGGCATGCACGTGATCACGGTCAACGACTACCTCGCCAGTTTCCATCGTGAATGGATGGGACGCATCCACCAGTGGCTCGGGCTGTCCGTCGGACTCGTCGTACCTGGTCGTCGTGAGGATCCTGCGCTGAAGCGTGAGGACTATGCCGCCGACATCACCTATGGCACGAACAACGAATTCGGCTTCGACTACCTACGAGACAACATGGCCCAGCGGCTCGAGGACAAGGTCCAGCGTGGGCATGCCTATGCGATCATCGACGAGGTCGACTCGATCCTCATCGACGAGGCCCGCACCCCGCTGATCATCTCCGGCCGCGTCGGCGATGCCGCCAAGCTGTACTACCGATTTGCCTCGATCGTCCGCTCGCTCAAACGCGACATCGACTACGAGGTCGAGGAGGACAAGAAGATCGTCGTCCCCACCGATGACGGCATCGACAAGGTCGAAATGGCCCTCGGCGTCGCCAACCTGTACGACGAGGTGCAGCAGGACCTCGTCCACCAGCTGCAGGCGGCACTGAAGGCCAAGGAGCTGTACCGGCGCGACAAGGAATACATCGTCGCCGGCGGCGAGGTCAAGATCGTCGACGAGTTCACCGGCCGCATCCTCGAAGGTCGTCGCTGGAGCGAGGGCCTGCACCAGGCCGTCGAAGCCAAAGAGGGCGTGAAGATCAAGGAAGAGAACCAGACGCTCGCCACGATCACGCTGCAGAACTACTTCCGTATGTACGAGAAGTTGTCCGGCATGACCGGTACGGCGCAGACCGAAGCAGCCGAACTGATGAACACCTACGGCCTGCAGGTCGTGCCGGTGCCGACGAACCGCGAGATGGTGCGCGCCGACCAGGCCGACCTCATCTACAAGACCGAGGAAGCCAAGTTCGGCGCCGTCGTAGACGACATCGTCGAGCGCGTCGACCGGGGCCAGCCGGTTCTCGTCGGTACGGTCAGCGTCGAGAAGAGTGAGTACCTGTCGCGTCTGCTCGACAAGCGTGGGGTGCCGCACGAGGTCCTCAACGCCAAGCAGCACTTCCGCGAGGCGGAGATCATCACCCAGGCCGGCCAACTCGGCAAGGTCACCGTGGCCACCAACATGGCAGGCCGCGGCGTCGACATCCTGCTCGGTGGCAACCCGGAGAACCTCGCCAAACAGGACATCGTCCGCGAGGGCCTCGACCCCGAGTCCGATGAGGGCAAGGCGTTGTACGCCGGCCTGCTGGCGCAGTACAACAAGGACTGCAAGGCGGAAGGCGACGAGGTCCGCAAGCTCGGCGGGCTGTACGTCATTGGGTCCGAACGGCACGAGAGCCGTCGTATCGACAACCAGTTGCGCGGTCGTTCCGGCCGTCAGGGCGATCCCGGCGAGAGCCGTTTCTACCTGAGCCTCGACGACGAACTGATGCGCTTGTTCGCCACCGGCGCGCTCAGCTGGGTCATGGGTCGCGCACTTCCGGATGACGAGGCGATCGAGGCGAAGATGGTCTCCAAGGCGATCGAACGAGCGCAGTCGACCGTCGAGCAACGCAACGCCGAGATCCGCAAGAACGTCCTCAAGTACGACGAGGTCATGAACGAGCAGCGCAAGGTGATCTACCAACGCCGCGATCAGATCCTCGAAGGCTTCGACCTCAAGAGCGCGGCGATGGAATACCTTGCCACGGGTATCGACAACCTCATCGACCGTCACTGTGTCAGTGACGTCGAGGAGGAATGGGATCTCGACGGGCTGTCCAGCGAGCTGACGTCGTACTATCCGACGACGATCACGCCGGAGCAGCTCGAAGACGCCGGCACGACCGACAAGATGTACGACCTGGTGATGGCCGAGGCGACGGCCTACTACAACAAGCGCGAGGAAGACTTCACCCCCGAGGTGATGCGTCAGGTCGAGCGGCACGTCATGCTGCAGATGATCGATCAGCGCTGGCGTGAGCACCTGCAGGAGATGGACTACCTGCAGGAGGGCATCAACCTGCGGGCGATGGGCCAGAAGGACCCACTCGTCGAATGGCAGCGCGAAGGCTTCGAGATGTTCGGCCAACTGATGAAGACGATCGCCGACGATTTCGTCCGCTACATCATGCATGTCGAAGTCGTCGTCAACGAGCCGGAGACGGCGACAGTCGTCAAGAACCTGACGACGTCCTCTGCCGACGACGTCAATTCCAACGGGTTCGCGGCTGCCGCCCAAGCGGCAGCGGCCGCCGGTGAAATCGACCCGGAACTCGCCGCAACAGCGGCGGCGCCCGCCTCGACCAAGCAGCAGACCGTCGTCAAGAGCGAGTTCGACAAGACCCCGCGCAACGCGCCGTGCCCGTGCGGCTCTGGCAAGAAGTACAAGTTGTGCCACGGCGCAACCAACCCCTGACAACCGATGCGCGACTTCACCGACGACTTACGCGCGCTGCGCGCCCGGCTGCAGGAAGCCGAGAGCTATCTGAAGATCGAGCCGGCGCGGGCGGAGCTGAAAGAGCTCGAGGTCGAGGTCGCCAACCCGACGCTGTGGGATGACCAGGACCGGGCGAAGAAGATCAACGGGCAGTACGCCAACGTCAAGGGTGACATCGAGGACTTCGACTCTCTGTCGCAGGACATGGAGGACGTCGAGGTGCTGCACGAACTCGCCCGCGAAGTCGATGACGCCTCGCAGGAGGCCGACATCGCCGAAGCTGCAACATTGATCGGCGCCCGCCTCGGCGCGCTCGAACTGCGCAGCCTGTTCACCGGACCGCACGACGAGGCCGATGCCATCGTCCAGATCAATGCCAAGGATGGCGGCGTCGATGCCCAGGACTGGGCGAACATGCTGCTACGGATGTACATGCGCTGGGCGGAGCGCCGCGGCGGTCTGGAACTCGAAGTCGAAGGCGTCTCCGAGGGTGCAGAGGCCGGCATCATGTCCGCAGAATTCACGCTCAAGGGCCGTTACGCCTTCGGTCTGATGTCGGCCGAACGCGGGACCCATCGGCTCGTGCGGATCAGCCCGTTCGACAACCAGGGTCGCCGTCAGACGAGCTTTGCGACGGTGCAAGTATGGCCGGTGCTGGACGATGTCGACGTCGAGATCAACGAATCCGACGTGCGCATGGAGGTCTTCAGGGCATCCGGCGCCGGCGGCCAGCACATCAACAAGACGTCCTCAGCCGTCCGCCTGATCCACGAACCAACGGGCATGGTGTCGACCTCGCAGGAGCAGCGAAGCCAGCTGCAGAACCGCGAACATGCGATGAACCGTCTCAAAGCGATGGTCGCTGCGAAGATCGAAGAAGAGCGCGAGGTCGAACTGGCGGCGATCGCCGGTCGAACTGCACAGGTCGGCTGGGGGAGCCAGATCCGTAGCTATGTGTTGCAGCCGTTCCAATTGGTCAAGGATCTGCGGAGCGACTACGAGGTCGGCAATGCGGCACCGGTCCTCGATGGTGACATCGACCAGTTCATGGAGGCGTATCTCCGCTGGAAGCGCAAGACCGCCGACGAGCCCGAGAGCTGAGCTCGACGCAGCCGAGAGCGACGATCACGTCCGACAACTGAGTCCACCTGACCGCCATTTCTGGCGGTAGACGGGCCGCAGAGGTCACGGTGTCCTCGATTATTACAGTCGCGTGACGTCCGATGAACGGCTGCTTCGGTTAGATTGTGGCTTCCGCACCCGCAGCGTCGGCGCTCTTCGCCGCACCCCTCGGAGCGGCGCGCCGACAGGAAAGCCCGCATGATTCGTCTCGACAACGTGACCAAGCAGTACACCACCGAGGTGACGGCTGTGCGCGACGCCAGCTTCGACATCCCCAAGGGTGAGTTCGTTTTCCTCGTGGGTGCCTCTGGTTCAGGCAAGTCGACGCTGCTGCGGTTGCTCAACCGCCAGGAACGGCCTGAGCGCGGCTCGGTGTTCGTCGCCGGCCAGGACCTCAACGCGATGGCCGACTCGAAGGTGCCGTTCCTGCGGCGCAACATCGGCAACATCTTCCAGGACTACAAACTGCTGCTCAACAAGACCGTCTTCGAGAACGTCGCCTTCACCCTCGAGGTGATCGGCCGCCCGAACCACGTCATCAAGCAACAGGTTCCGGCAGTGCTCGAACTCGTCCAATTGCATGGCAAGGAAGACCGCTTCCCCCATCAACTCTCCGGCGGTGAACAGCAGCGTGTGTCCATTGCCCGTGCATTCGTCAACCGCCCGCTGATCATGCTCGCCGACGAGCCGACCGGCAACCTCGACCCATCGACCGGCGAGGGCATCATGCGCCTGCTCGACCGCATCAACAAGACCGGTACGACCGTCGTGATGGCGACGCACGATCAGCGCATCGTCAACATGATGCGCCGCCGAGTCATCCAACTCGACCGCGGCGTCATCATTCGTGACCAGGTCCGTGGGGTCTACGAATGAGGCGCTGGATGTTCCTCGTGAAGGTTTGTGCGAAGAGATGTTGACCCGTATCACCTACGCCCTCCGAGAGACGTGGGCCAGCTTCAAGCGCAACGTCACCCTGAGCGCGGCATCGATCGTCACGGCTGCTGTCGCTCTGCTGCTCGCCGGTTCGACGCTGCTCATCCAGAAGGCGTTCAGCAACCTCCTCATCCAATGGCAGGGAGGCGTCGAGATGATCGTCTTCATGAAGGCCGGAACGTCTCCCGAGCAGATTGCCAGCGTCAAGCAGGAGATCGTCGATGCCGGCGTCGCTGCGCCCGATGGCATCAGCACACTCGACCAGCAGCAGACCTATGACCAAGCGAAGGTCGTGCTTGCCGGCCAGACGACACTGCTCAACGCACTGAGCCCGACCAGCATGTACTCGGAGATCCGTGTCACGCCGGCCAAGGGCCAGCAGGACCGCCTTCCAGACCTCAAGACGCAGATCGAGATCGAACCGAACGTCAGCAAGGTCGGTTTGGCGACGGATGCGATCCTCGTGTATCGACGACTGTCGAGTTTCGTTCGAGGGGTCACGATCGTGTTGTCATCGGTGCTGTTGATGGTCGCGGTACTGCTGATCTGGAACACGATCCGCACGGCGATGTTTGCCAGGCGTCGAGAAATCGAGGTCATGAAACTCGTCGGAGCGACCAACTGGTTCATCCGAATACCGTTCATGCTCGAAGGGCTGTTGCAGGGCCTGATCGGTTCGGTGGTCTCGTGTATCGGCCTCGTCGCCGCCAACTCACTATGGACGAACAACCTCAACGGCATCGCCCACGACACCAAGTCGAGCGAGACGATCTCGCTGCTGGCGCTGCGCGTCGACAGCGGTTACCTCCAAGGCATCATGGTGATCGTCGTGATCATTGGCATGGCAGCAGGTGCCATCGGCGCCGGTGTCGCCGCCAGTCGCTTCCTCGACGTCTGATTCGCCTGCTCCCGACAGAGATGATGTCGGCGTTGGGGATCCACCCTGGCACCGATGTGCAGTTCGAAGCGCAAGGTGCAGCAATTGTCGTACGGAAAGTCGGGAATCGGCTGAATTGCGGCGAGCGCCGAGTTCCGGTGCTGGCCGGTCGGAGACGGCTGTCTAGGTTCGGGGCATGACGTATGAACAGATCGCCTACGAGGTTGCCGAGCATGTGGCGACCATCACGCTCGACCGCCCTGACCGCCTGAACGCCTTTACCTCTCGGATGATGCACGAGTTGATCGACGCCTTCGATCACAGTGACGCCGATGATGAGGTCCGGGCAGTCGTGGTGACCGGCCGCGGACGAGGGTTCTGCGCAGGTGCCGACCTCGGAGGCGGTGCGGAGACATTCGCTCACGGCGGCAGCGACGTCAGCGATCAAAGCGGGGTGATCCGCGACGGCGGTGGCATCCTGACCCTGCGCATCTACAACAGCCTCAAGCCGGTCATCGCGGCGATCAACGGAGCGGCCGTGGGCGTCGGCGTGACGATGACATTGCCGATGGACATTCGCTTGGTCAGCACCGGTGCGAAGATCGGTTTCGTCTTCAACCGTCGCGGCATCAACCCAGAGGCCTGTTCGTCTTGGTTCCTCCCGCGCCTCGTCGGCATCCAGACCGCAGCCGAATGGGTATACACCGGTCGCCTGCTGACCGCCGCCGACGTCGTCGCCGGCGGATTCGCCCGGAGCGCACATCCGCCGGAAGAACTGCTGCCGGCTGCGTACTCCCTCGCCAGGGAGATCGCTGAGCACTGCGCACCGGTATCGGTCACGCTCAGCCGTCAGCTGATGTGGCGCATGCTCACAGCCGACCATCCGATGGAAGCGCACCGTGCCGACAGCCGGGCGATCAACTCGCGTGGCAGGAGCGCCGACGCCGCAGAGGGCGTGACGAGCTTCCTCGAAAAGCGCCCGGCGGTGTTCCCCCTCGGTGTCAGCGACAGCCTGCCGGACGTCTTCCCCGACTGGCTCGAACCCGAATTCCACTGACCCGCTCCGAGCAGCGATGGGTCACTTTGTGGACCTGGAGTCCACGTCCTGCTCCAACCCTCGGTACGTCTGCCGGTCAGTCGGTGGTGCGGAGGCGGAATTTGCGCAGGGCGAGCGGCATGGCGATGACCAGCAGCAGCATGCACCACAGCAGCGCAGACGCGACCTGGTGGTCGAGGATCCATGAATGCTTGGTGGTCGGTGCGGTCGGGTTGCCGAAGAGCTCCCGCAGGGCGGCGACGACGATGCTGACCGGGTTGTAGGCGGCGATCGTCTGCAACACGTTTGGCAGGGTGGAGAGCGGGACGAAGGCATTACTCATGAACGTCAGCGGGAAGACGACGACGAAGGCCACGCCCATCACCGCGTCGGGGGTGCGGACGGAGAGACCGATCAATGTGCCAACGGAGATCATCGCTGCGGCGAACAGCAGCAGCAGCAGATAGGCGCCGACGACATGCGTGACGCTCTGATGTGTGCGCCATCCGACGATGAGGCCGGTGCCCGACAGGATGCTGATCGCCAGCGCCAGCCCGAGCATCTCGGCGATGAAATGGCCGAGCAGGTACGCGGCTCGTGACGACGGCAGCGAGCGGAATCGGTCGATGACCCCCTCGGTGAGGTCGGTGGCGATCGACGAAGCCGGGCCGACGAGGCCGAAGGCGACGGACTGCACGAGAATCCCGCCGATCAGGTACTCGCGATAGTTGCTGCCCGGCACGCTGATCGCTCCGCCGAACACGTAGGCGAACAACAACACGAACATGATCGGCTGGATCGTGACGTCGAGCAGCTTCTCGGGCAGTTGGCGGATGTGCGCCAGATTCCGTTTCGTGAAGACGATCGAGTCGGCGAACAGATGGCTCTTGACGCGGTCCGGTGACCGTGAGGTGGAAACGGCGATGGCACTCATCGGGAGGGCTCCTGCGAAACGAGGGTGTTGGTGAGGTCTGCTGCGTCGTTCGGAATGTCGGTTTCCGGTGCGGCGGTCGGGCTGGTGAGCGTCAGGAAGACGTCGTCCAGCGTGGTCTGGCGGCGGTTGATGTCGACGACGTCGACGCCGGCGTGATCGAGGGCCCGCAAGACGTCGAGGAACTTGACACCCTCGATCAGCGGCACGGTGACCTGCAGGTTTCCAGCGTCGACGCTGGGATCCGCGGAGGCGAACGATGCCAGTGCAGAGCGGGTGATGTCGATCTCGTGGGCTTGGCTGACGGTGACTTCGACGCGGTCACCACCGATCTTCGCCTTGAGTTCCTCAGGGGACCCGGCGGCCACCTCACGGCCGTGGTCGAGGACGACGATGTGATCGGCGAGACGGTCTGCCTCCTCCAGGTATTGCGTCGTCAACAGCACGGTCGCACCCTCGGCTACGAGTTCTCGCAGGAAGTCCCACAGATCGTTGCGGCTGCGGGGGTCGAGACCTGTCGTCGGCTCGTCGAGGAAGATGACCTCCGGCGAGGCGACGAGGCTGGCCCCGAGGTCCAGACGGCGGCGCATGCCGCCGGAATAGGTCTTCGCCAGGCGATCAGCAGCATCGACGAGGTCGAGTCGCTCGAGTAGCTCGGAGGCGCGCTTCTTGGCGGCCTGTGGCGACATGTGGAACAGGCGGCCGACCATCTCGAGGTTCGCCCGGCCGCTCATCAAGCCGTCGACCGTCGATTGCTGGGCGGCAACGCCGATACGCGACCGCACCTCGAGCGGGTGTTTGGTGACGTCGAGGCCAGCGACGAACGCCCGGCCCGTCGTCGGTTTCGACAGCGTCGTGAGGATGCGCAGCGCCGTCGTCTTGCCGGCGCCGTTGTGGCCGAGCAGACCGAGGACGGAGCCTGCCGGTACATGGAGGTCGAGTTCGCGGAGCGCCCAGAGGTCTCCGAATTGCTTGCCGAGGTTGTCGGCGACGAGGCCGGCTTCGGCAGTCGATGAGGGCGATGGTGTCATGTTCATTCCTCTCGTAGGACGTGGAGCGGCGTCGAAAGTCATCGCTGAGGCGATGATGTCCGGTGTAGGAGCGGGGTAGGGGGGGTTGGAGGAGGGACGGCGACGGGCCGCCGACGCGACCGTAACCGACGGATGGCGTACGATGTACCGGAGTTTCGTACGTAGTACGACGAAGACTAATGGTACGGTGTACGAGATGTCAATGGTTCACGGTAGGTAAACCGTCATGGCGAGCGAGCAACAGGTGTGGCTGCGCCCGGAGCCAGGCATGCGACGGCCGAAGCACACGCGCGAGATGATCGCCGCCGCCGCGTTGCGTATCGCCGATAGCGAGGGCATCGATGCCGTGTCGATGCGCCGAGTCGCCGCCGAACTCGATGCCGGCACGATGACGCTCTACCACTACGTCAGTACGAAAGCCGAACTGCTTGCGCTGCTGTTCGACGCGGTGATCGGAGAACTACTCGTCCGAGAAGCGTTGCCGGACGACTGGCGCAAAGCGATGCAGATGATCGCCGTGCGCACGCGCGACTCGTTGATGGGACACCCGTGGACGCTCGACATCGTCGGGCATACGGGTGGCCTCGGACCGAACGCCGTTCGCCATTTCGAGCAGTCGTTGCAGGCGGTGTCATCGTTCGACGGAACCTTTGCCGACAAGATCAACATCATCGCCCTGGTCGACGAGTACACGTTCGGATACTGCAAGCGGTACAGCGAGTTGGAACAAGATGTTCAGGATCAGGGAGCCGTCGACGAGGAGTTCGGCTACCTGCGGTCATTGATCGACGCCGGCGACTTTCCACAGCTCCAAGGCCTACTGCAAATGGGGGACATGGCGACGATGTGGAAGCGGTCGATGGAGGCAATGAAGGATCCGGGCCGTTTCGAGCGCAACCTCGACCGGTTGCTGGGATCATTCGCCCAGAATTGAACCGTTCGGTTCATCTCGCCGGTCACCGATTGCCGATTGCCGATGCGTACCAATCGGGCGTCGCCGGGTGGTCGATGTATGGAGCGGCAGCCGCTCGTTCCGCTGCCGCGAGCGTCTCCTCGAGTTCATGGTGGCTTTCCATGTCGGAAACCTCAACATATCGGTTTCCATTTTGGCAAGCATTCGCAGCGAACGTTTACGGGGGTTGTCCCTACCTCGGGTCCGCCGGGCTGCCGGATGGCTGATCGTGAACGATTCGTTCATCGTGGATGTCATGCTCGAACGACTTGCACTTTTCTGTCACCGCCGTCGCTGGACGGTTCTGCTCACCTGGATCGTTGCCGCCGTCGGCATCAGCCTGCTCTCCGGCGCCACCGCCGGCAAGTGGGCCGATGGCGGCCGGCTGACCGGTACCGACTCCGACGCGGCATACCAGGTCCTTCACCGTGACTTCCCTGTCTCGGCCGAAGGCGATGCGCGGATCGTCTTTCAGAACACCGCCGGCATCGAAGCGTCCAAGCCGGAGATCGAGCACTACCTCGCAACCGTCGCTGCGGACCCACACATCGCGGCGGTCGAGTCACCGTTCAGCAACGCCTCGGCCCGATCCCCGAACGGCAGGATCGGCTACGCCTCGATCACCTTCGCCGACTCGCACGGCGAGGCCGACGCGTTTGCCGTGACCGCTGATCGCATCCAACAGCAGGCCGCTTCTCTGCGCGCCGACGGTGTGACCGTCGAGTTCGGCGGGAACGTCTTCCGCAACGGTGGTGTGCCGTCCAGCGAGCTCTTCGGGTTGCTCGCTGCCGTCGTCATCCTCGTGATCGCCTTCGGTTCCGTCGTCGCCATGGGCCTGCCGATCACCACGGCGATCGTTGGCATCGTCACCTCATTGGCCGGCATCGGGATCGTCGCCAACTTCGTGGCGACCCCGGACTTCACGACCCAGGTCGCCTCGATGATCGGCATCGGAGTCGGCATCGACTACGCCTTGTTCATCGTCACCCGCTACCGCCAGGCACGTCTGCAAGGGACGTCGGAGCAGGCGATCAGCGAGGCGGTGAACACCGCAGGACGCGCTGTCGTGCTCGCCGGCTGCACCGTGATGGTGTCGTTGCTCGGCATGCTTTTGATGCGTGTGCCATTCCTCTACGGACTGGCCATCGGTGCTTCGCTCGCCGTCCTCGTCGCCGTGTTGGCCGCAGTCACGCTGCTGCCGGCATTGCTCGGGCTGCTCGGTTCACGCCTCGAACGGCTGAGCATTCACCGGCCTCGTCACGACAATCGTCCGTCGACGCACTCGTTCTGGTTCCGCTGGAGCCGCGTGCTGCAGCGTCGTCCTGGACGCGTCGCACTGGCCGGACTCGCCATTCTCGTCGCCATCGGTCTGCCGGTGTTCAGCATGCGGATGGCGTCGGCAGACGCCGGCAACGACCCGGCGACGTCGACGACCCGCAAGGCCTACGACCTCGTCAGCGATGGTTTCGGGACTGGATCGAACGGTCCGCTGCTCATCGTCGTCGAGACACCGACCAACTCCACCACCACGCAGCTCGACACCTTCGTGTCGACATTGCGGGCAACTGCGGGTATCGCCTCGGTATCCGATGCGGCCCGATCGCCATCCGGTGCTTCGGCGATCGTCACGGTCGTCGCAACGACCGCTCCGCAGGCTGCGCAGACTGAATCGCTGGTGCATCACCTGCGCGATTCGGTGATCCCATCATCAGGCCTCGAAGCCCACGTCGGCGGCAAAACAGCATCCGACATCGACTTTGCGTGGCTGATGTCGAGCCGGCTCCCGCTGTTCATCGGCGCCGTCCTCGTCCTCAGCTTCATCCTCCTGACCGTGGTGTTCCGCAGCCTGCTCGTGCCACTCAAGGCAGTTGTGATGAACCTCTTGTCGATCGGTGGGGCGTACGGAGCGACAGTCGCCGTGTTCCAGTGGGGATGGCTCGGATCATTGCTCGGCGTGCACGAAGGCGCCCCGATCGAGCCATGGATGCCGATGATGCTGTTCGCCATCGTCTTCGGATTGTCGATGGACTACGAGGTGTTTCTCCTGTCGTCGATCAAGGAGCGCTACGACCGCACCGGCGACAATTCGCTCGCCGTCGCCGACGGGGTTGCCGCTACAGCGAGACTGATCACCGCCGCAGCAGCCATCATGGTGTGTGTGTTCGGCAGCTTCGTCCTCGGTGACCTGCGGGCGATCCGTCTGATCGGCTTCGGGCTGGCGATCGCCGTGCTGCTCGACGCAACGATCGTTCGACTCGTGCTCGTTCCGGCGACGATGGAGTTGATGGGCAACGCCAACTGGTGGTTCCCACGTTGGCTCGATCGGCTCGTCCCGCGCATCGGGCTCGAAAACCCGCCGCCGCCGCCTCCTCCTGCTGACGGTGTGGATTGGTCCGTGCCGTCGGCGTTCGAAGCACCTGCCGATTCCGCGCGCATTCCTCAGGACGTGACCCGATGACCGCCCAGCTGCGCAGGTGGTTCACGGCGCTCACCTGGAAAGAGATCGCCGACGACATCGTCGGCCTGGCCGTCGGCATCGCCGCCTTCACGTGGGTCGTGACGATGCTGTCGGTGTCCGCCGGACTCCTCGTCACCCTGGTCGGCGTGCCGCTGATGGTGTTCACGGTGATGTCCGGCCGGTGGATCGGAGCGAGCGAACGAGGTCGCATCCACGGACTGCTCGGTGATCGCATCACCGCCCCTCTCCCGGCGAACAAGCCGGGTGACGGTGGGTTCCGTGCCCTGTTCGGACGCCTCAAGGATCCGGTCGGGTGGAAGGGGCTGCTGTACGGAATCGTCATGCTGCCGTTCGGCATCCTGACATTCACCGTCGCCGTCACCCTCGTCAGCGTCGCCATCGGCTGCACGCTTTTTCCGGCGTGGTTCTGGACCGCAACGAACCACAGGGGCCAGTGGTGGCAGGGCACGAACATGCTGCACGACGGACGAGGGGTGGCGCTCTTCTTCGGCTACATCGTCGGCGGTTTCGTCGCCCTGATCGTGACGCCGGCGATCCTCCACGGCCTTGCCAGGGCGCACGTGTCGATCGCCAACGGTCTGCTCGGCGACACGACGCGGCATCTGGAGGAACGGGTTTCCCAGCTCACCGAGAGCCGCGACGCCTCCGTGACCGGAGCGGTCTCCGAGCTGCGACGCATCGAGCGTGATCTCCACGACGGTGCCCAGCAGCGCATGGTCGGCGTGGCGATGGAGCTCGGCCTTGCGAGAGAGCGGTTGGAGCGCGGTGCCACGCCCGAACAGGCCAAGGAACTGATCGTCAACGCCCACGAGGAGGCCAAGCGGGCGGTCGGCGATCTTCGCGACCTCGTGCGTGGCATCCATCCTGCGGTGTTGACCGATCGCGGCCTCGACGCTGCCCTGTCCGCTGTCGCTGCGCGGTGTCCGATGCCCGTCGATGTCAGCGTCGACCTGCCGGCACGCCTGCCTGCGTCGATCGAGGCGGCGTTGTACTTCATCGCCACTGAGGCGCTGACGAACGCGGCAAAGCACAGCCAGGCGTCCCAGGCGTCCGTACGTGTCGTCGGCACAGCATCCGGGCTGTCGTTGACGGCATCCGACAACGGAGTCGGCGAAGCACGGATCGAGCCGACGGGTGGATTGGCCGGCCTGCGGGATCGAGTTGCGGCGATCGAGGGGCAGATGCGCCTGATCAGCCCTGCGGGTGGCCCGACGACGTTGATCGTCGACATACCCTACGCATGGTGAGAACTGTCTGATGAGGGTCGTGATCGCCGAGGATTCGGTACTGCTGCGCGAAGGCATCATGCGGATCCTCGCCGAGTACGGACACGAAACGGTCGGGGCGCTCGGCGATGCAGTCGGTCTGCTCGCCGACGTCATACGGGCGGCACCCGATCTCGTGATCGTCGACGTGCGCATGCCGCCGACGTTCACGGACGAGGGCCTGCGCGCTGCGATCGAACTGCGGACGGTCCGGCCAGGCACGCCGGTGCTCGTGCTCAGCCAGTACGTCGAGGAGCGCTACGCAACCGAATTGCTGGCAGCGGACTCCTCATCCGTCGGCTACCTGCTGAAGGAGCGCATCGCCGACGTCGGCGATTTCGTCGCAGCTGTCGAGCGGATTGCCGGCGGCGACACCGTCCTCGACCCTGAGGTCGTCGCCCAGCTGATGACTCGCACGAGGCGGCGCGAACCGATCTCGGCGCTGACACCGCGCGAGCGGCAGGTGCTGGCGTTGATGGCCGAGGGGCGTTCGAATGCCGGCATCGCCACGTCGCTTGTCGTCAGCGACGGCGCTGTCGAAAAGCACATCTCGTCGATCTTCCTCAAGCTCAACCTGCCGCCGACCGATTCCGAACATCGTCGGGTGCTTGCCGTCTTGAGCTACCTCCGCTCGGAGTGACCCGGAGGGTTGGTCGAGGGTCGGTCCGACGAATCCCTCGGCGACGACTGCGGGCCGCCGCTGGCAGACTCCTGCCATGAGTTTTGGACAACAATCAGGCCCGCCGGCGTCATCGAAGCAGGTCGCCTATCTCCTGTCGTTACTGAAGAAGGAGGGGTACGAGTCGTTCCGCGACGCCCGCCACAGTTACGGACTGACGCAGCGCCAGGCGGGCGGTAAGTTCGCCGGGCAGGAGGCGTCGGTGCTGATCGACCGCCTCCTCGGCAACACGACCGATGACGACGAGCTGCGTCTCGATCTCGGAGCCAAACCGCTGGTGCCGGCTGACGTGCCGTTGGCCGAATCTGTCGTCGACGCACAGGCGACCCTCGCCCGTGGCCTGCAGGCCGACGTACTTGCCGACGAATTGCGCCGTCGTGGCTGGCGCGTCAGCGAACCTGCGTAGTCCTGTCGGTCAAGACAGGCCCGTCAAGGTCTGAAGCGGTCAGAACCGACGACGGCCGGTGCGGACCCGTAGCGGCTTGAGGCGACCGCGGAACTGCATCCGTGCGATCAAAGTGAACCAGAAAGCGGCAGCAGGTATCGCCAGCAGCAGTGCAAGCGCTTCCATCGTCGTCGCCTGCGGCAGCCGTCCGAGAGCGGACAGCGACGCAAGCGTGTCGACGATCGCCAACCATCCGAAGACGAGCATCGCCCAGGTCGGCACCATGTCGGCTCGCGGCCAGACGGTGACGAGCAGGATCGGCAGTGCAAGGACGAAGAGGATCGATCCGAATGCGCCCGAACCCCCCGAGCTGACGACGCCGTAGACGAGCGCGCTTGCGAGCACACCGTTGCCGATCCAGAAGATCAGTCGGCTTCGGGCTTCGTCGTAGGTGACCATCCGGCCACCAGCGTACGGCTATCGCGAGCGTTGTTCCAGCCGGTCGCGCAAGAGAATCCGGTAATGACGCTCGTGCTGTTCGATCCAGCCGAGGCGGATGAAGCTGGCGATGGCCTTGTTGACACGTTCGCGGGAGGCCCCGACCATGCCGGCGAGCTCTTCCTGGGTGATCGGCAGCACGAATTCCTCGGCGCCGTCCGACAGGTCGAGCAGTCGCTTGGCAGTGCGCCCGGTGACATCGAGGAACACGGAGTCGGCAACGACCTCGTCCATCGCCCGCAGGCGTCCGGCGAGCAGTTTGGTGACACCCCAGAGCAGCATCGGGTTGGATTGCAGCACTTCCTGTACCGGAGCGTATGGCACGTCGAGGACCGCTGACGGCTCGAGTGCCCTGGCCAGTGCCGATCTCGGCTTGCCATCGATCAGCCCCAGTTCGCCGAACAGCGAACCCGGTTCCATCAGCGCGAAGACACTTTCCCGGTTGTCGAAGGACTTGTTGGCGATCGCCACGCGACCACGGGTCACGAGGAAGAGGGAGTGCGGCTCGTCCCCTTCGGAGAACAACTGATCCCCGCGGACGAGTTTTCGTTCTCGCCCGGAATGGACGATGGCTTTGAGGGTTGCCTCGTCGGCGTCGGCAAAGAAGTCGGTTGCAGCGAGAAGTGCTTCGTATTCCATTTCGCATAGACCGTACTAGGATCTGACGCTGTGCCAAAGGCCACACGCGAGGTTGTTTGGACAATTGTTGTCGCCGGCGGGTCCGGCAATCGTTTCGGCACCCTCAAGCAGTATGAGAAATTGGGCGCTGAGCGGGTGATAGACCGCTCCGTTCGTATCGCCAGGGAGTCGAGTGACGGCGTGGTGATCGTCGTTCCCGCAGGTGACGCCGAGCGCGAAGGCGGCGTCGCCGGCGGTGCTACGCGTACCGAGTCGGCTTCCAACGGTTTGGCGGCAGTGCCGGCCGAGGCGACGATCATCTGCGTCCACGACGCCGCCAGGCCGCTCGCCGACGCTGCCCTGTACAGCGCCGTCGTGGCAGCAGTCGTCGCCGGGGCAGACGGTGCAATTCCCGGAATCGCGGTGACGGACACGATCAAACGTGTCGATACGGACGGCGTCGTGCAGGAGACGCCTGATCGCGCCAGTCTCGTTGCGGTGCAGACCCCACAGGCCTTTCGGGCGTCTGTGCTCCGCGCCGCCTTCCGAGTGGGAGTCGAGGGGACCGACGACGCGTCCCTCGTCGAAACGCTCGGCGGACGGGTGGTCGTCGTCCCCGGATCGGTCCTCAATCGCAAGATCACCCAGCCGGATGACCTGACGTGGGCCAGGGCATCGATCGAATCCGGGGCCAAATAGTGCTCGTCCGCGTCGGGCAAGGGTTCGACATCCACCGCTTCAGCGACAACCCTGAACGCCGGTTGATCCTCGGCGGGTGCCTGTTCGAGGGACGAGGGCTCGAAGGCCACAGTGATGCCGATGTCCCTGCACATGCCGCCGCCGACGCGCTACTCGGCGCCGCCGGTCTCGGCGATCTCGGGACGCACTTCCCCGACACCGACCCGCAGTGGAAGGACGCCAACTCCCTGGAACTGCTCCGCCACGTCGTCTCGCTGCTCACCGCCGACGGCTGGCAGATCGGCAATGTCGACTGCGCCATCGTCTGCGAGGCACCGAAGCTCGCGCCCCGCCGGGCGGAGATGGAAGCCAATCTGTCAGTTGCGGCATCGGGTGCTGCGATCACCGTGAAGGGCCGTCGTGCCGAGGGGCTCGGGGCGCTCGGCCGCCGGGAGGGCATCGCCTGCTGGGCCGTCGCCGTGATCACCAAAGACGCCTGACCGCTTCCCGGGTGGGGGCTGATCGGACACCTACCCCGCCCTGGCTGCACCAACGGTCCGGGGATCGCTCAGTGAAATCGACCCGTAGGCTGGTGCGCTGCGTAGCGGGTGGATCATCGGCTCGTGATCCACGAAGGAAAAGAGAGCGCTATGGCCACTCGTCGAGGCGGCAACCAGTCAGGACGATCACCGTCGTCATCCCGCGGGGGCGCCGCTGGCGCGCCGACGGGCCGCGCCAGCGGCGGTGCACGTCGATCCGGAAGCGCCGGTCGCGCTGGTGGAGCCGGGTTCCGCAGTGCCGGCGCGTTCGGGCCCCGGCCGTCCGGCGGTACTGGCGGAGGAGTTCGTCCCGGCTCGCGCCAGTCGATCACGACGATGGGGTTCAAGGATCGAGACCGCGGCCTCGGCGGCGAGCAGGTCGAAGGCCGCCAAGCCGTACGTGAATTGCTGATTGCCGGCAACCGCAAGGTGCGCGAGATCTGGATCGCCAACGACATGGAGGGCAACGAGATCATCGAGGACATCGTCGACCTCGCCCAGGACATGCGGGTGCCGGTGTACGAGTACAGCCGCAAGAAGATCGAAGCCGAAGCGCGTTCCGAGGCGCCGCAGGGCGTACTTGCCAAGGCGGCGCCGCTGCTCGAAGCGGACATGGGCGAGGTGCTGCGGCCGCGCAACGGCGTCAGGCCATTCCTCGTCGCCGTCGACGGCGTCACCGATCCCGGCAACCTCGGGGCGATGCTGCGTTCGGCAGAAGGTGCAGGCGTGACCGGTGTCGTGTTGCCGAAGCACCGCGCCGTGCACGTGACGCCGACGGTCGCCAAGTCGGCGGCCGGGGCAATCGAACATGTGCCGATGGTGCTCGTCTCCGGTCTGCCCACGGCACTGCGCCAGATCAAAGAGGCCGGTATCTGGATCGTCGGCCTCGACGACGGCGGTGAGCGCACGCTGTTCGAGCTGGGCGATCTGGCGACGGACGGCATCTGCATCGTCCTCGGTGCAGAGGGTGCCGGACTCTCGAAGCTCGTGACCGAGCGCTGCGACATGATCGTCGGCATCCCGATGCTCGGCCGCTTGTCGTCGCTGAACGTTTCGGCGGCGACGGCACTGGCCTGCTACGAAGTGACCCGCCACCGCCTCGCCGCCAAGCACTGAGCCCACCGACTCGCCTGCGCCCAGGCCAGTGCCGCCATGAACTGAGTCCACCCGGCCGACAGTTTTGGCGGCAAATGGTCCGAGGAAGTTGAGGTCTATGCTGCGCCCATGCCTGAGCACACTCCTGCCGCCATGGCTCAGCGAGCCCTTGCGCTCGTCGACCTGACGGATCTCGGCGAGCACACGACCGACGAGGCAATCGTTCGGCTGTGTGCGCGGGCGGTCGGGCCGTTCGGACAGACGGCGGCGGTGTGCGTCTGGCCGCGTTTCGTCCGCAGAGCGGTGGACCGGTTGCAAGGTTCCGGGGTGCCCGTCGCCACCGTCGTCAATTTCCCTCACGGAGGCGACGACATCGCTGCCACCGTTGCCGAGGCAGCCGTGGCGATCACCGACGGTGCGGATGAAGTGGACCTGGTGCTCCCGTACCGTTCGTTCCTCGCCGGAAACGTCGACGCTGCTGTGGCGATGGTCGACGCCGTGCGCGCCTCCTGCCCGGTGGTACTCAAGGTGATTCTCGAAACCGGCGGATATCCGTCCCTCGATTCGATCCGTGATGCAGCGCGGCTTGCCATCGACCATGGTGCCGATTTCGTCAAGACGTCGACGGGTAAGACGCAGGTGTCCGCCACCATCGCCGCCTCGGTGATGATCCTCGACGCGATTCGCTCGGCGGATCGGCCGGTGGGTTTCAAAGCCTCCGGAGGCATCCGCACAGTCGAAGATGCGTCGCGGTACCTGCTGTTGGCGGACGAGATGATGGGACCCGATTGGGCGACGCCGAGCACCCTCCGGTTCGGGGCGAGTGGCCTGTTGGACGCCCTCGAAACATTGATCGCCGGATCGGTCACGGCGCCCCCTGACGCAGTGCACACTGCCGGCGACTATTGAGGAGTGTCGTGTTGACCCAGGAGATCATCCGCCGCAAGCGTGACGGCAAGGCGCTCGATGTTGACCTGATCGACGAATTCGTCGCCGGCATCACCTCGGGCGATGTCGCCGACGCCCAGGTCGGAGCGTTTGCGATGGCTGTGTTCCTCATGGGAATGGACACCGAGGAGTGCGTCGCGTTGACGAGGGCGATGACGCGCAGCGGAACGCAGCTGAAGTGGAACCTCGACAGGCCTGTACTCGACAAGCACTCGACGGGTGGCGTCGGTGACACGGTCAGCCTGATGCTTGCGCCGATGGTGGCAGCCTGCGGCGGTTACGTCCCGATGATCTCCGGACGCGGCTTGGGGCACACGGGTGGCACATTCGACAAGTTCGAGAGCATTCCCGGTTACCGGGCGGCACCGACGATGGCCGAATTCCGTCGCGTCGTCAAGCGCGTCGGCTGCGCAGTCATCGGGCAGACCGCTGATCTCGCGCCTGCTGACAAGCGGCTGTACGGCGTTCGCGATGTGACGGCGACCGTCGAGAGCATTCCGCTGATCACCGCCTCGATCCTCTCGAAGAAGCTTGCCGCCGGCCTCGACGCGCTGGTGATGGACGTCAAGGTCGGACGTGGCGCGTTCATGGAGACCGACCGATCGGCGGTGCAGTTGGCGCGCAGTATCACGAGCGTGGCGACGAGTGCCGGCGTGCCGACGGTTGCATTGTTGACGGACATGGATCAGCCACTCGGCAGCGCAGCAGGCAACGCCCTCGAAATGGCGTACGCGATCGACTACCTGACCGGGGCGGTACGCGAATCGCGGATGCACGCCGTCGTACTGGCGCTGGCGGCCGAAATGCTCGTCGTCGGCCGATTGGCTGAGTCCGACGACGAGGCGCGTGCACGATTGCAGCGATGCCTCGACGACGGAAGCGCCGCGGAGCGGTTCTCGAAGATGGTTGCTGCACTGGGAGGACCCGGCGATCTGCTGAGCGATCCGTGGAAGCACCTGCCGCGCGCACCGGTCGTGATCGATGTGCCGGCGCCACGGACCGGATTCGTCCGGCGCATCGACACCCGCGCTGTCGGCCTCGCTGTCGTCGCGCTCGGGGGTGGCCGGACACGGCCGGGTGACCTGATCGATCACTCCGTGGGCATCACCGGGCTTGCCGCCGTCGGCGTTCACCTGACAGCGGGTGAGCCGCTCGCCGTCGTCCACGCAAGAACCGAATCCGAGGCCTGGCGCGCGGTCGAGGAGATCACCGCGACGTACACGATCGGCGCCAATGCTCCTATTCCCATTCCGGTGATCAAGCAGCGCGTGACCGCCGACGCATGACGTTGGCACGTTGACACGTTGGCACGTTGGCACCTGCGCATCCGTGACCGAACGCTGAATCTGCGCCCGCCGCTGACGAGCGCCGGATCCTCGCGTTCGGGCTGGCGGTAGCCGGTGCTACGGTGACGAACAACGGCGGCGCTGCGTGCGCGGCGCTTGACGGCCAACGGTAACGCTTTGTCGTCGCTGGGAGCGGTCTACCGATCTTGCGAAGGTGGAGGCCACCATGTCCGACCAGCTCACTCCCCAGCCCGAACACAAGTTCACCTTCGGCCTGTGGACCGTCGGGAACCCGGGACGCGACCCGTTCGGCCAGGAGGTTCGACCACCGCTCGACCCGGTCGACTCGGTGCATCACCTCGCCGAGCTCGGTGCCTACGGCGTCAATTTCCACGACAACGATCTCGTGCCCCACGCCGCCACCGCCGCCGAGCGCGAGGTGATCGTCCGCCGCTTCCGCGCCGCGCTCGATGCGACCGGCATGAAGGTGCCGATGGCGACGTGCAACCTGTTCTCGCTGCCCGTCTTCAAAGAAGGTGCGTTCACCGCCAACGATCCCGATGTGCGTCGTTTCGCCGTGCGCAAGGCACTGGCAGCCATCGACCTCGGAGCTGAGTTCGGCGCGCAGATCTTCGTGATGTGGGGCGGACGCGAAGGCGTCGAGGCAGACGCCGCCAAGGATGTGCGCCACGCGCTCGATCGGTACAAGGAAGCCGTCGACCTGTGTTGCGAATACATCCGCGAGCAGGGATACGGCATGCGCGTCGCTCTCGAACCGAAGCCCAACGAGCCCCGCGGCGACATCCTCCTGCCGACGGTCGGTCATGCGTTGGCGTTCGTCGGCGCCTTGGAGTTTCCGGAGATGGTGGGCCTCAACCCGGAGTTCGCCCACGAGACGATGTCCGGCCTGTCGTTCACACACGGCGTGGCCCAGGCGCTGTGGCACGGCAAGCTCTTCCACATCGACCTCAACGCCCAGCGCATCGGCAAGTTCGACCAGGACTTCCGCTTCGGGTCAGAGGGGATTCGCGACGCCTTCTACCTCGTGCGGCTGCTCGAGGACTCTGCCTGGGACGGCATGCGCCACTTCGACGCCCACGCATACCGAACGGAGGACCCAGCAGGCGTGTGGGACTTCGCCCTCGGCTGCATGCGCACGTACCTCATCCTCAAGGACAAGGCAGAGCGCATGCGCACCGATCCGGAGATCCAGGCGGCTTTGCGGGTCGCCAAGGCCGACCTGCTCGCCGAGGCGACCGGCCCGCTGGCGACGGTGCAGAAGGCGACGCTCGACGAAGCGGCGCTCGCCGCTCAGGGCTACGGTCACGAGCGGCTCGATCAGCTCGTCACCGAACTGCTCCTCGGCGTCCGCTGACCCTCGTTCAGGGCGTTACTCGGCGGTGTGCTGGGCCGGAGCGTGGAGGTCGGCGATCTCTTCTTTGGACACTTCACCAGGCTGCTTGCCGGCGATGATCATCGCCAACACCTCGTCCTTGCTGACGTCGACCTTGTTCACGGTGCCGACGAGCCTGCCCTGCAACATCACGCTGATGCGATCGGCGAGGTCGAAGACGTCGTGGATGTCGTGGCTGATCAGGAAGATGCCGATGCCTTCTGCCTTCAACTGGGTGATGAGGTCGCGGACCTGGGAGGTCTCGGCAGGGCCGAGAGCGGCGGTCGGCTCGTCCATGATCAGGATGCGGGCGTTGAAATGCACGGCACGGGCAATCGCCACCGACTGGCGTTGACCGCCGGACAGCGACCTCACGGCTGTCTTGAGGTTCCGGAACCGAGGGTTGAGCCGCTGCATGACCTTCTGTGTCGCCGAGGCCATCGCCTCGTCGTCGAGTGAGCCGGTCCTCGTACGCAGCTCTCGCCCGAGGAAGACGTTGGCAGCGGCATCGATGTTGTCGGCCAAGGCGAGCTTCTGGTAGATCACCTCGACTCCGTGCAGGCGGGCATCTCGGGGGTTGTGGATGACGACCCGCTCGCCGTTGATGAAGATCTCGCCGGAGTCCGCCGGGTGGGCGCCCGACAGTGTGTGGACCAACGTCGATTTGCCGGCGCCATTGCCGCCGACGAGGGCGACGACCTCACCGGGGAACAGGTCGATGCTGACGCCGTCCACGGCGTGCAGGCCGCCGAAGGCGACCCGGATGTCGCGCAGCTCACACAGCGGCGTCATGTCGGCGCTCCGCTCGGACGAAGCGGGAGAGATGGTGGGCATGTGATGCGTTCCTCTGCCTCAGGGCCGGCCGGTCTGGATGACCCATGCGGCCACGAGCACGCCACCGGCGAGGGCGCCGAGCATCCCACGGCGGTTGCGTACACGCAGCAACGCGTCCACGGCCACCGCCGTCACGAGTACGACACCGACGACGATGTCCTGCGACGGCGAATCGATGTTCAACAACGACATGCCAGAGCGCAGCGACTGCATGACGACGGCGCCGAGGACAGCGCCGGGAATCGTTCCGACACCGCCGGAGAACGACGTGCCGCCGATGACCGCCGCAGCGATGACGTCGAGCTCGTTCTGCACGCCAAGGTTCGTCGTCGCCGAGTTCAGGCGTGCGGTCTGGATCGCTGCGCTGATGGCGCACAGCATGCCCATCACCACATAGGTGTAGGTGACCGTCCGGCGGGTGTTGATGCCGCCGAGCTCGGCGGCCTCGGGATTTCCGCCGTAGGCGAAGACGTACCGCCCGAACCGGCGGCGTTTGGCGAGGTACGTCATGACCATCGTGACGACGATGAGGATGAGCACGGGGTAGGCCAGGCCCACGGACTTGTTCGTCGTCGGTGATCGATACTTGATCGCGATCAGCCACACGCCGAGCACAGTGGCGGCGCAGCCCCCGACAGCGAACCCGACATCCATTGCCGTCGAGCGGATGGCCAGACCGTGCCGCACTCGCCGCTGTCGGGCGAGCAAGATCGTCGACACGATGCCGAGGCAGACGATCAGCACGACGATCCACGTCTTCCAGTTGCCGAGCGAGCGTTCCGGTGCTCCACCGAGATAGGTGAACGTAGTGTCGAGCGGGGAGAGCGTCTGGCCCTTCGTGCCGCCGGTACGGAAGATCAAGCCGCGCCATGCGAGGAATCCGCCGAGGGTGACGATGAACGCCGGGACCCCGACGTACGCGACGATCACTCCCTGGAACAGGCCCACCAACGCGCCGAGCGCCAAACCGACGGCGAGCGCCAGTATCCATGTGTACCACTGGTGGCGCTGCAGGCTGCTGATCGACAGGTTCAGCCCCAGCACGGAGATCTTTCCCTGGGTCTGGATGAGCGCCATTGTGTAGCCGAGGAAGCCGAGAAGCGAACCGACCGAGAGGTCAATGTTGCGGCTGACGATGATCAGCACCATCCCGGTGGCCATCACGCCGATCGACACGCTCTGCACCGACAGGTTCCACAGGTTGCGCGAGGTAATGAACTTCCCGTGCGACATCGAGTCGAACCCGATCCAGATCACCGCCAGGGCAATGAGCATGCCCATCAATCGCGTGTCGATCCCGCTCGTCGTGACGAACTCGCGCCACGAACGGGCCGGACGGTCGGCGCGACTGTCTACGACGGATGGTACGTCGGTCATCGTTGCCCTCGCTCAGACGAAATGTGACGGGTGGTTACGTGCTGTGGGCGACGTGGTGGGTGCCTGGCGCGCAGGTCGAGCGGGGCACCCACCGTTTCGTCACGTCACGTGTGGACTAGGCGCAGTCCTTGACCTTCGCGGCATCGGCGCCCTTGCACAGCGTCGCCTTGTCGATCCACTTGGCATCGAGCACGATCTTCAGGTTGTCCTGGCTGATCGGGTTCGGGGTCAGGAAGATCGACGACAGTTTGTTGCCGCCAGGGGTGGTGAACGGGGCGATGCCGGACACCTTCGTGACGTCAGGGCTCTTGCACAGCTGCATCGCTGCTTCGCCAGCGGTCTTGCCGAGCAGTCGAGCGTCCTTCCAGACATCGACCGTTTGCGTACCGAGAGCGACGCGGTTCAGCGCCGGGAGGTCGCCGTCCTGGCCGGACACCGGAACTTTGCCGGCGAGACCCTGGGCGGTGAGGGCCGCAACGACGCCACCTGCCATACCGTCATTCTCCGAGAGCACGGCGTCCACCTTGTTGTTGGCGGAGGTCAGGAACTGCTCCATCTCGGTCTGGGCCTTGGCGGGATCCCAGTTGTCGGTGTAGGTCTCGCCGACGATCTTGATGTCGCCGCTCTTGACCGAGGCGCCGATGACCTCCTCCATTCCGGAACGCAGGAAGTCGGCGTTGGCGTCGGCCTTGTTGCCCTTGATCACGACGTAGTTACCCTTCGGCACCTTCGACAACACCGCCTGTGCCTGCATGTGGCCGACGAGCTTGTTGTCGAACGTGATGTAGAGGGCCTTCGGGTCCTCGATCAGTCGGTCGTAGGCGATGACGGGCACGCCGCCGGTTTCGGCGGTGGCGACAGCCGGCTTGATCGCCGTTCCGTCCTGAGCGAGGACGATCAGCACCTTGGCGCCCTGGGTCACGAGGTTCTCCAGGTTGCTGGCCTGCGTCTCTGCCGACGACTTGGCGTCATTGGAGATGTACTTGCCGCCCCCCGCTTCGATAGCCGCCTTGATCGCCGGCTCGTCCCACTTCGCCCAGCGCTCTTCCTGATAGTTGTTCCACGAGACACCGACCGTGCAACCGCCGGCCGAGGAGCTGGTCGTGCCCGCAGTCGTGCCTGCCGCTGCGGTCGAGCCGCCAGCACCTGCCTTCGTCGTGTTCGTGCTTGCGGTCTTGGCGCTACTGCCACATGCGGTGACCGCCATTGCCGCGACAGCGACTGCACCCCAACGTCGAGAAATCATCTCGAACCTCCCCCTCGTTATCTTCAGCGCCTCAGTGAGGCACCACTTTCGAATGTAGCACGCTACTGCCAGCGCGACTGCAGTCTCGCCACCACGTTACGTGTGCAAGGAGCTCGACTGTACGCATTCACGGTCGTGTGCTTGAATCGTCCGGTGACACACCGGCGCCGTCCCCGCGTCGGTGTTGTGGCACTTGTCGCGACGCTCGGCGCCGTCGCCGCCTGCTCGAGAGGGGGGTTGGTCTCATCGGGCGCGGCGCCGCACTTCGTCGACGACGCCCCGGCCTCGGGGATCGACCACTCGTATGCCGGCGGGTCCGACTTCTTCGTCGGTGGCGGCGTCGGTACGTTCGACTGCAACGGCGACGGCAGGCCGGACCTGTTCCTCGCCGGTGGCAGCGCGCCGGCGGCCCTGTATCGAAACGTCAGCACCGTGGGTGGAGCACTGCGCTTCGAGCGGGTGGTCTCGCCGGTGACCGATCTCACCTCCGTGACCGGCGCATACCCGCTCGATGTCGACGGCGACGGCATCGCCGATCTGGTGGTCTTACGACGCGGCGGCAACGTCGTGCTGCGCGGCCTCGGCGACTGTCGATTCGAAGTCGCCAATAGACACTTCGGCCTCGAAGGAGGTGCGGCATGGACGACGGCATTCTCGGCGACCTGGGAAGGCACCGACGGGTTGCCGACGATGGCGTTCGGCAACTACCTCGTGCCGGGCACGTACGACTGTGACACCAGTCGCCTCGTGCGCCCGGCGACCGACGGCACGACGTACACCGAGCCGATCGTGTTGGCCCCCGGCTATTGCACCCTGTCGATGCTGTTCAGCGACTGGCGCCGTGACGGCCACACGGACCTACGTGTCACGAACGACCGCCATTACTACATCGACGGGGGGGACCAACTCTGGAAGGTCACCCTCGGCGCGGCGCCTACCCAATACACCGAGGCCGATGGTTGGCGGCGGCTGCAGGTATGGGGTATGGGCATCGCCAGCCAGGACCTGAACGGTGACGGCATTCCCGAGGTGTTCCTCGCCAGCCAGGGCGACAACAAGCTGCAGATGCTCGACGCCGGCGCGACCACACCGTCGTACCATGACATCGCCCTCAGCCGTGGCGTCACGGCTCAACGCCCCTACGCCGGCGGCGACATCCTGCCGTCCACGGCGTGGCATCCCGAGTTCGGCGATGTCAACAATGACGGCTTCCTCGACCTGTTCGTCACCAAGGGGAATGTTGATGGGGAGATCGACAGTGCGGCGAAGGACCCGAGCGATCTGCTGATCGCCAAAGCAGACGGGACGTTTACGGAAGGAGCGGAGGCGGCGGGCATCGTCCGCTTCGAGAAGTCGCGTGGCGCCGCCGTCGTCGATCTCAATCTGGACGGCCAACTCGATCTCGTCGTGGTCGACCGCAACAGCAACGTCCAACTGTGGCGCAACGTCGGAAGCGGCGACGCAGCCCATCCGTCGCCGATCGGCCATTGGCTCTCGGTCGCGCTGAAGCAACCTGCTCCCAACGTGGACGCGATCGGGGCATGGCTCGATGTGAAGATCGGCGGACGGACGATCACCAGGGAGATCACCGTCGGAGGCGGCCATGTCAGCGGGGAGCTCGGCTGGCTGCACACCGGCCTCGGCGCCGCGCGCCAGGCGCAGGTGCGCGTGCAGTGGCCCGGCGGCGATACCGGACCGTGGATGACCGTGAACGCCGACGAGTTCGTCGTCATCACGAGGGGCGCCACGGCGCCGGTCGCGTGGACGCCGCCATCGAGCTGAGCGCGCTTGGCGGTCGGGCTCCGAATGTGAAGGCGACGCTGGCGGGTGTATCTGGACACTCGGTCACCGTTGCCGTGGCACGGTTACCCCGGACGAGCGACTCGAGGGCGTCCGCAGTAGTCTGCGGCTGATGGGGGACTGGGATGAGGAGCGAACGGCCTCGACGCCGGGAGTAGCGCTGCTCGATCCGCCGGCGTTGGCCGCCGAGCCGTCGCCGCCGAGGGCGATCCACATCGGGGCGCGCACCTACCCGGTCGTGCTGCCCAAGCTGCGCGACCCCCGTCTGCACGTCGCTGCAGTGGTCATCACGCTGCACGTGCTCGGACAGGTGGGGCTGCGGTTCCAGGTCAGCGTGCCGCAGATCCTTGCGGCCATCCTGACGACGGCGATCATCGGCGTTGTCGGCACATTTCGCTCAACCGGCACGATCGTGTGGCCGGCAAGTGCGATGCTCACCGGGAGCGGCATCGCCCTGATCCTTCGGGTGCCTGGCACGCCGAGGAGCCACTGGAGCTTCCATTCGTGGTGGATGTTCGCCGGCATCGCAGCGTTCTCGTTGCTCACCAAATACGTCGTCAAGTACCGCGGATCACACCTGTTCAACCCATCGAATCTCGGTCTTGTCATCGCTTTTCTACTGCTCGGCAGTACGCGCGCAGAGCCGCTCGATTTTTGGTGGGCGCCGCTCAATGCGTGGATGAGCACGGCCTACGCCGTCATCCTCGTGGGCGGGTTGTTGATCACGTGGCGCCTGCACCTGCTCGGTGCCGCCGCCGCGTTCTACGGTGCGCTGGCAGCCGGCATGGGCCTCATCGCCGTCTCCGGACATTGCGTCACGGCTCGCTGGGCGTTCACCCCGGTGTGCGGATCGGACCTCTTCCGGGTGATCATGACATCGCCGGAGATCCTCATCTTCCTGTTCTTCATGATCACCGACCCCAAGACGGTGCCGAAGGGACGTGTCGGACGGGTGGTGTTCGGGCTTCTCGTGGCGGCGGTGTCGATCCTGTTGATGGCCCCGCAGACCACGGAGTTCGGTACCAAGGTCGCGCTGCTCGGCGGTCTCGTGCTCGTCTGCGCGTTCCGACCGATCCTCGAGCGGCTGGTGCCGGCGCCAGGGTCAGAGGACGATCGCCTCGGCCGTTTCCTCGTCTCGCTGGTGCGCGGCCGCGATCGCCGCCGCGGCGCACTCGTGGGAGTCGGCCGTCTCGCCGTCATCGGTGTTGCGTGCTCGGCCATCAGCTTGGGCGTCGTGGCCGCCGGGGCGTCCACCCGCAGTGCAGTGACCGATGACAGCGAGACCCTCATCGGCCGTCTGCCTCATGACGTCAATCCCTCCACGTTCCCGTCGATCTCCATCGACCAGGGGGTGCTCGACTGGAATCATGAGATCTCCGGCGCTGGTGCACAGCAGGTCGTGCTCACACTCGGCGAAAATCTCGACATCGAGAATCAGGCCATGCTGCGAAAGGATCCGGCGATTCTCACGACCGTCGACCACGGCGACCGGCTCGATGCCATGCGCCGCCGACTCAGTGACGCCGAGGCCAGCGGCACCACCGTCGTCGAACGGTACGTGATCGACAGCGTGCATGTCACGCTGCTCGTGCCGTTCGGCAAGCAGGACGGCCTCAGCCTCGGCCTCGAGTCGCGGGGCACTGCGACGAAGGAGACGTACGACTCGGCCGGCCGCCTGCAGTCGCACGTGTCGGCACCGTTTGCCACCACGTTCGTCGTGCGACGGGCGACAGGTGCCCGCTGGCTCGACGTCGCCGAACTGCCGCTGCACGCCGGCTGACGCACCCGACAGCGGGTGCGGCCGTCTGCGGTCGCGCAGGTGGATGCGCAGCGTAGCCGCAAGGTCGAGGTCGTCGTATGAGTCCGCTCGGCTCAGACCCTGGCTGACGGGAAGGCGTTGACGCCGAGGTGTTCGCGCAGCGCCACCGAGCCTTCGATCTGCGCCGGCCGCAGGCGGGCACCCGTCCCGTCGGCGAGTCGGGTCATCATCTCGAAGTTGGCGACGACGGCGGAGGCGTCGACCAGCCACTCGGCACCGTACCGGTCGACGAGTGCCGCTCGTGCGGCGTCCGCTGTCACGGCGTCGTCGCCGACGACGGCGGCGACGAACTCCTCCAACGTCGCTCGGCGTGAGTCCGACTCATCTGCGGAGATGCTCGCCCGGAGCATCATCTCATGTGACGCCGTTCAATAGAAGCACTGACGAGCCCGCGACAAGCGCGCCGCGCACAGCTCCATTTCCCCTCGGCTGAGAGTGCCCCTGTTCCAGTCGAGTTCGCCCATCTCGTCGAACGGTATGTACTGCGCAGCGGCCAGCATGCGCACGGTGTCCATGTCATCGGGCACGGCGCTGAGGCCCTGCACCACGGCGGCGTCCCGATCGGCCGGGGCGGCCACGAGCACCCAGTTCAAACGTGCAGGCTCGACCGCCGGGTGGCTCCCGTGTGGGGCGCCGGGAGTTGGCGCCGGCAAGGGCGGGCGTCCGAGGCCAGACGCACGGAAGAACCCGTCGACGGCTGCGACGGCGGCAACGACGGCAACGATCTCGACGTAGGCGAGCGGTTCGATGCCGAGATCGAGTTGCCTGCTGTACCAGTCGAGTGTCAGGGTCGATGCATGTCGGGCGATGCGGTAGGCCGCGTCGACGACGGCATCGGGAAGGACCTCGGTCGAGGCCGTCATTGCTCGCCGCACCTGCGAGGGCGACACCCATGGGGCAAGCGGATCGGTGTCGTCGAGCGTGTCGAGCACGGTCTGGGCGATCGCCGCCCGTTCGACGCCCATGAACGAGGCGCCGGGCGAGGTGACGCGTCGCCATGCCTCCGCCTGCGCATCGACGAGGTCGGCTCTGATGGCGATGGGCACGGCCTCATTATGCACCAAGGTCCGTCGGCAGAGCCGACCACATGCCATCGACGAGCGACGAATCCAGTGCGACCGAGTCGGCGCAATATGTCGACATCGGCGTCGGAACGAAACCCGGACGATTGTCCGTAGGTTTGTCTCAGCGGGCCGTCTACGATTTGGCCCACCCTCGCCGGGTTAGCTCAGTTGGCAGAGCACTTGACTTGTAATCATGAGGTCGTGGGTTCGATTCCCACACCCGGCTCCAGTAAAAGACCAGCTCAGAGCATGTGCCGAGCGACATCAGTCGCTCAGCAGGTTCCCAGAAATGGCCTCGTGTCCACGAAGTGTCCACGGATTCACCAGGGACGATGTACTCTCGGGGTATGCGAGGAAGCGTCCGCAAGCCGCGAACCGCTGGTGGCACGTGGAGCTATCGGCTCGACCTGGACGTCGACGCGGCCGGTCAACGGTTCCAGAAACAGGTCGGTGGTTTCCGGACGAAGAAGGAAGCGCAGACCGCATTGAACGAGGCGTTGAGCAGCGTCCAACACGGCACGTACGTCGCTCCGTCCCGACAGACCGTCGCCGAGTTCCTCTCGCTGTGGATCGAGGGCGTGAAGTCCGAGCTGGCGATCACGGCGTGGAGCAACTACCGGATGGTCGTCAACTTCTACATCGTCCCGCACCTCGGCTCGAAACGGTTGACGGAACTGACTCCGGTGCAGATCAAGGCATGGCACACGAAGCTGTTGGAGCACGGCCGCAAGGACGGAAGCGGACTGTCGTCGAGGTCGGTGCAACTCGCTCATCGAGTCCTGCACCGGGCACTCGCCGACGCGGTTCGGTGGAACCTGCTGATGGTCAACCCGGCGAGCCGAGTCAAGGCACCGAGGGCCAACAGCGCAGAGATGCAGGCGTGGACCGCCGAGGAGGCGGTGCGATTCCTCGGCGGAGTCGCCGACACCCGTCTCTTGGCCTTGTGGATCGTCGCGCTGCACACGGGTTTGCGGCGGGGCGAGCTCGCCGGGCTGCGGTGGAAGGACATCGATGTCGGCGGAGCAACCTTGACCGTCGCGCAGCAGCGGACGACAGCGGACTACGCGGTCGTCGTGATGGCACCGAAGGCGAAGAGTCAGCGGCAGTTGCAGCTCGCGCCGGCGACCATCGCTGCGCTTGAGGCCCACCGCAAACGGCAACGTATCGAGCGAGTGGCTGCGGGACCCGCCTGGGAGAACACCGGCTACGTGTTCGTCAACGAACTCGGTCAGCCGTACCATCCCAGTCGACTGCGCGAGATGTTCGAGAAGGACTGCATCAGGGTCGGTGTGCCCGCGATTCGGCTGCACGATCTGAGGCACACGATGGCGACGCTCGCGCTGCAAGCCGGCGTCCACCCGAAGATCGTCCAAGAGCAACTCGGCCACTCCGCCATCAACGTCACGCTCGACATCTACTCCCACGTCCCCCAAGCCGTGAAGCGAGAAGCCGCCGGCAAGATCGCCGGAATCTTCGAGATGTAGCCGATGCGATCGATGGCGGCAGTGGCGTCGGTCCACCACGGCACCAGTCCGAGCGATCGTGACGCCAGTCGTAACACGCAACACCCGGCTACCCACCGTCCGGAGGGCTCACCGGGTGTTCTTCCCAAAGCTATTGCCCTAGGCATTCCCATGGTGCGCCATCCCGGCAGAGTTTGCAACCGGCTTCCAGTCGCACAGCGCCGGATCGGCGGCGAAGTGTTCCGCGCCACGGACTCGTCACTGCGATCGACCCGGCCTCGAGCTTGGGAAGGCAGACTCAGCGGTATTGGATTCCGCCCGTTCGGGTTGGACCAACTGGTCAACGCCGAAGCCGATCGAATTACCCGCATCAAAGAAACAATCGTTACATATTTGCTGTTATCGACTACGATGTCATCCGTGGACTTCCGGCGACCTCTCGAAGCAGTGATCCCGGGCGCTCAGGGGCGAATCCTCGCAGTCATGCTGCGGACGAGCGGAGAACTCAACTTGCGGACCGTCGCCCGCCTTGCCGGAGTGAGCATCGCCCAGGCGTCGCGGGTGCTGCCGGGATTGGTCGACCTCGGAATGATCGAGCGGCGCGAGGTTCCGCCGTCGTCGCTGTTCCGCCTCGTTCCGGAACACGTCGCCACGCAGGTGCTGTTGGACCTGTCGAATGTGCGGGGCAGAACTCTTGTGGAGATGGGTCGTGCTGCCGGCAAAATCCGTCCTGTGCCGGTCAGTGTCGTCGCCTACGGCTCGTTCGCTCGTGGTGACGGTGACTTCGGGTCGGATATCGATGTGATCATCATCCGTTCGGCGGGGGTCGACGAGGACGATGAACAGTGGCTGCGGACGACCGACCGGTGGCGGGCGACGGTGGGACGGATGTCGGGCAACGTCGTCGAGGTCCTCGAGGCGGACGCCGCCGACATCGAGACCAAGCTGGCCGGCAAAAGTTCCCTGTGGAGAGACGTGCGTCGGGACGGCATCGTGGTGTTCGGATCAACCATCGACGAACTGCTGAACGGCGCTCATGCCTAAGCCGATGCGCACCCGACCAGTGAGCGCGGCGCAGGCACGTGCCTACGCCGGAAAGGCCCAGGAGTTCGCCGACGCCGCCGCCGATGAGCTTGCTGCAGGCCGGTTCATCGCCGCCAGCAGTCTCGCCGTTCACGCCGGCATCAACGCCGGCGACGCAGTCACCGGCGCTCGCCTCGGTCACCGTGCCTCGGGCGAAGATCACGCACAGGTCTTGTCGCTGCTCGGGCAGGCCGGCAGCGACGGAGCGGATCTCGAACGAGAACTCCGACGGTTGCTGCCGTTGAAGACGAAGGTCGAGTACGAGCCGGACGATGTCGCCGCCTCGACTGCCACGAAGGCGGTTGAACGTGCAATTCGTTGCGCGCGGATCGCCCACTTGGTCGCCAACTCGATCAGTTAACTCAGCTGGGCAGTCGCCCGACGAGCGACTCTCGTGTCGGCGCTCATCATGTCGGCGGTCGGCGCCGTCGCGTGTACCTCGACGACGTGAACAGCGTCGGCAATCGTTCCCGCAGCGGCAATCAGGGCATGAGGGACGTCTCCACACTGCCCGATTTCGGGAAGCCGCTCCAGATTTCCCGATTCGTTGTGACGACGGGCGCTTGGGGCGGGGCCTTCTGAGAGTTGAGGTCGTCGACCTCTGGCGCGGTTGACGAGCCGTGATCGATGGGGAATACGACTATGGACGAGCAACTACCAGCACTGCCACCAGCGTCCCTCGGCGGTCGTTCTGTTCGCCGAAGGCGATCGTCTCAGCCGCCCTCGCTCGGGCCGTCGAGAAGCGGTTTCCCAGTGTCGTTGGCGAGCGGTGTGCAACACGCCGACATCTCGAGGTCATTGGTGCAGAAATTCCGAAAAGTTTTCACCATTTCGGCCGGTTCGTTTCGCGTTGGTGGTGAAGGGATGTCACGAATTCGCGTTTGTGCAGCCATGAGTCGCGGAGGTAGCCGAGGATGAAATCGATTGAGCAGTCGTTCGACCCGAACTCGATGTACATGACGGTCGAGGAAGCAGCGAAGGAGCTGCGGATCGGCCGAACGCTGGCGTATCGATTGGCACGGGAGTTCCTCGCGACGAATGGCGCGTCAGGCCTGCCGGTGATCCGCGTGGGAAATCTGTTGCGAGTCCGCCGCTCGGATCTCGAGGCTTGGCCTCACACAATCGTCGAGCACCACACCTCTGTCGACTACGCGAAGCCCGCAGCGCTGGCATCGATCAGCTCTCCCGTCTCGAAGGCACACCGCCGCAGTAGCGCCTCGACGGTCGAGCAGCCCGAACTGTTCTCGGCATAGGCCGCCTGCGATGACCCACCCCCTCACTCAGATCAGCTTCAGCCCCAGTTCGACAGACGGGTGCACACTCCACGCACACCTCGATCCGGAGAGTTTCCGGTGACCGTCCGGGTGACCACCTTGAAGGGTGTCGATGCCGGCGCGTATTACGTGGAGAAGTTGCCGAACTACTACCTCGATTCCGGTGAACCACGGGGTATCTGGTTCGGACACGGCGCCCACGCCCTCGGCCTGAGCGGCGAGGTCGACGACGACGAGTTTCTCAATGTGGTGGCAGGGATGCGGCCGGAGAACCCGGACAAGTACCTCGGCGGCCGGTACAACGAGAAGTCGGCTCGCGGGTTTGACGTGACGGCGTCGGCGCCGAAGTCGGTGTCGATCCTCTTCGCCCTGGGCAACCCGACCGTGCGCAACAAGGTCGTGTCGGCGCATGATCGTGCGGTCGGGGCGATCGTCGCGTGGATCGAAGATCACGCGCACACCCGCTACCGCATCGGCGGCCAGATCTCCACCGTCGACGCCAAGGGGATCATCGCCGCACAGTTCCGTCAGCACACGAGCCGTGTTTTGGACCCGCAACTACACACGCACGTGGTGATCCCGAACCGGGTGACGTCACCGGACGGACGCTGGCTCGCGTTGGATGCCCGCCTGATCAAGTTGGATCAGCGGACTCTGTCCGGGTTGTATCACGCAACGTTGCGATCAGAGTTGACTGCGAGCCTCGGCGTCCGCTGGGAGCAGCCGGAGCGGGGGATCGCCGAGATCGCCGACATCCCCGAAGGCCTACGTGCAGAGTTCTCCACACGGACCGCCGGTGTGATGCGGCGGGTGGAGGAGAAGCTCGACCGGTTCGTCGAGATGATGGGCCGGGAGCCGACGCCAAGGGAGCGGTGGCGGCTGGAACGCGAAGCCGCCGTCGACAGTCGCCCGGCGAAACCTAAAGCTGTTGACGCCGAGGCTTTGCACGAGACGTGGGCGGACCAGACCCGGGCGTTCGGTCTCGAACCCGCCCAAGTCGTCGCCGGTGCGGTCGGGCACGTGCGACGCCTGAACGGCATCACCGAACACGAGATGGCAGCAATCATCACGGGAGCCTTGGTCAATATCACGGATAAGCAGTCGTCGTGGCGGCCGACGGAGTTGACCCGTGAACTCGCCGCGCTCGTCCCCACCGACCTCACCTGGCCCGCAGAACGACTCGTGGCCTGGCTCGATCAGCTCACCGAACACGTCGTGCAAGACCTGTGCGTCGACATCTCCCGACCTGTCGGACCGAATGACCTGCTGCGCAAAGACGGGCGCCCGGTCACCGAATCGGTCGCTGATCGTGCGTTGACGGTGCAGTCGATCCTCGACCAGGAAGCGATGCTCATCGAGTGGGTCGACCGTCGCCTGCGTCACGACGGCTTCGATGACCCCGACGCCCCCACCCAGTCCGCCCTGTCACTGAACCCGGCGCAGGCGAGCGCTGCTGCAGCGGTCGCGGGGACCGATGATGTCGTGTTCGTCGTCGGCCCCGCCGGCACCGGCAAGACAACTGCGCTCGCACCTGCGGTCGAGCAGTTGCGTGCCGATGGTCGTGCCGTGTTTGGTGTCGCGCCGTCGGCGACGGCTGCGGAGGTGTTGGGTGCGGAGACGGGGTTGGTGGCGGACACGCTCGACAAACTGCTGATCGAGCACCGACTGGCCCGTCCGCCGAATCATCGTTACGACTTGCCGGCCGGGGCGACGGTGATCGTGGATGAGGCGGGGATGATACCGACGCAGAAACTCGCCGAACTCGCCGCCCTCGCCGATCTGAAGGGGTGGCGGGTGGCGTTGATCGGGGATCCGTTGCAGTTCTCCGCCGTCGGCCGCGGTGGAATGTTCGGGCTCTTCGCCGACACGTTCGGAGCGGTCGAACTCGAACATGTCCACCGCTTCGTCAACGCGTGGGAACGAGACGCCAGCCTCCGTCTGCGGCGTGGTGATGTCTCCGTCGCCGAAGAATACGACGCCCACGGCCGCCTCCACGGCGGCACCGTGACACAGATGGAACGCGAGGTTGTTGCGGCGTGGTGGGCTCATCGGCGGGCGGGGGAGAGTGTGTTGTTGATGACCCCGACGAACGAAGCCGTTGAACGCCTCAACCAGCGCTGCCAACACACCCGCATCCAAAATGGAGACCTCGACACAGCGGGCCGATGTCTCAGGGTCGGCCCCTACACGATGCATGTCGGTGACGAGATCGCCACGAGACGCAACGACCGCCACCTCCTCACCGACCGCCACGAGATGGTCAAAAACCGCGCCACGTGGACCGTCGAGCAGATCGGCGCCGACGGATCCCTCACCCTCACCGGGACCGCCGGCACCGTCCGGCTCCCGTCGAGTTACGTGTCCGAGCATGTCGAGTTGGCCTACGCGAGGACAGGAATGGGCGCACAGGGCCGAACGGTGCGGGTCGGGCTGACGTTCTACGAACGCGCGACCGATGTCCGCAACGTCTACGTCCCGATGACCCGTGGCACCCATTCCAATCAGGCGTTCATCGGCACCACCGGCGATCAGACCCCTCTCGATGTTCTGACGCAGTCGATCGCCACTGACTGGATCGACCAACCCGCCCACACCTGCCGGGCCGAACTGAACGGCACCGAGCTGCACCGCCCCGGTCTCCTCGACGGCAGCCGACTTCGGGAGCTGCTGGAGCAGCGCCACGGGATCACATCGAGCATCGAACACGCCGAAGCCGAGCTGGCACGGTTTCCGAAGGCGCTCTACGCAGCCAAGCAGGCGAGGGCGCTGGCGGAGCATCACCTCGCGACGTGGGAGGCCGGGATCGAGTCGGCGGGCAAGGTGTTGGAACGGTTCGATCGGCCCTTGCACCGCCGCAAACACGAACCTGAAATCGCCGCAGCGAAACAGCAGCTGCGAGAACTCCCTGAACACGTCCGGATGACCAGCGGCCACCTCGACGACGCCAACCACAACATCGAGATGCTCGAACAGCAGAAGGCGGCAGCGAGCGACGTTCTTGCCAACCGATCGGTCGGGGAGAAGACGATCCGTCAGATCGACGAGTGGCTCTCCGACGACATCGGTGTCCGCATGCGAGTCGCCCGCCTCGAACTACCCGACACCGTCACCCATCTCCTCGGCGAACGTCCCACAACGGGACCGAAGGCCAGAGCATGGGACCTCGCCGCCGGGCACATCACCCAACACCAAGCCGCCTTCGGCATCGACGATGGCCTCGGTCAACGACCCAACTACGGAGACAAAACCGTCTACGCCGAGAGCTACGCAATCGTCGCCGACCTGCTCCCGAAGCCGGCGCACACCTTCACCCCAACAACGATCGAACGACCGTCATTTGGCATCAGCCTCTGAGACCGACAAGCCGCCACCCGCCGCCAATCGTGCGCGATGGGTACGCCCCTGCGCTGGCACTCTGAGACACGCTTCCGCGAGCAGAACGCCGGCGATTTGCGCTGATATCTGTGGGGTTCGGAGCGTTCTGGCCCCGGGGGGTTGAACATTCTGCGCTGGCAGCGTCGCGTTGATCGTCGATCGTCTGACGGCGTCGCATCCCACAGGCCCGGTCGCGCGCGAGTCGTCGGGCTGTCGCGTGGCGCGTCCGGGGCGAGGCGGGTTGCCGACCGCGAGGATGTGCTGTGGCCGGGTCGTACGCGATCTGCGGCACGCCGGCGATGTTGGTTTCCGCTGTCGCGGAAGTATGCGATACTAC
>JANXUF010000053.1 GCA_025356335.1 Actinomycetes bacterium
GAGCCTGACCGCCCTCGGTCGCGTACATCGTCGGCGCCGGTACGAGTCCGGTCTGCTCTGACACGCACGGCTCGCGCGCCGGCGGCTCGATGTCGGCGGTCAGGTACCGTAGCCGGGGTCGCTGGGCCAGTTCGGCTGAAAGAGATGCCATTGCTCCGGGGCTCTGCCGATCAGAAACTCGAGTTCTCTGGCGAGGTCCTGAGTGATCCTGGCGACGTCTTCGCGGAGTTTGCCGCGACGTTCGGTGCGCAGCGCAGGGCGGACCACGCAGTGGTGGCCGTTGTAGGCCTCGGTGAAGTACACGCCGACGGGGAACACCGGCGCCCCGGTCCGCAGTCCGAGTGTCGCTGGCCCCGCCGGCAGTGTGGTCTTCTCCCCGAAGAACTCGACCTCGATACCGCCACCTTGAATGTCTCGATCGCACAGCAGGCAGACTGCCTCGTTGTTCTTCAGCGCCTTGAGGATCGCCGAACCTGCCTCTGGGCCGAGCGGGACGACCGTCATACCCAACTTGGCGCGCAGATCGCGGAACCACTCGAACAGTTCCTTGTTCTCCAACGGCTCGACAACGACCGTCATCTTGTGGCCGCGTTCGGTCATCCACCTGCCAGCCCACTCCCAACCGCCGAGATGGGGCAATGCGAGGATCACGCCGGTGCCGGCCGCGAGCGCGTCAGTGACCTGACTCCAACCGTCGATCGTGAAACCGGCGTCGACGGTGCGACGCGACAGTGCCGGAAGCCGGAAGCTCTCGACCCAATAGCGGGCATATGAATCGAAGGACTGCTGGACCGCAGAACGCAGCGCAAACCCTTTGAGACGCGGATTGACGCGTTGTAGATGGCGCTCGACCATCGTCCGCTTCGATCGCATCGCCGCAGCCATGCTGAGCCCGAACGCCGAAGCAGACGCCTGGGCGATCGGGCCAGGAGTCAACTGCGCAGCAACCGAGCCGAGCTTGTAGGCGTTGGCGGTGAAGGCGTCGGCGAAACGCTTCTGGCCGATCTCGAAGCGAGTCGCTCCGGGTTCGCTCACGGCATCGGGCGTCGGCGGATGCGAACCTGGGCGATGCGGTCGGAGCGAGCCGAGCGGCGCGACTGACGCCGCGAGCGCTTCAGATCACGTTTCGCCTCGACGACCGGTGCCACCGCGGCAGCTTTCCACACTTTGAAGAACCGCTGCACCGCCGTGATCGTCGTCGCCGCCAGCATGACCCACAGGATCGGTACGAGGATCGAACTGAACAGCAGACCGGCACATAGCAGGATGATGCGTTCGGCTCGTTCCATCAGACCGCCCTTTGCCTGTAGCCCGAGCGATTCGGCCTTTGCCCGTTCGTAGGAGATCACCGACGAGACGGCCATCACGCTGAACGGGAGCATCGCCGCGTGGGCCCCGTTGTGCGAAGCGAGATACCAGGCCACGCCGCCGAGCAGCAGGCCGTCGGTGATGCGATCCATCACCGAGTCGAAGAACGCACCGCGCTGGCTGGCCGTGTTCGACGCCTTCGCCAGCGCACCGTCGAGCAGATCCGGCAGTGCGGCGAGCACGACGAGCACGAAGCCGCCGATGAGATGACCCCGTCCGATGATCACAGCCGCAGCCATGGCGATCAAGACGCCGGCGACGGTCAGGTGGTCGGGCGTCAGCTTCGTACGACGGAGCAGGTTACCGATCGGCCGAACAGCCTTCTCGATGGGCTTGCGAAACCGGCCATCGAACATTTCGCAATTGTAGAGCTACGAATCCGCAAGATGGCCGATGAGGACCTCTTTCACATTGCCTTCACAGGGTCCCGTATGCCTCCTATGCTCGTGTTATGTCCGAATCTTCGCCGACAGATCTTGCCGTGACGTTCCGTTCCATCGCCCGCCGCCTCAATGAGGCGCTCGATCCCGTCGGTGGTGACACCTCCATCATCGGCTCGCTTCCGAGAGAACTCGAAGCGGTGATCGACGCCGCTGCCAAGGTCGTCGGCACCGACGCCAGTACCAATGACATCGCCGATGCAATCACCGCGCGACACGCCGATCAGTGGTCCGACACGGAACTGACGGAACTTCGCGCCCAGGCGCTCGAGGCCGGGAGGCTACTGCGGGCAATCGCTGCGGCAGCCGAGGCCAAGGGCACCAACAGCGACTGATCGGCTTCGGTGAAACTGCAACTTGCGAACCCGTCGGAGCATCGGGAACTGTTCGGAATGCCGTGGCTGACGCCGCTTGGCGAATGGCCTGACGACGACATGTCCGATCCCGGTGGCCTCCATCGTCATATCGTCCGTTTCCTCGAAGTCGGCGAGATCACCTACGTCCTGAAGGAACTCCCGGAGCCGTTGGCCGAGCGAGAGTACCGCCTGTTGCGCGCCCTCGCCGCCGAGGACATTCCGACGGCAACCGTGATCGGTGTCGTCACCGGCCGTGGGGAACACAACAATGGCGAAGGCATTCTCATCACCCGCCACATCGACTTCTCACTGCCGTACCGCGTGCTGCTGTCGGGTCGCGGTCTGAAGATCCCGTACCTCGGTGACCGGGTGCTCGACGCGCTCGTCGGTCTGCTCGTCCGCCTGCATCTCGCCGGATTTTCATGGGGTGACTGCTCGCTCTCGAACACCCTCTTCCGGCGCGATGCCGGGGCGCTCGTCGCTTTCGTCATCGATGTCGAGACCGGGGAGCTGCATCCGAAGTTGTCGGACGGCCAACGTTCGATCGATCTCACAATCGCTGTCGAGAACGTCGCCGGAGGTCTCCTCGATCTCGAGGCTGGCGGTTTTCTCGCTGCCGGAATCGATCCGTGGGCCACCGCCGAAGATGTCGAGCGTCGCTACCACGAACTGTGGACGGAGCTGACCGCCGAAGAGGAATTCGGCGCTCACGACGTCTACCGCATCGACAAGCGGCTCGACCGGTTGCACGATCTCGGCTTCGATGCTGCCGAGATCGAATTCACCTCGACGCCCGACGGAACTCAGCTGCGGCTCGTGCCGCGAGTCGTCGAGACGGGCTACTTCGCCCCTCGCCTGCAGGCACTGACAGGGCTCGTCACCGGCGAGAACCAGGCGCGTCGCCTGCTCGACAACATCCGCGAGTTCGGTGCTCGCCGGGATCACGTGATGCAACACCGCCTGCCAGAGCCGTTGACTGCCGCTCGCTGGCTCGAACAGGTCTACGAGCCGGCGATCAGCGCCGTGCCGCGGGAACTCGACGACAAGCTCGAGCCCGCTGAACTGTTCCACCAAATTCTCGAACACCGATGGTTCCTCTCGGAGCGCGAGGGACGAGATGTCGGCATGGACGCCGCTGTCCAGAACTACAGCGCCCACGTCTTGACGGATGCGCCTGACGAGTTGCGCGTCATCGATCCCTCGACCGTCGAACTGCAGGCGATCACCTTCGACCCCGACCATTTCGAAGGGGACTACGTCTTCGATCCCGATGCAGCAGATCCCGTCGCCGGAGGACATCGATCACAGGACGACGCTGCTGCGGCCGAGGACGATGACGACAACGACGACCACGCCTTCCGCAGGCGCTACCCGCCCGTGATCTGATCAGAGCTCGGAAGCGAGTTTCTGGAGGAGTTCCCAACCGGCGACGACGTGCTGGCGATACGTGGTGCGGCCGCCGATCGAGAAGCGCAGGGCGACCTTGCCGTCGAGCACGGTACGCGTGAACAATGCCTCGCCGCTTTCGTTCGCACGGGAGATCAGCGCGTCGGTCGCTTCGTCGCCGTCAACCAGGGCGATACACAGCAGGTTGAGCGGATGAGGAGCGACGATGGCGAACCTGGAATCTTCGAGTACCCAGCCGGCGAGTTCCTGCGTCAGGGCGACGTGGCGGCGGATCATCTCCTGTGGCGCAGCGACGCCATCGGTTCGCAGCGATAACCACAATTTGAGCGAGCGGAAGCGACGCCCGAGCGGCACCTGCCAGTCGCGGTAGTCGAGCGCTGCGCCGCTCTCGGCTGCCCGCGAACGCAGGTACTCCGGCAGGATGCTCAATGCTCCGAGCAGCGAAGTACGGTCGGAGGTCCAGAAGAGGTTGCAGTCGAAATTGATACCCATCCACTTGTGCGGATTCGTCGTATAGCTGTCGGCATATTCGAGGCCGTCGTTGAGCCAGCGGAACTCTGGTGCAAGCGCGCCGATGCCCGCCATTGCCGCGTCGACGTGCAGCCACAGACCCTCACGTCCGGCGATCGCGCCTATCTCCGCCGTCGGGTCGACGGCCAGCGAACTCGTCGTGCCGTGCGTACTGCACACCCAGAACGGCGTGAGACCGGCGGCGCGGTCGGCAGCGATGAGTGACTCCAACACCTCCGGCCTCATCGCCAGTCGTTCGTCGTGAGGCACGATCCGCAACTGCGATGTCCCGATCCCGGCGATCCGCAGTCCCTTCTCGATACTCGAATGGGCCTGCGCTGTCGCGTAGGCAACGAGCTTTGTCGTGTCACCATCGGTGTTGATCGAGCCGCCCGTTGCACGAAAGCGCGCTGCGAGAATCGACGACAGTGTCGCTTCGCTCGCCGAGCCCTGGATCACTCCCCCGCCGGTATCGCTCGTCGAACGGAAGTGCGGTGGCAGGTCGAGCAGTTCGTGCATCCAGTCGAGCATCAGCGTCTCGACCTCGGTACATGCTGGGCTCGTGACCCAGCTCATGCCTTGGACACCGATCCCGGCGGTGACGAGTTCTGCGAGGATCGATGCATAGCTGACGTTGCTCGGGAAGTAGGCGAAAAACGACGGGTGCTGCCAGTGCGTCAGGCCGGGAACGACGATGTTGTCGAGGTCGGCGACAATGTTGCTGAACGGTTCGGTTTCCGCCGGCGGGTGCTCGGGAAGTTGTGCGCGGATATCACCCGGCTCGATCTTGCCCTGGACAGCAAGCGAGCCGACATTGCCCAGATATTCTGCGATCCAATCGATCAGCGCGTGGCCGTTTGCTCGAAACTCTTCCGGGGTCATCCGGCCGATGCTAACGACCGCCCCGTCCCCGCCCGGAGCCGGCAGGTGCTGAAAAGGCGTGAGCGCTGCACTGTCTATCGAGATGCGGCGACGAGTGCTGCACCGCCGGCGGCGAGCACGACCCCTGCGATGTTCGTCCGCGAAACGCGTTCTCCGTCGACCTTCGCCGCCAGTCCCGTCGTGACAACGGGGTACAGCGAGCCCATTACGGTGGCGATGGCGATCGGCCCGATCTGCAGGGCTCTGGCGATCGACAGACCGGCGGCGACGTTGCATCCTCCGGTGATGATCGCCAACTGTGGCGGACGGCCGACGGGGATGCGGCGCACGACGCAGAGTGCACCAAGGGTGATCGTTCCGGCGATACCACCGATGGCGATCGGCCATTGGCCGCTGTCGGAACTCACATGACCGAGGGCGACGAAGAACACGGCGAATCCGATGCCGCCGATCAGCGCCAGCGCCAGTTCCTCTGCCAGGCCGAGATTCGTCGTCCTGACCTCCGTGCGCAGCGCCAGCAACGGGATGGCAACGAGCGTGGCGATCACGCCGACCCATCGCCATGGCGTCAGATGCGTGCCAGAGACGACATCGATGATCACCGGCACGAGCGCCGTCGTGATCGCTGTGACCGGGGCGACGACGCTCATCCTGCCGAGGCTGAGACCGCGCAGGAACACTATGTACGACAGGCTTGCCGCTGCACCAGCGGCGGCACCGAGCACCACGTCACCGCCATGCAACGACTTCCACCCGATCAGGACGACGATCGGCGGCAACAACACGGCGTTCGTCAACTGCGCGTAGAACGAGACGACGATCGGCTGATGACCGCCAGAGGCGCGCCCACCGACATAGTCGCCGAACCCGATGATCAGCGAGGCGATCAGCCCCAGGGTCACAACCACCCGGCGAGTGTAGGAGCCGAGCGCCGGCCGAACAGGCTGCTATTCGGCGACGATTCCGTTGGCTCCGGCGATGACGGCGATGTCCACCAGAGCTGCGACGTCACCCCGATCGACGAGTGGATCGTTCGCGGTGAGGATCAGCAATGCCCAATGGGTTTGTCGATTCGCTCATCGGAATATGGTACGGTACCAAATGAGTTAGTCGTACGCACGGTTTCAGCGGATGGGGTGGTCGTTCACAAGATCGATCGAACCGCCGGAGCCCGTTTCCGAGGGGACCGAAATGGAAGCAACCGAAGCCAGGGTGACGACGCTTGCCAACAAGCAGCTGACGACGATCGACTGCATCGCCCAGTCGCTCGCCGTCGGTCCGATCTTCTCCGCTGCAGCGCTCGGCGGGATCCTCGCAGCGCTGTCGGGTGGTGTCAGCCTGTTCGTGGTCGTACTGACGACGATCGGCATCTTGGGTATCGGTTGGATCGTGAGCGAACTGGCGAAGCGCTTCAGCGGCTCCGGCACCGTCTACGAGGCAATCGCCCACACCCTCGGCAAGCCGGCCGGTGTCTTCGCGGCGATGATGTACCACGTAGCGATCACCGCACTCGTGGCGGGGATCCCGATCATCGGCGGCATCAATCTCAAAGGATTCTGTGCCGATCATCTCGGCTTCGATCCACCATGGTGGATCGCCAGCGTCGTGATCGCCGCGCTCGTGTTCGGGTTCAACGTCCTCGGCGTGCAGGTCTCGGTCAAGGCGCAGTTGACGATCATCATCGCCTCGACGATCCCGTTCCTGATGCTGTTCCTCGCCGTGTTGATCAACGGTGGCCCCAACGACAACAGCCTCGGTTCGCTCGATCCGAGCAACATCGCGCCTGGCGGGTCCGTCTTCAAAGGCGTGCTGTTCGCCATCTTGATGTTCATCGGCTTCGAATGGTCGGCAGCACTCGGCGAGGAGACGGCGAACCCGAAGAGGTCGATCCCGCTCGCTGTTCTCTGGACCGTCGGCCTCTGTGCGGCATTCTACTTCATCACGCAGTACACCGCCTCGCAGTATCCGTCACCTGACGATCCGACGATCAACATCTTCCTGCCGATCGCCACGGATCGCGTCGGCAGTTGGCTCGGTGTACTGATCGAGTTGGCGCTGCTGCTCGACATCGTCGCCGTCGGCGTCGGCATCACCGCCGCCGCCTCGAGGGGCCTCTTCACCGTCGCCAGGGACGGCTTGCTGCCGGCGCCATTGACAAAGGTCAACAAGCGGGATGTGCCGATCGTCGCGACGTCCACAGTCCTCGCGGCAATGCTGGTCATCATCCTCGCAGCGCTCATCAAATACGGCGACGACGCAGCGTCGGCGTTCAGCATGTTCCTCATCACCTCGACGATCGGCGGCATGCTCATCTGCCTGACCTACGCGATGCTCTGCCTCGGCGGCCTGAAGATCCTCAGCAGGAATCCGCTGTCACTCGTCGCCGGCGTCGTCGGTCTGGCGACAGCGGTCGGAGGCTTCCTTGCGCAATTCATCAGCGGCACGGCGCCGACAGGCGATGCGCTGTGGGGCCGCCATATCGGGCTCCTCCTGCTCGTCGTCGTCGCTGCCTGGCTGGTCTTCAATCTGTCGACCAAACGGGACAAGGTCGACGCCGCCGCAGACCACGCGCTGCAGCACTGACCCGGTGCCGTGGCCAACTGGATGCCGTCATTGCGGAATTGGCGTGACCGCAGCGGTGCTCGCGTCGAGTTCTTCGACTGATCTGAGTACTTCTCGCAGCAGGTGGGCCAGGGAGCGCCTGTCGTCTTCCGAGAGGCGCTTGGTGACCAGCGCCTCGTGGTCGTTGAACTTCGGGAACAGCCGCTCGATCGTCGACGTGCCGGCGTTGGTGAGTCCGACGACGACCATTCTGCCGTCGTCCGGATTCGGGCGGCGGGCGACGAGTCCACGTCCTTCGAGGGTCGACACGATGCCGGTCAGGGTCGCCTTGGTGACGCTGCACTGCTCGGCGAGATGGCGGGATTCCTGGTCGCCCCACACCCACAGCACGAACAGCACCGTGAAGCCGGACCACGACAACTGGTCTGGCCGAAGGACCTCACGCTCCATATGGTTGCGGACGGCACCGGCGACGCGATAGACGTTGGCGACCGCCGCCATCGCCGCGAAATCGACGTCGTGCAGTTCGCCGACACGTACGGCGACGTCCCGTTCGGCCGGCGTCAGATCTGGCTCCGCTGTCGCTCGATCGACCGGGGCAGAGCGCTTCGTCATCGGTCCTGAAGCTACCGCCAACCGGAGCTCGGCGGCCGTGCACCGGTAGTGACGCGCCGGCCCCGGCCGACTCGAAGCGTTCAGCTCGTACTGCCTTCGACGACCTGGTAGGTGACGAGGTCGCTGTTGAAGTCCAACGCGTAGTCGCCTCCCTCGCGGCCGATGCCGGAGATCCCGATGCCGCCGAACGGCGCCGTCAGATCACGGATGAGGAAGCAGTTCGTCCAGATCGTTCCGGCACGTATCCCGTGGCCCGCCAGGTCAGCGCGTGCCTGCGACGAGGTGTAGACGATCGCCGACAGCCCGTAGTTCGTCGAGTTGGCGACCTCGATCGCTTCGGCGTCGTCGACAAACGTCTGCAGTGTCAGCACCGGTCCGAAGACCTCGTTCTGCACGACCTCGCTGTTGTTGTCCTTCGGTTCGATGAGTGTCGGCTCGTACCACAGGCCACCGTTGCGCCACACGTTGCCACCGCGCACGATCACGTCGCCGGCTGTCCTGGCACGCTCGACGAATGCGGCCACGTTGGCGAGATGTTGCGGATGGATCATCGGTGAGATCGTCGTGACCGGATCATGGCTGTCGCCGAGCACATGCTGGTCCGTGAAGTGGTTGAACCGTTCGAGGAACTGCCCGCGGATCGATGCCTGGACGATCAGTCTGGTACCAGCGAGACAGACCTGACCGCTGTCGTCGAACTGGCCGGCGGCCTGCTTGGCGGCAGCGTCGATGTCGGCGTCGTCGAAGACGATGAACGGGCCCTTGCCGCCGAGTTCTGCGGTGAACGGGACGATGTTGGTCGCCGCCGCCACGCCGATGTGGCGTGCTGTCGCCGGTGAACCGGTGAACGAGACTCGTCGCACACGCCGATCGGCGACGAGCGCTGCGCCGACTTCTTCTCCGATCCCCTGGACGACGTTGAAGACACCGGGAGGCATTCCTGCGTCGTCTGCGAGGTCGGCCATCATCGAGCACGACAGCGGCGACCACTCGGCCGGCTTGAGCACGACGGTGTTGCCGGCGGCCAACGCCGGAGCGCATTTCCAGGTCGACAGCATGAACGGCGCGTTCCACGGGGTGATGACGACGACCGGTCCGGCCGGTCGGCGAAGCACGGTGTTGCGTGTTCCGTTCGACGACCACACCCTCTCCTCGTAGGCCTCGGCGATATCGGCATAGGCGCGGAAGTTGCGCGCTCCTCGCGACAGCACGCGGAGCCGCAGGCTCTCGTGCAGCATCGCCATGTCGGCACACTCGACTGCTGCCAGCGGCTCGATGTTCGCATCGATCAGATCGGCGAGGCGGCGGAGGATCGGACCGCGGCCGGCGGGTCCGAGTGCCGCCCATTCCGCAAAAGCTGCAGTCGCCGCGCTGATCGCCAGATCCGCCGTCTCGGCGTCACCGCGGGAGACATCGGCAAGCTTTCGCGACCAGTCGAGTGGGCTGCGGTCCTCGAACGTTCTCTCTGAGGCAACCCTGCGGCCGCCGATGAAATGGTCGACGGAGACCATCACGCCGTCGACCTCGGCTCGTGGATGTTCGGCAATCATTGCGGCCTCCTCGAGGCGGACAGTTCTAGATGAACGGGAGGTAGTAGTTCAGTTCCCAGTCGGTGATGGCGCTGGAGAACTTCGCCCATTCGTCCCGTTTGACCGCCACGAAGTTGGCGACCATTTCCGGCCCGATGGTGCTGACGAAGACGTGGTCCGCTTCGAGCGCGTCCAGCGCCTCGCTGAGGTTCGAGGGCGTCCGGCGGTCGGTGTTCGCCGTCTCGTAGCAGTCGCCCTCTTCGATCTGCGGCGGTTCCATCGCCCCGGCGATGCCGAGCATCGCTGCCTGGAGCGTCGCTGCGACGGCGAGATAGGCGTTCGCCGAACTGTCTGGCAGGCGGTACTCGATGCGCGTCGCTGCATCGCGCTGCTTCGGCACACGGACCGTACTGCCGCGGTGGTCGAGACCCCAGTTGGCGAACACGCCCGCCATCTGCCCCACCTGGAGGCGCTTGTAGGCGTTGACCGTCGGCGCGCACAATGCGGCCAGCGCCTCGTGGTGATGCAGCAGCCCGCCGATGGCGTAGCGGGCGACGTCGGCAAGGCCGTGGATCTTCGTGCTGTCGTTGAAGGCATTGGCGCCGGCCGCGTCGGTTGCCGAGAAGTTGATGTGTAGCCCGCAGCCGGTCTGGGTGGCGTGCGGCTTGCCGAGGAAGCTGAGGTGCAGGCCCTTCTTGCGGGCGATCTCCTGGGCCATCTGTTTGAACAGGAACGCATTGTCGACGGCCTCGAGGGCGTTGCCGTAGTGCAGTGTGAACTCGTACTGGGCTGCGTCGTATTCGCTGTTGACGCTCTCGAGTGGGAACTCGCATTCGACGGCTTTGTCCATGATCTCGTCGAGCAGTCCGTACGGGTCACTCATCGGGCCGACTGTGTAGGTGAAACCTCCCGGCGTGTCGACGAGCTTCCAACCGCCTGTCCCGTTGGGCTCCATCAGGTAGCACTCGAGTTCGATGCCGACCATCGGTTCGAAGCCGTGCGCCTGCCACGCCTCGATCGCCCGACGCAGGACCGTCCGCGGTGCCCACGGTGCAAGCGTGCCCTCGTATTCGAGGTCGGCCACGACGACGCCGACCCCCGGATCCCAACCACGGCGTGCATCATCGATGTCGAAGACCGCCTCCATGTCCGGCAGACCGGTCAGAAAGCCGGAATACGGCGTCGTCGCCGTCATGTCACGGTCATAGTGCTGGGCGAAGAGCGTCATGCAGTGCTTGGTGCCACTGCTGGCGAAACCGGCCGGCAGATATTTGCCTCTGGCGAGGCCGAGCTGATCGGCGAACATCGGCCGGATGCGTTGGAACTCAGTCATCGAGAGGCCCCCTGTGAATCGGATCTGCTGTCGGAGTTGAATCGAGCGCCAGGTTTGGACCGTGCGTGTTCTACTGCTCGCTCGACGAGCCAGACGAGACTCGGATCGAGATGCTGCAGCATTTCCGGATGCCACTGGACGCCAAACACGGGTTGCCCGGGCAGCTCGAGCGCTTCGATGACCCCGTCCGGAGCGTGACCTGACGGGACCAGTCCCTGCGCTGGATGCTCCATCGTCTGGTGGTGCAGGCTGTTGACCTCGATCGAGTCGCCGTACAGCGAGTGCGCAAGCGTCCCGTGGTCGAACTGGACGACGTGGCAGGCACTGTCACGAGGTTCGTCGAAGCGCGGATGGCCGACACCGTCTGCGAGATCGACGTGTTGCACGAGTGCGCCGCCGAGATGGACCTGCAGCAGTTGCGCCCCGCGGCATATCCCGAGCAGCGGTACGTCGGTACGCAGGGCCTCGGCGATGACGGCAAGCTCCCATTCGTCGCGGTCTGGCTCCGGATGCCCGAGGTTGTCGTCAGGGGCTGCGCCGTACCGCGACGGATCGACATCGGCACCGCCGGAGATCACGACCCCGTCGAGACGTTCGAGCATTTCTTGCACCGGTGCGTCGCGGGTCAGTTCGACCGGCAGCCCGCCTGCTCTCGCCACCGCTGCCGGGTACTCGGAGAAGTGCAGGTCGAACTCGGCGTCGTGCAATGCCGACGGCAGGAAGTCGGCCACCCGGCTCGCCGGCCAACGACGTCCTGTGATGCCGATCAGCGGCCGGCGGCTCACCATCCCGTCCAGCCGTGTTGCGGTCGTTCGAACCAGACGTGCATCTGCGCAGTGCCGACCGAATTCTCGTAGTCACTGAAGGCGATACCCGGCGCGACGCACTTCGGTCCGCCGAGCGCACCGGCCATCATCAGGTAGTGGCCGAAGCGGGCCTCCGGCTTGACCTGCAGATAGTTCGGCATGTCGTCGATCACCGCAGCGTGATCGCCGCGCCAGAATGCATCGAGCACGGCGGCATCTGCAGACCGAGCCCGGTCGCTGAAGATGTGCCTCGGGTCGCTCGCCTCGTGAGCTCGCAACTGCCGCAACGGCCAGAACGTATGGCTCAAGGCGCCGGAGGCGAGGATCACGACCCGTCGATCCAACTGCGCGATCGCCTTCGCGAGCAGGGTGCCGACGAGTAGTGAATCATTCGGTTCAGCCGTTTGACAGCAGCCGATACTGATCCATCGCTCGTCTCCCTGCAGGTACTGCAGCAGGTTGATCGTCGGGTAGTGGACGGGAAGATACGGGTTGTCGACGGCGGTGATCCACATGTCATCCCGACCTGCAGCCTGTGCCGCGAGGGCCTCGGCGAGTTCCGGGTCGCCTGGAAAGTCGTACGGCATACTCGACATGCCGCGAGGCAGTTCCTCACTGGTGTAGAAGCCGCTCCGGCGGGCGTGGCCGGCGACGACGAACTCGACCGTCGTGAACCAGTGGGCGTCGAGGACGACGATCGTGTCGGGACGCAGACGGTCGAGCACCTCGGAACGCAGTCGGCGAAGTCCGGGAACGAGGCTGATCTCCTCACCGTCGTTCAGTACCCGCCGCGTCGCCTCGGGAAGGACGATGGTCGGAACGTGGGCGATCAACCCGGCGCCGATGATCTCACCCATGTCAGTTGCGCTCCGGCGGGCGGATGCCGCGGAATTCCCAGTCGCCGCCGAGCGCCGTCGAGAGCACTTCTTCGCTCTCGGTCGGCTGTGCGCCGACGTCCGCGCGGATCGCCGTCGGACCGGTGACGATCGTGTTCGTCAGCGCTCCGAGACCTTCGACCTCGACGGTGACGACATCACCCGGTTGCACGGGACGAGAGCAAGCCGGTGTTCCGGAGAGGATGACATCGCCGGGGTGGAGCGTGATCGTACGGGCGAGATCAGCGACCAGATAGTTCATGTCCCACGTCATCTCGTTGGTGTTGCCGTCCTGGCGGAGCTCGCCGTTGACCGTCGTACGCAGGTACTTGTCGTGCCAGTCCCATCCTTCGACGAGGCCCGGCCCGAGCGGGCAGAGCGTGTCGGAACCCTTCACCCGCAGCATCGATCCAGCGTCCGTATCGCGGAAGTCGTGCAGTCCATAGTCGTTGGCGACGGTGTAACCGCGGATGTAGTCGGCAGCCTCGTCCGGCGAGATGTTCCTACACGTCCGTCCGATGACGATGGCAACTTCGCCCTCGTAGTTCAGCCATTTGCACCCATCCGGACGCACGACGTCGCCGAGATGCGAATTGAGCGAGGACGTCGGCTTCTGGAAATACGTCGGCGTCTTCGCCAGGCTGATCTGGAATTCGTGCACCCTGCTGATGTGGTTGAGATGGACACAGAGGATCTTCGAGGGTTCGACCGGCGGGAGGTGGACTGCATCGGCGACGGCGAGGCGGCGGCCGTCCCCTGCGAGCAACTCCTCCCCCTGTCGCACGACCTCGACGATTGCGCCGTTGAGTAGAATCCTGCGCGTTTCTCGAACCGTCATCGTGTCTCTCGAACCGTCATATCTCGGAACCCCCGGGGAACCATGGTTGTCGTCTCCGATCCATGCTGTCAGTGTTGCCTGTGCAGCGTCCACAGATTGACATCGTTTGGTTCCTAACGATATCATGTGACACATGACCTCGTCAAAAGGATTCCTCTTCCCGCGGAGTGCCAGCGGCGGGTCGTCGATCCTTCCGGCACCCCCGTGGCACTACTCCGGTGAGCTGCTGACGGTCGAGTACCGGACGGACCCTTCGGCGATCGCTGCGCTGTTACCAGAGCCGCTGGCACTCGTGCCGGACGACGAAGACCCTGGCGCCGTGGCGATGATCTTCGCCGACTGGCAGAGCTGTGGCGACGATCTTTCGGAACTCGACGATCCCGTCCGCTCGCAGTACAAGGAAGCCTTCATCATCGTCCGCTGCCGGTATCAGGGACGGATTTTCAGTCGCTGCGTCTACATCTGGGTCGACAAGGACTTCGCCATGGTCCGAGGGCACTTCCAGGGCTACCCGAAGAAGTTGGGCAGCATCTGGATGACCCGCCCGGTGACGATCGGCAAGGCAGGACCGCGGCTCGCTCCCGGTGGCCGTTTCGCCGGAACGGTCGGCCACTACGACCGGCGGATCGTCGACATCCGCATCACCCTGCGGGAGCAGTCGGCGACGAACGGATTCGTCAACGGCCATGCGATGATCCACAGCCGCTACATGCCGAGCATCGCCGCAGACGGCACAGACAGCCTCGACGAACTCGTCACCATGCAGGGCCTCGACGTCGAACTCGGCCAGGCATGGAAGGGCGACGCCGAGATATGGTTCGGCGACTCCCCTGTCGACGAGATCGCCAGGCTGCGCCCGATCGAGGTACTCGGCGGCTACTACCGAACCGTCGGCACGACGTTCCTCGGCGGCGCACTGCTCAACGAGCACCACGTATGAGCGGCCCCGACATCGCCGGCGATCTCGGTCCGGCTGACGCTGATCTCAGTGACCCCGACTCGTTCGTCGGCGGGGTTCCCCACGCCACGTTCCGTCGTCTGCGTGACGACGACCCGGTCAGTTGGACACCTGAGCACGATGGCGGGCGGGGATTCTGGTCGGTGACCAGATACGCCGACGTGCTCGACGTCAGTCGCCAGCCCGAGCTGTTCTCCTGTGCTCAGGGGATCCGTATCGAGGACATGGACGCCGAGGAGCACGCCGCCAGGCGCACGATGATGGAGACCGACAGTCCTCAGCACACGCGCTATCGCCGCCTCGTCTCCAAGCCGTTCAATCGCCGTGAGGTGATGACCTACGAGCACGGACTGCGTCTGCTCGCCCGCGCCGGGATCGACAGGGTCGCCGGTCGTCAGCGCGTCGAATTCGTCCGTGACGTCGCCCAGGAACTGCCGATGCGCATGCTCGGCCGACTGCTCGGCGTCCCCGACGAGGATGGTCCATGGCTCGTCGAGCAGGGGGACGCGCTGCTCGGCAATTCCGACCCGGAGTTCACGACGCATCCCGTCGGACTCGTCGATACCGACGAATTCCGCCTGATGCCGTTCCGCAGCCCGGCCGGCATCGACCTGTTCCAATACGCCAGCGAGCAGGCGAAACAGCGCATCGCCCACCCGAGTGACGACGTGATCTCCGATCTCCTCAAACCGCCGCCTGGCGAGACCGAACCGTTGACGGTGTTGGAGTTCAACAACTTCTTCACGCTGCTCGTCGCCGCCGGGAACGACACCACCCGCTACACGATGACGGCAGGGATCAAGGCGTTGATGGAGAGGCCTGACCAACTTGCAGCACTTCGCTCAGCGATCGGCACCGACGAGAAGCTCGTGAGCAGTGCAGTCGAGGAGATCCTCCGTTGGGGTACCGTGACGATGCATTTCCGGCGGACGGCGACATCCGACCTGCAGTTGCACGGTCGACAGATCGCTGCCGGCGACAAGGTCGTGATGTGGTTCATGTCAGCGGACTACGACGACCGCCAGTTCGCCGACCCGTTCACGTTCGACATCCGACGTACGCCGAACGAACATGCCGCCTTCGGCATCCGTAGCCAGCATCTGTGCCTCGGCGCCCATCTCGCCAGGCTGGAGATCCGCATCCTGCTCGAGGAACTCCTGCCCCGTCTCGCCGATATTCAGCCGGCCGGGCCGGTCGAGCGGCTGCGGTCGAACTTCATCGCCGGGATCAAGCGCCTCCCGGTCGATATGACCTGGTCGTAGTTCCGACGCCCAGTTACTGGACACACAACGCGGGAGGATCGCAGTCTGTGTACTCGGTGACGGCGGGGCCGGCGACGGTGTTGATACGAGACGTCAATCGCTGTCGTCCGGACGGGGCGGAGTTGCCAGTTCTGCCCATTCTTCTGGATCTTCCGGGTTGTCCTCGACGAGGTGCTCGATGACCCTTCCATCGATCGCATCGACGAGCACAAAACCGCGCTGCTTCGGGGGTTCTTCCGACGAGTAGCACAGCACCCGCCACGTCGGACGGCTCCGTAGTCCGCGCCACACCTGTTGCGCAGACGCATGTCCGACAGCGAAGCCGACGGCCTCGCTGGCCCGCAGGAGCGCCTGCTTCTCGTCGACGTGCATCCGCCATCCGGATGAGATCGAGAATGCACCGACCAGCGCCAACGCAATCCCGGCCGCGAGGATGCCCTTGTTGACGAGCACCGCCCCGGAGTCGTGCTTGGCGATCCAGAAGGCGATACAGATCGCTGCGACACCGAGGTAGATGTACCCGGGGATCCGGCGGTGGCTGTTGTCGGGAAACTCGTAGACGCCGGCGAACTCGGGCTGCAGATCCGTCGGCAACTCGTCACGGATCTCGTCGCTGACAGGGACGTTCGTTCGCTTCGTGTCGTCTGCACTCATCACCTTCGAGGATACGGCGAGCGCAGCACGGTCAGTCGGTTGGCCACGCCTCACGGATCTTCGCCGCCGACACCGACAGCGCCTCCGGAAGGGTTCTGGTCTCGGCGATGGCCGTCATGAAGTTCCCGTCCCCGATCCAGCGAGGCAGCGCGTGCACGTGCAGGTGTTCGCTGATGCTGCCCCCGGCCGCACGGCCGAGGTTGATGCCGACGTTCAGCCCGTCAGGCTGATAGGCGGTCTTGATCGCCTGCGTCACCTTCGTCACCGCTGCCCACAGTTCCACCGTCTCGCCGTGATCGAGCGCATCGAGGTCAGCGATCTGGCGATACGGGAGCACCATGACATGCCCGCTGGTGTACGGGAAGGCATTGAGGATCGCGAAGCAGTACGTACCGCGCCAGACGATATGCGTTTCCTCGTCCGGTAGGCCACTAGCGAGAATCCGACTGAAGACACTTTCGCCGGCATCGCCCGGAAGGTGCTCGGACGAGGCTCCGGATGTCACATAGGCATTGCGCCACGGGTTCCACAATCGATCCAAACTCACCGCCTCACGGTAGCCAGACAACCGCCCGGAAAATTCCGTTGCAGCGGTGATCGGGTCTGTGCAATGCTCTCCGCAGAACGCCGTGCTCGGCCTGGATCAGTGGAGAGGGGTGGCCAACATGAAGATCGACCTCGTGTCAGTGCCTCACGCCCCGTCCCTCGATCCGGCGACTGCGTTCATCGATTTCCGCTGACACCAGCCAGCGCGCAGCTCGCCTCCCGTACCCCCCGTTCCCATGCCTGTGGAGGCCCCCGTGTCCAATCACGAACGCGTTTCGCGCCGTCGTGCCAAATTCGACGACGAACAGATCACGAGCGATCTGTTCGACGACACCCCCGACCATTCCCGTCCGCCAGCATCGGCGACCCAATTCGACGGGTCCGCCGACGAGTTCCACGACGTCGACGAGTTCGACGATCTGTCCACCTACCGAGACGCCGTGCACGGACCCGATCCTGTCCCAGCATGGGTCATCACCGATGCCAACGCCCGGGATGAAGATCTCGGCGTGCTGAAAACTGGCAAGGAGGCCGACTGCAGCCTCGTGCGTCGAACACTCGCCTCGACAGGCGAATCCTGCCTGTTGGCCGCCAAGCGATTCCGCGATGGACAGCACCGGATGTTCCATCGTGACGCCGGCTACCTCGAAGGCCGCCGTATGCGTCGCAGTCGGGAAACCCGCGCCATCGCCACCCGGACGGCGTTCGGTAAGGATCTGATCTCCGGCCAGTGGGCTCACGCCGAGTTCGAATTCCTCGGCAGGCTGTGGAGCGCCGGCGCCAGCGTTCCGTACCCCGTACAACTCATCGGCACCGAGATCATGATGGAGTTCATCGGCACACCAGCAGGCGTCGCCGCACCCAGGCTCGCACAGGTCAGTGCGACGCGCGCCGAGCTGGTCGAGTTGTACCACCAGTGCAGAACGGCGCTCGGCATCATCGCTGATATCGGCTACACCCACGGCGACCTCTCGCCGTACAACATCCTCGTCGACGACGGCCGAATCGTGCTGATCGACGTTCCGCAGGTCGTCGATCTCGTCGGCAATCCTCAGGGGCGGCAGTTTCTCGAACGCGACTGTTCGAACCTCTGCTCGTGGTTCGCCAACAAAGGCGTCGACGAAGCCGACACCGCTGACCTCGTCGACGAACTGTGGTCATACGTCCCCGCCTGAACACGGCCGACGATCATGCGCTGGCACGAATCCGGGCTGTTTCGGACCGGATTCGTGCCAGCGCTTGCAGAACGCTCAGGCGAGAGCGGCGATGTTCGTCTCCTCGGCGAGACGGCTGAGGAACGTCTCGACCGGCACGTCGCGCTCGACGTCTGCCCCGCGGGCGTTGACGCCGAGCGTCTTGTTGGCGACGTCGTTGTCACCGACAACGAGCACATACGGGATCTTCTCCAGCTTGGCGTTACGGATGCGCTTGCCGAGCGGATCGTTGGCCTCGACGACATCGACGCGAAACCCGGAGGCGCGCAGCTGCGCAGCCACCGACGTTGCGTAGTCGGAATGCGGTTCGGCGACCGGCAATATCCGCGCCTGCACGGGCGCGAGCCACGTCGGGAACGCTCCGGCGTAGTGCTCGAGCAACACGCCGAAAAACCGTTCGATCGAGCCGAACAGGGCGCGGTGCAACATGATCGGGCGATGGCGGGCATTGTCGGCACCGACATATTCGAGTTCGAACTTCTCCGGCAGGTTGAAGTCGCACTGGATCGTCGACAGCTGCCACGAACGACCGATGGCATCACGGACGTCGACGTCGATCTTCGGGCCGTAGAAGGCGGCGTCTCCCTCTTTGATCTTGAACGGCAACCCGTGACGAATCAGCGCCTCGCGCAACGCCTCCGTTGCCTTGTCCCAGATCTCGTCGGTCCCGACGGACTTCTGCGGATCCCGCGTCGACAAGTTCGCCGTGAATTCGGTGAAGCCGAAGGCGCGGAGCACGCTGAGCACGAAGTCGAGCAGGCTGGCGATTTCCTCCTGCAGGCTGTCCTCCGTGCAGTAGATGTGGCTGTCGTCCTGCGTGAAGCCGCGGATGCGCATCAATCCATGCAGCGTGCCGGCGCGTTCGTAGCGGTACACCGTGCCGAGTTCGTAGAGACGCAGCGGCAACTCCCGGTAGGAACGCTGACGGGCGCCGAAAATCAGGCAGTGCATCGGGCAGTTCATCGGTTTCGGGTAGTACGTGCCGTTGTCCATCTCCATCGGCGGATACATCCCGTCCTTGTAGAAATCGAGATGGCCGCTCGTCTCGAACAATTGCCCGTTCGATAGATGGGGTGTGTAAACGAACTCGTAACCGCCGTTGGCATGACGGGCCCGAGAGTAGTCCTCCATCAGTTTGCGGACGATGCCACCTTTCGGGTGCCAGACGGCGAGGCCGGCACCGAGCTGTGATGGGAACGACAGCAGATCCAACTCGACAGCAAGTTTGCGGTGGTCACGCTTTTCGGCTTCTTCCAGACGGTGGAGGTGCTCGTCGAGCGCCGCCTTCGATTCCCACGCCGTGCCGTAGACGCGCTGCAGCATCGGGCCCTTTTCGTTGCCGCGCCAGTACGCGCCGGCGAGTTTCATCAGTTTGAACGAGCCGAGTTTCGATGTCGAGGGCACATGCGGCCCGCGGCACAGGTCGACGAAATCGGGCGTGTTGCGGTACACGCTGATCGTGTTGCCGCTGCCGACCTCCTCGGCATCTTCTCCGTCGGCGGATCCGGACGACACACGTTCGATGATCTCGCGCTTGTACGGCTGATCGGCGAACAGCGCGAGCGCGTCCTGTGGCGACAACTCATCGCGGACGAACGGCTGATCAGCCTTGATGATCTCGCGCATGCGAGCTTCGATGGCAACGAGGTCTTCGTCACTGAAGGTCGTGCCGCCTGGCAGCTCGAAGTCGTAGTAGAAGCCGTTCTCGATGGCCGGACCGATCGAGAACTTGGCACCGGGGAACAGCTGCACCACTGCCTGCGCCATCACATGTGATGTCGAGTGGCGGAGAACGTGGCGACCCTCCTCAGAGGCATCGGTGATGATCGCCACGTTGTCACCGTCGTGCAGCGGGCGCTCGAGATCGACCTCGTCGCCGTTGACGACGGCAGCGACCGATGCCTTCGCCAAACGGGCGCCGATCGAGCGGGCGAGATCCATGGTCGTCGATCCGGCCGCCAGCACACGAGATGAGCCGTCAGGAAGGAATACCGAGATGTCGTCCATAGCCCGAAAGGCTACCGAGGTGATATCACTGCCTGCCGTTCAATTTCGGCTGGGCGAGCGGTGGTCCGGCTGGACCCGAACGAGCGAGAAGCCGTCAGACGGGGGTGAGCTGACGATCGTGACCGGCGATCGGATCGTCGACCTTGCCGATGGCGGCCGTCTTCGCCGGCTCGGTGTCAGCCTGCTTGCCGGCGTAGACGTTGTGGTATTCCTGACCCGTCATTTCACGGATCTCGAACATCAACTCGTCGGTGATCTGACGCAGCACCATGTGGTCGTCGACTCTGCTACGGTACCGATCGACGCGGATCGGGCGACCGATCTTCAGCGTCGCTTCCTTACGCAGCTTGGGAAACTTGGCATCCGGCGGTTGAATCTGATCCGTGCCGATGACGCCCACGGGGATGATCGGACAGCCGACCTTGAGCGCCAGGCGGGCAGCGCCGGTTCGACCCTTGTACAGATAGCCGTCACGGCTGCGGGTGCCCTCCGGGAAGATGCCGAACAGTTCACCGCGACGAAGTACACCCTCTGCGGTGTTCAACGCTGCCTGGCTCTTGTCGCCGCCACGGCGATCGATCGGGATCATGCCGAGCGCCGGGAAGATGAATTTCGTCTTCCACGAATCCATGTACTCGGCCTTGCCGACGAAACTGATACGCCGGGGAACCGACAGCATCAGGAAGGCCGAATCAAGAAAACTGATGTGGTTCGGGCAGAGAATCGCCGGGCCATCCTTCGGGATGCGATCAAATCCCTCGACGTTGATCGTCCACAATTTTCGTGCAATCGGACCGAGAACGGCCTTCGTGCGATCCTGCAACTTGCCTGCACCAGTGTGTTCGCTCACCATGACTCCTCGTGGATTGCTCGCACGTATGTTACGCGCCGTGAGCGTACAGCAGCGGTCGGGGTCGTGAACGGCACATGAACGTCGACGCACTGTGCTGAAATCACCGCGTCGACAGATCGATGCCGAGCAACGCAGCGGCGGCGGTTATCTCGTGACCTTCGGCGACGCCGATGTTGATGGCGGTGACCGCAGAGGCAGTGTCGAGGTCGTTGTCGAGGTGTGCTCTGACGCTGTCGAGGACGTCTCCGCCCCTGCCCGTGCCCGCAGCTGCGATCCATTGAGCGAGCCAGTCGGCGGCATCGTCGATCAGTCCGTCGCGCCAGCTCCAGTCGTAGCGATAGTGGTGCTGGATGATCGCCAGACGGATCGCCCGCGGGTCATAGGTCTCACGCAACTTGTCGATGAACACCAAGTTGCCGAGGCTCTTCGACATCTTCTGGCCGTCCATGAACACCATCGGCCCGTGCATCCAGTGCTTGACGAACAACTCACCGGTCGCAGCTTCGGATTGCGCCCGCTCGCACTCGTGATGCGGAAAGATCAGGTCCGAACCTCCGCCGTGCAGATCGATCGTCGTGCCGAGTTCGCGCAGCGCCAATGCTGAGCATTCGATGTGCCAGCCTGGCCGCCCTGGTCCCCACAGCGTCTCCCACGACGGTTCGTCCGGCTCGCTCGGATGCCACAGTACGAAGTCGAGCGGATGGCGCTTGTTCGGGTCGTCGACCTTGCCACCGCGCTCACGGGCGACTGCGATCATCTTCTCTTCGCTGTAGTGACTGATCGACCCGAACTGCGGTGACTTGGAGACGTCGAAGTACACCGAGCCGCCTGCCTGATAGGCATATCCGCGTTCGAGCACCATACCGATGAACCCGCGGATGTCCGGGATCGCCGACGAAGCCCGCGGCGTGCTGTACACCGGCAGCACATTCAAGGCCGTCATGTCCCGTTCGAAGCGGGCCTCCTCGCCTGCTGCCAGGTCGAGATAGTGCACGCCGAGTTGGCGGGCTTTGGCGAACAGCGGATCGTCGACATCGGTGACGTTGCGGACACATTTGACGGTGTGACCCATGTCGATGAGGCGACGCTGCAGGACGTCGTAGACGACGAACGTTGCTGCATGGCCGAGATGCGTGGCGTCGTATGGCGTGATGCCGCACGTGTACATCTTGACATCGTGATCGGGTTCGAAGGGGACGACTGCCTGCCGTGCAGTGTCATAGAGGCGGATCGACATTGCGCCTCAATCTAGGGGCGCTGACGAGCTTTGCTGACCTGTGCCGACCTTTGCCGTGGATCAGTCCTTGATGCCGGTGAGGCGAGGAGCGACCCGCGTCTTGTAGCGGATGTTGAGCTGCAGCAGCACCGCCGTGAACGCCTCGATCGCCATCGCGTTGGATAGCTCGCCGGCGTCCAGTGGACGGCAACCGGGGATGTCGCGAACGAGCTGACTGACGACCTTCGTCGCTTCCGGGTAGTCGGAACAGATCAACACGTCGGAATCGATCGGATGGTCGAGGTGTCCGAGTTCGGTAGCCGGCAGATGATGAAACGCAGCAACCACGAGCGCTCTGGGCACGGCGACCTGTACGTGGGCAGCGACCGAGCCACGAGGAGGAAGCAGCGGCTGGAATTCGTTGCCGACCTTGACGAGCGCATTGGCCATGCTGACGAGGATCTTGCCCTCGAGCTGGTCGACGTGTTCGCGAACCGTTCCGGCTGCGGAATCCCACGGCGTGGCGACGACGATCAAGTCGCAGTCGGCGGCGTCGTGATTGTTGCCTGCCTCGAGGTCGAGTATGCGGTCCGGCCATTTTTCGAAGAGTTTGTCGCGGGCTTCCATTGCCCGATACCGCGATCGCGAACCGAGCACCACCGAATGGCCGACGGATGCAAATCTGGCGCCGAGCGCCGTGCCGGCAGGGCCAGTACCACCAAGAATCCCAATACGCATCGGACAAGCTAAGCACATCGACCTTGCTCAGACTTCCTTCAGAACGCGTCCGTACGATGGGCGCACTCGCTGGAAAGTGAACGTCGGCTCCAGCAATGAATATGGTGGGCGACATGGCGCATCAACCAACGAACACAGAGGCAACCCGATGACACTCGTGCACCGCGTCGATTACCCCGAGCAGATTGGCTCGCTCACCGACTACATCCGACACCGCGGCGGTCGCGGGCTGACGGCGGCACAGTCGATGACGTCGGACCAGATCATCGACGTCGTTCTCGCCTCCGGTTTGCGTGGCCGTGGGGGTGCCGGGTTCCCGACCGGACGCAAGTGGCGCACCGTTGCCGACATGCATTCGAGCGAACTGCCGACGAGCGTGGTGATCAATGCGGCCGAGGGTGAGCCAGGGACGTTCAAGGATCGTCACCTCCTGCGAATCGACCCGTATCAGGTGATCGAGGGGGCGTTGATCGCCGCCAGAGCAGTGAAGGCATACGAAGTCATCATCGCCCTCAAGAAGATCAACGTCGAGCACCAGCAGATCCTCGCCAGAGCGATCGACGAAGTCCTCGAAGCGGGTTGGGCCGACGGTGTCAACGTCCATGTGGTGCTCGGCCCCGACGAGTACCTGTTCGGTGAGGAAAGCGCACTGCTCGAAGTCGTCGACGGCCGCAATCCGTTCCCGCGTATCGCCCCGCCATACCGCCGCGGCGTCGTCGAACTCGTCGACACCGCTGCAGACATCGGCACCAAGAGCGGACTGAGCGCGCATGTACACATGGCGGGTGCCGCAGGTGATGCTCCCCCTGCACTCGTCAACAACGTCGAGACGATCTCCAACGTCGCTCACATCCTCGCCAGGGGCGCCGACTGGTTCAAGACCCTCGGGACAGAGAAGTCGACCGGCACGTTCCTCTGCACGGTGACCGGTGCGACCATCAGGGATGGCGTCGGCGAGGTCATCGCCGGCACCCCACTGTCCGAGGTGATCGAGGAGATCGGCGGTGGTATGGCGCCTGAACGTTGGATCAAGGCCATCATCTCCGGCGTTTCCAATCGGGTGATCACCGCGGATCTGCTCGGAACACCGGTGTCGTATGAAGCGATGCAACCGCTCGGCATCGGACCAGGATCTGGTGGTTTCATCGTCTTCGACGATCAGACCGACATGATCTCCGTCGCTGCAGGCGTTGCCGAGTTCCTGGCGATCGAATCATGTGGACAGTGCTCGCCATGCAAGTTCGACGGTCTCGAGATCGCCGACAAGCTCGCCGCGCTGTGCCGCAACGAGGCCAGTCCGCAGGATTGGAAGGCGATCGAGCATCGGCTCGACACCGTCGCCACCGGCGCGCGCTGCGCACTGGCCAGTCAGCAGCAGTCCACCGTCGCCAGCATCCTCGAAGTGTTCGCCGATGAAGTCGAAGCCCACCTGGCGAAGACCGCAGCACCGGTGAAGCCGTTCCTGGTCGCCGAACTGCGTGACCTCGCAGACGGAGTCGCCGTCTGGGACGAGCGCCATGCCGACAAGCAGGCGGACTGGTCGTACGACGCGTCGTGGAGCGGCACGGTTCCCGCCGACCTCTTCGGCGACCACCGTGAGGGTGGCAAGCTCGCCGAGTAACACCACGCGGGCTACGGTCTGGCGCATGGGAATTCTCGACGGCAAACGGATCGTGGTCACCGGGGTGTTGACGGATGCGTCGATCGCCTTCAGCGTGGCAAAACTGGCACAGGAGGAAGGCGCCGAGGTCATTCTCACCGGTGCAGGACGCGGACTGTCGCTGACAGAACGCGTCGCCCGCAAGTTGCCGAAGCCGACGACCGTGCTCGAACTCGATGTGACCAACGCCGAACATCTCGTCTCGGTCCGCGAGGCCGTGGCTGGGCGTTGGGACCGTGTCGACGGCGTGCTCCACGCCATTGGTTTTGCGCCTGCTGTCTGCCTCGGCGGAACGTTCATGGAAGCGACATGGGACGACGTCGGAGTCGCCGTCAACGTGTCGGCGTACTCGCTGAAGGCGCTCGTCGACGCCTTCGGGCCGTTGATGACCGCCGGCGGTTCACTCGTCGGGTTGACCTTCGATGCCCGTGTCGCCTGGCCTGCCTATGACTGGATGGGAGTTGCCAAAGCAGCGCTCGAGTCGACGTCGAGGTACTTGGCCCGCGAACTCGGCCCGAAGCAGATACGTGTCAACCTCGTCGCCGCCGGGCCGCTCAGGACGATCGCCGCGAAATCGATCCCGGGGTTCGCCAAGTTCGAAGAAGCCTGGCTCGAACGCGCCCCACTCGGTTGGGACATCCATTCGGCAGTCCCGACCGCCAAGGCATGCGTCGCCTTGTTCAGCGACTACTTTCCGGCGACCACCGGCGAGATGATCCACGTCGACGGAGGATTCCACGCCATCGGGGCATGACCGCTGCGCCGGACGTGCTCAGCTCGTCGTGGTGTCGGCCGGCCCCGCTGAGGGGTCCGGTGCTTCCGTCGCCCCGGGACTCGTGCTCGCCGGGGCGCCGCTGTCGGCGGATGGTGGAGCCGTTGTGTCGGTCTTGACACCGCATTCCTTGAAGATCTTGGCAACCGTTTCGGCAACCGTCGGATCGGGGCCGTCGTCGCTCGTCAGCCCGTGAGCGTATTCGACGAGTCGAGTGAACCCGAGGGCGTGCAACTTCGTATACGCGCACGTCGTCGCCGTCTTCGAAGCCCCTGCGGCCCTCAACTTCGGAGACAATTGACCGACGTACTCGTCGACTGGTACGCACGGGTCGAACAGCGCGAGCACCGGAGCGCGGTCGGCCGGAGCGATGTCGAAGAATTCCGGGTCTCGTCGTAGCGCCGACATCGTTGTGGGATTGATTCCCTTGGTCAACGCTGTCGTCAGGCACGTCTGGTCATCGACGCTGAATGTCAGCTGCAACAGTCCGCCGACTGCGGCGATGACACCGCCGATGATCGCCGCGTCCGTCGACGGGACAGTCTCGAGATGTGCAACTGCGTCGATCGTCGTCGGCGGGACGACGAGCGATGCCGCATTGGTCTGCGTCGAACGTGTCGTGGTCAGATCCGAACAGCCACCTACGAACAGTGCCGCTGAGATGACGATCGACAGTTCGAAGCGACGAAGCACCCTCTCAGTCTGGCCGTTTCATACTGGCCGTCATCGGCACCCACTGCGTCCGTAACCGAGAGGCAATCAGACCTTGCTGGTCCGACCCGCCCAGAAGGGGGCGCGGAGTTCACGCTTGAGAATCTTTCCGGAGCCGGTCTTCGGAAGTTCGTCCGACCACGTCACCGATCGCGGAATCTTGTAGTTCGCCAAGTGCGCCCTTGCATGTTCGATCACATCGTCGGTCGTCATCGTCGCACCGTCGCGCACGACGACGACCGCATGGACGGTCTCGCCCCACTCCTCGCTCGGGATGCCGAACACTGCCGATTCGATGACGTCCGGATGGGCCTCGAGCGCAGCCTCGATCTCCGCCGGATAGATGTTCATCCCGCCGGAGATGATCATGTCCTTCTTGCGATCGCAGATATAGACAAAACCTTCGTCATCGAGATAGGCGATGTCGCCGACGGTCTGGTACCCGTGCCTGCTGTCGGCGAGGAACTTGTCGTGCTGCTTGTAGTAGTCGGCAAAGACGCTCGGGCTCTTGACGAACAGCTCTCCGGTGGCATCCGGTCCGGTGCCGGTGACCTCCTCGCCGTTGTCGTCGAACAGCTTGACTTCGACCATCGGCGAAGGTTGCCCGCACGATCCGGGCTTGCGCAACTGATCTTCGGGGCGCAGCACGCAATTGACGCCGAGTTCGGTCGATCCGTAGACCTCAAACAGCGAGTCGCTGGGGAAATCGGCGAGATACAGCAGTTTCAGCGCATAACTCCATGGTGCTGCATTGCCGATCATCCGTCGCATCGAACTGACGTCGTAGCGGGCCTTCGTCTCGGCCGGCAGGTTGCAGATCATGCGTACCGGTGTCGGTGCCGAGAACGTCGACGTCACCCGGTACGTATCGACGAGGCGGAGCCAATCCTCAGGTGCGAATTTGTGTTGGACGACGACCGTCTGACCGAGTGCCTGGGCGACACCCATGAAGCCTCCGGGCCCCGAATGATAGAGCGGCCCTGTGGTGATGTAGACGTCGTCCGGTGAGTAGCCGATGTGCGCCATCAGCGCTGCACCCTGTTGCGGGTCGCCGCCGCCTGGGCGGTACGCGCCCTTGGGCTTGCCGGTCGTGCCGGACGTGTAGATCATCGTCGCGCCGGCTTCCGTCGACTCCGGGATCTGCGGCTCCTCGGAGCTCGCCGCTGCCATCAGTGCGTCGGCGTCGAGCATGCCGTCCGGCACCGTGCCATCGAAGACGAGGACCGTCTCGACCTTGGGGATCTGCTGGCGGATGCGGGCGAACAGGTCTGCATATTCGGCGTCGACGACCACGACGGTCGCATCACAGTGGTCGGTGACGTAGGCAGCTTCCTCGTCGGAGAGGCGATAGTTCAAGGGAACTGCAGTGACACCCAATTTTCGGGCAGCGCTGACGATCGTCACGATCCCCTGCGAGTTCTGGCCGCACCACACCACCTTCGTATGTGGCGGATGTGCTCCGACATCCAGCAGCACATTCGCCAGCCGGCACGCCTGTTCGTTCAGTTGTGCATACGTCAAGGTGCGGGCCGGACTGCCGGGCCGATCGTCGACGACCGCCAGTTTCGTTGGTTGGATCTGGGCATACATGGTCAGCAGATCAGGCATGACGATGTTCCTACCAGACCGTCAGCGCACGGTGCTGATCGAGCGTTGCCCGCCAGCACAGTTACCTCTCGTCTGATGGCGCGTGCCACACTCGAACCATGACTGCACGATTCATCGACGGACCTGACGAACTGAAGAAGCTCGTCGGAGAGCACCTCGGTTACAGCGACTACATCGAAGTGACACAGGAGAAGGTCAACATGTTCGCCGAGGCGACGGGCGATCATCAATGGATCCACGTCGATGTCGAGAAGGCGAAGGCAGGACCGTTCGGCGGGCCGATCGCCCACGGGTACCTGACGCTGTCGCTCGGACCAGTCCTCTACCCGAAGGTCGTGCAGATCGGCGGATTCTCGATGGGTGTCAACTACGGCGCCAACAAGGTCCGCTTCCCCTCGCCGGTGATGGTCGGGTCGAATCTGCGACTCGGCGTGAAGCTGCTGAGCGTCGACGACATCGCCGGAGGGATCCAGTCGACGATGGAATTCACGTTCGAAACCGAAGGTGCCACCAAGCCGAACTGCGTGGCCGAGATCATCTTCCGCAGCTACGTCTGATCGTCGCTCCCCCGTGAGCGTTTGTGCAGTTCGACCAACCCACGTGGCTCCTGTGCACACACGCTTGTCGGGCACGCGTCGTCGAGCACCAGACCGTGCGCTACATCTACAGCGAGAACCAGTCCGTGACGATGCCGTCGGCACGCAGACGGATGTTGCCGGTCAGGTTGACCGTACCGTTGAACCAACCGTCCTCGTCGATCGCCAGCGTGAGCGATGCGGTCGTCGACTCGACCACGACTTCGGTGGGACCAGACGGTGAGATCTGACCACGCAATCCGATCGCCGGTCCGGATTCGACGATCTCCAGGGCGACACTCGATGCAGCGCTGGCGAACTCGAGTGTCCGCGGACCATCGCCGGAGCGCACGCCTGTCAGCGCTTCAGTCGAAGAATCGGACAGCAATTCGGCGAGTTCGGCGTCCACCGCCCGCCATGTGAACGAGGCCTTGGCGGCCGTCATGAGCGCCTCGGGTGGCCTGTCCGAGACCAGCGCCCGCCGCAATTGATCCATCATCTCGCTGTCGTCGCCTTCGCCGTTCATGGTCGCCACCCTTTCTGCATGCCCATCACGAGTGAGGATTTCGTCCGGAAATACATCAACGTGATTCGCCTTCATCGATGATCCGGCGCAACCGTTCGAGGCAACGCTGCCGCGTCGGTCCGATGCTCCCCTTGGGGATCTCGAGCGCAGCTGCGACGTCCTCGTAGCTCACGGGAGGATCGATGCACAGCAGGCGCAGCAATTCCTGACAACTCGTGCCGAGCTGCTCGATACCGGATCGAAATGCCGCCAGTTGCTCGCCGGCGACGACGGATTCCGCGGGGTCCTTCCAAGCCGGATCGGCGAATTCCGGCAGGTCGGCATTGGAGCCGACACGCTCACGCTTGCGCGTAATGCGGTAGCACTCGCGTCGCGTGGTCGTTGCCAACCAGGCAGCAAGCATCGAAGGATCCCGGAGCCGTGCAAGATGTTCGACACATCGCAGCCACACGGTCTGATAGATGTCGGCAGCCTCTGCTCCGTACATCCCGTGCGAGCGCAGCAGCGACCACACGAGTCCTGAGAACGAGTCGACGAGCAGTGACCACGCACGTTCGTCACCGTCGACAGCCGAGGTGATCAGTTCGGCCTGGACGTCCGGATCGAGCATTGCCCATGACTCTAGAAGGCGCAGGCACGTCGAACGCGACCCATGCTCCTCAGCGGACACCGAAAGCGCCGAAGGCGATCGAGGCGACGAAGCCCTGGTGCGACATCTCATGCACCTCCCGGCGCGCAGCGGTCAACGCTCGAGCGGGTGCCGTTCCAGCGGCGATGCGGCGGTGGACGTGATTCATCAGCGCCGCCGTGGCGATGTCCGGAACCGGTATGACGCTGGCGATCACCGATCGAGTTCCTCCGGCAAACAACGCCGAGGTGAAGCCCAACAACTCATCTCCCGGTCTCACAGCTCCAACGCCCGAGTCGCACGCTGCCAGGACCATCGTGTCCGGCGTCGACGTCAGGCGCTCCAGGTCGTAGACCGTCAGTGGACCGGAGTGCAGTTCGAGCGCAGAGAACATCGGGTTATCGGACCGCAGATGACCATGACAGGCAAAATGGGCGATCGCTGCGCCGTCGAGCGCAGCCAGCACGTCCGTCGTCGAATCAGCACCGATCGTCGTCGCATCGTCGTACCATCCGGCGGCGTCGGCGATCTCGCCGTCGGCCGCCGCCAGTCGAGGGCCGGAGCAGAACACGTGACCGGCGGCCCCGGCGTGAACACTGCTGTCGCCACGATCCACGCGAAGCAGCATCGTGGCGCTCGGGACGACGGACACGACCGTCTGCAGCCCTGAGCCAGGGACGGTCGACAGCGCCGCCCACGGGATGGCGTGCAACGCAGCGGGTGCCACGATGACGACGTCGTCCACGTCCCCGAGCCCGCCGATCGGACGGATCAACTGTTCACTCAGCATCGAAAGGCTTTGTTCTGCCGACCGGCGAGCGGCATTGCGCACTGCTGCTGGTGCGCCCGGATGGCTGAGCCGCCGCAACGAGAACGCCAATTTCTGTTGCTCGTTCTCGACCGCCGAAGCCTTCGCTTCCAGCCGGGTCAGGCGAAACCGGCCGTTCTGCGCCACGACCGCTGCGACTACGCCGTCGACGACGACGTAGGACAGCAACGTCCGATCGCCCAAGGCCCGCAGTATGTCGGAGAGTACCGGCGACGTGTCTGTCTCCATCGAGTCGACGACGTGACGGGTCAGTGCACGAACTCTGTCCTCCAATTCGATCTGGCGTTTGAGCAGAATCCGCTGTTCGGCTCGATCGCCGTCCGAGAGTTGGCTTCTGGCAACGATGCCGCGAAGTTCGTCGAGTGCTTCCGAGGCTGCTGCAGGCTGTGCGCTGCGACGCAGGCTCGCCTGCGCACGCCATGCTTCACTCGCCGCGAGGACGTCGCGTCCGCCGCCGCGCGCCAACGCCAACCGTAGACCGATCGCCGCGAGCGCTTCGCCACTCGCCGACGCTGCAGTGCGCAACTCTGTCGATCCGAGCGAAGCCCTGTGCCGCCGCAACACCTGCAGGCCGGCAGTCACACTGCGACGCGCCCTCGAGGAGTCACCACCGCGCGATTGCCACATCGACTCTGCGAGCCAGACCGTCGCCTGCTCCAATGCCGGCAGCTTGGAACGGTTCGCCAGCAGTACCGAACGATGACTGCCGGCAATGTCGAGCCTGCCGAATTCGAGAGCTGCGCTGAAGGCGTCGAAATGCGCCGCAACGAGTTGATTCGGCTGAGATCCGGCGCCGACCAAGTGGGCTGTGGTGCTCAGCTGCCGGAGCCCGCTGCTCGTTGCCGCCCGACGGCGCAGCAACATCAACTGGCAGATTCTGGCGCCGTTCGTCTGCCCCAATTTGATCTTCATGGCGCGCGTCAGCGCAGCGATCTCCACGGCCCGGTCGGTCCGCCCAGCGGCAAATGCCGAGCGCATGAGGATTTGTCCGCTCTCTGCGCGGGTATCGAGGTCGGCTCTCGCTGCGTACGACCACGCCAGTTCGCTCGCCGTGTAGGCCTCCTCGTGCAGATTCCCCCAGAGACAGGTCCACGCTCTGGCGATCGTCGTCCAGGTCTGTACGCGGTGCCCCAACTCCTTGGCGCCGCGTTCAGCGTGATCGAGCATCGCCAGCGCATCCGGCAGCTGTCCGACTGCTGCGAAAATCAGGGCTGCATTGCGAAATGCGCTGTTCGAATCCAACGACGGGGGCCCGGACGCGTAGAAGTCGAGTGTCCGCTGGACAGCCGACAACGCAGCCCTGTAGCGACCCTGTTCGAGCGCAAGCGTCGCCTCCAATGCTGCAGCATCGGCCCGGTCACGATCCGAGAGATCGCTCCGATGGGACAATTGATTCGCAGACCGCATCGCCTCCTGCGGGTCACCTGCGCGCCCAAGGACCCATGCGCGCTGGAATTGCAGATCGAACGTGGGTGTGCCTCGCGTCTCGGCGACGGCACGTTCGATGAAGTCGAGGGACTGCCGCAGCCTGCCGGCGAACATCATGATGCCCGATGCGCTGACGTAGATGCCTTCTCGTACGGTGCCAGGTGCGAGCTGACCGGCGATCCGCACTGCGGCAACGATGTGGCGGCGCGCGCCGTCGACGTCGCCGCCGTCGAGCGCCAGCAACGCCAATACCCGCCGGGCGAGCCCGCGGCCGGCTGACTGCGGGTTCGAGACGATCACCGCCCGTCGGGCCAGCTCGGCTGCCTTCGCGGGATCGGTGCCGCGCAGGGCCAAGGCCTGCTCGGCGAGTGCCAGACCGTCGCTGTGTTGGCGATCTCCGGCCATCGATCGCCGACGAGATGTATTCGTAGTGTGCTGCCGGTCCTCTTGACTCTGGACGTTGCTCGCCCCGCTGTCGAGGGGAGCAGCAGCGTCACTCATCGGCGAGATGCTAGAACGACACTGCGATCACGAACAACGAGGAGACGCCATGGACAACAGCGACCAATCGGACATCACGGTCGTTGCCAGATTGTGTGTTATCGACGACGACCGTGACTGGGGAAAGCGAATCCCGCAGGATCGCCTCGGTTCCCGGTCGGCGCAGATCGAGCGGGTGCTCGAAAACGGGATCGATCGCATCAATCCGGAGACCGGCGAGCACGAGCATGTCGACCTCAACATCGCCTATCACGACGACCCGGACAAGGGGTTCGTCTATGCAAGTCGGCGGGTCGTGATCAATGGTGAACAAGAAGGTGCTCTGCGCCGGGAATATCCCGATCTCTTCACCAAGCAACAGGAACGAGTCGGCGCAGTGACCATTTTGACGACGGTCGACACTTCGGTCGATGCGTTGACGGTCGTCGAACAGATCACCGAGAAGTACGGCAACGATGCCGCCTCCGTCGACCACGTGTTCTGGACGAATCAGAACGGCCACATCATCTGTCGTGAGGGCGACGACCCCGAGCCCGCCGACCGCCCCGATGGTCCGCATCGGGACGACCTCGATCGCGGTCGGGGTGTCCGCATCGCCGTCGTCGACAACGGAATCGCCTCAGAAGCGCTCACCGATTCATGGCTCGACGAGATCACCGTCGACCAGGCAGACACCGATCAACTCCGCACCTACACGTCGAAGTCCACTGATCCGACGGTCGACCCGAACTCGCTCGATCTCGAAGCTGGGCACGGGACATTCGTCACCGGAGTGATCCGCCAGGTCGCACCCGGCGCCGAGATCATCATGATCCGGGCACTTGATTCCGACGGTGTCGGGCTCGAATCGCAACTTGCTGCCGGTATCGACCGAGCCATCGCTTCTGGTGCGCAGATCATCAATCTCAGCGTGGGCGGCTACACGAACGGCGACGCGCCTCCGATGGCCATCATCGATGCGTTGTCACGCGTGCCGGACGACGTCGTCGTCATCGCCGCGGCCGGCAACGAAGGGACCAGGCGACCGCTCTACCCTGCGGCGATCGCCGGCGTGCTCGGCGTCGCCGCGCTCGACCTCGAAGGCGCCAACAGGAACGATTTCGCGACCGCCAAGCTGGCCGCCTATTCGAACCGGCCGCCTGCAGGCGAACATTTCGTGGCGACTGCCGGCCGTTGGACCTCGGTGTTCGTGTCAGGCGTCGAGAATCCCCTGCGCGACGACCCGCCGGACCGTTTCGACGGGTACGCGGCAGGATCCGGCACGAGCTTCTCGGCTGCAGCGATGACGGGAATGGTCGCCGTCGGCGTGTCGCGTTCGGGCTCGACGGCGGCGGAGGTCGTTGCCAAGATCACCCGGCAATTCGCCTCCAGGGTCGCCGGTCAGGACGAGATCCTGCACGTCGACATCTGGAGTCTCTAGTCGTCAGAGCGGAAGGTCGCCGGTCGCCGCTTTGGTCGTTCCATTGTCCTTCCATGCGGCGATCGTCCGCTGGGCGATGCGCATCTGGTGGATTTCGTCAGCACCGTCGGCGAATCGTGCCCAGCGGGCCTGGGTCATCATGTGCGCCAACGGCGTGTCGGTCGAGTAGCCGAGGGCGCCGTGGACCTGGATCGCTCTGTCGATGATGCGGTTGAGGGAATTGGCGACGAAGTGCTTGGCCATCGACACTTCGGAGGTGAAGTCGAGCTTGTTCTCGATCTTGTAGGCAGCGTGGAGGACCATCAGCTTGCACTGGTACATCTCCATCGCCGAGTCGGCGATCAGCCATTGGATGCCCTGTTTTTCGGCAAGCAACGACCCATGCGAGTACCGATCGAGCGAACGGGCGACCATCATGTCGAGCGCCGTTTCGCACTGGGCGATCCAGCGCATGCAGTGGGCCAGGCGTGCCGGTCCGAGGCGGTACTGGCCGAGGAGATGACCTTGGCCCTGGCCGCCGAGCATGTTGTCCTTGTGCACCCGCAGATCGGTAATCATGATCTCAGCGTGGTTGTGGCCGCCGCTCATCGTCTGCACGTCGCGGACCATGACCCAGCCGGGTGACGGCAGGTCGACGATGAACGCCGAGTTCGCAGCCTGGGGGATCTCCGGGTCCTCCTCCGTACGAGCGATGAGGATGGCGAACTTCGCCCCCCGAGCGCCGGAGATGAACCACTTGTGGCCGTTGATGACCCATTCGTCGCCGTCCCTGTAGGCGTGCGTCTTGATCAGCGTCGGGTCGGACCCTGCAACTTCCGGTTCGGTCATCGCGAAGCACGACCTCGCCGTTCCATCGCAGAGCGGGCGGAGGTACTTCTCCTTCTGCTCTTCCGTGCCCCAATGCTCGATCGTGTGCTGATTCCCCTCGTCCGGCGCCTGGGCGTTGATCACGAACGGCCCGATGCTGACCCTCGCCGCCTCGGCGCTCACCGCCGCCATCGCTGTCGGACCGAGCCCCATGCCGCCCCACTCCTTCGGCATGTGCGGCAGCCAGATACCCCAGTCGTTGCGTGCCTTGTGGCGAAGTTTGACGATCGTCTTGACGACCTCGCTGCGATCGTCCTGGTCGATCGCATCCCATCTCGGCCTCACGACGGTGTCCATGAATTCGCGGACCTTGAGACGCACCTCGTCCACTTCGGGTGCAAACGTGAAGTCAATCATTCGCCCATCCTCGTAGCATCGGTTCCCTGTGAGCGAACCGAAGGCATGGGACCGAACCGAACTTCCAACAGGCGATGCCAAGGCGGCTGCCGTCCGTGAGATGTTCGACACCATCGCGCCCCGATACGACATGGTGAATCGGATCATGACGTTTCGGCTCGACGAGCGCTGGCGAAAGCGGGCGATCAACTCGTTGTCACTGCGCGCCGGCAGTGTCGTACTCGATCTGGCATCGGGCACTGGCGACCTCTGCGTCGGGTTGCGCAGAGCCGGACTCGTCCCGCTGTCGTTCGACCTGTCCTACGGGATGCTCGCCGCCGACCGCAGCGGATCACCACGGGTGCAGGCCGACATCCTCCGGCTGCCGGTCCCCGACGGATCGGTGGACGGCGTGACCTGCGGTTTCGCGCTGCGTAACCTCGTCGATCTCGGAGATTTCTTCGACGAATTGGGCCGAGTCCTGCGTCCCGGCGGCAGGGTCGCGCTGCTGGACGTCGGTATCCCCCACAACCCGCTGGTGCGTTGGGGGCACGGCATCTACTTCGGCAAGGTCGTCCCGAAGATCGGCGGACTGCTGTCCGACCGCGGCGCCTACCGCTATCTCCCGAAGAGCGTCGCCTACCTTCCTCCCCCGGCGGAGATGATGTCCAAGCTGCGATCGGCCGGCTTCGCCGATGCGCATCGCGCCGAACTCAGCGGCGGGATCACCCAACTCCTCACCGGCACCCGCTCCTGAATCTCACCGACCGTCCGTGAGAGCCGTCACCCGTCCGCTGCGCATCGACGTCGATCTCAACGATGTCGCCCGAGGCGACGGCTTCCTGTTCGTCCGTTCCGGTGTCGGTGTCGCCGGTCGTGGCGTGGCCGCTCGGGTCGACGCCGGAGACGCGGCGGCAGTGTTGGCGTCGATCGACCGTGATGATGTCGTCCGTGCTCCCGGGTGTGGCCCGATAGCGATCGGCGTACTCCCCTTCGTGCCGGGCGCCGCTGGCGAGCTGATCATCCCCGCCGTGACCGTCACCAAAGGACTCGATGGTCAGCGCTGGATCACGGTCATCGACGATGCCGAAGTCGATCTCACAGCACCTGCGGCGCCACAGCCGTCGACGGCCGAATACGTCGTCAGAGCGCTGACACCGACCGAGGTCTACCTCGACGCCGTCCGAACGGCGCGTGATGCTGTCAGGGCAGGTGACCTGACGAAGGCGGTCATCTCCAGGGATATCGCCGTCGCCTCCGACCACCCCATCGATGTGTACGCGGTGCTCCTCCGGTTGAGAGCGAGTTTTGCCACCAGCTATCGATATTCGATAGACGGTTTCATCGGCGCGTCACCTGAACTGCTCGTCGAACGTCACGGCAACATCGTTCGCTCGCATCCGGTCGCTGGCACCGCGCCGAGGACCGGCGATCCAGCCACGGACGAACGCATTGCCGCCGGCCTGATCGATTCGATGAAGGATCAGATCGAGCACCGGGTCGTGATCGACGTCGTACACGACACGCTGCTTCCATGGTGCAGCTATCTCGACTGGGAGCCCGAGCCGTCGATCGTCGCCGTCGCCAACGTCCAGCATCTCGGCACGCTCATCGAAGGCCGCCTTTCGGATCCCGCACCGAACGTCCTCACGCTTGCGCGTGCGCTGTCACCGACGCCTGCATTGGGCGGGCACCCGCGGGACGCAGCATTGCGGCTGATCGCTTCAGTCGAAGGTCGCGACCGTGGGCGCTACGGCGGCACCGTCGGATGGATCGACGCCGACGGCAACGGGACCTGGGCTGTCGCGATCCGCTGCGCTGAGCTGTCGCCGGACCGTCGCACCGCCCGATTGTCCGCAGGCGGCGGCATCGTCGCCGACAGCGATCCGCACGCTGAACTGGCCGAGACACAGGCCAAGTTCCAGGCGATGCTGTCGGCGCTCATCCGGCCGTAGCCGACCTTCGTTGCCGGCACCCATGACCATCATCTTCGCTGCATGACCATCGTCCTCCTCGTCATCGGCATCGCACTGTTGTTCGTCCGCCCTGCGTGGCTACCGCTGTGGGCGGGTCCGATCGTTGCCGCTGCGGTCGGGGTATCCACCGGTGTCATCCGCTGGCATCTCAGCAACGAGGCGCTTCGGGTGCTTCGCAATCCGCTGCTGTTCCTGTTGTTCGCCGTTCCACTCGCCGTGCTGCTCGATCAGATCGGCGTCTTCGCTTCACTGGCGTCAAAGGTCAGCGGTGGCCACCACCTGCTGCTCTGGCTCTGGGTGTTGGCGGCCGGAGTGACGATCGTCTTCAATCTGGACGCTGCCGTCGTGCTGCTGACGCCGCTCTATATCCGCATCGCTCAGCGTCAGGGGTACCCGCCGGAGATGTTGGCGTTCCAGCCGGCATTGATGGCCTGCCTGGCATCGAACCCGCTGCCGGTGTCGAATTTGACGAACCTCATCGTCGCCGAAAAGTTCGATCTCGGTGTCGGCGACTTCGTTGGTCACCTGCTACTGCCGACCGTCCTTGCGTGCGTGGTCGGGTGGTTCGCCTACCGGCGATACTTCGCCGGTGTCACCTCGAACGAGGTCCAATCGGTGGACGGCAACGACGTCGCCGGGCACGATGACACCGCCGTTGCCGTCGAAGATCGCGCCGGGGGTGATGTCGACAACCGTGCGTTGCGGAACGGGCTGCCGATCGTCGGCTTCGTCCTGCTCGGGTTCACGGCCGGCGATGCGCTCGGCATTCCCGGTTGGGTGATCGCCGCGGTCGCTGTCGCCTGGGCGACGGCGTTGACGCGGACGGTCGCATGGCGGGTTGTCCCCTACGCAGCGATGTTGGTCGCCGTCGGTCTCAGCGTGTTGGTCGCCGGCGCAGTCCCGCATCTCGGGATCGACCGCCTGTTGGACGCCGGTGGCGTCCTCGGCAATCTGCGGGCGCTCGGGTTCGGGGTGGTCGGTTCGAACGCCTCCAACAACCTGCCGGCCGTGCTCGCAGGATCGTCCTCCCTGCACAACTCCTCTCAGGTGTGGTCGTTGCTGATCGGGGTCAACGTCGGCCCCGTGCTCGTGATCAGCGGGGCACTCTCCGGCTTGCTGTGGCGCGACACCGCCGCCCGTCTCGACGTGCACGTCTCCGCCCGTCGCTACAGCGAGATCGGCCTACGCGTCGGTCTGCCGGCATTGCTGATCGCCGGCGCAGCTGTCATCCTGTGGTGAGCACCCCGCAGAACAGATGCACGCAGAGCAGGCACGCGCAAGAGCGGACACGCGACCGGCGCGCAGCTCAGAAGAGCATCGTGCCTGCACCCCAGATGATGTCGCTGGAGACTGTGGCCAATCGTTGCTGGACGCCGGGCGACAGCACGTCCCGATATCCGGCAGCTGGAACCTCGGTGTTCAGGACGCCGGGTTCCAGGTGTGTCCAGTGCGCTCCGGCCCGATTGAAGATCGAACGCATCGGTTGGTTGTCGTACAGCACGGTCGCGGTGAAGGTGGTGATGCCGGTGATCGACGCGGCGATCGCCAGCGCGCCGATCAACACCGTGCCGATGCCCTTCCCCTGCCATTCGTCGACGATGCCGAAGGCGACTTCCGCTTTGCGTCGATCCTCGAACGAGCGGATGTAGCGGCACGAGCCGATGGGGGTCGCGTCCGGAGACGGTGATTCGAGAGCAACCCACGAGAAGTGATCGACATAGTCGATGTCGACGAGGTAGTCGATCAGGTGGTCGGGAACACCGGCGCTGAAGAATCGGCGGTGGAGCGACTCAGCCGACATCCGTTTGATGGCGTCTGCCAGATACGGGCGATCGGACGGCAGGCCGGCGCGCATACCGATGACGTGACCGTGCTTCAGCGGGACCGGGGTGATCGGAGCAAACCCTGCGAGTCGACCAGCGACGATCTTGGAGAGTCGCGGACGCACGCCGGCGATCGCCAACAACTCGGCAAAGGCATCGGCGTCGCCCCGCAACGCCGTGATCGGGTTGGTCACGAGCACCGTGGCCGCCCGCAAGCGTTGGCGGAGGAGGCCGAGTTCACCGATGATTGAACCGGAGCGCAGCGTGCCAACGGTTTCGGGAGCCGGACCGACCCGGTGCGTGACGATCGCCTCACCACTCAACACGACATAGAAGGCGTCGGAAACGCCTCCTTCACGCATCATCGGTTCACCGGTTCCGAATGACACCGGGGTCAGCCGCTGTGCCCACGCGGCGATATCCGCAGGAGCGGCGTCGGCGAAGAGGTCGAAGTCGGTGAGCGCCTTGGCGTCCATCGAACCGACCATAGCCAGTGGACAGCGCTCCGCTGTCATGAGGCGACGACAGTCACCTACCGGCGTCGTCCATCGCCATGCTGACTGCCGCGTGAACAGTGTCGTGGGCTGTCACGTTGGCGTTCCGATTCGTCTGTACGACCGCTATCGAGAGTCCCCCGCCGGATACCGCTGCTCGAACCGCTGGATACGTTGCAACGACCGACGCCTGCAACCCATGCGCCCGGCAGAGGGCGACGAGGTCGGTGCCGTGCGGGGTCCCGAAGAGCTGCTCGAAGCGGTCGCTCCGTAGCGACGATCCCTGCGGCAGGAACGAAAAGATGCCGCCGCCGTCGTTGTCGACGACGACGACCGTCAGATCGATCTCACGTCGGGCGAGGGCGACGAGCGCAGACGAGTCGTGTAGAAAGGCGACGTCGCCGATCAGCAGCACGGTCGGGGCCCCCGAGCCGATGGCGACACCGATCGCTGTCGAAATGACGCCATCGATACCGTTCGCTCCCCTGTTGGAGTGGACCGTGAGCCCGCACCTCGGCGCTCCGTACCACTCGACGTCTCGAATCGGCATCGACGACGAGACGACCAGCGAGCCGCCGCTGGGGACAGACCCGTAGACGGCCCTCGCAATCCCGGGCTCCTCGACACACGCCGTATCGCCGCCGAACAGACCGTCGAGCGTCGACTGCGCCGACACCTCAGCGCGACGCCAGTCGACGAGCCACGAGGTCTGATCGAGGTCTGCCGGAGCGAGTGCCAACGACGTCGTTCGCAACGACGTCACCGTGCTGTCCAACACCCTGCTGGGACGAGCGGTGATGCGCATCTCGACGGCATGGTCCGGATCGATCCACGTGGACGCTGCGCCGATCTGCACGTGGCGTGCCCCGCTTGTGACGAGCCATTGCGACAGCACCTTCGATGCCGGGGGCTCGCCGAGATGGACGACGACAGCCGGTTGGTGCGAGGAGGCGAACGACAGGTTGCGGAGGATCGAGTCGTAGGCCGCGACGGTCGTGTCCTCGGGCGTGCGACAGCCAGAACGCGGATCTGCCAACACCGGCCATCCCAGCGTGGAAGCGAATCGACGGACCGCGGCTGGATCATCGACCCCTCGCCCGGCGACGATGACGCCCCTTCCGGCGTGCAGCAACCGGGAGAAATCGGCAATCGCCTGCTCCGTCGGTATCGGCTCCGATGGTGCGTCCGTGTGCCATGCGTGCTGCCGCGCCGGTGGCAACGCTCCGGCGGACCCGAGCAGCGGCTCGCGGAATGCGAGGTTCAGATGAACGGGACCTGGAAGTGGGCCGCTGGCATCGATCAACGCGCGTGAGGCGATCGAGCGCCATGTGCCGCGCTGTGATTCGTCGGCGACGCCCGGCTCGAAGAACCAACGCACCGAACGGCCGAACAGATGCGTCTGATCGATCGTCTGCGGCGCGCCCACGCCGCGGAGTTCAGGCGGCCGGTCGGCGGTGCACACGATCATCGGCACACACGACTGATGGGCTTCGATGACCGCTGCGTGGAAGTGGGCTGCGGCTGTTCCACTCGAACAGATGGCGACGGCCGGCACGTTCGTCGACAGGCCGATCCCCAGCGCGGCGAAACTGGCCGCCCGCTCGTCGTGGAAGACATCGACGGTCAACTCGTGGCGATCGGCGAGCGCCATCGCCAGCGGTGTCGAGCGTGAACCTGGTGCGATGATCGCGTGGCGGACTCCGCCGCGAACCCACTCGTCGACGAGTGTGGCGCAGAATGCTGCGGCGGTGTCAGCCGGGCGTGTCGGCTGCGCTGCCGCCGACGATGTCGGTGCGAAGGTTGCTGTCGTGGGAGGCAGTGTCGCCATCGGGCCAGTCTGCCCGGACCCCGCCGTTTTCGCCCCTCCCTCTCGACGCACCGGCAGCCGATCGGCGTATCGTTCGCACTATGAAGGTCGAAGTCTGGTCTGATGTCGTCTGTCCGTGGTGCTACATCGGCAAGCGCCGATTCGAGCGGGCGCTCGCCGAACTCGATCCCTCGATCGCGGTCGAGGTCGAGTTCAAACCATTCCAGCTCGATCCCACCGCCAAGCCCGGCACGACGCAGCCGGTGATCGAGGCCTACGCCAAGAAATTCGGCGGCCCGGAGCGCGCTGAGCAGATCATCGACAACATCACCGGCGTTGCCGCCGCAGAGGGCCTCGATTTCCACATGGACAAAGCAGTGCGGGCGAATACCCGCCTCGCCCACCGCCTGATCGCCCTGGCGTTGGAGACAGGCGGTCGCCAGGCACAGGCAGCGATGAAGGAGCACCTGATGCTCGCCTATTTCGTCGAGGGTCGCAACGTTGGCGACCCGGCCGAGCTCGCCGATCTCGCCGCTGAACTAGGGCACGATCGACAGCAGATCCTCGCCTTCCTCGAGTCGAACGACGGCGTCGTCGAACTCGAAGCAGAACTTGCGCTCGCCGACGAACTCGGCATCACCGCCGTACCCACCTATGTCATCGACGGCAGATGGTCGATTCCCGGCGCCCAGGACTCCGAGACCTTCAAGACAGTGCTGACCAATCTGGCAGCGAAGGCATCTGCCGGGTGATGATGGCGGCCGGTTCGGACCCCGGCCAGGTCGCAGACCCTGTCGACGGCACAGTCGGGGTCGGGGGTCAGCATCTCGTGTTGATCCACGGCTTCACGCAGACGTCGAAGAGTTGGCGCCGAATCACCGAAGCACTGAGTGACGGTCATCGAGTGGACGCCGTCGACGCGCCAGGCCACGGCGCTGCGGCGACGCAACGGTTTTCGCTGCCGCAGGGAGCCGAGGCGATCGCTGATGCCGGCGGGCCGGCGGTGTACATCGGGTACTCGATGGGCGCGCGCTTTGCGCTCCATGTCGCGTTGCAACGGCCTGAGGTCGTCGCCGGACTGGTCCTGCTCAGCGGCACCCCCGGAATTGCCGACGAGACGGAGCGCGCTGCTCGCCGTGCCTCCGACGAAGCGCTCGCCACTCGTCTCGAGTCGATTGGTACGGCTGCATTCATCGAGCAGTGGTTGCAGAACCCGCTGTTCGCTACCTTGCCGTACGACGAAGCCGAACGCGCCGATCGCTGCACCAATACTGCGGCGGGCCTCGCCTCGAGCCTGCGCCTCGCCGGCACCGGAACGCAGCTGCCACTGTGGGATCGCTTCAGCGGGTTGACGATGCCCGTGCTCGTCGTCGCGGGAGCCTTGGACGACAAGTTCACGGAAATCGGCCGAGCGATGGCTCGCCGGATTGGACGATCCGCACAGTTCGAGTCGATTGCAGATGCGGGCCACAGTGCTCACCTCGAACGCCCCGACGAGTTCCTCGACATCGTCCGTCCGTGGCTCGACGGACTCGTGGATTGAGTTCGGTTCGGCCCGAACTGCGCAGCTCAACGCAAGGACAACCCGACGGTCAACAGGAGTCCGAAGGCCAACTGCAGGCGGCCGGTGTCGCCGAGCACGCCGATCAGCTCGCGCCCCGTCGCCCCTCTGCGCACGGTCCTGACCGGGGTGACGGCGAGCACGACTGCGAGCAGCACGATTGCCGCCCATGGCCGCCCCCCGAAGGCACACACCGCCCCGACGATGATTGCCAGGCAGACAAGCGAGACATACAGCCAGCGTGTCCTGGCATCGCCGATGCGGACAGCCAACGTCTTCTTGCCGACCACCGTGTCGGTCGGGATGTCCCGGAGGTTGTTGATCACGAGGAGTGCACACGCCAGAAAACCGACCGGTACCGCCGCCAGCACGGCGAGACCCGTCACCCGTTCGATCAGCACGTACGTCGTTCCCACGGTCGCCACGAGACCGAAGAACACGAAGACGAAGAGTTCGCCGAAACCGTAGTAGCCGTACGGATGGCTGCCACCCGTGTAGAACCAGCCGGCGGCAATTGCCGCTACGCCGACCACCAACAGGATCGGTCCGACGGCGATCGTCAACGCCAGGCCGGCGAGGGCGGCGATTGCGAATGCAAGGATCGAAGCCCGCTTGACGGCACCGGGCGTCGCCAGCTTGCTGGCCACCAGTCGGACTGGCCCGACGCGTACCTCGTCGGTTCCCTTGACGCCGTCGCTGTAGTCGTTGGCATAGTTCGTACCGATCTGCAGGGCGAGCGAGACGACACCCGCAGCTGCGACTCTCCACCAGATGATCCCGTGCGCAGCCTCACCAACGGCACACGCCGTGCCGACAGCGACAGGTACGACAGCCGCCGGAAGGGTCCTCGGCCGCGCCCCTGCGACCCACTTGTTCATCGGTGATTCCTGCGGTTCGACAACATCGTGGAAGCAGTGTCGCAGCGGTCGTGCAGAATGGCACCCGTTTGATGATCGCACGACCACGATGAACAGGGGATACGAATGACCGCAGCACTCTGGCACCACGGTGCCGGCCAACTCGCTGAGATGATCGCCACCAAGCAGGTGACGAGCGCCGAGGTGATCGAGTCCCACCTCACCCGTATCGAGGAGGTCAACGGCTATCTCAACGCCATCGTCAGGGTGCTCGCAGACGAGGCGAGAGCGGCAGCTGAGTCGGCGGACGCAGCGGTCGCCAATGGTGACGAGCTCGGTGCTCTGCACGGTGTTCCGGTCACTATCAAGGAGAACATCGATGTCGCCGGAACCCCGACGACGTCCGGGATCGTTGCCTTCGCCCAGGCAATCGCTGATCGGGATGCTCCGGTCGTCGAGCGGCTGCGGGCCGCCGGGGCGATCCCCATCGGCCGTACGAACCTGCCGGACCTCGGACTGCGGGTGACGACGGAATCGTCACTGCACGGCATCACCAGAAACCCGTGGAATCCCGACGTCACCGCCGGCGGCTCGAGCGGCGGTGAAGCGTCAGCGCTGGCCAGTGGGATGAGCCCGCTCGGACTCGGCAACGACGTCGGCGGCTCGCTGCGCAACCCGGCTCACTGCTGTGGCGTTGCCTCGATCAAACCGACGGTCGGCAGAGTGCCATCGGCGACCGTTGTCGGGCCTCCAGGCATGATCCTCGCATTCCAGCAGATGGCCGTCGAAGGGGTGATGGCCAGGCGGGTGGCTGACGTCCGTCTTGGACTGTCGATCGTTGCCGGGCCGCATCCACGTGATCCGCTGAGCCAGCCGGTGCCCTTGATGACGTCCCGCCACGACAGCCCGTTGACGGTCGCGCTGCTGGCCGAGCCTCCCGGAGGTTCGACCGACGCGGGAATCGCCGGGGTGATCCGAGCAGCGGCCGACCACCTGTCGAATGCCGGGTACGACGTCGTCGAGGCGGTCCCGCCGAGCTACGAACGGGTGCTCGAACTCTGGCAGCGACTGTTGATGGCGGAGATCCGTCAACAGCTTCCGCTCCTCGACATGGTGATGGGCGAGGACGCCAAACTGTTCCTCCATCGCGCCGCAGACAGCCGCCCAGAGCTGTCGCTCGGCGAATTCCTCGCCGACCAGACCGAACGCTTCACGTTGATGGCTGCATGGGATGCGTGGCTGGAGGAGCACCAGTTGATCCTTTCCCCCGTGTGGGCGCAGCCTGCCTTCCCGCACAGCTTCGACGTCCAGTCCGAGGCCAACGGCGAAGCGACATTCGAACTGATGCGTCCGATCCTGCCCGCCAACTACCTCGGCCTGCCGGCAGCGGTGGTACCGGGCGGGTTGTCGAACGGTATGCCTGTCGGCGTGCAGGTCATCGGTGGCCGTTGGCAGGAACTCGACTGCCTCGATGCAGCAGAAGTGATCGAACAGGGCGCCGGTCCCCTCACCCCGATCGACCCGAAACGCTGACCGGCGACTGACGCTGGCACGAGATGTTGCAATTTCTGCAACATCTTGCACCTGCGTCGGCGGCTGAGAGCCGCGCCGCTGAGGTCAGGCGTTGGCGGCTTTGGCGTCGATCTTCGCCTGCTTGGCGTCGATCTTGGCCTGCTTGGCGTCGATCTTCGCTTGCTTGGCACTTGCCGCGGCGTCACGTTCGACCCGCTTCTTCTGCTTGCGGGTCTGCGGCGGTAGCGACTCGATCCGCACGAACTGCCCGGCGGTCAGCTTCTCCGTTGCCAGCACCTCGTCGTTCTTGGCGAACAACTTCCCGATGAGGCGGAACATCCACAGCGCGGCAGCGACGCCCGTCCAGCTGTTGTTGCCACCGAGGACGCCCTTGACGAAACCATTGCGCCGGAGGTATTTGATCGGTGAACGGACGGCAGCGAACAAGGCGAGCGGTCCGAACCCAACCTGGTTGTTCCGGCCCTTGTTCCCACCGTTCGTCGCCTTCGTCGCCTTCGGTGCCGGTTTGGCGGCCATCAGACGCGCCGGATCTCGACGAGTGTCGTCTTCTTCTTACCGCTACGACGTCCGAGCAGGAAGAACAGCAGTAACAGCACGACAGCGGCACCACCGGCAGCGGCGATCATCGTCTGCTTCTTGTCCCGGACCTTGCCTTCGACGCTGCCGTGCAGTTCGGCGAACTTTGCTTCGAGGTCCTTGGGGGTGATCTTCTTCTGGCTCATTGCTTCGTGGAACCTTTCTCCAACGTCGGCTTCTTGATCTTCTTGAGCCCGAAGGCGATGACGAGCACGCAGACGAAGATCCCGATGGAATACATCAGCAGAGACCAGCCGACCCGATGGAACTCCGCTGGAAAGGCGGTTTGCATGAAGCGCAGTGCACCGAGCACGACGAACATCAGCCCGATACCGAACATCAGAGCGCCCCCGAGACCGAAGCCGATCCATCGCGGGGCGTTTTGCACCGGGGTGACGATCTCCTGGCGGGCGTAACTCTTGACATAGTCGATAACGCTGCCCATGTCGTCGTCAGTAGCTGCTTTGTTCTCCGGCACGACGAAATTTGTAGCAGATACGGGACCCGCTTCCTGCAACGCCCGCCTATTCGTTCCCGAAACCTTCATCCGGGTCATCATCGAAACCGTCTGGAAAATCGTCTCCGGAACCGTTCGGATCGCCGCTGCGGAGTTCAGTGTTGAGCAGTTGGAATCGGAGCGAATCCTCCCGCTCTGCAAGGAAGCGGCGCAGCAGTGCAATGCGTTTCGCCGGGCCAGAAGCGGCGAGCAGTGCGAAGCTGTCGGACGCTCCGAGCGGGGCGAGATTTGCGAGTTGGTAGCTGGCGAGCGTCACGTCGTCCGACAGGCTGATATCGAGATCCCCTTGTGCTTCGCCGAGTTCGATCGCCAGCGCTGCAACCCGTCGGACATCGCCGTGAACGACGTTCAACGCCCGTTCGCTGACGGCACCGGCATCCTCTGCGTCCGGCCACTCGACAACGTCGGCGAGCGGATACGGATCGTCGGGAAGCCATTCTGCGATCTGCACCCGCCTGGTACCGACCGTCAGCAGGCCGTACCGGCCATCGGGGAACTGACCGCACTGCACGATCCGTGCCACGGTTGCGATCCGGCTGCGATGATCGCCGCCGCCGACCTCGCTGCCGCGTTCGATCATCACGACACCGAACTCCGGCACGTCGGCGGCGAGGCAGTCCTGGACGAGTTGGCGGTATCGGGGTTCGAAGACGTGCAATGGAAGTACACCGGTCGGCAGCAGCACAGAGCCGAGCGGGAACATCGCCATCCGTTGCGTGAGCGGGGTCAACGGCATCACCTTTCGTACCTCTCGGTCATCACGAACCTCCCGGTGCCAACGCATCCACCGACGGACCTGGCGGTGAGGCGCTCATCGTGCCCGGGAGCAATGCCCAGATCGGCTTGGCGACATCGTTGGCCTGTTGCGGACTGCCTTCCGGCACGTTGACGATGAGGGCGAATTCGACGGTTCCCGTCGCTGTCGGGAAATACCCGGAAAGCGCCTTGGATACGCTCAGCGTGCCGGTCTTGCCGAAAAACTGCCCAGCGAACTTCGTCCCGACGAATTCCTTGGCAAGCGTGCCTGACTGGCCGGCGACCGACATCGCGTCGTGGAACACGCCCGTGCCGCCCTCCCTGGCGAGCACAGCGACCATGGCGTCGCATGTCACCCTGTTGGCGTGGTCGAGTCCGCTGCCATCGACCATCGACACCCCGGGGATACCCCACCCGGTCAGGTGCGTCATGACGGCGGCAGCACCGTCAGCACGAGTGCCTTTACCGGCCACCTTGACACCGATCTCGCGCAACATCATCTCTGCGGTGTTGTTGTCGCTGTTCGTCAACATCTCTTTGACGATGTCGGTCAACTTCGCCGACTGGACAGCGGTGATCGCCCCCTGGCCCGGCGGCATCGTGCCGGCGCTGGGGTTGCCGTCCACGGCGATGCCGTTCTGCACGAGCAACGCCTTGAGACGCTGAGCTGCGACGAGTGGCGGATTGACGCCTTTGCGGATACCGGCACCGACACCACCCTGCTTGGGCGTCCAGCCGTCGTTGAGCAGCAGCGCACTTGTCGGCCCCACGCCGCTGGCGGTATTCGGCACGTCCGTCGTCCAGTTGGGGTCGTAGCGCTCCTGGTCGTAGCGACTGTCGTCGCCGATGATCCCACCGGTGATGTGGGTGACGCCCGCTGCTTTGAGTTGCGCTGCGAGCTGTTCGAACGGCGTGACGTTGAATGGCGTGTGGGAACTGAATCCGCTGTTGACGTAGTCCGCAGTCGACAGCAGCGGATCGCCGCTGCCGACGAGATACATGTCTCCCTGGACGATGCTGCCGGCAACGGTTCCGTTGAGCGACGTCGAATAGGTGAAATCGGGTCCGAGTACGTCGAGGGCCACGGCAGCGGTGAACAACTTGAGATTACTCGCAGGCACGACCGGCTGCTGGCCGCCGGAGTCGAGCACCTCGTTGCCGTCGACGCTGACGACGAAACAGGTGCCGTCCTTCGGGAGCGCCTTGACGACCGGCGCCAACGAAATCGCATAGCCGCGTCTGCGTACGTCGGTCGCCAGGAAACTCGGCATGCGGCGTGCTGACAACAGCGGTGCAAGCGGCGTCGTGATGGTCGGGGCGATACCGGTGGTCGGTTTCGCTCCGATGTCGGCATTGGCAAGTTCGTTGCGGGCGTGTGTCCACACGACTCCGAAGATGATCAACGGGATCAGTCCGGCGATCAGGAAGCCGGCGAGCGCAAATGCCTTCTTCACACCATTCCTCTGGACGTGCGGAAATCGGCGTAGCGATACAGATGGCCGAGCGCCGTCACCGCCCGGTAGGCGCTGGCATAGCACAGTCGACCTGACGCCCGTACAGCCATCGGACCAGGGTTGTCGGGGTCGGCGACTGCAAGTTCCGTCGCTGTCAGGATCGGTTTGGACGTCTCGCGGCTGATCTCGTCCGCCGCCTCGGCGAAGCGGATGTCCTGACGCTCGTGGTACGACACGATCCGGTCGAGCCCGTAGTCGGGGAAGTACGGGCCTTCCTTCATCAAGCGGGCCTGGTTCGACTGGATACCCAAGCCGAGGTAGATGACGGCATCGACGTCGGGGTGTTCGGCAATCAGACGCATGACGGCAGGAATCGTCTCACGAGTTTCTCCGCCGGCGCAGTCGACCGGATTGCTCCGGCTCCATCGCGGCGGGAGCAGTTTGTCGATCGACTCACGCAGGTCGTCCGGGAGCGTCAGCAGATTGAGGTCCGGATCGCGGGTGATGGCGTCGGCGGTGACGACCCCCCAGCCGCCTGCGGTAGTCAACACGACGACGTTCGGCCCTTTGGGGAGCGGTTGTGTCGCAAAGGAGGCTGCAGCTTCGAACGCTTCCTCGACGGTCGCCGCTCGTGTCACGCCGGCCTGGCGCATCGCCCCGTCGAAGACCTTGTCGTCAGCGGCGAGCGCACCGGTATGGCTTGCAGCGGCGTTCGCTCCCCCGGCAGTGGCACCACCCTTGAGCACGACGAGCGGCTTGCGGGCGGCAACCTCACCGAGACGCTTCGTCAGGCCGACCCCGTCGTTGATGCCCTCGAGATAGGCGAGACCGACCGTCGTCGCCGGATCCGTCGAATACCAGTCGAGATAATCGGCGACGCCGACGGCCGCAGCGTTTCCGGCCGACACCGCCCTGCTGACGCCGACGCCGGTCTGACGAGCGAGGTTGAGGAAACTCGAGACGAAGTTGCCGCTCTGGCTGGCGACCCCGATGCCACCCTTCGGCGGGAACGGGGCGACGATCTGAGCACACAGATCAGCGGGGGTCGAGACCACGCCCTGGCCGTTCGGTCCGGCAAGCAGCATGCCGATGTCATCGGCGAGTGCGACGAGTTGGGCCTCCGAATCGCGTCCTTGATCGCCCGCTTCCCCGTAGCCGGCAGAAGTGACGAACGCGGCCGTGATGCCCTTCTGGGCACATGCAGCCAACAGCGACGGGTTTGCGGCAGACGGTGTGCAGACGAAAACGAGATCGGCCTGACCCGCCGGTAGTTCCTCGATCGTTGCCACCGACCTGATCCCGAGGACCTCCTCACCCTGGAGGTTTGTGGCGAAGACATTCCCTGCGTAGCCGCTGGCGAGGATGTTGTGCAGGCTGACGAAACCGAACTTGCCGGGATGGCTGCTGGCCCCGGCGACGACGATTCCTTTGGGGTTGAACAGTGCGTTGAACTGGGCGTCGGTCGGTCGCTGCCGCTGCGTGTGGGCTTGGGCGACCGGCGCTGCTAGTTCGACGAGTGCATCGACGGCGACGACGCTGCCATCCGTACGCACGATCAGTGGGTTGAGGTCGACGCTTGCGACATCAGGCCGAGTCGCCGGCAGATGCGACAACCCGACGAGCAGCGCGACGAGGCCGTCCCGGTCCACCGGCGCTTCGCCCCGGAAGCCTCCGAGCAGCTTCTGCGTCGCCAGCCCGTTGACCATCTCGATCGCATCCTGGTCGCTGATCGGCGCTGGACGGAACACGACATCGGCGACCGCCTCGGCGAGGATTCCACCGACGCCGAGCATCACATTCATCCCGAACTGCGGGTCACGTACGAGCCCGACGATGAGTTCACGCATACCGGAGATCATCGGGGCGACGAGCAGCGAGACCGCTCCGTCTTCTTCCGTCGCGGCACCGAGCAGTTCGGCTGCAGCCGTCGCCACGGCAGCAGTGTCGCCAAGTCGCAGTCGGACGAGCCCACGCTCTGTCTTGTGAGCGATACGGTCGCCGTTGAGCTTGAGGACAACGGGAAATCCGACAGCCTGTGCCGCCGCGACTGCTGCGTCGGCGTTCGAGACGATGCGCTCGTCCGGAAACGGGACACCGAACTCGCCCAGCAGCGCTTTGGAATCCGCCTCTGACAGCGTCCGGTTGGGTGATGGCTCGGCCATCGATGGAGTAGACACGACTGCCAAAGCTAGCGGACCGTCTGCCACCGATCGGGGTCTGCGGGACGACATCGACGAGACGCGTGGGCTACCGTCGGACTGGTTTCCGCCGATCCGGTGGTCGAACGATCAGGGGGTCGTGTGATGGATTTCGCAGGAAGAATCGCCGTTGTCACCGGTGGCGGCAGCGGCATGGGCCGCGAACTCGTACGCCAGCTTGCAACGGCGGGTTGCGACGTCGCGACGTGTGATGTCTCTCCGGAGAGCATGGAGGAGACGAAAGCACTCGCAGATACCGGCGCAGCCGCTGGCGTGCGCGTCATCACGTTCCAGGCCGATGTCTCCGACGAGCGACAGCTCGTTGCATTCCGCGACTTCGTCGCTTCCGAGCTGCACACCGATCACATCAACCTGCTGTTCAACAATGCGGGCATCGGCGGCGGCGGCAGCTTCGTCAGCGATGACCGCCTCGAGTGGGAAAAGACGTTCGGAATCTGCTGGGGTGGCGTGTACGGCGGGACACGGGCGTTCATGCCGATGCTGCTGGCGAGCGAGATCGGCCACGTCGTCAACACCAGCAGCGTCAATGGCTTCTGGGCGTCGATCGGGCCGGGTGTCCCGCACACCGCCTACAGCGCCGCCAAGTTCGCCGTGAAAGGCTTCACCGAGGCGCTGATCACCGATTTCCGCGTCAATGCACCGCATCTGAGCGCCTCGGTCGTCATGCCTGGCCATATCGGCACGTCGATCGTCATCAACTCAGGGCTGATGCACGGGAGGAACCCGAAGGAGTTGACTGACGATCAACTCGCCGAGATCCGCGAACGGATCGGCCGGACTGGAATCGACGTTTCGGGTGCCAGCGATGAAGACATCCGCCAGCGGGTGATGTCACAGGGCGAATCGTTCCGTGACACTGCCCCGACGAGCGCCGCTGAGGCAGCGACGGTGATCCTCGATGGCGTGCGCGCCGGTGAGTGGCGGATCCTCGTCGGCGACGACGCCGTGCTCCTCGACGAACTGGTTCGCGCGTCTCCCGGACATGCCTACGAACCCGACTTCATCGATCGCCTGCGCGCCGCTGGAGGCGTCGGCTTCATCGCCCGCAGTGGCAGCCACGGCGGTGAGTGAGACCCGTGTGCGGCATGACCCGCAGCGCCTCAGGTCGCCCGAAGAATCTGTTGCACCATCAGCGTCGTCAATGGACCGGCCTGTTCCTGCGGGATGAGGTGACCGACGGGCAATTCGACGAGTTCGCTGTGGATCACTGCCTCGCGTATCGCCCGGCTGTGGCTGATGTCGACCCACCGATCCTCGAGACCGGCGACGATCAACGTCGGCGCAGTGATCGCTCCGACCAGTACGGTGATGTCGACCCGAGTGTCCAGGTCGATCTGCGCAGCAGAACCCGGGGCGATGCTTGCGGCCATCATCGGCAACATCGCCTCGGCACCGTCACCGAGTAGTTCGAACGTCGTGCCGGTGAAGCCATCGGCCATCGCGTAGCGGGCGAACAGTTCGCGATCGGTGGCGATCAGGCTGGTCCACAGACCGAACGTGAACTTCATCCGCGCATCGGTCTTCAACCATCCGGCGACCGAGGTGATCGACGCCACCCGGCGCGGAGCCAGCGAACCGATCGCCAGCGCGACGACAGCACCGAGCGACCAACCGCCGACGTGATAGGTGTCGAATCCGAGATGCTGCATCACGCCGATCGACTGCCATGCCAGGGCGTCGACCTCGAGTGGACGGTCACTGAGCGGCGATTCCCCTGAGCCTGGAAATTCCGTACGGACGACGACATGTCCCTCGGCGAGCGCCGGCACCAGTGCATCCCAACTGGTGCGATTCGACGTTGTTCCGTGGAGCAGCAGCAACGGCGGCCCGCTGTCGCCGTCGACGACGTAGCCGACCTCAGCGCTTCCCTGCGGATGTTCTACACGGACGGTGGCCATGGCCGCATGATAGCCAGATCGCTCAGTGTGCCGAGGGTGGCTCGAGTGCTGCCCTGAAGAGGTCGTGGAGATGCACGAGCCGTTGCTCGAGATGCTCAGTCGTCAGCGGGTCCTCGTCGAGCAGTCCGCCGAGGAACGGTGCATCGCTGAAGTAGCTGAGCAGCGCCCCGTACCCCGTCAACACCAGTTGGCGCGGGTCGTATCGCCGGAACGTGCCTGCATCCATCTCCCGTTCGAAATAGGCAACGGCGTGATCGAACGCCGGGCGCATCGCCGCCGCCAGGTCGAGTCCGAGGTGGGTCCCGCCGTCGATCGCCTCACGCCGCAGGAGCCGGATGAAATCCGGATTGTCGACGAAGAATTCGAAGCCGGTGGTCATCACCCTCTGAGCCTTCGCCCAACCGGTCTCGCTCGGCACCATCGCGCTCTGCAAGCGGATGTACCACTCGGAGATCGACCGCTCGAACACCTCCTCGTACAGCGCTTCCTTCGAAGGAAAGTGATGCAACAGGCTCGGGCGCCGGATACCGACACCAGCGGCGATGTCGTTCAGGGACGTACCTTTGTAGCCGTTTTCAGCGAAGCAGTGCAGTGCTTCGACGATGATCGCCTCTCGGGTCGAAAGCGGCTCGCTTGTCTCCGGCACTGTCATGACGCTAGACGCCACGCGGCGATACCGTGGATTTCATGCAGATTGTCTCGGCGCTGTTCGTGGAAAATTTCGAGCTCCGCAAAGCGGACGGTGGTGCAACCAGGATCGACATCAAAGGGGCGATGTTCTCGATGGCGTCGCCGACGCCCGTGCCGGTCAGCATCGACCCCCACCTCGTCGCCCTGATTTTCTGCCCAGAGGGCGAGCCTGGCAACGGCGTCTTCGAGGTCGTCTTCCGTAAGGGAATCGATGAAGACGCAGAACAGATGGCCCGCAACGTCAGCCCCTTCACCGTCGACCCCGGCAAGTTCACGTACCGGCTCGTCAAGGGCGAACTCGAATTCGACGCCTATACACAGATCTTCGCCCACTGCCGGATCGACCGTGGGCCCTGGCATCTCGTGCCGTTCACGTTGCTCCCCCCGCTGTAGTCCCGCTGGCCCGGATACGTCCGAGCACACCCTGGTACAGAGGTGAGCGGGAAACTGCACCGGGAAACCGTGGCGTGAAACGCAGTACCATCCACGATGTGCCAACGGCTTTTACTCCTGAACAAGACCAGCAAGCCATCGATCTGATCCGCGGTTTGGCCATGGATGCCCCGCTCTACGCCAAGAGCGGGCATCAGGGAACGGCGATGGCGCTCGCTCCCCTCGGCCACCTGCTCTACAGCAGGATCATGAATCACGATCCGGCGCGTCCCGACTGGCCGGATCGCGACCGCTTCGTGCTGTCCAACGGGCACGCCTCGATCCTGCAGTATTCGCTGCTGTACCTCAACGGTTACGGGCTGGAACTCGAAGACATCAAGCAGTTCCGCCAATGGCAGTCGAACACGCCAGGGCATCCTGAGGCGGAACAGACCGCCGGGGTCGAGGTCACGACCGGTCCGCTCGGTCAGGGATTCGCCAATGCCGTCGGCATGGCGCTGGCGGAACGCGAACTGCGCACCCGCTACGGCACCGACGTGCAGCACCACCATACGTTCGTCATCGCCGGTGACGGCTGTTTCATGGAGGGCGTCAGCCACGAAGCAGGTTCGCTCGCAGGCCATCAGGGACTCGGCGGCCTCATCGCCTTCTACGACGACAACCACATCACCATCGACGGTGCGACGGAACTGACGTATACCGACAAGGTCGGTGAGCGCTTCGAGGCCTACGGGTGGCATGTCGAACATCTCGGTGAGACGGCCAATGAGTTGGACATCCTCGAGGCGGCGATCCGTCGGGCGATGGCCGTCGAGGACAAACCGAGCCTGCTGATCATCCGCAGCCACATCGCCTACCCCTCCCCCGATCTGCTCGACAACCACGAGGCGCACGGCAACCCGTTCACGATCGACCAGGTGAACCGCACGAAGGACGTGATGGGGATCCCGAACGAGCCGTTCTGGGCGCCCCAGGACTTCGTCGACACCTACCGCCGCATTTCCGCGGAACGTGGCGCCGCAGCGTCGGCTGCATGGGACGAGCGGATGGCGGCATCTTCGATCGACCATGCGTCGTGGAACGCGGCGTGGGGCTCCGGGGCGATGGACGGCTGGGATGCGACGATGCCGACGTGGGAACTCGGCGAGAAGATCGCCACACGCGTCGCCATCCAGAAGGCGTTCATGGCCGGCCTTGCCGGCCTACCAGGGCTGATCTCCGGCGCAGCAGACCTCACCGGCAACACCGGAACGCTGCTCAACGGGGAAACGTCGCAATCGTTGGAGAACCCCGGCGGCCGCCAGGTGCACTACGGCATCCGCGAGCACGGCATGGCGTCTGCCATGGTCGGTATGGCCCGCCATGGTGGTGTGCTGCCGGCCGGTGGAACGTTCTTCGTCTTCTTCGACTACATGAAGCCGTCCGTGCGGCTCGCTGCGCTGAGCAAGGCGAAGGTCCTGTTCGTCTTCACCCACGATTCCGTCGGCGTCGGCGAGGACGGGCCGACGCATCAGCCGATCGAGCATCTGGCTGCACTGCGGGCGATCCCCGAACTGCAGGTCATTCGACCGGCCGACGCCAACGAGACGGTCACCGCCCTGAAACTCGCGGTTGCCCATCACGGGCCGACAGCGCTGGTGTTGTCACGCCAGAACATCACCGTCGTCACCGACGGATCCGCCCCGATCCTCGGTGCCGGCATCGTGCATGGCGTCGATGCCCCGCAACTGATCCTCGTGGCGACCGGCAGCGAGGTCAGCCTCGCCGTCGATGCGGCCAACGTGCTCGCCGATGCCGGCATCGCCACCAACGTCGTGTCGCTGCCATCGTGGGATCGATTCGCTGCCCAGGACGCAGCCACACGGGAATCGATACTGCCGAAGCACGTTCCGACGATCTCGATCGAAGCGGCGACCACCTTCGGATGGGACCGCTACGCCGATCTGTGCATCGGCATCGACCGCTTCGGCGCCAGTGCGCCCGGCGCACTCGTCCTCGACAAGCTCGGCATGAACGTCGACAACATCGTTACCCAAGCAACAGCGCTCATCGCAGGAGGCAACTCATGAACCGACTCGTCCAACTCCACGAAGAATTCGACCAGAGCCCGTGGCTCGACAATCTCAAACGGGGATACCTGACGTCGGGTCAACTCGCCAAGCTGGTCGATTCCGGCATCCGTGGCCTGACCTCGAACCCGACGATCTTCCAGAAGGCAATCCAGGGTTCGCCCGACTACGACGAGCAGTTCAAGGTGCTCGCCGATGATGCCAAGCCGATCATCGACGACTACTGGGAGATGGTCTTGCAGGACGTCAACGGCGCGCTGGACGTGCTGGCACCGGTCCACGAGGCCTCCAATGGCCGCGATGGCTACGTGTCGGTCGAGGTCGCCCCTGGTCTCGCCCACGACGGCATCGGAACCGTGAACGCAGCACGTGATCTGCACCAACGGATCAACCGCCCGAACGTCCTCGTGAAGATCCCGGCGACAGCGGAGGGCGTGCCAGCGATCCAGCAGATGATTGCAGAAGGACGCAGTATCAACGTCACGTTGATCTTCAGCCTCGATCGCTATGCAGATGTCGTCGAGGGTTACATCGCCGGCCTCGAGAGCCTCGTCGCGACGGGCGCCAAGGATCTGTCTCACGTCGCCAGTGTCGCCAGTTTCTTCATCAGCCGAGTCGACACCGAAGTCGACCGCCGACTCGATGCGATCGGTTCGCCAGCGGCGCTCGCGCTTCGCGGTAAGGCTGCGGTCGCTCAGGGCAAGCTCGCCTACCGCCATTTCACCGAGACGTTCAGTGGCCTGCGTTGGGACGCCCTCGAAGCGCTCGGCGCCAGGCCGCAGCGGCCGCTGTGGGCATCGACGTCGACTAAGAATCCTGCCTATCCCGACACGCTGTACGTCGATCAACTGATCGGGCCGCAAACCGTCAACACGCTGCCGGACGCGACGGTCGAGGCGTTTGCCGACCACGGCACCCTCGCTCGGACGATCGATGCCGGCATGGACGAAGTCGATGCGGCATGGGCCGGTCTCGCCGACGTCGGCGTGAGCATGGACGACGTCGCCGAGACCTTGGAGCGAGAGGGCGTGAGCAGCTTCCAGAAGAGCTTCGACGAACTCATCGACGCGCTCAGCACCAAAGCCACCGAACTCCGGGCCTGAGTAGCGTCTCGGCGAATCGGTTCGTCCGCCGATCGTCGTTTCTTGCGATCTGCTCTCGCGTACGAAGGTCTGCCGGGGTGGGAACGTCGCCGTGTTCCCACCCCGACAAGCGTGTCCGCCACCAGGGCGACACACCACGAGCACTGACGGAGGACATCGCGTCAGCGTTTCCCGCTCGTTTGTGCGGTGATCGGCCGGGGGGCACCGGTCACCGTTGTGATAAAGACGGCGCAGCATCTGATTCATGATGCAATGCCGACAAATTCTTCCGGGATCCAGTCTGAGCCGCTTCGAGCGTCGGACTGCTCCGACTCAGGCGTGCTCCAGTCGGCGGTTCACGGCGAGGACCGTGACGTCATCACGGAGCCGGCGGTTGGAGTGGAAGGTGTCGAGTTCGGCGAAGACGTCGGCGACGAGCTCGCTGACCGAGCCGTTGGACGCTTGCAACAACGTCTTGACCCGATCGATGCCGAAGAACGACCTCGAACGGTCCCGCGTCTCGATGAGGCCGTCGGTGTAGGTGAACAATGTGGCTCCGTGATCGAGTTGTACCTCGTGTGTCGCCCAGGCACCGTCGAAGGGACCGAACAACGGACCGGTTCCACCCAGTTCGACGATCGTTCCACCACAGATCATCAACGCCGGGGGATGACCTGCGTTTGCATAGCGGCAGAGTCCGCTCTCGGTGTCGATCGTGGCGATGAAGGCCGTCATGAACGTGTCGTGCATGCCGTGATCCTGCGTCCACAGCCAGTGAAGGACGTCGCCCGGATCGAGCCCCGACCGCAGGCCGACCTTCAGCAGTTCCTTCGCCTTGAGCGCGGTGATCGCCGCCATTGCTCCATGACCGGCGATGTCGATGACGAACACTTCGATGACCGTCGACGACGTCAGGCCGACATGACTGCAATCGCCGGCCACGTACCCCTCCGCTGCTCGCAGTGCCGACGCCATTCCCCAACCGCTGACCTGCAGGCCGACGTCGTTGCTGAGCTCGGACAGCAGTTGGATGGCAAGCATCGACGATTGTTCCACCGCCTCCTTGCGGCGCAGTTCTTCGTCGCGATCGTGGGCGATCTGTCGGGCGAGACTCTGCAAGGGCCGAACGACGCGGCTTCTGGCGGCACGAGCGATGATCGCGAGCAGGCACACGGTTCCGAGAATCATGACGACGCCCACACCGACCGCTGCACTCCGGCTCGGTTGCGCCGCTATGGTGACGAGCCAGCAGGCTCCGACGACGACCCAGGCAACCAGCACTGCCGAGATCGTCAACATCGACCGCCACGCCGATCCGCCGCCGGTGTCCACGAGTTCTGTCAGCTCGGCATTCATCTTCGTTCTCTATTCCGGTCAGGCGCGAGCAACGTATCGGTGGGCCGTCAGCGGGTTTGCAAGCACGCGAATGATTCACCCCTTCGAGTGATGTGATGCAGCCCGCAGCGGCCAGACTGTGCGGGTGACAGCAAAGCATTCGGTCCGCGTCGCCCTGGTCAACGACTACGAGATTGTGCTGGCGGGAATCGCCAGGATGCTCGAGCCGTTCCCGCAAATCCGGATTGTCGATATGGCCGCGCAACGCGAACCGATCCGTGTCGCCGACGTCGCACTGTTCGACACGTACTCACATCGCGGCCTCGGGCTGGACCGGGTCAAGCAACTGATCGGCGATCCCCGCGTCGGCGCAACGGCGATCTACACCTTCCACCCTCGGACCGATGCCGTCCGCGCTGCGCTCGACGTCGGCGCCGATGGCGTGCTCGCCAAAGCGCTGACCAGCCGGCAACTGTCGGAGGCGCTGGTACGACTGGCACAGGGCGAGCGGGTCATCGAACTCGCAGAGGGCAGGCTCAAGACCGAGGCGGACTGGCCAGGCAGATCCGATCGCCTGACCTACAAGGAGAGCGAACTGCTGTCGATGCTCGCCACCGGGGCGACGAACCGGCAACTGGCACACGCCCTGTTCATCAGCGAGAACACCGTGAAGACCCGCCTCCGCCTTTTGTTCTCGAAATTGGGAGTTACCAACCGCACACAGGCGGCGGCATTCTCGATCGGTCACGAAGGCTTCACCACGCAGCGAATCAGCGACTGATCGGCGGAACGACGGCGTCACGGACCGAAGTCGGCGCGCAGCACGTTCTTCTGCACCTTGCCCATGGCGTTTCGTGGCAGTTCGTCGACGACGTGGATCCGCTTGGGCACCTTGAACGACGCCAGTCGCGTTTTCAGTTCGGTGATCACCGCCGCCACGTCCAGGACGAAGCCGGGTTCGACCGTGATGAGTGCGGTCACCGCTTCACCGAAGTCGGCGTCGGGCACCCCGACGACCGCTGACTCGACGATCCCCGGCATTTCGTCGAGCAGCAGTTCGATCTCTTTCGGATAGACGTTGTAGCCGCCGGAGATCACCAGGTCTTTCGATCGTCCGACGAGTTCGAGGTAACCGTCGCTGTCGAACACGCCGACGTCACCGGTGCGGAACCAGCCGTCGGCGGTGAACTCCTCGGCATCTTTGTCCGGTCGCCGCCAGTAGCCGAGCAGCACATTCGGGCCTTTGATCTGCACGCCGCCGACCGTGCCGGTTGGCACGACACGATCCTCGTCGTCGACGATGCGCACACCGACGCCGTCCAACGCCGGGCCGACGGTCCCGCCCTTGCGTTCACCGATGTAGGGGTTCGACGTGTTCATCCCCGTCTCGGTCATTCCGTAGCGCTCCAGCACCGTGTGGCCCGTGCGTTCGCCGAAGTCACGAAACGTCTCGGCCAACAACGGTGCCGATCCGGAAACGAAGAGCCGCATGTTCGCACAGGCGGCCACGTCCAATTGTGGCTGTGCCAGGAGACGCGTGTACATCGTCGGCACACCCATGAAGACGGTCGCGCTGCTCAAATCGGCGATCACCCGTGCCGGGTCGAAGGTGTCGTGAAACAGCATCGGCACGCCGGTCAACATCGCCGTGTGCGTAGCGACGAACAGACCGTGCACGTGGAAGATCGGCAGTGCATGGATCAATACATCGGTGTCGACGAACCCCCAGGCCCGCTGTAACGCAACGGCGTTGGACACCATGTTGCGATGGGTGATCATTGCCCCTTTCGATCGACCCGTCGTGCCGGATGTGTAGACGAGTGCTGCCAGGTCGCCGCCCGTTGTCAGCGCCGGCGGCGGCGGTTCCTGACTCTCGCTGTCGAGCAGGTCGGCCCACGATCCTCCGCCATCCGAGTCCAACTCGTAGACCGAGGCAACGCCACACCCTGCGGCGACGGATGGAAACCAGCCAGCGTCCTGCGGCCGGCCGATCGCCACGCACGGCTCGGCGTCGCCGAGGAAGTAGGCGACCTCATCGCTGCGGTATGCCGGGTTCATCGGCAGGAACGCCACGCCCATGCGCAGGCAACCGAGGTAGGCGAGCAATGCCTCCGGTGACTTGTCGACATGAACGGCAACCCGGTCCCCCGGCGAAACCCCGAGACGCCGGAGACCGGTGGCGACCTGCGACGTTCGTCGTTCGACATCGGCGTAGGTCAGCGTTGCGCTGCTGGTGACGATTGCCGGCGACTCGAGACGGCCGCGGAAACCGGCGCCAAGCGCGTCGTAGAGGTTGATCTGATCGTCGATGAGCCGATCGTACTGCTGATGCCGAGGGTGTCGCCCGGTCCGAAATCACAGTGGGCCGTCGAGTCGGTTTGACCCAATCGCGACTCGCTTGCGCCGCCGGTACGAGCCAGTCGGCGATCTCTGCCCATGAACGAGGAGACAAGGACCCTGGCTGGGCGACGCCCTGCCGCCTCAGCGCAGTGCTCGGCTACGACCTCGGCATCGTGCCGACCGCTGCACCGCATCCCGTCGCCGAAACAGATCGATGCGACGTGATCGCCGATGTACTGGCGCTCTCCGAAGCCCTACCACCTCGGCAGCGCACGCCATTGGCGTTTCCGCCATTCAAGTCGGCAGTGCGGCGCCCGTGAACGAACCGTCCCTCTCACAAAGAGAACCGGCCCGCGCAGACAAGATCGTTGCCGTCGATGCCGCATTGTCGGCTGCCGGGATCCAGCACGCTTTCGGCGGGGCGCTGGCGTTGGCCTTTTCAACAGGGGTGCTGAAATCCACCGGCCGGACTGGCAACACGACGCGCTGACCTGGTCTTTCTCGGCGAGATTTTCGTGGTTCCGGAGCGGTTGCTCACACGGATCGGCGAGGATGCGCGTCTCGGGCAACTTGCCGATCGACCTGTCGCCTGAGCGGGCGGCCTGAATCGAGAGCCCAGCGATATGGTTCGGTCCGCATGACGAAAGAATCAGACATCGCAGCGGTCGTCCCGGGCGTCATCGATCCCGACGAACTACCGCGCGACCGTTCGGCGGTCGACCATCACATTGCCGCTCTCCTCGACGCAATCGGCGTCGAACGCAACCGCAAGCTCTTCGACGACCTGCTGCACTCGGTCGCCGACATGGCGTCGGATCAGCCCGAGACGCTCAACGTCAAGATCGCCGCAGCAGCGATCAAGGAGATGAGCGACGCTTTCGAGATGTTCCAGCCATACATCGATCGCCCGAAGGTGACGATCTTCGGGTCCGCCAGAACGAAGCAGGACGACCCGCTGTATGCACAGGCGTGCGATGTCGCCCGCCATCTTGCCGAGAAGGGTTGGATGGTCGTCACCGGTGCCGGGCCGGGGATCATGCAGGCAGCGATGGAGGGTGCCGGCAGGGACATGTCGATCGGTGTCAGTATCCGCCTGCCGTTCGAGCAGGCTGCCAACCCGATCATTGCCGGCGACTCGAAGTACGTCAGCATGAAGTACTTCTTCACCCGCAAACTGATGCTGATCAAGGAATCGATGGGGTTCATCTGCCTGCCCGGCGGTTTCGGGACGCTCGACGAGATGTTCGAACTGCTGACGTTGACGCAGACAGGCAAGGGCGTCCCGGTGCCGATCGTGCTCCTCGACGTGCCAGGTGATCCGTACTGGGAACAACTTCGTCAATGGATCCAGGACGAGTTGGTGACCCGCAACCTCGTCAGCCCATCGGATTTCGCTCTTTTCCGGCTCACCGATTCGTACGAGGAGGCGGTCGAGGAGATTGCCCGCTTCTATTCGAACTACGACTCGATGCGCTACGTCGGCGACAAGCTCGTCGTCAGGATGCGCCGCGCTCCCGACGACGAAGCGCTTGCCAGGCTCAACGCCGACTTCGCCACACTGTGTGCGAGAGGCCGCATCGAGCCGGCGTCGATCTCTTCGATCGAGCTCCGCGAGAACGATGCCGTCGACATGCAACGAATCAGCTTCTCCTTCTCCAAGCACGGGTACGGCGACCTTCGCCGGCTGATCGACGCACTCAACGCCTGGTGACCAGTCATCGAGTCGGCGCCTGCGCACCATGCTGCAGCCCGTGACCCGGTCGAAGCTTCAGTCCTCGTCTGCGTCACCACGTAGCAGGTGGCTGGCCTTTTCGATCGCCCGGCGAGCCTGTGTGAGTTGCTTCTCGGCGGCGGGCCGGCTGCTCTGACCCGCTCGGACGGCGTCCTTCAACAGTTCGATCGCCCGATCGGCGAGTTCTTCGGAGATCAGATCGAGGCGGTCGGCGAGGTCGTCGAAGTCGGCGTTCATCGGATCGTCAGCGCCTCGGCGACAACATCCATCGGGTGACGGACGGTGACACCCTGCGAGGCGAGATGCATTGCACAACCGGGGTTTGCACTCAGTACGACACATGTGCCGGACGTCGCCGTTGCTCGGCCGATGGAGTCGAGCTTGCGTTGGCGGATCTGCCCGGCGAGTTGCGGCTGGAGCGCGCTGTAGGCGCCTCCGGCTCCGCAGCACAGCCCGTCGTCGTCGAGTTCGACGATGTCGGCGTACCGTCCGACGACCGTTCGCACGGCAAGATGGACCCGTTGAACGTGGCGTAAATGGCACGGGTCCTGGACGATGAACGTCGGCCGGTCTGCGGTCGCCTCAGGCAGTCGATCGATCCGCTCGGCGAGCCATTCGTGGACGTCGAAGACACGAGCACTGAAGGCGATGGCAGCGGGCGTGCCGAGCAGATGGCCGTAGTCCTTCATCGCCGCGCCGCAGCCGGCGGAGTTGACGAGGATCGGCCTGTCACCTGGCATCGAGGCCATCACCCGGTCGGCCAGGGCGATGGTTTCGCTGTGGAGGCCGGCGTGTACGTGGAGCGCTCCGCAACAGTCGCCACCTGGGCCGGCGAGTCGCACGGTGGCCCCGGTCGCTTCGATCACCTGCTGCGTCGCCCGATGTGTCGACCGCAGCCAGGCGTCCATCACGCAGCCGGTGAACATCCACACGTCCGTCCCCGATGACACGAGTGCCGGGCCCCTGCGCAGAGGAAGCCGCCCGAGACCGAGCCGTTTCGGGACGAGCCGTACTCGTTGCGCACCTGCTGCAAGCGTCGAACCGATCAGCACGAGACGGTGATGTCCGAGGGCCTTGAAGCCGATGCGCTGCCACCACGGAGCGATGCGGCGGGCATCGGCCAACGAGGCACGGGTGCCCTCCATCAGATGACCGAACGGAACGCCGCTCGGGCACGCCGGCTCACAGCCGCGGCACTGGACACAGGTCTCCATGAAGCCGACGAACTCGTCCGTCGCCTCGTCGCCATCCCACTGGACGGCGCGCATCGCCGCGATGCGGCCCCTCGGCGACAACGCTTCCTCGCCGGTCACGCGGAACGTCGGGCAGGCCGGCAGACACAACCCACAGCCGACACAGCTGGCGAGTTCGGTGTCGACGAGCTTCAGATCCATCGCCGAAGACGCTAACGCCAAGTCCCCGGTTGTACTGGCACGAAGGAGTGCTGCTCGATGCCTACGCTGGGGCGATGACAGACGCAGTGGCGACACCGATCGAGGCGATCAGCGAACAGGTTGGAGCTGTGAAGGTGGCATTCCGGGAGGGCGTGCTCCGTTCTCTCGAGGCGCGCCGGACACAGCTGAAGCAGTTGAAGCGATTCATCATCGAGGAGGAGCCTGCGCTGCTCGCTGCGCTGGCAGAGGATCTCGGCAAGCCGATGGTCGAGGCGTACGGCGCCGAATTGTCGTTCGTCGCCAATGACGTCGACTATGCCTTACGCCATCTCGATGGCTGGGTGGCCGACGCACGGACGAAGGTGCCGTTGACGTTCAAGCCCGGCACGGCCAGAGTGGTGCAGGAGGCGCTCGGGACGGTGCTCGTCATCGCCCCGTGGAACTACCCCGTGCAACTGCTGCTGGCACCGGTGATCCCGGCAATCGCCGCCGGGAACACCGTCGTGGTCAAACCGTCGGAGGTTGCCGCAGCGACGTCGAACCTGCTGGCAGAGCGGTTGCCGAGGTATCTGGACCAGCGCGTCGTCACGGTCATCACCGGTGGCGTCGCCGAGACGACGGCGCTGCTACAGGAACGGTTCGATCACATCCTCTACACCGGCAACGGCACCGTCGCCCGCACGGTGATGGAGGCTGCTGCCAAACACCTCACCCCGGTGACGTTGGAACTCGGCGGCAAGAGTCCGGCCATCGTCGCCGCCGACGCCGATATCGAGGTCGCCGCCAAGCGGATCGCCTGGGGCAAGTTCATCAATGCCGGCCAGACGTGCGTTGCGCCTGACTATGTGCTCGTCGATGCATCCGTCGAGCGACAGTTCCTGACTGCCATCGAGAAGACGATCACCGCCTTCTACGGCGCGGATCCCGAGCAGTCGAAGGACTATGCGCGCATCGTCAACGTCCGGCACCACGATCGTCTCAGCCGTCTGCTCGACGACGGCGGGTTCGAGACGACCGTGACTGGCGGCAGTGGAGACCGAACCTCACGGTATTTTGCGCCGACGGTGTTGTCAGGTGTGAAGCCCGACGCAGCGGTCATGCAGGACGAGATCTTTGGACCGATCCTTCCGGTGCTGACCGTCGATGATCTCGACGAGGCGATCGCCTTCGTCAACGACCGACCGAAACCGTTGGCGCTCTACGTCTTCACGAACGACGACGCCGTCTGCGAGCGAGTGATCGACAGGACATCGTCAGGCGGAGTCTGCCTGAACCACACGATCCTTCATCTCGCCGTCCCCGATCTACCGTTCGGCGGCATCGGCGACAGCGGCATGGGCGCGTACCACGGCAAGGCCGGCTTCGACACCTTCAGCCACGCCAAGCCGGTCCTCGACAAGCCCGCAAGGCCAGACCCGCCGATCATGTACCCGCCGTACAAGCACTGGAAGACGCAACTCGTCAAACGCTTCCTCTGAAGCTGCAACTGGCTGCCAACTGGCTGAGCAGTTGCGGCCTAGCTGGGAGCAGGATTGAGGCGGCCGCTCGGGTCGAAGGCGACTTTGACGCGGTGGCGTAGTTCTTCGGCAGCGGGGTCCCGTGGCCGCTCCGGCTGTGGTGACGAATGGTGGACGATGCCGACGCCGACTTCGGCGAGGAACGGACCTGCCGCCATTTTCGTCAGTCCCTGCAACTCGCGCACGGCGAGCGACCAGCGATGCGGTCCGGGAAGGGCCGGCGGATCGTCGACCGGTGTCAGTTCGCCGGCGACTGCCTGCTCTTCGATATCGGCAGGATCGCCCTCCAGGAGCACCCATGCGGTGGCGCCGTTCCACAGGATCGAAACGGGATGGTAGAGAGTGCGACGGAGCGTGAACGGGTCGGACGCCGCTGCGGCGACGAACCACTGCGACGACGCCGGCAACGGCTTGGTCCGCAGGATCACCTCGCCGAGGAAACCGAGCGTTCCCGTCGAACCGACCAGCAGGCGGCAAACGTCGAACCCGCTGACATTCTTCACGGTCGGCCCGCCCGCCTTGACGATCTCGCCGGCGCCGTCGACATAGCGCGCCTGCAGCAACGTCTCGCGGACCGGTCCGTCGCCCAACCGGCGAATGCCGCTTCGTCCGACCGCCAGCGCCCCACCAACGGTCCCACCCGGCGGTAAGGCGACGCGCTGACCGACTTCGGCGAGTGCCATGGAGAGTGCGTCGACCGCAGTGCCGGCACCGCAGCAGACGGTCATCTCATCGGCCTGGATCCAGTCGATCCCCGACGGCGCCGTCACGCAGCGAACGCCCGGAGTACGTCCACCGCGGGTACCGGCGCCTTCGATGGTCAGCGGATCGTCGCCACCCATCTCGGCAGCCATCGCCGTCAGATCCATGCGCCCTCCGGGACGTGGCTGATGTCGCCGCAACTCGATCCGCTCGGGAGCACCTTGTGCGGATTGGCGAGCCCGTCAGGATCGAAGGCGAACCGCAGCGCAGCCTGCGCCGCGAGGTCGACGGGGCTGAACATCCACGGCATGAAGTCGCGCTTTTCCAGTCCGATGCCGTGTTCGCCGCTCAGCACGCCGCCGGCGGCGATGCTCACCCTGACAATCTCCTCACCGGCAGCATGCACCCGATCCATCACGCCTGGCTCGCGGCGATCGAAGACGAGGAGCGGATGGAGGTTGCCGTCACCGGCGTGGAAGACGTTGAGCACCAGCAGGTCGTGACGCTCGACGATCCGGTAGACCTCGTTGAGCACCTCCGGAAGTTTGCGACGCGGCACCACGGTGTCGTGCAGGTAGTAGTTCGGCTTGATGCGGGCGATCGCTCCGAATGCGGTCTTGCGACCCTTCCACAGCAGCGCCCGTTCAGCCTCGTCCTGGGCGATACGAACCGTTCCGGCGCCGTGCTGCTTGCCAATCGCGCTGATGCGGACGACGTCTGCGGCGACGCCATGCGGTAAGCCGGTGACCTCGACGAGCAGCACTGCGGCCGCCTCCGTCGGCAGCCCGGCATGGATGTACGCCTCGACAGCCTGTACGCACAGCTTGTCCATCATCTCCAATGCCGCAGGAACCATGCCGGCGGCGATGATCGCACTGACCGTTTCAGCACCGTCTTCGACCGTGGCGAAGTCGAGGAGCATCGTGCGCACATCCGGCGCATTCTGGCTCAGCCGGACGCAGATCCTGGTGGCGATCCCGAACATGCCCTCGCTGCCGACGAAGGCACCGCGCAGGTCGTAGCCGTCCGGTTCAGGGTCCTCGCCGCCGAGCATGACGACCTGCCCGTCGGCGAGCACGACCTCGAGCGCGATGACATGCGCCGACGTCACCCCGTCTGCGAGGCAGTGCGGCCCGCCGGAGTTGTTGGCGACATTGCCACCGATCGAGCAGCTCTGCTGACTGGACGGATCAGGAGCAAAATGCAACCCGAGCGGTGCGACGTGCTTCGTCAGGTCGAGGTTCAGTACTCCCGGCTCGACCCACGCGAGGCACGAAGCTGCATCGACCGACAGGATGCGGTTCATCTTCGTCGTCGTGATGACGATCGCCTCGTCGAGCGGTACCGCTCCGCCGGCGAGCCCTGTGCCGGACCCGCGGGCGACGAACGGAGTGGCATGCCTGCCGGCGACGAGCACACACTGACGAACCTCTTCAGTGGTCGTCGGGAAACACACCACGCCCGCTGAGCCATCCATCGTCGAGGCGTCACGCTTGTAGAGATTGAGTTCGGTTGCCGAGGTGCGAACCCGGTCACGTCCAACGGCAGCGCACAGATCGTCGACCACCGCTGCGGAAATCATCGCCTTGAAACGTAGCGGAGCTAACGTCGTGTCGGATGGGTGCAGGTTCGAACGACGAGCACGAATGGATCTCGTTCGACGATCCTGACGGAACCAGGACCTGGAACTTCGACGTCACATTTCTCCTGTCGGCATGGACCTGCATCTTTGGCTCAGGCTGTCAGGGTGTGCTCGACCGCGATGCCACGGCGATGCAGCAGGGGTGTTGCAGCTACGGCGCGCACTTCGTCGACGATGCCGATGTCGCCACCGTCGTTGCTGCTGCCGGGCGGCTCAAGGGTCGTCACTGGCAGTTCAAGAAGCAGGGCATGCGCGACGGCTTCCTCGGCACGGATCCCGATGACCCGGCAACGACGGTCACGAGACTCCACGACGGTGCTTGCATCTTCCTCAACCGGCCGGGTTTCGCCGCGGGTGCAGGATGCGCGCTGCATGTCGCTGCGCTCGACGTCGGCGAACGCCCGATGGACTGGAAGCCGGATGTGTGCTGGCAGCTCCCGCTCCGCCTGCATGAAGACACCGACAGCAACGGCCATGTCACGGCGACGCTGCGCGAATGGAAACGCCGCGACTGGGGTGAGGGCGGCGCCGACTTCCACTGGTGGTGCACGGAGACGCACGAGGCCTTCGTCGCCAGCCAGGCCGTCTATCGGACACTCCGCGACGAGATCATCGAGTTCGTCGGTGAGCAGATCTACGAACTGCTGGTCGACGCCCTCGATCGTCGGATCAACCGCCCGGTCCCGCTCCCCCACCCCGCCATCCGCCGCCGGGGCTAGGCCGAGTCGCTGTCGGCAGCAGTCGCATCATCTGCTACCTACGCCGACAGCGACCGATTTCACGACGACTCCGGAAACTGTGCGACACCGAGGGCGCACGATTGGGTCATGGACTCACGGCTTCGACTCGTCAGCGCATGGACAGCAGACCACCACGGCATCGTCTCGACCTCGACCCTCGACCGGTTCGGAGTGGACAAATCCCTGCGACAGCAATGGGTGCGGTCGTCACGCATCGAGCGGGTCGGCAACCGGGCGTATTCCGTTCCTGGCGCGCCACCAGGGTGGCTACGAGAGCTCGAGATCGGCCACGCCGATCTCGATGGGGCAGGGCTCGTCGGCGGTCGTTCGGCGTCCCGCCTGCACGGTCTGGACGGATTCACCGACAACGATGTCGAGTTCATCGTCCAGCGCTCTGCACGCGATCGCAGCACTGCGGCGACTGCGAGATCGACGAGCAGGCCGTGGACGCAGGGCGACATCGTCGTCATCGAGGGGATGAGGGTCACGAGCGCGGCGAGAACAATCCTCGACTCGTCGATCTTCGGCTTCAGCAGAACGGAAACCGAGAATGCCATCGATTCGGCGCTACGGATGCGGCTGCTGTCGGAGCAGCGCCTGCGAACCCGAGCACTCGCTGAACGGTCCCAGGGGTACAACGGCAACCGAATCCTGCTGGACGCACTGATCGATTCCGGTGGCGAGAGCCGGCTGGAGCGATGGCTCCTCGCGCTGCTACGTCGCGCCGGGATCCACCGCCCGATGACGCAACGCGTCTTCCGATCAGCCAGCCGGACTGTTGCCAGGGTCGACGCCTACTTCCCGGGCGGCATCGTCGTCGAGGTCGCCGGGCATGGCACACATGCGACTCGACTGCAACGCCAGGTCGATGCGCAGCGCCACACCGAACTGTCGTTGCGCGGACTCATCGTGCTTACGTTCACGTACGAAGACGTCACACGCCGACCCGATTGGGTCGCGCTGCAAATCCGCACGGTGCTGCGGAATGCGGCGTGATCGGAGTCGCTGTCGGCGCACGTCGCAACATGCGCTGCCTTGGCCGACAGCGTTCGACCGAAGGCGCTACTTCTTGTTGGCTTTGCGGCGGTCTTCGAGGTTGAGATAGCGCTTGCGTATCGAAACCCGCTTCGGGGTGACCTCGACGAGTTCGTCGTCGCCGATCCACTCCGAGGCCGTCTCCAAGGTGAAGACCCGCGGCGGCGGCAGCTTGACGGCGTCGTCGTGGCTGTGCGTGCGGATGTTGTTCTTTTCCTTGGCACGAACGGCGTTGACGTTCATCTCGTCGGCGCGGGCGTTCTCACCGACGACCATGCCCTCGTAGACATCGACGCCAGGGGCGACGAACAATTCGCCGCGCTGCTGAAGCGTGTCGAGCGCGTAGGCGGTGACCATACCCATGCGGTCGGAGACCATGGCGCCGCCCATACGGTGCGGCAACTCGCCGGCCCACGGCATGAAGCCGGCATGCGACTGATGCAGCAGTGCAGTTCCCCGGGTCGACGTCATCAGCATCGAACGGAAACCGATCAGGCCGCGTGACGGCGCTTCGAATGTCAGCAGTGTACGGCCGGGGTCGCCCTGCTCGATGTCGGTGACGCGACCCTTACGCGGTGCGAGCGCCTGCGTGACGGTACCGACGTACTCGTCGGGGATGTCGGCGATACCACGCTCGAGCGGCTCGTGCTTCTTGCCGTCGATCTCCTTGGTGATGACCTCGGGACGGCTCACCTGCAGTTCGTAGCCCTCCCGGCGCATCGACTCGATGAGCACGGCCAATTGCAACTCGCCGCGGGCTGCGACTTCGGTGATGTCCGGTGAATCGGTCTCGCCGAGGCGGATCGAGACGTTGCCGAGGATCTCCCTGTTGAGGCGTTCCTTGAGGTGACGGCTGGTCAAGAACTGCCCATCGCGACCGGCGAACGGCGAGGTATTGACACCGAAGCTCATGCGCAGCACCGGCTCGTCGACAATCAGACGGGGCAGCGCCACCGGGCTGTCCGACGCAGCGATCGTGTCGCCGACTTCGACCTCCGGGATACCGGCGACAATGAACAAGTCGCCAGCGACGATTTCGTCGGCATCGTCGCGGCCGACGCCGGAGAATTTGAACAATTGCGACAGGCGGCGGCGCAACGGTGCCTTGTCATCGCTGGTGTCCTTCTGCATCAATGCGACTTGTGTCCCACGCTTCAAGACGCCGGCCTGAACACGGCCGATGGCCAGCCGGCCGAGATATTCCGAGGCGTCGAGGTTGGTCACGATCGCCTGCAGTGGTAGGTCGCGATCGGCGGTCGGCTCCGGGATGTGGTCGAGAATCGTGTCGAGCAACGGCACGAGATCGGCGTCCTCGCCGGGCATCCCGATGCCCTTCATCGACTTGCTGTCACGGGCAACGGCGGAGATGACCGGAAAGGCCAACTGCTCGTCGTGGTGTGCAAGGTCGAGGAACAGGTGCTCGATTTCCTCGAGGACCTCTTCCGGACGGGCGTCTTGGCGGTCGACCTTGTTGATGACGACGATCGCCGGCAGGTTCAGGGCAAGCGCTTTGGACAGCACGTAGCGGGTCTGTGGCAGCGGGCCCTCTGCGGCGTCGACGAGCAGCACGACGCCGTCGACGAGCGCCAACGCCCGCTCGACTTCGCCGCCGAAATCGGCGTGACCGGGGGTATCGACGAGGTTGATCGTGACGCCCCTCCACTCGATCTGCGCAGCCTTGGCGAGGATGGTGATACCTCGCTCGCGCTCCTGGTCGTTGTTGTCCATGATGCGGTCGACGACTGCTTCATGGGCGGCAAAGGTGCCTGTCGAGCGCAGGAGCGCGTCGACGAGTGTGGTCTTGCCATGATCGACATGGGCAACGAGCGCGACGCTACGGATAGGACTGGTTGACACGGTGGAACATCCTGTTTCGGCCGGGCAATCCGGCACTTGTGTTTGTGGGGGGAACTGTGTACGGACGACCAACCGTGGCAGCCCGAGGGCCTACTGGTCGTCGTCCTCGTCGGAGTCGTCGTCCTCGTCGAACGACACGCCGTATCGTTCGGCAATAGCCGCATATTCGTCACTTTCGGACGAACTGCGATGACCGCTATTGTCACCAAATCCGAGGTCGAAAGCCCCCGGACCAGACTGCTTCAATTTTCGCGCTTCTTCGAAGCGACGATGACGACCCTTCTTCACGGCAGGGCTCCGAACTTAGAGAATTGACATTGGTCGCCAGTCTATCGGCTGGGCCAACCGTTGCACGGATGATCCAGGCCCTGACACTGCCCGAGAGCGGGCACAACACCACGCTGGGTGCCCGGCAGTCCGGCACTGCCAGCGGCCGGTCTAGCATCCGGGCGATGACTGCACACGCATGGCACAAATCGGCGGTGGTGTACCAGATCTACCCGCGGAGCTTCGCTGACGGCAGTGGCGACGGGATCGGCGACCTCGAAGGCGTGATCTCGAAACTGGACTACCTGCAATGGCTCGGTGTCGACGCCATCTGGCTGTCACCGATCTTCCCATCGCCGATGGCCGACTTCGGTTACGACGTCAGCGACTACTGCGACATCGACCCGCTCTTCGGCGATCTGCGGATCTTCGACGATCTGCTCGCCGAGGCACATCGCCGCAGGCTCAAGGTGATGCTCGACTGGGTTCCGAACCACACCTCGATAGAACACCCGTGGTTCGTCGAGTCGCGTTCCAGCCTCGACAATCCGAAACGGGACTGGTACATCTGGCGTGACCTGCAACCGAACGGCGAGTATCCGAACAACTGGACAGCCTCGTTCAGCGACCAGCAGCCGGCATGGACCCTCGACCCCACGACCGGGCAGTACTACCTGCACCTGTTCCTGCCAGAACAGCCGGACCTCAACTGGGAGCACCACGACGTCGAGGCGGCGATGCTCGACACGATCCGCTTCTGGCTCGATCGGGGTGTTGACGGTCTGCGCATGGATGTCGTCCATCTGATCGGGAAGGACTTCGAGGACGACCCTGACGGCATCGCCCCGCTCAACCATGTGCAATTCAACGACGTGCCTGTCACTCACGAGCATCTGCGCCACATTCGCTCAGTGATCGACTCCTACCAGGGTGACCGCACGAGCGTCGGTGAGGTCTATCTGCTCGACGAGCGGAAAATGGCGACGTACTACGGCGACGATGACGAATTGCACATGTCGTTCAACTTCGCCTTCCTGTGGACGTCGTGGGACGCCGCCAAACTCAAGAAGCGGATCATCACCACCCTTGAGCTGTTAGGCCCTCGGGACGCCACCCCGACCTGGGTACTGTCGAACCACGATGTTCCCCGACACCGCCAGCGATACGGCGGCAGTGAGGCGGTCGCCCGCGCGGCGGCGGTGATGTTGTTGACGCTTCCAGGAACGGCGTTCGTCTACCAGGGCGAAGAACTCGGCCTGCTCGACGCCGTCGTGCCGCCGGAACGGGTCGTCGATCCGGGTGGACGCGACGGATGTCGAGCGCCGATCCCGTGGAACAACACAGCGGACCGCGGGTGGCAGGCAGATCCGTGGCTCCCGTTTCCTCCGGAGACCGACCGGCGCAACGTCCAGGCACAGCAGGCCGACACCAATTCCATCGCCCACCTGTATCGCCGCCTGCTCGCCGCCCGTCGCACCCACAGCGCGCTCGTTCGCGGAACACTGACGTGGATGGATGCCCCCGATGGAGTGCTCGCCTACCAACGGGCGACGTCGGCAGGCGACCGCTGCTGGGTGTTCGTCAACACCACCGGCTCCCCACAGACCGTGGCAGTTCCGGCAGCCAACACGATCGCCGTTTCGACGGACCGTTCGCAGGAACTGATGCCGTTCGGCGGCGTCCTCAGCGCCGATGCCGCCGTGGTGCTGCGGCCGATCTGAGAACCGGCCGATCGGCGATCGGACAGTGCCATGCGTCCCATCGAGGACGGCGGGCACCATCGTTCGTGGCAACATGAGGTGATGGGACGAACGGTCAGCTTTGTGAACCAGAAGGGTGGCGTCGGGAAGACCACCGTCACGTTGGGACTGGCGTCGGCGGCTGCACATGCAGGGCACCGGGTCCTCGTCGTCGACCTCGATCCGCAGGGTGGCAGTACGTGGGTGCTCGGTATCGACCCGGTGGACGTCGAGGTCTCGTCAGCCGAGGTCCTCGGTCGAGCACCTGCGTCGAAGGCCATCGTCACCTCGGCATGGGGTGAGTTCGTCGACGTGTTGCCTGCGGCGACCCGTCTGCAGGACCGAGAGCACGGTTCCGGAAAGGACTCGGGAAAGCGGCTGCGCGCCGCTCTCGAATCGGTCGTCGGCAACTACGATGCGGTGTTGATCGACTGCCCGCCGTCGTTGGGGAACCTCACCACCAACGGCCTGGCCGCTGCGAACCACGCGATCATCGTCGTCGAGCCGTCGGCGCTCGGCTTACGTGGCATCGGTGCGATTGCCGATGTCGTCGACGAAGTCTGGGACGCCGAGAACCCGGAGTTGGAACTTGCGGGCGTGATCGTCAACAAGGTTCCCGGCATCTCGGGTGAAGCCGACCGTCGTTACGAGGAACTGACAGAAGCGGTCGGCCGCAAGGCGATCTGGCAGCCGGTGATTCCTCAACGGGTGATCCTCAACCAGGCGATCGGCGACCGCCGGTCGATCCATTCCTTCGGTGCCCGCAGTGCTGAGGTGAGTGGAGCGTTCGATCAACTGTGGCGCAAACTCCGCAGGGTCATCAAGTAACGCCAACAGCGATCGTTAGGCAACGGTCGAAGCCGGCGGCGATTCTGGTGGGACGTCGATGAGCTTGAGGCCACCACGACCATCGAACGCCAACGCCGCGTGCCCGTCGACGATCCGCTTGATATCGGCACCGAGGAAGTCGTGACGCCACCCCTGAGCGAGGCGTGCGTCGTCGTTGCCGCGTAGGAAGTCGACGAGGTCCGAACGCGTCGCCAGCAGCGTCGTGTCGATGTGCTCGCGTCTGGCGACCTCGCTGACCCATGCCGAGACGAGGGTGACGGCTGGGCGCAGCCGACGGTCGAGTTCTTCACCCTCCGGTGCCGGCAGGTCGGCAGGCTCGTTGCTGCCGCGCTCGACCGCTGCGAGGATTTCGCGGGCGAACCCGCCACGGATGTGGCGGTCGTCGACGCCACGGGCATGCGACAGTTCTGTCTCGTCCTTGGGCGATTTCTGGGCAATACCGAGGATCGCCAGATCGGACAGCACCTGCCGTGGCGGGGTGTCGGTGACCATCGCTCGGCGCTCACGCCATGCCGTCAACGCACGTGCGACGCCGCGACCGCGGGCCTTCAACGTACGGGCATCCTTGACCTTCAGCCAGGCATTGTCGGGATCACCGGGACCCTGCGGACGAACACGCAGTTCCTCGCAGGCGTCGAGCGCCCAGTCGATGCGGCCATTGGCGTTCAGTTGGGCCAACAGCTTGTCGTGCAACGCCAGCAGATGATCGACATCGGCTGCCGCATAGATCTTCTGATCGTCGGTCAACGGCCGGCGGAGCCAGTCGGTGAGCCGGTCGCCCTTGGCGACGGTGATCTTCAGTTCGGCAGCGAGCAGGCTGACGAGCGACGGCGTCGAGTAGCCGAGAAATCCGGCGGCGAGCTGCGTGTCGAACAGATGTGCCGGCACCTCGCCGATTGCGTGGTTCATGACATCGAGATCCTGCTGCGCGGCGTGCAGCACGAAGAGCGAGTCGCTCGTCAGCAGCGGGCCCATCAACTTCGGGTCGGCAGCGAGCGGATCGATCAGAGCGACCCCGCCGGGCCATGCCAACTGCACGAGTGCGAGACGCGGATAGTAGGTGCGCTCCCGGTGGAACTCGGTGTCGAGGGCGATCCGCGGCTGTCCGACCAGGCTGGCAACCAGCGCCTCGAGGGCGTCGTCGGTGTCAATCCACGCAACGGTCACGCAGGATCGCTGCCCTCGGCGGCGTCTGCGGTTTCCACGTCGAAACCGTGGGCGATCCAACCCATCGTTCCGCCGGCAACGTTCGTCGCCGTGATGCCGTTGTCGGCGAGCGCCATCGCTGCGCGCATACTGCGACCGCCGCTCTTGCAGATCACGAGAACTTCGCCGTCTACTGCACGGAAGTCGTCGAGATGATCGAGGACTTCGCCAAGTGGGATCAGACGCGCCGATGGCACGTGGCCGTCCTCGTACTCGTCTCGCTCACGGACGTCGAACAACGTCACGCCACCGGTCTTGAGGAGCCCATCGAGTTCCTCGACAGAGATTTCTGCAATCGCCATAGCAACTACGCTAGGCGTTATCGCAGGTCTTGTGGTGCGTTGAAGTTCGACAATTCCGACGCCTCGACCGCAAGCCGCTTCACCCGCAAACGTGAGAGCCCGCCGTGGACAGAGCGTTCACCGGCTTCGAAGGCGTCTGCCAACGTGGCGATGACCGCCTCGGTGCGCCGCCACACGGCACAGAGCGGCTCCAGCCGATCGGTTTGAGCAACGACGACGTCGTGGGCATCGACGTCGTCGGAGCGGTGGACCGCTGCATCACCCAGCCTGAGGACCGTCGGCGCCGACAGCATCGCCAGATCGCAGGCGACGACGAATACCCAGGGTGTCCTGCAGAACCTCATCGCCGTGATGATTCCCCCGAGGGGACCCTCACCGGGCCAGTCGTCGGCGATCGAGGCAATGCCCGCTGCGGAGATTCGTGGCCGATCTCCACCGATGGCGATGACGGGATCGACGCCGCCGTCACCGAGCGCCGTCGCCAGTCGCACCACCATGTAGACACCATCGATGGCGACGAATGCCTTGTCACGGCCCATCCGCGTGCTTCGCCCACCCGTCAGGATGGCGCCGGACACAGCGGGACGGTTGTTGCCGGCAATCACACGTCAGCCCTCTGCTGGAATTCCAGACGGATCGAGCTGGGCGATGAACTGCGCGCAGCGATCGGCTTCGTCGAACTCGCCGATGGCCTGAGCTGCATCACGCAGACCGCGCAGCGCCCGCAGGAACCCGCGGTTCGATTCGTGAGCCCAACGAACGTAGCCGCCTCCTTTCCAGCCGTTGGCCCGCAGCGAATCGAGGCCCCGGTGATAGCCCACGCGGAAGTAGGCGTAGGCCTCGATCTCGTCCCGCGCGTTCTCTCCGAGCCGTGCCCAGCCCTCGACGAATCGTGGCGCGGCAGTCACAACAGCCGCCAGTGCAGCACGGCGTTCTGCTGCCGGAAGTGCAAGCGCTCGACGCATGGCGTTCAGGCGTTCGATCGGTTCTGGCGGCAGGACCGTCGAAGGCGGGCCAGTGGGCGTCAGATTGACAGGTCGGAACTCGCTCATGGGGCGCACGCTAGCGGCGGCCCGACGATCGAAGCGTCGGCCGAACTCGGATCTGTGTACACGAATGATGATGCCGACCCGACCGGTACGGCGATGCGTAGTGTTGGCGAATGCTCGCAGCGCTCGACTATGCACTCGTCAGGAACATCGCCATCGGTCTCGCTGTCGTGCTGGTGCTGTTGGCCCTGCTCGTCGCCAAGGTCGTGCGGTCGGTGACGACGAAAGCGATCACGATCCTGATCCTCGGCGCGCTGATCCTCGCGGTCTTCACGCAGCGTCAGTCATTGACCAAGTGCGAGAAGAACTACGTCGCCCAATCTCGGGTTGGTGCAACCTGCCAATTCTTCGGCTACAAGGTGCAGCTTCCTGCCTTGACTCCCTGAGGTGGATCCCCGAGGTGGATCCCGAGAACGTTACGGAGATCCGTTGGCCAGCAACGCCGGTTCGACGAGCAGTTCGACGAACAGCTCGGGATGCGAGGCGTGAGCGCCATGAGATGCACCGGGAACGCACACGAGCGTCGCGTTCGCCAGCGATGTCGCCAGCGAGGCAGTTCCACTGTGATGATGCGGCTTGGCGAACTCGCTGTAGCCGAGGATCACCGGCTGTTCGATCGCAGCGGGATCGAACGGACTGGCGCGACGCAGGTCGCGCAGTTCGCCGACCAGCGCCGGGCCCTCCGCCCGCCTCGCATCCTTCGTCGATTGCGGCAGACGCTCCCACAGCCGGTCGCCGATCAGCCGCCGCATGAACGCCTCGGCAGCATCGTGGGGGTCGACCCCGAGTGCCGCACCGCCAGCCGTAGCACCTTCGCCGGGCCACCACGGCTCCCAGGACTGCGGAGGCTCGAAGGCGACGACCGCACCGACCCGGTCGGTTTCCCGTTGAGCAGCTGCCAGGACGATGTCACCACCGATGCTGTGGCCGACCAGCACGGCCCGACGTCCGTCGCCGAGAAACCTGTCGAGCAACGAGACGAGATCGTCGACGTGTGCAGCGATATCGAATGGACCTGGATGTGGTGCGCTCAGGCCGTACCCGCGACGGTCGTAGCGCACCACCCGATACCGATCGTCGAGACGACGGGCGAGCTTGTGCATCCCCGCCATGCGGTCCATCGCTCCGTGCACGAGCACGATCAGCTCGCCATCGACAGGACCGGAGGCCGCATACGCCAGACCATCAGCTGTCGTGCCATGTTCAGCGTCGCTGTGGTGCGGCCGTGGCGGTCGCAAGGCCGTCTCGAACGGTTCGACGGTCATGCGACGTCGACGACTCGGAGTACATCCGTCGATGCTCCGGTTCCCATGTCTGGAGCGCCGGCGAGCACCAGCACCGTGTCACCGTGGCTGATCTGCCCGGCGGCCAGTGCCGATTCGACAGCGAACCACACCATTTCATCAGTGGATGTATAGACGTTGGCGAGCAGCGGGACGACGCCCCAACTCAACGTCATCGCCCGCACCGTTCGTGCCGACGGACTGAGCCCGATCATCGTCGCCGCAGGGCGGAAGCTGGCCATCGCCAATGCCGTTCGACCCGAACGGGTACAGCAGAGGATCGCCGACACCCCGATGTCCGTCGCTGCCTGATAGGCGGCGTGCGTTATCGCGTAGGTGATGCGATCAACGGGTGCGGTGTCCTGCTCCCGTTGAAGCCGTCCGAGACGATTCGCCCACTGGCGATAGGCGGCGTCGGCCTCGGCTCGTTCGGCAATGCGCGTCATCGTCCGTACCACCAGCGCAGGATCATGGCCGATCGCCGTTTCGGCGGACAACATGATGGCGTCCGTTCCGTCGAAGACGGCGTTGGCGATATCGCTGACCTCTGCTCTCGTCGGGGCGGGGGAAGTGATCATACTTTCCAACATCTGCGTCGCAGTGATCACCGGCACTCCCCGCTCGACGCATGTCCTGATGATCTTCTTCTGCAGATGTGGCACGTCTTCGAGAGGACAATCGATGCCGAGATCACCGCGGGCGACCATGACGGCGTCTGCCTCCTCGATGATTCCGTCGAGCGCCTCGATCGCCGCTGCCGTCTCGATCTTGGCGACGAGCAGCGGTCCGTCAGGACCGACGGCCTTGCGCAGCCTGACCAGGTCTGCTCCCTGACGAACGAACGACAACGCCAGGAAGTCGACTCCTGCAGCAGCCATCTGCACAGCGAGGACGAGGTCCTGCTCGGTCGGCGTGGCGAGCTGCGAATGTTCCGACGGCAGGTGGACGCCCGGGCGACCGGCAACACGGCCACCAGAGACGACGACGCAGTTCACCTTGTGATCGGCGACGACGGTGACCATCAGCGAGATCGCACCGTCGCCGATCACACAGCGCTCCCCCGGCTTCACGTCATCGAGCAAGGTCGCGTAGTCGACGTTCACCAGGGTCGTCGTGCTTGGCCCGTTACCGACCTGCAATTGCACGACGTCGCCCTCCGCCCAGTACGCACCCTCGTCGGGAAACTTGCCGGAACGGATCTTCGGGCCAGGGAGATCGCCGAGAACAGCCACCACCAACCCGGTCCGTTCGGCAGCATCGCGCACCGCCTGCATGCGCACGAGATGTTGTTCGATCGGCCCATGACTGAGGTTGAGGCGAACGACATCGACGCCGGCACGCAACAGCTCATCCAGGAGCTCTGGCGTATCGCTCGCCGGTCCGATGGTCGCCACGATCTTCGTTCTGCCAGTCACACCTGCTATCTCTAGTCGATATGGAGCTGCTCTTGATACGGCACGCGTTGCCGCAGCGTACGGTGGTCTCCGAGGGCGCAGCCGACCCGCTGCTCTCCGCCGATGGGCATGCGCAGGCCGCACGTCTCGCAGAGTACCTGTCGACCGAGCATCTCGATGCGATCTATTCGAGCCCGCTGAGGAGGGCTGCGCAGACAGCGGACCCGCTCGCCGATCGACATCGTCTACCGGTCGTCGTCGTCGACGAGCTGGCGGAGTTCGATCGTCATTCGAGCGAATACATCCCGGTCGAGGAGCTCAAACGGACGAACGACCCCCGGTGGCAGTTGATCGTCTCCGGGCAGTGGATCGAAGGTGGCGACACGCCGGAGGTCTTCTCGGAACGGGTCGTTGCGGCGATCGAGGCACTCGTGGTGGCCCATCAGGGCGACCGCATCGCGGTCGTCTGCCACGGTGGGGTGATCGGCGCATACGTGGCGCATGTTCTCGGGATGGCACCCCGGGCGCAGTCGTTCTTCTACCCCAACTACACCTCGATCCACCGCCTTGCCGCAGCATCGTCAGGCGAGCGGTCGATCGTCACGCTGAACGAAACCGGCCATTTACGTGGGAGTGGACTTCCGATCGGTATGTTCCAGCGATGACCGATGCCGCCGCCAACGCCCCCGCACTGCCCGATCGCTCCGATCGAGCTCGCTCGGGTCGCTCTCGCTCCGATCGCTCCGATCGCTCCGATCCGACGGCTGCACTGCGTGCCTACCTCGACGCCAGCCCGTCTCCGTATCACGCAGTCGCCACCTCGGCATCGCTGCTGCGCGCTTCGGGATTCGTCGAACTCGAAGCCGGCGCGGAATGGTCGGCTGTCGGGACCCGCTCCTTCGTCGTGCGCGACGGAGCTCTCGTCGCCTGGATCGCCCCGGAAGGCGCTGCAGCCGCCGCCCCGTTTCGTATCATCGGAGCGCACACCGATTCCCCCGGGCTGAGGATCAAACCGCGGCCTGACACCGGACTGCTCGGCTGGAGGCAATTGGGGGTCGAGGTCTACGGCGGCCCGCTCCTCAACTCGTGGCTCGACCGTGACCTCGGTATCGCCGGCCGGGTCGCGCTCATCGACGCAAGCACGATGTTGCTGAACGTCGACTGCGGAATTGCGCGGGTCGCCCAGCTCGCAGTGCACCTCGACCGCGAGGTCAACGATCGCGGCCTGGTCCTCGATCGCCAACAACACCTGACACCGATCTGGGGTGTCGGAGACGCAGCGGCCGGCGATTTCGTCGCCTTCGTGGCGAACGAATTGGGCGTCGACACCGGCGAGGTCGGCGCATGGGACCTGCAGCTGTACGACGTGAACCCGGCAGCGGTCATCGGCGAGGACTCCTCGATGCTCGTCTCCGGCCGGCTCGACAACCAGTTGTCATGTTGGGCGGCAACGGCTGCGCTGACGAGTCGGGGGGCTGACGGCGATCACATCAGTGTCATCGCCCTGTTCGACCACGAGGAAGTCGGTTCTGCCAGTAGCTCCGGTGCTGGCGGGCCGTTGCTCGCCCATCTCCTCGAGCGGATCACGACGTCGCTGGGCGGCAATCGAACGGACTTCCTCCGTGCCTGCGCGGCGTCGTCGTGCATCTCGTCGGACAACGCCCACGCCGTGCACCCGAATTACCCTGAGCGCCACGAGCCGGGTCATCGACCGCTGCTCAACCATGGACCAGCGCTCAAGGTCAACGCCGGCCAGCGCTACGCGACGAACTCGGTGACGGCGACGATGTTCCAGCGGGCGTGCCGTTCGGCCGGAGTCCCGTGGCAGGTGTTCACCTCGCGGAGCAACATGCCATGCGGATCGACGATCGGACCGATCACCGCGACCAGACTCGGTATCGAGACCGTCGACGTCGGTGTGCCGCAGTTGTCGATGCACTCGGCTCGCGAGCTGTGCGGCGTCGACGATCCCGGCTACCTCGCCGCTGCGCTCGGCGCGTACCTCGCAGGTGCGTGACTCGAATAGGGGTTCGGACGGCGACCGCGTCGGAGGTTCAGACCTGCGCCTGGGCGCGATCGAAGAGGATCTGCACCTCTTCGTGCAACCGGCTCGTGAGGTCTTTGACGACGCCACGCGGCGCCTTTCCGTTGAGACCCTCCGGCGGCATCAGTGGTGTGCCGATGATCAGGCGCATCTTTTTCGGGTAGACGAACCACGAGCCCTTGGACAGCACATGCTCGCTGCCCCCGATACCGACCGGAATGATCGGGACGCCCGCCTTGATCGCCACGTACGCGGCACCGTCGAACATCGGTTGGACGATCGGGCCGCTCTTACGCTCGCCCTCCGGATAGAGCACGAGCGGCTCCCCGCCTTCGACGACGGCGATGCACCGTTGTAGCGCTTCGCGATCGGCGGTCCCACGCGACACGGGAAAGGCACCCAGCGCCGATAGCAGCCAGTTGCCGGGCTGGCTTTCCCACATCGAATCCTTGCCCATGTAGCGGATGCGCCGTTTGGTGATTCCGGCGCAGGCCATCGTGTCGATGATCGAACGGTGAACGGGGGCGATGATGTAGCCGCCGGAGAGCGGGAGATTTTCGCGCCCGGTGATCGTCAGGCGGTTGTACACCCGGCAGAAACCCCACGTGACAGTCCGTCCGAATCGATAGAACATCCTCGACGGCAACGAGTTGCCGGCGAGTTCTGACTTGACTTTGGTCATCGGCGCCTCACGAACCCTTCTCGTGATCGGGATCATCGAGGCTCTCATCGTGATCCAGGAGACCGACGATCTTGTGGACGATCTCATCGACTGACAGCCCGTCCGTCTCCACGTTGTGGCCGCCATCCGCCGCCTGCAGTTTCCCGTCAGGTCGCGACATGTCCCGATGGTCCCGTTCGGCGAGAGCGGCGGCGATCTCCTCGACGTTGCCCCCGTATTGCGCAGCGCGGCGCTTGGCCCGTTCGAGCGGCGTCGCCGTCAGATAGATCTTCAGCTCGGCATCCGGGAAGACGACCGAGGCGATGTCGCGGCCTTCGATCACTCCGCCGCCGTGTTCCACCGCCCACGCCCGTTGGCGATCGCGAAGGTCGGCGCGCACAGCCGAGTTCGAAGCAACAGGCGCAACGTTGACGGTGATCTCCGGGGTTCTGATCGCTTCGGAAACGTCGCGGCCGTCGACGAAGACCCCGCGCTCGCCGACTTCGATCGAAACCGACCGCGACATCGCCGCCACTGCCTCGACGTCATGGAGGGCGATGCCGCGGTGCATCGCTTCGGCGGTCACGGCCCGGTACATCGCCCCGGTGTCGAGATACGCCAGACCAAGGCTGCGCGCGAGCAACCGTGAGACTGTCGACTTGCCGGCTCCTGCCGGGCCGTCGATGGCGACGACTCTCACCAACTCGTCCCGACCGGTCGGCCTTCTTCGTAGCCGGCGGCACTCTGGATCCCGACGACTGCTCGCTCGGCGAACTCCGGGATGCTCGCAGCACCGGCATAGGTGCAGGAACTGCGGACCCCCGCAACGATCTCGTCGACGATGTCCTCGACACCGGGGCGCTCCGGGTCGAGATACATACGCGAACTGCTGATGCCTTCCTCGAAGAGTTCCTTGCGGGCACGATCGAACGACGATTCCGTGCGCGTCCGACTCTTGACGGCGCGCGACGATGCCATTCCGAAGCTCTCCTTGTAGAGGCGACCGTCGGTGTCGCGGAGTGTGTCGGCCGCCGATTCGTAGGTGCCGGCGAGCCAGGATCCGAACATCACGCTGGCTGCGCCGGCAGCAAGGGCGAGCGCTACGTCGCGCGGGTACCGCACGCCGCCGTCGGCCCACACGTGCTTGCCGAGGCGTGCCGCTTCTGCTGAACACTCAAGCACCGCCGAGAACTGCGGGCGGCCGACACCCGTCATCATCCGTGTCGTGCACATCGCACCGGGGCCGACGCCGACCTTGACGACATCAGCACCGGCGTCGATCAGCGCTCTCGTGCCGCTCGTCGTCACGACGTTGCCGGCAACGATCGGCGTCGACATTGCATTCGACCGTGCCTCCTGCACCGCCCACAGCATCTTATCCTGATGGCCGTGCGCAGTGTCGATGACCAGCGCATCGACACCCATGGCGACGAGTGCCTTGGCCTTGGCACCCGGGTCTCCGTTGATCCCGACGGCGACTGCCACCATCAACCGGCCGTCGCTGTCGAGCGCCGGCCGATAGATCGTCGAACGCAGCGCACCCTTCTGGGTAACGCAACCGAGCAGACGGTCGTCGCTGTCGACGACAGGGGCTGCTTTGATGCGTTCGTGAAACAGGCGGTCGAAGATCGAGGTGAGATCGGTCCCGTCCGCAACTTTGACCAGATCGCGGCTCATGACATTGTGCAACTGCGTGAAGCGGTCGAAACCGACGGAATCGGCCTCCGTGAAGATGCCGACGGGCCGATCGTCCTCGATGATCACGACTGCGCCGTGGGAGCGCTTGTGGATCAGGCTGAGCGCCTCCCCCACGGTCGCCGTCGGTGCCAACGTGATCGGCGTCTCGTAGATGGGGTGGCGACTCTTGACGTACTCGACGACCGTCTCGATGACGTCGAGCGGGATGTCCTGCGGGAGCACGACCAGCCCGCCGCGGCGGGCGAGGGTTTCGGCCATCCGCCGACCGGCTACGGCCGTCATGTTGGCGGCGACGATCGGGATCGTCGTGCCGAGCCCATCCGGGGTTGTCAAATCGACGTTGAACCGTGATCCGACAGCCGAATGGCTCGGAGTCATGAAGACGTCGTTGTAGGTCAGGTCGTACGCCGCAGAGGTGTTGTTGAGAAACCGCATGAAATCGTTGCCTCCAGAAAAGGGCCAATGCAATCTAACAACGCAAAGATGGCGATCTCCTGCTCTTGATTGCGCCAGCTTGCACGGCGGCGTAGGGGTACGGTGTCGGCATGGGGCTTCCGCCGGTCATGCTCGTCCACGGTTGGGGTGGGTCGTTCGAAAAGACCTGGTCGTCGACGCCACTGGTGCCATTGCTCGAGGATGCTGGGCGCACGATCATCGGCGTCGACCTGCTCGGCCACGGAGACGCCCCGAAGCCGCACGACCCAGCCGCGTACGGTGACATGACGGCGCGCATCGTCGAATCGCTACCGGACGAGCCGATCGACGCCGTCGGATTCTCCCTCGGAGCGGCGACGCTGTTGCGAACAGCGATCGACTGGCCCGGCTCGTTCAGACGGATCGTGCTCGCCGGCGTCGGAGCGAGTCTCTTCCATCGCGACGACGAGCGCTCGAAACGGATCGTTGCGGCAGTCCGTGGCGAAGGCGGTGATGACGACGTCCTCGCCAATCTCTTCGCGCAGTACGCCGGCAGTCCAGGCAACGACAGCGAGGCGCTTGCACTGGTGATGGAACGCGTCCAGGAGCCGTTCGACGCCGAGCAGCTCGCGCTGGTCACGTGTCCGGTCCTCGTCGTGCTCGGCGACAAGGACTTCGCAGGGCCGCCAGAGCCACTCGTCGAGAAACTGCCGAACGCCACGCTGGTGATGTTGCGCAACGTCGACCATTTCGCCACACCCGAAAAATTCAGTTTCATCGACGCTGTGCTCGACTTCCTGGCCATCGACGGGTCGTGAGTGCGACCATCGGAACCGATGTCGGCTACGCCGTCGAAGTCATCCGCAGCGGCGGTCTCGTCGCCATCCCGACCGAGACGGTGTACGGACTCGGTGCCGACGCCTCCAACGAGTCGGCTGTACGGCGAATATTCGTGGCGAAGGGGCGTCCGGTCGATCACCCGGTGATCGTCCACCTCGCGGACGGCGCGCAGCTGTCGAGCTGGTCGAGACATCCGTCAGCGGCGGCGCTGCTGCTCGCCGAAACCTGTTGGCCCGGACCGTTGACGATCATCGTGCCGCGTGCCGACACGGTGCTCGACGTCGTGACCGGGGGTCGAGACACCGTTGGGCTGAGGGTTCCGGCTCACCCGCTGACGGCGGAATTGTTGGCGAGGTTCGGAGGCGGGATCGCCGCCCCATCTGCGAATCGTTTCGGACGGATCAGCCCGACGAATGCAGCCCATGTCGCCGATGACCTCGGCGCAGCGGTGGATTACATCCTCGACGGCGGACAGGCGGCCATCGGCGTCGAATCGACCATCGTCGACTGCACCGGTGACGTCCCGCAGATCCTCCGTCATGGTGGCGTGACCGACGACGAGCTCGCGACGATGCTCGACGGGCCACTCGAACGTTCACCGAGCGGTCCCAGCCGTGCGCCCGGGATGCTCGCCTCACACTACGCACCGCGTGCTCCCGTCGAACTGTACGAGTCCGGCGACGAAGCGTTCTGGCGGGCGAAGGAGCTGCAGGACGTCGGAATCGGGGTCGCCGTCATCGACTACGGCAGCAACCTCGGCGCCTACGCACGACAGCTCTACAGCGACCTACGAGCCGCCGATGGGTCGGGTGCCGGAACGATCATCGCCGTGTTGCCGCCCGCCGCCGGTCTCGGCCACGCGATCCGCGACCGCCTGACGAAAGCAGCCGCACCCCGCCCCCCGACATGAGGCGTCGCCGTTCGACCCGGTCCGTGTCACCGAATGTGCACAGATATGCGCACATTCGGTGACACGGGAGGCGAGCCGTCGCAGCGTCTCGCCGGCGCGGCTATCTCGGCTGAGTGCGCCTTCGCCACAGCGGCCCGTCGTCCATCGGGCTGATCTTGCGGAGAATGCGGAGCAATGCCGCTCGGTCGCGATCTGACAGCTGCGCCAGTTCAGCTGGTGGTCGGGACATCGCCCCGTGGACCTGAGCAGCGACCGTCTCGCCGACGGGGGTCAGCACGACTTCACGGACGCGTCGGTCCCCGACGGACTCCTGGCGTTTGGCCAGCCCGAGTTCTTCGAGCCGGTCGACGACGTTGGTGACGTAGGAGGCATCGCACGACATCTGTTCGGCGAGGTGGCGCATCTTGGAAGATCCTGCGGCCAAGGTCATCAAGGCGTGACCATGCGGCGGGGTCAGCCCGTGCTCGTTCATCACTCCGAAGAACATGTCCCGGCTCGAGAGGAACAGCGGGGACATCCGCGCCCAGATTTCTTGCTCCTGCTGTTGCGCAGTCGATCCGGCAGCGGCGTCTTCACAACTGTCGACCTCATCGAGACCCTCACCAGATTCGCGCGCCACATGGTCATTCTACACGCATCATCACCGACGCTCAACCATTGACAAGCATCAATAATCATGTAATATCAATGGCTGTGACGAACACAGCCATCGTGGCCGACGGTCTCCGCAAATCCTTCGGCGATGTCCATGCGGTCAACGGCATCAGCCTCGAGGTCCCCACCGGCACGGTCCTCGGGCTGCTCGGTGTCAACGGTGCCGGGAAGACGACGATCGTACGGATGCTCACGACCGTGCTCAAACCGGACGCCGGACACGGCATCGTCAACGGTCTCGACGTCGTCGAGCATGCCCAGTCCGTCAGGCGTAGCATCGGACTCGCCGGGCAGTATGCCGCTGTCGACGAGAACCTGACCGGCCGGGAGAACCTCACGCTCGTCGGGCAACTGACCCACCTGTCCAGGGCGGTCGCACGCCGACGGGCGGTCGAATTGCTCGATCAATTCCAGCTGTCCGATGCGGCGGACCGCCCGGCGAGGACCTATTCCGGCGGTATGCGCCGACGCCTCGATCTCGGAGCGGCGTTGGTTGCCCATCCTCCCGTGCTGTTCCTCGACGAGCCGACGACCGGCCTCGATCCGGCCAGCCGGCTGGCGCTGTGGGACGTCATCGAAAACCTCGTCTCCGATGGCACGACCGTCCTGCTGACGACGCAGTACCTCGAAGAGGCAGATCGTCTCGCGGACAACATCGTCGTGATCAACGAGGGCGAGATCGCTGCCCAGGGAACCGTCTCGCAGTTGAAGGCGACGCTCGGTGACACCGTCATCGAGTTGCAGTTGCACAACGAATCCGAAGCCGAAGCTGCTGCGGTCGCGCTGCGCACCACGACGTCTGCGGGCGTCATCGTCAGGGTGACGATGGCGAGCGGGCCGGCGACGCTTCGCGACACGCTGAACGCGCTCGCCGCGGCGGGCATCACCCCGATGCACGTCGCCCTGCGCGAGCCGACGCTCGACGATGTCTTTCTCGACCTCACCACCCGGAACCTCGCCAGCGGAGCAGCACAATGAGTGTCGATGTACGCATGAGCGCCGACGGTTTCGGCTGGGCGGCCAAAGACACGCTGGCGTTGATGAAGCGCAATCTCATCACCATCGTTCGTCTCCCGCAACTGCTGGTGTTCTCCTCGATTCAGCCGATCATCTTCGTGCTGATGTTCCGCTACGTGTTCGGCGGGGCGATCCACATTCCCGGCTGGCGCTACGTCGATTATCTGATGCCGGGAATCTTCGCCCAGACCGTCGCCTTCGGTGCCATCAACACCGCTGTCGGCCTGGCAGAAGACAAGAACAAGGGTCTGCTGGAGCGGCTCCGATCGCTTCCGATGTCGCGCTCGGCAGTCCTCGGCGGCCGCACGCTGGCCGATGTCGTGCGCAACGTGCTGGTCATCGTGCTCATCACCGTCGTCGGCTTCGCGGTCGGGTTCCGCGCCCACAACGGCGTGCTGCCGTTCATCGGAGGATTGGCAATCCTGCTGCTGTTCGGATTCGCACTGGCCTGGCTCTTCGCCCTGATCGGGCTCTCGGTCTCGAACGGCGAGGCGGCTCAGGCGGCGGCATTCCCGTTCCTCGCACCGTTGGTCTTCGCATCGAATGCCTTCGTCGATCCGTCGAGCATGCCGGGTCCGCTCAAGTGGTGGGCCAAGCACCAACCGGTCAGTGCGACCATCGACGCCATGCGTGTCGGTGTTCACGGCGGTCCGCTGACGCACACCTTTGTCGTGGCGATCCTCTGGTCGGTCGGCATCATCGCCGTGCTCGCGCCGCTGGCCGTCGCCCGCTACCGCAAGAGCTGAACGAGCGTTGCCTGGCGATTCGCGGTCAGAGTCGGTTCAGCTCGCGGATCCACACGTCGCGTACGACTTCCGGGTCGGGTGCCGGAGCGCCGTCGAAACCGGCGACTGTCAGGCTCACCGTCGACGATCCGGCGTCTGGGACGAGGTCGAGGCGACACCAACACGGTTCCGGGTCGTCGAGGAAGGCCTCCAACACGTACGGCGGCTCGTCGATCAGCAACTCGCCGATGTTGGCGGTGACGACGAGCAACGCCTCGAAGGCCTCCACCGGCAGTGCCTCGATCACGAATGACGGGATGTCACGCTCGACCCTCCATCGGGTCCGTTCCCGAGCGCTCCGCTGCGGAGTGGGCTGCTTCGCTGCGGAGTGTTTCCCGTCTGGCGCTCCCGGTGCCGGATCGGCACCAGTGGCCTGGGGATCAACCAAGAGCCGCCGACCGGTCACGTGGGCGACGGCCGCCTCGAACGCTGCGTTGACCTCGCGCATCCGTTCGGGATCGCCGCCGCGGTCGGGATGGGCGTCGAAGGCCAGTCGACGGCGGGCCTGACGGACGTCGGCGAGACTTGCCGATCGTGTCAATCCCAGCACGTCGAACGGATCATTCACCAACCCAGTATCGCCTGCCGGCTGATGTCGGCTACCAACCGACGGTGGCGTCTCGCAGGTCCTCGTACCGATGTCGGTCGAACGCAGCGGCTGCCACGAAGGATGCTGTCGGCCTCACCGGCGAACCGGTGCCGAGTCCCCAGTGCAAGGCGACGGTCGACGGATCGGTCCGCGTCAACACGGCTGCAGCCTGGACCGCTGCGCCGGTGGCAACGACTTCGTCGTCGTGAGGGATCGTCACCTGCCGACCGAACACGTGGCCGACGATCTGCTGGTACGCCGACGACCGTGCACCGCCGCCGACGAGCAACAGCCGACCCTCCTGTGGGCCGCAGGCTGCGGCCAGCGCCTGATAGGCGTCGTACAGGCTGCAGGCCACCGCCTCGAATGCCGCTCTGGCGAACTGCTCACGGGTGCCATCCGACCGCAGGCCGCCGACCACGCCCGTCGCCTGCGGACGGTTCGGTGTGCGTTCACCATCGAGGTACGGCAACATCGTCAGACCGCCGGCACCCGGGTCTGCGTTGAGCGCCAGACGGTCGAGTTCTGCGTGGTCGACTCCCAACAGCCTGCGGGCCATCTCCGTCACCTTCGTCGCGTTCAATGTGCACGCCAGCGGCAGGAAACGCCCGCTGGCATCGGCAAACCCGGCGATCGAACCGGTGGCATCGTGGGTCGGATTGACTGCGACGCAGTAGACGGTGCCGGAGGTCCCCAGAGAAATCACCACATCCCCCGGCCCGAGGCCGAGCCCGAGCGCTGCCGCCATGTTGTCCCCCGTACCCGGTCCGACTATGACGTCACCCCAGGCACCCGCCGACTGCAACGGTCCGAGCACCGGCGGTACGACGGCCGTCCAGTCGCGGTCCCTGTCGATGATGTCGAGCAGGTCCCATCGGTACTCCCCCGTCGACGGTGACCAGTAACCCGTACCGGAGGCGTCGCCCCGATCCGTCGTCAAATTGCCGGTCAAACGCATGGTGAGCCAGTCGTGGGGCAGGAGTACGTGAGCCATTCGAGACCATGCATCGGGTTCGTTGCGGTGCAGCCAGGACAGCTTCGTCACTGTGAACGCAGCCACCGGAACACTGCCGACCGCCTCGGCCCAGCCGCCGGCACCCGCCGGCAGCTGCTTCACGAGCCAGGCCGCATCGGCTGCAGATTCGGTGTCGTTCCACAACTTCGCCGGCCGGACGAGGCGACGATCACTGTCGAGGACCACCATGCCGTGCTGCTGGCCGGCGATGCTGATCGCCGCAACCGCCGGCGAGCCGAGTTGCTCCCATGCGAGCTCGAATGCAGTCCACCACGACATCGGGTCCTGCTCAGACCTTGGCGGGGAAACAGGCGGATGCGGGGACGCGGCCCTGGCGATCAACGCCCCGCTCTCGGCGTCACGGAGTTCGATCTTGGTGGACTGCGTCGACGAGTCGACGCCGGCGACGAGGGTCATCTGCCAAGAGTAAGCCCGTCGCGCCCTCGACCTGGTGCGCTCATACTGATGCTGAGCTGGGAGTTAACAGAATCGACTCACGAGATACCTTGCCACGGACACGGTTGACGCCTAACCTGATGCTCCCTGTACAACCCGGGCAGGCAGCTGCCCGATCCAGAGGGGGAGAGAGAAAGAACCTATGCACAAGACCCGAGCACGTCGCGTCAGCGTGGTGGTCGTCGGATTGTCGATGTTCGCCGCAGCCTGCGGCTCATCGAAAACGACGAGCAGCACGGCCACGACAGCCACAACAGCAGGAACCGCCACCACGGCAGCCGGCACAGCCACCACAGCTGCATCGACTGGAACCACGGCCGGATCAGCTGCCGGAACGACCACGGCCGGAACAGCCGCTGGTTCGACGACAGCTGGCAAGCCAGGACAGAAGGGTGCCCTCGAAGGGATGAAGGGCACGACGCCCCTCGTCAAGTTGTCGGACGACTTCAAGAAGCGTGTCCTCGACAACTGGACCAAAGAAGGCAACGCCACCTTTGCCGACTTCAACTACACCGCTGAGACCTACGACGCGGTCACGATCATCGCCCTGGCTGTCGAACAGGCCAAGGACGATGGCATTGCCTACACCAAGCTGATCAACGGCATCACCGGCGGCAACGGCGGCAAGGGCACAGCCTGCGCCGACTTCAAGTCATGTGACGCACTCATCAAGGCAGGCACACAACCCCATTACACGGGTGCTGGTGGCGACTACCAGTTCTCCGGTAACGGCGAGCCCACCAAGGCGAGCTACGGCGTCCTGCAGTTCGGAGCCGACGACAAGATCGACGACTCCAAGACGACGTTCGTCACGGCGACAGCTCCGGCAGACCCGGCGCTCGCAGCTCAGACGCCCGTCGACGGCACCCGCAAGGGCGACGGCGAGCTGAAGATTGCGACACTGTTGCCCCAGACCGGTTCACTGGCGTTCCTCGGGCCGCCCGAATTCGCCGGTTTCGACCTGGCCATCGCCGACATCAATGCTGCAGGCGGAGTGCTCGGCAAGCCGGTCGCCACGGTCAAGGGTGACTCTGGCGATGCGACCACCGACACGGCTTCGAAGACGGTTGACAGCGAGCTGTCACAGAACGTCGATGCCATCATCGGTGCCGCTTCATCGGGTGTCAGCCTGTCGGTCATCGACAAGATCAGCGCCGCCGGCGTCGTGATGTTCTCGCCGGCCAACACTTCCAAGAAGCTGTCGACGTACGCAGATCACGGCCTGTACTTCCGTACGGCGCCGTCCGACATCCTCCAGGGTGCTGTGCTCGCACAGGTCATCCAGGGTGACGGCAACGCAACCGTTGGCATCATCGCCCGTAACGACGCCTATGGCTCTGGCCTCTCGGACGATCTCCAGAAGGACCTCGTTGCCGCTGGCGTCAAGGTCGTTCTGCTGAAGCTGTACGACGAGAAGGCGACCTCCTTCGATGCTGAAGTCGACGCCCTCAAGGCTGCGAACCCGGATGCCATCGCCGTCATCGGCTTCGACGAATCGTCGAAGATCCTGGCCTCGATGGTTGAAAAGGGAATCGGCCCGAAGGTCAAGAAGGTGTACGGCTGCGATGGCAACATCGGAACCGCCCTCGGCGCAGCGTTCGACGCCGGGAAGTGAACTGAGCATCACGCTCAAGGAGTAGGAACAACGCAGCCACACGGCTGACGACGAAAAGAGAGAGGCCCGGGCTTTCGAGCCCGGGCCTCTCTCGTTACGGCAGAGGCATGACGCGCCGCGGAGTGTTCGACGTCGGGACGGCTACCCCGAAACGCTCCCCGAACGGAGGACCGACGTGCCGTCGAGTGTTTAGTGACCGCCGGTGGACTTGGCCAACGTGCCGAGGTACAGGGCGATGACGTTCGGGTCTGCGAGCAGCCCGCGGCCGGTGCCGGTGTAGGCGTTGGTGCCGTGATCGAGGACGTAACCCCTGTGGACGACCTGCAGGCAGCGCCTGGCGTTCTGTTCGACCATCAGAATCGCCACGCCGCTCTGGTTCACCTTGCGGCACTGCACGAAGCACTGGTCCTGCAGTGCTGGGGACAGACCTGCGGACGGTTCGTCGAGGAGCAGCACGCTCGGGTCGAGCATCAACGCCCTGCCCATCGCCACCATCTGACGCTCCCCACCCGACAACGCACCGGCCCTGAAGTCGATGCGCTCTCCGAGGCGCGGAAACAGGTCGACGACGTAGCTGAGACGGTCTTTGAACCGCGACGGCTTGAGGTAGCAACCCATCTCGAGGTTCTCCTGCACAGTCAGGCTCGGAAAGACGTTCTTCGTCTGCGGGACGAACCCGACGCCGCGCTCGACGAGTTCGTGTGCCTTCTTGCCGGTGATGACCTCGTTCTCGAGCTTGACCTCGCCGGAACGGATCGACACCATCCCGAGTACTGCTTTCAGCAGTGTCGACTTGCCGGCGCCGTTCGGGCCGATGATTCCGACGAACTCGCCGGGGGCCACGGTGAGGTTGCAACCGTTGAGAATGTTGACGCCGGAGACATAGCCGGCATGGACATCGGTGACATCGATGACGTTCTTGACCGTGCCGGCCCCGCTGGCCGTGCCGGCGTCTTTGATCGTGGTGTCACCGCTCATGATGCTGACCTCATTCCTCTTCGCCGAGGTCGGCACCCTGATGGGTACCGAGATAGGCATCGATGACCTGCTGGTTCTGACCCAACGTTTCCGGCGGTCCCTCGGCAATGATCCGACCCTCCGCCATCACGACGACCCAGTCGCTGATCTCCATGACCATGTCCATATCGTGTTCGACGAAGAGTACCGTCCGGCCTTCGTTTCGAAGCAGTTTGATGTGTTCCAGCAGGCTCTGTTTCAGAGCCGGGTTGACGCCGGCCATCGGCTCGTCGAGCATCACCATGCGCGGCTCGACCATCAACGACCTGGCCATCTCCAGCAGTTTTCGCTGGCCTCCGGACAGCGAACCGGCGAATTCGTCGCGAACATGGTCGAGCTTGAACCGCTGCAGCAGTTCGTCGGCGCGGATCGTGTTCTCGTCCTCCTGTTTGCGCCATGGGAACTGCAACAGGCCCTGCAACAGTTTCTCGCCCTTTTGATGGTTGGCGCCGAGGCGCATGTTCTCGATGACCGTCATGCGCGACAGCGCTTTGGTCAACTGGAATGTGCGAACCATGCCCATCTGCGCGACCTTGTGCGGGGCGATGCCGAGCAACGGCGTGCCGTCGAACGTCCAACTGCCCTCGTTCGGCTGGTCGAAACCGGTGAGCAGGTTGAAGAACGTCGTCTTGCCGGCGCCGTTCGGGCCGATCAGCGCAGTGATCGCGTTCCGCTGGATCTCGAGCCGATCGACGTCGACGGCGACGAGACCGCCGAATTGTCTCCGAATTCCCTCGGCGACAACGATCGGATCAGGCTTCGACGACCCGGGCTCGGCGACGACATCGTCGAACACGCCCTCTGACGACGCCGTCGTCGCCCGCGGGATCGACACGGTCGACTGCACGTTGTGCATCGCCTCTTCGACCTCGATCGCTTCCTCGGCAGCCGGACCGGCGACGACCGATTCGAGATCAGCCTGTTCCGGTTCGATCGCCTCGAGGTCTGCCAACTCGGCCTCTGCAGCGTCGATACTGGCCTGCTCGGCCGCATGGGTTTGCTCGCTCAGCGGAGCGGCTGCGTCGATCGGTTGGACCTCCGGTATGTGCGCCGACGGCTCGGCACCGTCGTTGCTCACGGCGTCATCGGACATCGAAGGCCTGCTCTTTCTTGTCGCCGAAAATGCCTTGCGGTCGGAAGGCGACCAGAATGGCGAGGACGACACCGGCGAAGATGTACTTGACCTGGGCGTAGTTGTTGTCGGTGATCAGCCATTTCGGCAGCACCGGCTTCTTTCCCGCTGACGTCTTCGTCGCTTCTCGGAGAAATGAGTCGACCCACGTGAACAGGAAGAGGAACATCATCGCCCCGATGATCGGACCCTTGACCTTGGCGACACCCCCGAGAATGATCATCGTGTAGGCGAAGAACGTCAGCGTGGTGGCGAAGTCGCCAGGCTGCGCCGATTGTTTGTCGAGGACCAGCCACATCCCGCCGATCGCCCCGACGACTCCGCCGAGGACCAGGCTCTGCATCTTGAACGCAAACACGTTCTTGCCAAGACTGCGTACGGCGTCCTCGTCCTCGCGGATGCCCTTGAGTACTCGGCCCCATGGGCTGCGGATCAGCAGATACAACGCCGTGGCGATGATCCCCAGCAGGATCCAGCCGGACACGAGCAGCCACAGTCGGTAGCCGTCGATCTTCTGTGCCCAGATCTTCACGCCGTTGGTGGAGAACGGTGACGCATTTTCCATCCACCGCGTGAACCCCTGCAGGCCGTCGTTGCCACCGGTCAGCCATTTGAAGTGGTCACCGTTGACGAAGATGCGGATGATCTCGGCAATGGCGATGGTCACGATCGCCAGGTAGTCCGAACGCAACCGCAACGTCAACAGACCGACGCCGACGGCGAGGAGGACCGCACCGACGAGGATCACCAGCATTGCTGCGAACGGATTCCAGTGGTATTGACTGACGGGGATGGCGATCCCATAGGCCCCGACAGCGGCGAAGCCGGCCTGGCCGAAGTTGAGGAGACCGGTGTTGCCGAAATGCACGTTCAGACCGGAGGCGATCAGCATGTACGCCACAGCGTTGGCGCTGACTGCGGCATACAGTCCGTTCGAGAAAATGAGTGCCCAGTTCATCCGAGGCGTTCCTTTCGTCCGAGAATGCCCTGCGGGCGAATGATCAAGGTGATGATCAGCGCACCGAGTGCGGCGGCGTTCTTGTATTCGAGGAACGATGGGAACACCCAGGTCCACAGTTCCGTGGCCATGCCGACGATGACTGCCCCGACGAGTGCCCCGAACGGATTGCCGAGTCCGCCGACCGTGATGGCTGCGAAGAGCAGCAGCAACAGGTTGAATCCGGTGTCCCACTGCAGTCCGTGGGCTGCGCCGAACATGACACCGCCGAGACCTGCGAGGCCGCCACCGAGCGCCCACACCATCAAGATGATCTTGTTGGTGTTGATGCCGGTCGCCGATGCCAGGTCAGGGTTGTCGCTGACCGCTCTGATCGCTTTGCCCTGACGGGTACGCAGCAGGAAGTAGCAGACTGCGAGGATCACGGCGACGGACAGGACGATGACGATGACGTCACGTTCGTTGATCCCGATCGGGCCGATCGACCACTCCGGCTGGGCGTGATACTGGCGGTAGTACACCGCCCGGTTGAACTTGCTGTTCAACATGAAGACATAGACATATCGAACAGCGATGGCGATTCCGATCGACATGATCATCATCGACGTCAGGCTGATCCCGCGTTTTCGCAGAGGTCGCCAGACCCCGCGTTCGAGCCCCATCCCTGCCAACGCCGACGCAGCAATACCGAAGGGAGCCGCCAGCAGCAGATGCAACTTCGGCCCCTCCTGATTCAGCAACCAGGTGACGATTGCTCCGAGCGTGACGATCTCTCCGTGGGCGAAGTTCGAGAGGCCCGTCGTGCCGTAGATCAGCGAGAGCCCGATGCAGCAGATCGCCAGCACGGCGCTGGACTTGACCCCGTTGACGAGGGTCTGCAGCAGTAGCTTGAAGCGCCCTGTGGTGAGTCGGTCGTCCTTGCCGAGGAAGTAGTTGTACGACTTGTTGGCACCGATGCCGGCTCCGACGGTGAAGTCGACGACGGCCTTCTCGGTCTGGCCGCTTGCCAGCACCACACCCTTCGGCAACGTTGCGACGTCGAGATCGAGGTTGAACTTCGTCTGCGTCGGAACTTTGAGGACGACCTCGCCGGCGGCGTCTGTCGCGCCGGAGGTGATCGCCGCGCCGGTGTCGTCCGACACCTTGATCGTCACTCCTGGCACAGCGACCTTGGTGGCGACTCCCTTGGCGTCCTTCGTCTGGTTGAAGACGTTGACCGTGATCGTGCCACCGGTGTCCTGCGCGTTTGCAGCGCTGGAAGCAGACAGGGCGACCCCCACGATTGCCATCAAGCCCAGCCAGATGCGAACGATCAAGCGAATGTGAGTTCGGTTCACCAATCACTCCCCTTCGTGGCTCACCGGTGCGAGCCATGAGAATCGGGCGAGTATAGAACGCCCTCGACGCGCGGTTTGCAAATCGCAGATGAACGCACGATGTCCAGCGGGAGCGGCGCCGAAGCGGCGCGACACCGCAACACAAACGCCATTGATTGATCCCCTGCTATCAGCTATCGTCGACGTTCAAGCGGCGGAGTTCCGTTGGGCTGTCTCGCGCTCCTGGAGGCCCGAATGAAGAACGTGTCCATCGGTAAAATCATCCTGTACCTGATCATTGCCTTCGTCGTCGTGTCGATCTGGAAGGATCCACAGGGTTCTGCAGACGCCGCCGGCATCTTCCTCAGCTCGGTCGGCAGGTTCTTCCATACGCTCGGCAGCAAGACGTCGACATTCGTCAAGAACATCTGAGGAGGTTCACGGGATGCCCAATCCGCATCACTCTGCTTCCAAGATATTCGCCAAGCCGGAGGACATCCTCGCTTCGTACCTGCTCGAGGACGAGTTGGTGCTCTACGACGATGCGCCGTCGCTCTACGCCTTCCTCATCAACCAACTGCCACTCCTCGTCTTCATCGGCATCGGTGCGATCGCCTCGGTGGTGTGGGCGGTCGAGGACAACCACCCTGTCGTCACCGGGCTGATTCTCATCGCTCTCGGCATGCTCTTGACCTACCTGCTCCTCCAGCGGGCCACGCAGCTGTATACACGGTACGTGCTGACCAACTTTCGCGTGATGCGCATGAGCGGCGTACTCAGGCGCTCGAACGCCTGGATCCCGTGGGTCAAAGTCACCGACGTTCGATACGAAGCGTCGTTCATGGGTCGCTTGCTCGGTTTCGCCACCCTCTCGATCGACTCGGCGAACGAGTTGTCGGGCCTCAAGGAGTTGAAGAACCTGCGCGATCCTGCCCGTTGCGAACTGGCGATGGTCGAGGCAGTACGTGCGAAGCAGAGTGGCAAGCAGATCGGTCCCGCAGGCCCTGCTCTCGCGGCGTCGAATCCAACGTCACCACTGGTGGAGCCGCTGCCCCGGGGCACGATCACCGAGTTGTCCGATCGCCTCGCCGAGCTGCTCTCGGCAGGTCCGGTGACCGTGACGATCAGCTATCCAGCGGCGGAGCACACATCGCCGACAGATCGTCACGCCGTCATCGTGCTCGACGAAACAGGCGCTGTCGGCGATGACGGTGACGATTTCGACGCCACGAGGTTCGACTGACGGGTCGTCAGTGCGAGGTTGACCGCTGCCAGCCACAGACCCGTTGCCAGGGTCACATGGACCGCAACGAGGAACACGGGAATCCCGCTGAAGTACTGCGTGTACCCGATCAGGCCCTGCAGCAGGGCGAGACCGATCCACGCACCGAGCGCCTGCTCGATGATTGCGCGCGTCGCCGTGTTGCGGACGCGCCACAGCAGCGCCAAGGCGACGGCGATGGTGATCAGCACGACACCGCTGTGCAGCCTGGCGACGTCGCTGATGTGCAGACCGAAACGGCGAACAGGCTTGCCGTCGACACTGCCGCTATGCGGACCGGTCCCCGTCACGATCGTTCCGGTGATGATCGCCAGCGCACTGCCGGTCGTCACCAGCCACGTCAACTGCCGCGTCCTCACGTCGGCGACCGCCGAGCCGGGTACGTCGTCAGGCTCTCCGGCACGGTGATACAGCACCATCGCCGCTGCCACGATCACCATTGACAGTAGGAAGTGCTGTTGGACAGCGACAGGGTTGAGTTTCGTCTTGACGACGACGCCACCGACGACGGCCTGGCCGAAAACCCCGACGACGAGCGAGACGGAGAGCCACGTCAGGTCACGCCGTCGTGGAGCCCGTACGAGTGCTCCGAGCACAGCGATCGCGACAGCGACGACGACGAGCCCGGTGAACAGGCGGTTGATCTGCTCGATCGCCGAATGAGCCGTGCCGACATCGACGAAGTGCTGCTCGTTGCACGTCGGCCAGTCGCTACAGCCGAGTCCCGATCCGGTCAGGCGCACCAGTGCACCAGTGACGACGATGATGCACAGCAGCACCAGCGCAACGAGGGTGACCCTTCGGTAGGCAACGGGCGTGAGCGAGCGTTTCATGGAACGAGGCAATGCTATTTCGCTCGCTCGTCGAAGGAGCGTCGATGCGCCGACAATCACAGAGAACCCCTTCGGCACGACGACGGCGAGTAGGGTTTGGCGCTGCTGTCGACCAACGAACGCATACGAGTCAGCACCTGTTAAGGAATCTCATGACCAACGTTCCCTCACCAACCGTTGCGCCTGCGGACGGACGCCTCGGCGTGCTCATCGTCGGCCTCGGTGCCGTGTCAACCACGCTGATCGCCGGGGTCGAACTGGCAAAGCGCGGCATCGCCGAGCCGATCGGCTCGCTCACGCAGATGGGCACGATCCGCCTGGGCAAGCGCACCGACGGTCGCTCCCCGCTGATCAGGGAGTTCGCACCGCTGGCGAAGCTCGAAGACATCGTCTTCGGAGCATGGGATCCGTTCCCGGACGATGCCTACGTCGCCGCCCAGCGCGCCGGTGTGCTCGAATCGGGCCGGCACCTCGAGGCGATTTCGGAAGCACTTCGCGAGGTTCGTCCGATGGCTGCCGCGTTCGACAACGAGTACGTCAAACGAATCGACGCCGACAACACACTGCACACCATCGACAAACGTTCGATGCTCAACGCGATTCGCGAAGACATCAACCGATTCCGTGAGGACAAGCAGGTCGATCGACTCGTCATGCTGTGGGCGGCATCCACGGAGATATTCCTCGAACCGGGGCCGACGCATGCCTCGATCGAAGCGTTCGAGGCGGCGATCGATGCCAACGACCACACCATCGCCCCCTCGATGCTCTATGCCTATGCGGCGCTGCTGGAAGGTGTGCCGTTCTGCAACGGTGCCCCGAACCTGACGGTCGACATCCCCGTGCTACGTACCTACGCAACCGTGCACAACATCCCGATCTCCGGCAAGGACTTCAAAACGGGCCAGACGTTGATCAAGACGGTCCTCGGGCCGATGCTCAAAGCCCGCATGCTCGGGCTCAAGGGCTGGTACTCGACGAACATCCTCGGCAACCGTGACGGCGAGGTGCTCGACGATCCCGACAACTTCAAGACCAAAGAAGAATCGAAGCTCGGCGTGCTCGAGCACATTCTGGACGCCGAGAAATTCCCGGCGCTGTACGGTGACGTCTACCACAAGGTGCGGATCAACTACTACCCGCCGCGTGGTGACAACAAGGAGGGCTGGGACAACATCGACCTCTTCGGCTGGCTCGGGTACCCGATGCAGTTGAAGGTCGACTTCCTCTGCCGCGACAGCATCCTCGCCGCCCCGTTGGCGCTCGACCTCGTACTGTTCAGCGACCTTGCAGCACGCGCAGGTATGGGTGGGATCCAGGAATGGTTGAGCTTCTACTACAAGGCACCGATGGTCGCGCCGGGGCTCTACCCGGAGCACGACCTGTTCATCCAGTTGACGAAGCTGAAGAACACACTGCGCTGGATCATGGGCGAGGCCCCGATCACCCACCTCGGCATCGAGTACTACCTCGAGGACGAAGGCGAGTAGGGCGGCCGAATACGGACCGGCGAATTCGGACCGCCGAACAGGGCGGTGAGTACGGACCGGTGAGTACGGACCGGCGAAGGGAATCATCCTCCCGGCCGGACGGTTGGAACGACGATGAGCATGCTCGATCCGTCACCGACCACATCGAAGGAAGTCCCCGTCCGCACCGAGCCGTTGAACCGGCGACTGCGCGTACTGTTCAACGGCCAGTTCGTCGCCGACACGACATCTGCCGTCTATGTCTTCGAGCAGGGCCACCTGCCGATCTACTACATCCCGATGGCAGATGTCCGTGCGGATGTTCTGCGAACGAGCCGGACATCGACGCACTGCCCGCGCAAGGGCGACGCCGTCTATTGGTCTGTCGAGGTCGGCAATCGTCGCGCCGAAGATGCCGTCTGGGGCTACCCGACGCCGTTTCCGCAGGTGAGCGAGTTGGCGAACTACGTGGCGTTCTACTGGGACAAGATGGATGGCTGGTTCGAGGAGGACGAGGAAGTGTTCGTCCACGCGCGTGATCCGTACCATCGCGTCGACGTCCTGCAGTCGTCACGCCATGTAGAGGTGTCGCTCGACGGAGTCGTCCTCGCCGACACCCACCGTCCGCACCTGCTGTTCGAAACGAGCCTGCCGACGCGGTACTACATCCCGAAAGTCGACGTGCAACTCGATCGCCTGCGTTCGTCGTCGACGACCACGAGCTGCCCGTACAAGGGAACCGCTGCCTACTTCGACGTGGCAACCAGCGAAGATCCCTCGGCTGACGGCGTCGCCCACGACATCGTCTGGTTCTACCCGGCGCCGCTGCCGGAGATCCCGAAAATCGAGAACCTGCTGTGCTTCTTCAACGAAAAGGTCGACATCACCGTCGATGGCGTGTTGCAGCCGCGCCCGCAGACACACTGGTCCTAGTGCCGGCAGGCGACTCGCGGCGACGGCCGACGATTGCATCAGACCGTCCGGCGTAGTACCAGTGGAATTCGATAACGTGAGCCGTCCCGTGAACATGCGCCGTCAGACCGTTGAAGAACGTCGCGCCGAGATCCTCGAGGCGACCTGCGATGTCGTGATCGAACGCGGTTTCGCCGGAACACGCGTCGCCGATGTTGCCAACAAACTCAACGTTTCGACCGGGCTGATCCACTATCACTTCGAGTCGAAGGAACAGCTGCTCGCCGAGGCCTTCGCCTACGCAGCGCGCAAGGAAATGGAATCGTTGGAGGAGGACCTGGCGTCGGTGCCCAACGTCGTCGCCAAGTTCGATCGGGTCCTGCAGAATTACATCCCTGACCACGACGAGGTCGACTGGCTGATGTGGATCGACTCGTGGGGCGAGGCGTTGCGCAACCCGCAGATGCGCACGATCAGCCAGGAACTCGACATCCAGTCGACCGATCTGATCGAACGGGTGATCGACGAAGGAATCGCCGCCGGTGAGTTCACCTGCGGCGATCCACACGGAACCGCCCTGTGTATCGCCGGTCTGGTCGATGGGTTGAGTGTGCAGTTGACGATCCACGACAAGGTCATCAGCCGCAAGGAACTGCTGGCCCACGCTCGGCGCATCGCCGCCGCCGAGCTCGGGATCTCCCCCACCGACTTCCACTGATCGATTTCCCCGCACGCCACCTCCGGTCGCAGGCGACCTTTGATGTCGGCTCGGGAGTGCCTCGTTCAGTCGGGCCAGCCCTCCTTCACTACCTGCTTTGACGGGCCTGGCAGGCGACGGGTCGGTCACGCAGATTCCGAGATGGCGGAATGCGGGTGACCGCGGCGGTTCAGTGACCTAGCGGGACCTAGCGGGTGCGCAGCTCCGGGGTGAAGAACTCGACCTCCGACAGGCGGGTCAGGCTGAACGTGTACCCGTTGCCCATCTTCAACGCCTCGACCCGAGACACCGATCCGTGGTTGATGACGAACCGTTCCCACTCCCACGGTGTCGGGGCGAGACCGAGCAGGTGGCAGATGATGACGGAGTTCGTCCCGGCATGGGCGACGAGGGCGATGCGCTGCTCCGGATCCTTGATGTTCCACACCGGCAGGCTGTCGTCGACCGGGGTGATGCCGTGCTCTTCGAGGAACAACGAGCAGCCTTCGTGGATTCGCTCGACGAAGCTGTCGACGCGTTCGCCACCCATGTAGTCGAGTCCTCGCCAACGATCGTGAGAAGGACGCGTCCACTCCTCCCGGTAGGCCTCCTCCGACTTCTCCGCTGGCGTTCCGCCCCAGATCGGGTTGCGGATCTCCTCGAGCCACGGGTCGACGTTCTCGTCGAGCCCGAGCGCCTTGAACAACGGTTCTGCGGTCTGTCTGGCGCGTCGGAGCGGCGAACAGAAGACCTCGTCGAACTGCTCGTTGGCCAGCGAGTCAGCCATCGCCTGGGCCTGCTGATGTCCGAGTTCGGTCAGCGGCGGATCATCGACGTTGAGCCCGTCGCGGATCCATTCGGGCTGACCATGACGAACGAGTACGAATTCCACGTACTCAGACAGTACTCCACGAACTCACTTTTTCGGAGCCTGGCCGCAGTCCACGAGGCCGAGTTCGTTGGCCCGGTTGTAGACCGTCGGCATCGCCCCGGCACCGGACAGCATCGCCTCCGGGTTCGATCTGGCCTCGGTGATCGCCTGCTTGAACTGCGTCAGCCAGGCAGTGACCTTGGAGGCGATCTCCTTCGGAGGCGACAACGCGCCGACGGCGGCGACGGTGTGGCTGTACAGCGGAACGACGGTGCCGGTGATCCACTGCTGCTGCTGCTGCAGCGTCGGGCTGTCACCCAACGCCACGGCGGCAGCAACGATGGTGGCTGTGTCGGCTTTGCAGATCGCGTCGGCCTGTTGGATGAACTGGTCCTGCGTCAACGGCACGGTCGCCGCCGTCGTCGCAGACGTCGATCCGCACGCAGCGACAGAGATCATCGCCACCGCGGCGATGACGGACCGGAGGTGACGCGTGTGCATTCGCCAAGGCTAACAGGGTGCTGAAATTGTCTCCCGGCTCGCAAATCTCGCAGAGAAAGGCCAGGTCAGCGCGTCGTGTTGCAGTCCGGCTGGTGAATTTCAGCACCCTGTTACGCGCCGACCGTGCCCCCGGTGGGTGCATCGCCGTTGATCGCCGATCCTGTCGCCGCCAACCAGGCCTCGAACAACCCTGCGTACGTGCCCTCGGCGGCCAAGAGTTCTGCATGGCTACCGTCTTCGACCTTGCTGCCATGGTCCATCACGATGATCCGTTCGGCTCGGGCCGCTGTCGACAGGCGATGGGCGATGGCGATGGTCGTTCGGCCCTCGCTGAGACGGTCCATCGCCCGGGCGAAGCGGGTTTCGGTGAGCGGGTCGACCGACGAGGTCGCCTCGTCGAGCAGCAGCACGTCTGGACGCGCGAGGTAGGCGCGGGCGAGGGCGACGAGTTGACGTTCGCCAGCCGACAGTTGTGTGCCGCGTTCGCCCACCTCCGTCGCCAGACCGGTCGGAAGCGCCGCCAGCCAGTCGCTGAGACCGAGTTCCTCGAACGCCTGCTCGATCCCCTCCTGCGAAACGCCTGGCTGGGCGAAGGCGAGGTTGGCCTCGATCGTGTCGTCGAACAGGAACGGCTCCTGGGGCACCATCATCAACCGCCTGCGCAGCTCGGCGTTGGCGACACGCCGCAGGTCGACGTTGCCGAGGAACACCTCACCGCCCGTCGGATCGGCGAGCCTGGCGATCAACAGCGCCAGCGTGCTCTTTCCGGAGCCCGTGGCGCCGACGATCGCGATTCGCTCACCAGGGGCGATGTCGATGTCCACGTCGCGCAACGCCATCTCCCCGACGTCTTCTGCACCGGGACGCGGCCGGTAGGCAAAATCAACGTGCCGGACATGGACACCGAGCGGTTCTGATGGCAGCCGGATCGGGGCGATCGCGTCCGGCGGACCAGCCGGAATGTCGAGGACCGCGAGGATTCGGCGGAAGCCGGCAACGGCAGCCTGTGTCTGATCGAGGATCTCGGTGAACTCGGCGATCGGTTCGAGGAAGCGGTACGTCAGGAAGATGAAGCCGATCAAGGCACCGGCTGTCAGCCCGCTGCTCGGCCCGAGGGCAACCCCGACGGAGACGACACCGCCGATCGTGATCGCCGAGAAGACAGCTCCGGACGGGAACAGGAAGGCTCCGATCACGCCGGCTTTGATCTGTGCGTCGGCACGTCGTTTCGCCGAACCGCGAACCCGGCGCGACATTTCGACGGTGGCGTCGTAGGCACGGAACGTCGCTGATCCGGTGATCAGTTCCGACACTGCTCCGAGCATCGCCGCGTTCTCGCTGCGGGATGTGTCGTACGCCCTGACGAGGCGGCCCTGGACCTTACGGAGCACCCAGATCAACGGTGCGGCGACGACGAAGGCAACGAGCGCCAGCACCCAGTTGTAGGCGAGCATCACGCCGGCGACGAGGATCATCAGCGTGCCGTCGAGCAGCCAGGCCACACTGCCCCACCGGAAGAAATCACTGAGCGTCTCGATGTCGGAGGTGACGCGCGAGACGAGTGCACCTCGGCGTTCATCGACGTGTTCTGCCAGGCTCAACCGATGGATGTGTTCGAAGAGACGCACCCGCAGGCTGTAGAGCGCATCCTCGCTGCGATAGCCGAGGCGTGCGACCGCAGCGCGTTGAGCGACGGAGGTGATGATGACGACGGCGACGCCGATGAGGGCGATGACGCCGATGAGCCCGACATCGATCTTGTCCTTCTTGAACCCGCGGTCGATCGCCTGTTGGATGAGGATCGGCACCGTGACCCGTCCGACGGCACCGACCATCGCGTACGCCACGGTTCGTCCGATGCCGACGGCGAACTCGGGAGCGGCCTTCACGCCCCGGCTGATCGCCTTGACAGCGCCGAGCTGTTCGACCTCGGTCGTCCTGTCGGCGGTCATGGAGCTCTCGCAGCGACAGGCTCATCGGTCGGCGCCTCCGACAGCAACGCGCGGTCGTCATCGTAGGCAGCGACGAGGTCGGCGTAGGCGGCGATCGTGGCGAGCAGGTACTCGTGCGTGCCCTGGGAGACGATGCGGCCGGACTCGATGAAGGCGACCTCGTCGGCCAGCGCGATCGTCGAAGGCCGTGAGGCGACGACGATGGTCGTCGTCGTCGAGAAGTCGCGCTTGAGGTTGTAGAGGATCTTGCCCTCCGTGCCCGGGTCGAGCGCCGACGTCGTGTCGTCGAGCAGCAGGACGCTCGGCTGGCGGATCAATGCCCGGGCCAGGGCGATCCGCTGACGTTGCCCGCCGGAGAGGCTGACGCCACGCTCTCCGACCACCGTGTCGATCCCGTCCGGCAATTCGCTGATGAACTCGTTCGCTTCCGACGCCGCCAGCGCCATCGAGAGTGCCGCAGGATCGAAAGTGGCACCGAGCGTCAGATTGTCGCGCAGTGTCGTCGCCAGCAGGAAGGGCTCCTGGAAAACGAGACAGCAGCGACCGGGCTCGCGGCCGACGGTGCCGGATGCCGCCGGCATCAGGCCGGCGATCAATTCGAGCAGCGTCGTCTTTCCCGAACCCGTTGTACCGACGAGCGCGAGGGTCTTGCCGGCCGGCGCGATCAGATCCACGCTGCTGAGCACGTCCCGATCGTCCTCGAAACCGAAGTGAACGTCGCTCAGGCGGACACCGCCGGCTGGTTCGAGGACGACGATCGAGTGCGCAGGATCAGGAAGTTCTGTGTCGTCGAGTACTGATCGGACACGGTCGTATCCGGCGAGCGAGTGCGGAAGTTCCGAGAGGGCGAAGCCGATGAGGCGCAGTGGTAGCACCAGCAACGTGAACATGAAGATGAAACTCGTCATGTCGCCGATCGTCAGGGCGCCCTGACGGATGCGAAGTGCGCCGAGTACGAGCAGCCCGATATTGGCGAGCGTCGGAAGCGCATCGAGCAGCGTTTCGAACGTCGCCCGTAGGGAGACCGCCTGCATCCGTGAGGCCCGGAGGCTGCCGGCAATGCTCGCCAGCCGCTCGGTCTCGCGCCCTTCTGCGCCGAACGCCTTGACGACCATCACGCCGTCGAAACTCTCGTAGACCGCCGTCGAAAGCCGACCGAGGTGATGTTGCGCATCGTCATAGAAGCGCTCGACGCGATGCTGGTACACGGTGTTGAGGATGACGATCAGCGGGAAGAGCATCACGGCGGCACCGCCGAGGATCAGGTCAGTGCTCAGCAGTCGGATGGACGACAGCACGATCAACAGCACCGTGCTGCTGGCGAAGGGGAGCGGGCCGAGGATGTTGATCGCCGCTTCGACGTCGACGCCGGCGCGGGCAACGAGGTCGCCCGTCTGCTCCTGTTGGTACCAACTGAGTGGCTGGCGCTGCAGTTTGGCGATGATCTGACCCGACATCGTCTGGCCGACCCGCTGCGTCGTGATACCGGCGAACGAGCGGCGCACGACGACGCCGACGGCACCGATCACGCCGATGACGATGATCGCCAGTGCGCCGCCGACCACTGCGCCGGTGCGTACGTGACCCTGATCGAATCGGGGCAGGATGACGTTGTCGGTGACACGTTGGACGACGATCGTCGACGCGACCGTGCACACCGCGAACAGCGCAGCACCGGTCACCGCCGTGGCGAATGCCGCAGGATGCAGACGGACGTGATGGGCGATGAGCGACGCACCACGCCGGTAGGTCCCCCTGCCAGCGGGCGCGCTGACTGACTGCTCCCCCGTCGACACACCTCGGTTCTATCAAATGGAACGAGATTTCCACGGTCGGATTTCGCGGTCGGCGCCGCCCATGCCGCCGAGCACTCGCGGTTCACGTACGGTGGACGGCGTGCATCACGCAGATTTCGGGCTCCTCGTCCTCCGATCCGTCTTCGGCCTCTTCTTCGCCTGCCACGGCTACAACAAGCTGTTCGGAAAGGGAGGAATCAACGGCACGGTCGGCTGGTTCTCGAGCATCGTCATGAAGCCGCCGAAACTCAACGCTTACATGGCCGCCTTCACCGAGATCGGCGCCGGGGTCGGCTTCGCTGCCGGCTTCCTGACTCCGCTGTGCGCTGGCGCGATCATCGCCCTGATGATCGTCGCCATCGTCGTCGCCCATCGCCATAACGGCTTTTTCATCTTCAAGCCTGGCCAGGGCTGGGAGTACTGCGCAAGTATCGCCTTCGCAGCATTCGCCCTCGCCACGATCGGCGCAGGTCAGTGGTCCATCGACCATGCGCTCGACTGGGATGTCCAGCAGTGGTGGGGTGCCGGGATCGCAGCGGTGGTCGGTGTCGTCGGAGCGACGCTGCAACTCGTCGCCTGCTACCGCCCAGCGCCACCGACATCGTGACGGAGGACGCCGAGCGAACCGCCCAAATCACTGCGAGGCTGATGATGTGAATTCACCTACCGCTTCGATCGATCCGGCCAACTGATGAAGTCGATGAATGTCGTCGAACGGCTCGAGGTCGGTGTCGAACGGCGCCGAAAGTGGATCAAGCCGATCATCATCGTCTCCATCGCCCTGATCCTCGTGATGTGGGTCTACATCTTCCTCCTGGCACCGAAGAACGCTGCCGGCACCATCGAGGACACTGCCTGGACGACGTCCGCCGAGAAGACCTGCGCTGCCGCCAACGCACAGATCGCCGCGCTGGCGTTCGTCAATCCTGCGGACAACACTCCCGGCGGTCTCCGAGCCCGGGGTGAATCCGTCGCCGAAGGCAACGTGATCATCACCAAGATGCTCGACACGCTCGCCGCCACTCCACCAACGTCCACCGTCGGCAGGACGATCGTCACGAAGTGGCTCGGCGACTGGCACACCTTCCTCCAGGACCGTGTGAACTATGCCACGGGACTGATCGCCGGCACGACGACCCAGTTCGGAGAGACGCAGATCGACAATGCGCCGATCTCCGACTTCATCGGCGTGATCGCCGATCAGAACAATATGGCCGCCTGCTCGACCATCCCGCTCACATAGGGCTGGTCGGACGCACCGGCCTACACGAGGTCGGTGCGCTGCCAACCCTCGCCGTTGGTGTAGTGGCGAACGACTTTCGCTGGCGACCCGACGGCGACACAGAAATCGGGGAGTTCACCGGTCACCACCGAATTGGCGCCGACGGTCACATGTCTGCCGATCCGTGCGCCAGGGAGCACGACCGTGCCGTAGCCGAGCCACGAGCCGGAACCGATCGTGACCGCTCGTTCCGGCATCGTCTGCTGTGAAATAGGCCTTGTCACATCCTCGTAGCCGTGGTTCTGGTCGGTGATATAGACGTGATGTCCTGTCCACACGTCGTCGCCGATCTCGATCCCGAGATGTCCGACGATGCCGCTGCCCTTGCCGATCAGGCACCGGTCACCGATCCTCACGACCGGGTCGGTGAGGCACTGCTGCCCTGGCATCATCCCCGCTGACAACGTCACCTGCGGTCCGATCATCGTGCCGGCACCGATGTGGATGTAGTGCTCGTTGAAGATCGTGTTCGGCGGGAAGCAGATGACGCTGCCGGCGCCGAATCTTCCGAAGCGCCGGCCGCGCACCGTGTCCGGGCCGACCGCCCCGTACAGCCCGATCAATTCCCACGTGCGGTGGATTGCTTCACCCGCTGCTCGTCGTCCAGCGGCCTTCAATTGACGATGTCGGCGAGCCACGAAGCGACGGCCGTCAGCGAGCCTGTTGATCTGCTGAGAGTCGCCCGGCACGGCGAGCAGCCTACGGGAAAGTGCCGCTACCGTCGTTTCATGGCGATTCCGAAGATCAAGGCGATTCCAACGATCAGGGCGACGGCCCGCATCGGCACGTACCTCGGTACCGAGGTCGACGACACCGCAGTCTTCGCCGGCATCCGTTTCGCAACGGCCGAGCGGTTCATGCCGCCGATACCCGTCGCTGACTCGGACGAGACGATCGAAGCGCTGGCCTACGGTGCCCAGGCACCGCAGTTGCTCAGCCCGATCGAGCACATGCTCGGGGCGGGCGACTTGGCGATGTCGGAGGACTGCCACTTCCTCAACGTCTACACGCCGTCAGCCGATGATGGTGAGCGGCCGGTGCTCGTCTGGATCCACGGCGGGGCGTTCACCAGCGGTGGCGGGGCGATGTCGTGGTACCACGGCTCGTCGCTCGCACGTCGCGGAGACGTCGTCGTCGTGACGATCAACTACCGACTCGGGGCGCTCGGCTTCTTCGACCTCGGTTCGCTGGCCGGCGCAAAATTCGCTGACGCCGGCAACCTCGGACTACTCGATCAGCTCACCGCGCTTCAGTGGGTCCGAGACAATATCGGCGCCTTCGGAGGGGATCCGGACAATGTCACCGTCTTCGGCGAATCAGCCGGCGGCGCGAGCGTCGTCGCCCTGCTCGGATCGCCGGCGAGTCGCGGACTGTTCCATCGGGCGATCGCCATGAGCCCGTCGATCACGCAGCTGCGCACAGCGGACCGCTCCCACGAAGCCGCCGAGGAATTCCTGGCAGCAACCGGCGTCTCCATCGACGGACTGCTGACGCTGCCCGTCGAACAACTCCTGCAGGCACAGGCGTCGCTGCTCAGCAATTTCGTCCTCGGGGTCACGTCGTTCTCCCCGTCCCCGACAGGCTCGCTGTTCGACGGCGATCCGCTGGACGCTGCCGCCCGCAACCCGATCCCGCTGCTCATCGGCACCAACCGCGACGAGATGCTGCTGTACGCACAATTCGATCCGGAGACCCGCAATCTCGATGCCGCCGGACTGCTGAGCCGCGCCAACAGGACGTTCGGCGAAGCTCGTGCGGTTCGGGCGGTCGAGTTGTACAACGAGTTCCGCAGTCATGACACCCCGGCGCGGCTGTCAGCGGCGATGGTCACCGACGAAACGTTCCGCGCTCCTGCGTGGCGGCTCGCACAGCGGCGGATCGAGCAGTTCAACCGGACGTGGATGTACTGGTTCACGTGGCCGACGCCGGCGCTCGGCGGTGGACTCGGGGCATGCCATGCCCTCGATCTGCCGTTCACGTTCCACAATCTCGATCGCCAGAACGTCGACATGTTCACCGGAACGAGCCCAGACCGTCTTGCGGTCGCCGATGCAGTGTCCGGGGCTGTGCTCGGTTTCGCCGCTGCCGGAGATCCCGGCTGGCCGGAGTACGAGGCCGGAACACGGGCGACGAAGCAGTTCGATGTCCATTCGCCGGTGCTCGCCGATCCGGAGTCAGCGGTTCGCCAACTGTGGCTCGCCGACGAGACCGTCGCCTAGCAGGGACCAGTTCTGCGGGGTTTCGGCGGGCTGACGGTCAGTTCCTGACGACCCACACCGACAGGATCAGGGCGACGACGTTGAGCATCGCGTGGGCCAGGATCGTCGGCCCTATTCGCCGTAGCAGATAGGCGGCGCCCCCGAATACCGCGCCGATCGAGCCGAGCAGGATCACCAGACCGATGTTGCCGAGCCCGCGTTCCGGACCGATGTGGGCGAGGCCGAACAGCGCGCCCTGTAGGCCGATCGCCAACGCCGTCGGCATCGAGGAGAGGAAGCTGCGCATGATCAGCCCACGGAAGATCAGTTCCTCGACGAATGGCGCAGCGATCACTGCGCTGATGGCGACTGCCAGGAGCACGTCGTGGTGTCCGCGCAACGTCTTCAGCCCGGTGGTGTTCGACTTCAACGGGATCTTGGTGAAGATGACGATCGCTCCGACAACGATCTCGGCGACGAATGCCGACAGCCAAACCAGTGGGCCCCAACCCGCGTCGATCCAGCGGATCCTGAAGCCGTAGTCCTCAGCGAAACTCCCCGTGCCCCAGCGACGACTGGCCCACAGAAGATAGGCGACCATCGGCCCGTACCCGACGACCGTCGATATCGCCACCAGCCCAGCGAGCGGAAGACGCCCACTGACGATCTGCAGCAGCACCCGCTCGACGACGAGTGCAACGACGACAACGACGATGGCGACGTAGGCCGCCGGCAGCGGCATCGTCGGGAGCGAGTCGGCCGGTGCCGGACCATCGTCGACACCCGGCGCAAACCACCCAGGTGGTGAGTTCGGCGCAGCCCACGACGAGGGCCGGAACTTCGGCGGCTCTAGCACGGCAGGGTACGCGGGAGTTCGGCGGAGAACAGCCACTGTCGGAAGAAGTCGCTCAGATCCTGGCCGGACACGTGCTCGGTCAGCGAGATGAACTGTTCGGTGGTCCGTGATGTCCCGTTGTTCTCCGTCACCCACTGCTGCAACACCGCAAAGAACATCGAGTCGCCGATCTGGCGCCGCAATGCCTGCAACACGATCGCCCCGCCGTCGTAGACGTCGCCGCTGAACAGGCCGTCCACTGTCGGGTCGGCAGGTGATTCCTGGCGTGGAGTGGCGAGCGCATTCCGAGCCGACTGGTCGAGCGACATCAGCCCGACGTGGTCGAGCCACAGCCACTGGCCGTAGGTCGCGAAACCCTCGTTCAGCCACACGTCCTTCCAACGAGCGGGCGAAACCGCATCACCGAACCACTGGTGCGTCAGCTCGTGCGAGAGAATGAGCTGCTCGTCGAGGCCGAGCCCGCCGCGCAGGTCGTCACGGGAGAACATCGAACGCTCCTGATCCTCCATCGCCAGTCCGCCGGCACTGTCGGTCACGGCGATCCCATAGCGATCGAGCGGAAACGGTCCGAAGTACTGCTCGAAGAAGCTGATCTCGTCGCTGATGCCGTCGAGGTACGGTTGGAAGGTAGGGCGATTTGCAGTCAGGACGGCACTGAGCAACGGCAGTCCATGTGGCCCTGTTCCGTCGACGATGTCATACGCCCCGGTGATCACCTGCACGAGGTAACTGCTCATCGGTCGTGATTCCTGCCAGACCCACGTCACGCTCGTGCCTGATGTGTCGTGACTGATGAGCGCCCCGTTGGCGATCGCCGTCACGCCGGCGGGAACGGTGATGGCGAACTTCCACGTGGCTTTGTCCGAAGGATGATCATTCGATGGCATCCACTGGCGACCGCCGTCCGGCTCGTTGAGGTTGTACGAACCTGCATCGGTGTCGAACCAGCCGCTCGGGAGCAGGCCCACTGTTTCGCGGCCCTGTTGGGCGGTGGTGAACGCCACCACCACGACATGTGTGGATCCGGCGGGCGCCGGAACCGGGAGTGTGATGCGCAGTTCTTTGCTGACATGTGTGAACGTCGCCGTCGCTGAGTCGACCGTCACTGCGCTGACGCCAACCGATTGCGCCGCGTCGAGATCGAACGCCGTCATCGGCTGCGAGAAGGTGATCGTCGCGCTGACTGACCCGGAGAGTGCCCTGTTCGAGTGCTGATAGTCGAGGGCCACGTCGTAGTGCTGCACATCGACCCCCGGGTTGCCGAGATCGGGAAAGAGTGCGTCGCCGATGCCATCACCACTGGGGTCGACGGTCGACGGCGGGGCCTCGGACCGCGGCACCGTAGAGGCCGACTGGTCGAGCGGGATCGTCTGACACGTCGTCGCCTGGGCGGTCGAACCGCCGGCGTCCGTTGTTCCTGCTGCCGGGAACGTCAGTGGCGCGGTGATCGACGGGTCCGGCGACGCAGTGTTCGACGCAGTGTTCGAGGTCGAGGTCGAGTTGGAAGGCTGCGTCGGCGACGTCGGTGGCGTGCCCGTCTGCGGCGCGCCCGCCAGCACGGTCGTTGCCGTCGGGGTAGCCCTGACCCCGGGGGACGTCTGGGCACACGCGGCGAGCGTCATCGACACAGCGACGACCAGTACCAGAGTCGCCCGACGCACCATCGTCATGAAGGTATCGCGCCGACCGTCGCTCGCGCCGTCGGCCTGACTGATCGCCCACGCTCTCGCCGGCACCGTCAGCGATGCAAACCGATGTCCGACTGATGTGCACGCAGCCGAACGGTATACACCGAGTTGCCGGACAGGATGCCGCTGCGAGCCAGCAGCCTGCCGTTCTGCCAATTCGACAGCCCGAGTTCCGGTCGGTCGAGGGCAAACTGACCATCGACCCAACGGGTGAAGCCGTCGCCGACGAACGGAGCGTCCACTGCTGCCCAGAACTGATCCTGCTCGACCCGTTCGTCGGCGATGAGACTGGCGGCGAAATGCGGGCTGTAGGTGTTGAACAACACAACGGCCTCGTCGACCGAATCGACGACGACCAGCGCGACTTCCGGGCTCGATTCCCACTCCCATTCGGTGGCCAGTTCGTCGATCGCGATCAGATCGGCGAACGGCTCGTCCACGCGTCCACCGACGCGCATGACCACCGATCGGCGATCGAGGAGGTCGGCCGGAAGCAACGTCTCGCTCCCTGCCACGACGTGAAGGCGCGGCTCGGTCGACCGGGCGGCGGCAGCGGACGTCAGGGAGTCGATGAACACCGGAATCAGTTCCGCCGCCCGGGATCGAACGATGCAGCAGACATTCAACGTGTTGCAGACTTTGCGATCCAGCGAGTGCAGTACCGCATGGCGAAAGCGAACGGCGTCGGCAGACACTGCTGCGACGAGCCATGCTCCGCCGGTTCCGTGAAGGCTGACAGCAACACCCGCTTGGCGGGCAACGGCACCGAGCTGTGCGACAGCGGCCCCGGAGCCTCTGGCGATCGCCAGCGCAACTCGTTCGTCGGAGAACAGCGCCCACCCGGCGGCGCGAGCCGGGGAGTCGAGCAGCACGACTGAGCCGGCGGGAAGGCCGGACGCCTCGAGTGCAGGCCTGACGGCATGTTCGATGATGGCCCGTGCCGTGCCGAGCGCGTCGCTGCCGATACGGAAGACGACCGTGTTGCCGCTCCGGAGAACGCCCGTGGCGTCGGCAAAGACGTTCGGGCGCCCCTCGAAGACGAAGCCCACCACACCGAGCGGCGCGATGTGCTGGGCAACCGACCACCCTTCGTGTTCGACGCTGTCGATGATGTCGTCCCGACCGCCTGGCTGCGTCGCCCACCCGCGCAGACCGGCGATCATCTCGGCGCGCATCCTCGTCGAGAGGATCAGACGGGTGGTCGACCTGCCGCTGGATTCAGCAACGGCGACGTCCGTGGTGTTCGCTGCGTCGATCGGACCGAAGACGGCATCGTCGTCCAAGGCGTCGGCGAACCGCACGAAGAAGTCGCTGATCTGCTCATCGCTGCAGGCACTCAACAGTTCGAACGCCTTTTGCGCTGTTGACACCGCAGCGGTGGTCTGACGGTGCGTCGCTTCCGGAATATGCAGCAGATCCCCGTTCGACTGCTCGACGACGAGGTGATCGCCGGCGGCGAACGATGATGCCAACGCTGCCGACACGGTGGCGAACCGATTTCCGCCGTACGGAATCGCCATTCCAGCAGTCAAAGTCGTCAACACGTTCGTCACGTCGGACAGCGTACGAGTCCCTGACGATCGACCTCCGATCGACGCCTCGCCGGCAGGAGCGGATACCGTGACCGCCACTTGCCAGCACGATTTCCAGGAGCATGTCATGAGCATCTACGACAACAAGATCGAATCCCTCCAAGGCCAGCCGGACCTCCTCGGCGGACTCGCCGGCAAAGCCGCGCTCTTCGTCAATGTCGCCTCGAAGTGCGGTCTCACCCCGCAGTACACAGCACTCGAACAGATTCACGAGCAGTTCTCCGGCAAGGGTTTCAGTGTCGTCGGCTTTCCGTGCAACCAGTTCGGCGCGCAGGAGCCGGGCAGCGCAGAGGAGATCGAAACATTCTGCAGCACGAGCTACGGGGTGACCTTCCCGATGAGCGAGAAGATCGATGTCAACGGTGAGTCCAAGCACCCGCTCTATGCAGCGCTGGAAGCGACTGCTGACGCAGAAGGCCATTCGGGTGATATCCGTTGGAACTTCGAGAAGTTCCTGATCGGACCCGACGGCACCGTTGCCGCACGATTCAGCCCGATGACGGCACCCGACGATCCGGCCGTGCTCGAGGCGATCGAAGCGCTCCTCCCCACCTGACGCCCAAAGAAACCGAGTCCAATGTTGCACCGCCGGAGGTGTACAACGGTCCACAGAGTCTTTCGACACCATCGGTCCGGTCGTGGTCAGAACGACCGGCGGGCGGCAAGCATCTCGTCGAGCAACGCCGTGGTCCTCGCCGCCACCGGGGTACGCCTCGCATCGTGATCAAGGACCAGCAGCTGGCGACCTTCGGCGTCGGCGATCGCCCCGCCTGCTTCTCCGAGGATCAGCATCGCCCCTGCATAGTCCCACACACCGTGCGCGCTCGGGCTACAGTCGATGAAGCCGTCGATGACACCTTCTGCGACCAGGCAGATGTCGAGCGCCGATGCGCCGAACGCCCTGAACTGCCGCCAGCCGAGATGGCGTGGAGGCAGGCCCGACAGCGCCACCATCGCATCGGACATCGAACCTGCGGGCGGATGACGTGGCGTCAACGGCTCGCCATCACGCCACACCCCGACCCCGCGAATCGCCGAATAGCGCGTCCCACTCGACTGGTCGACCACCAACGAGGCAATCGGTCCTTCACCGTCAAGCGCACACATCGACGTCGCGAACCACGGGACGCCGTGTGAGGCGTTCGTCGAGCCATCGAGCGGGTCGAGGAGGACCAGGATCGGCCTATCGCCACCCTCGACCCCGCTCTCCTCCGACAGGATGCCGAATCCTGCCGAGCGGAGCACGCCGAGCGCCGCGTCGTCGACGACGAGGTCAGCGGCGTACTGAGATTCGCGTCTCCCGGAAGCGCCCCAATCCGTCACCGTTGCCAATGCTGCACTGACTGCGTCGGCACAGCGTTGTAGCACCGTCAGAACCTCAGAACCATCGATCACGCCTCGACGGTAGCCAAATGGGGCACGATGCTGGCAGGCTTGACCGATTCGTTGGGCCGACCCAACACTTGACCGGGAGCAAATGTGGCAGTTATCGATGTCGCCGGATTCGTAGCTGACCTCAAGAGCCACGCCATCGATCACGGATTCCACGTCCATGACGAGCGGCATTTCGTCGAGACCTACTCGCTCAGGCAATTGTGGGAAGTCGATCTGCATCCGGAAGAGGCCTGCAATGGCCCGATCGACCTCCATCTGGCGCTGGAGGTCGACCCCAGGGCGTTGCTCGGTTTCGAGGACAAGGTCATCGAACAGGACGACCCCGAGGCCGAGCCGCCAGCTGACTTCTCGTTTCCACTGCAGTTCACGTGGACCCTTCCACCGCTGCCGCACCCCCCGGATCTGTTGATTCTCGCCACCGAGCTCGCCGGCGTCGGAACGGTCACACTGCCGATCGAAGTGTCGGCCATCGACTCGTTCCCATCCGTCACCGATGCCCCGGAACGCAGCCTCTCGGTCACCGCACGGGTCCCGGTGTCGCTGGCGGACATCTACAGCAACAATGACGAGGCGTTCTGCGATGTCCTCGATCGGTGCGGAGACGTCAGCCTGTTCCTGTTGGAGAAGGCGCCGCAATGGTTGGACGAGTCGTCTCTCTGATCGGCGCATCTCGTGGCCTACACTTCGGCGACCGAAATGAACACCTCCCACGAAAGCCGGTGACCAGATGCTCGTTTCTGAGCTGATCGAAATCTTGAAGAAGCAGCCAGCGGACTCCGAAGTAGAAGTGGCCGTGATCGCTCCCGTCTCCGACGAGGTCGAAGACATCACCGTCGACCGCTACGCGCTCGACACCGTCCTGCCATGGACTGAAGAAGAAGGCGAAGACGCCGGTCAGACCGTCATCTGGCTCGTCGGCGGCGACGACGAGGACATCGACGCCTTTCTCGAAGCGATCGAGCCTGAAGAAGAGGGCCACGACCGCGACGACCACGACGGTCACACCCACGACTGACCCGCCGGCGGCTGACACTCAGCGCGAGTGTCAGCCGCCGCAGTTCAGCTGACGTAACTGTCGGCGACGTCGAGGGCGTGGTCGATGACTTCGAGGCCGCGGTTGCAGTCTGCTTCTGAGATGATCAGTGGTGGACAGACGTGCATGCGATTGAAGTGGATGAACGGCCACACACCTTCGGCCTTGCAGGCTGCGGCGACGGCGTTCATCGGTGCTGCTGCAGGCCCGGTGGCATTGAACGGGACGAGCGGCTCGTGCGTGTCGCGATTGCGGACCAGTTCGATCGCCCAGAAACAGCCGAGACCGCGAACCTCGCCGATCGAGGGATGCTTGTCCTTCAACTTCTCGAGTGCCGGCCCGATGACGTTCGTGCCGAGGTCGCGGGCACGCTGGATGATGCCTTCCTCCTCGAAGATGTTGATGCTGGCAACTGCTGACGCGCAGGCAAGCGGGTGACCGGAGTACGTCAACCCACCGGGGTAGGCGGTCTCCTTGAAGGTGTCGGCGATGCGTCGGGAGATGATCACGCCACCGAGCGGCAGGTAACCGGAATTCACCCCTTTGGCGAAGGTGATGAGGTCGGGGGCGACGTCCCAATGGTCGACGGCGAACCATTCGCCGCATCGACCGAATCCGGCCATCACCTCGTCGCAGATCATCACGATGTCGTGCTGATCACAGAGCGCCCGAACGCCGGCGAGATAGCCGTCCGGTGGTACGAGGATGCCGTTCGTTCCGACGACGGACTCGAGGATGATGGCGGCGATCGTGCCAGGTCCCTCGACCATGATCGTGTCGGCGAGGTGGGCGAGTGCGCGCTCTCCCTCTTCGGCATCCTTCGCCGCGTGGAACGCGGACCGGTAGGCGTACGGCCCCCAGAAGTGGACGACGCCGTTCATCGCCGGTTCACTCGCCCAGCGGCGGGGGTCCCCCGTCAGGGCGATCGAGCCGTTGGTAGCGCCGTGGTAGCTGCGATACGTTGCCATGATCTTGTGTTTGCCGGTATGCAGGCGAGCCATCCGCAGAGCATTCTCGTTGGCTTCCGCTCCGCCATTGGTGAAGAACACCATCTCGAGGTCGCCCGGCGCTCGATCGGTGATCAATCGGGCTGCCTCGCCGCGAACGTCGTTGGCGAACGCCGGTGAGACGGTGCACAGCGTTGCCGCCTGCGCCTGGATTGCAGCGACCAACTTGGGGTGCTGGTGACCGATGTTGAGGTTGACGAGTTGGCTGGAGAAATCGAGGTAGCGCTTGCCGTCCTCGTCCCAGAACGTCGCGCCCTCACCGCCGGCGAGGACCACCGGATCGATGAGACCCTGTGCCGACCATGAATGAAAAACGTGTGCCCGGTCGTTGGCCTTGGCCTTCGACATCGGCTTCGTTACTGCGGTGTCTGTCATTGCGGTTCCCCTAGTCGTCCCGTTTCATTGCTTCCATTGTGCAAGCGCTGGTGCAGTTCACCGTCATCACAACGGCGTCGCAGCGACGGCGAACTGCACCAACACTGAGCTGACTGTGTTCGCTCAGTTGCCGCCGGCCGCGACCGTCAGCGTTTCCTTCTTGTAGCTGCTGCCGACCAGATCGGTGCCTGCAAGCTTCTTGGTTGCTGCGTTGACGATGTCGTTGGTGTACGACTCCGGGTCCGGGTCCTTCGTCAGGACCGTCTTGCCGAGGTCGTTCTTGGTTCCGGCAGAAATCTTGATCGTCTGATCCCACGCCGCCTTGTCGATCACGCCCGCACCGTCCGGGGACGGCCAGATCAGGGCGTTGACCTCGTTCATCTGCCACAGCTGATGGCTCGCACCGCCGTACTTCGGGCTCTGCTTCATGACGATGTCGCGGCACGCCTGGACATTGTCGCGGCAGTACGCCCAACCCTTGAGCGACGCCTGCACCAGGGCAACGGCCTCACCGCAGTAGACCGGATCGGACAGCTTCGTCTGATCAGCCCAGATGGCGTCCTGCAACATGCCGACGCCCTCCTTTTCATAGCTGACGACGTTGAGGTCATCTGCGGTGTACTGCTTGCCTGTCGCCTTGTTCGTCGCTTCGAGGACCTGCGCGTACTCGTTGTAGTTCATCGCCTCGATGGCATCGATGTCGCCGTTCAGCAAGCCGCTGACATCGAACTGCTGGGCGACGAGGGTGACGTCCTTTGCCGGGTCCAGGCCGTTCTTCGACAGCGCTGCAAAGATCTCGAACTCGTTGCCGAAGCCCCAGTTACCGATCTTCTTGCCTTTGAAATCAGCGGTGGACGTGATGCCCTTGGCTTTGACGGACACCTGCAGTGTTCCGGAACGCTGGAAGATCTGGGCGATGTCGGTGACCTTGGCGCCGGCCTCTCGTGCCGACAGTGCCTTCGGAACCCACGACACGGCGAAATCGGCGGCTCCGGTGGCAACCTGCTGTACCGGGACGACCGTGCTGTCGGTCAGTTCGACGATGTTGACGTTGATGCCGGCATCCTTGAAGTACCCCATCGCCGCTGCTGCGTAATACCCGGCGAATTGCGACTGCGCAACCCACTGCAACTGCAGCTTGACGGTCTGTCCCGTCGGCGCGGTGCACTTGCTGGTGTCGACCTTGAGGCCACCCGTCAACGCTCCCCCACCGGCGGCCACCGTTCCGGCTGCTGCAGTTCCGGCGGCCACCGTTCCGGCTGCTGCAGTTCCGGCAGCCGTCGTTCCTGCTGCCGTCGTTCCTGCTGCCGTCGTTCCGGCGGCAGCAGTTCCAGCGGCCGCAACCGTGGTGCCGGCGGCAGCCGTGGTTGCAGCCGCTGTTGTCCCACTGCTCGTCTTCGCCGAACTGCCACACGCTGCCACGAGCAGGCCGGCGGCGCTCATCGCCGCGAACGACCTCACGATCGATCTGGACTTCGCTGTACTTGGTTTCATTGGATCTCCCCTCCAGGATGTTGTTGTCTTCACCTGGAATAGCGTCGCCGACGCCATGGCACGGCGACGTACTCCAGGAGATTGGAACCGGCAAAGAACAGCAGCCCGACGATGGACCCGCCGACGACATACGCAAAGGCGAATGCGGTCTTCGAGAGGCTGAAATTGCTGGCGATTCGTTGGCCGAGGCCGTCCTGTGTGCCGCCGAAATACTCGGAGACCAGGGCGATGATGACGGCGATGGGTGCCGCTGTGCGGATACCCGTGAACAGGTAGCCGACGGCATTCGGGATGCGCACCTTGCGCAGGATCTCCCGTGGGCTTGCGGCATAGGACCGCATTAGTTCGAGCTGCGTCGGATGATTCTGACGCAGTCCTCTGGCGACTTGGACGAAGACGATGAAGAAGACGGCGAGTGTGACCATCACGCGTCGACCGGTCTGTGTCGTCACCGAGTACATGTTGTTGAGCACCGAGACGATGACGACGGCGGGGATCGCGGCGATGGTGATCGTCAACGGGTTGAGCAGTTCGCCGAACGCCCGGTAGCGGTTGGCGGTCGCTGCGAGCAGCGCCCCGAGGATCGTGCCGAGGATCAACCCGACGAGTGCATTCGTGCCCGTGACGACGCTCGCCGAGCGGACGAGCCCGAAGTTGTCGAACAGCTGTTTCCAGATTTCCGAGGGTTTCGGCAGGATGAACTCGCGTACATGCTGCCAGTCGACGAATGCCTCCCAGCCGCCGAAGAAGAGCGCACCGACGATGACCGGGGGCAACACCTTGGCAACGACACCGTCACCACCCGAACGTGTACCGCTGCCGACCCGCCGACGAGAAACGCTCATCGGTCCTCGATGCCAAGTGGTGCGGAACCCATTTCAGCGCCGCGCAATGCCTCGCGGACCTCGGTGATCCTGTCGTAGAACTGCTCGTCCTCGCGAGTGTCTTCTGTGCGGTCCGATCCGAGCACGACATCGACGACAGCGGTGATCCGGCCCGGTCGAGGTGACATCACGACGACCCGATCGGACAGGTACACCGCCTCCGGGATCGAGTGGGTGACGAAGATGATCGTCGTGCCGGTCTCCTTGCGGATGCGCAGCAGTTCGGTCTGCATGTGCTCCCGGGTCATTTCGTCGAGCGCACCGAAGGGCTCGTCCATCAACAGCAGCGGCGGGTTCGCCGCCAGCGAGCGGGCAATGGCAACACGTTGCTGCATGCCGCCGGACAATTGCCACGGCATGTGCTTGGCGAACTGTCCGAGCTTGACGAGTTCCAACATCTCGAGCGAACGCGCTCTGCGCGTTGGCTTGTCCCAGCCCTTGAGTTCCAACGGCAGCTCGATGTTCTTCTGAACGTTGCGCCATTCGAACAGGCCGCTCTGCTGGAAGGCCATACCGTAGTCCTGATCGAGCCGAGCCTGGTGAGCCGGCTTGGCATTCATCAGCACGGTGCCCGACGTCGGTTCGATGAGATCGGCGATGAGTCGCAGCAGCGTCGATTTTCCGCACCCCGAAGGACCGATCAGCGAGACGAACTCACCCTGTTCGACCGTCAGGTCGATGTCGACGAGCGCATCGACCTGATCCGCCGTACCGAGGTTGAAGACCTTGGAGACCTGTGCAACCTCGACGGCGCTCACGCAGTCACCGGCCTGGAGCGCAGCATCAGCTTTTCCATCGAGGCGACGAGCGCCGACATCACCAGGCCGAGGATCGCCGCGCCGAAGACGGCGGTGAACAATTTCGCCGGATCGTTGGTCGCCTGCTGACCGTAGAGCGCCACGAGCTCGCCGATTCCCTGGTTGATCTTGACGGAAATCTCCGAGACGACGACCCCGACGACGGCTGCGGCACCAGCGACGCGCATCGCCGGTGCGAGATACGGCGCAGCGGATGGGAGGCGCAGCTTCACGAGCGTCATCCACCATGATGCGGCGTACGAATCCATCAGTTCGATCGATTCGGGCGACGCCGACTTCAAGCCGCGGAGCCCCCCGATGGTGATCGGGAAGAACGCCAGGAATGCGCCGAGTAGCGAAGCGGCGATCCATTTCTGGTCACCGAGGTTGCGGCTCCAGGCGGCGAGGATGAAGACCAACACCGGGGCGATGCCGACGATCGGCACGGTCTGGGAAATCACGAGGTACGGCATCAGCGCGCGCTCGAAGAACTTGAACCGCGTCATCAGGATCGCCAGCACCATGCCGATCACTACGCCGAGGACGAATGCCAGCAGCGCCACCCTGAACGAGTAGAACGCCGCCTTGGCAACGACGATGCCGATCGTCTGACTGTTCGGTCCGTTCTCCGGACGTGTCAGGCGTGACACCATGTCCCACACGTGTGGCATCTCACGGCTCCCGGCGCGAGGCAGGAGCTTCCAGCCGAGGATCTTGCCGCCGTTCTGCGGCCCGACGACCTTGTAACCCTCCCAGAGTGCAGCGACGATGGCGAACGTGATCGGGAACATCAGCACCCGCAAGCCCCGCCGCCGTTTTCGCTGCGCGCCACGTGCTGGGAGTACGGATATCACGGACTCGTCGACGCCCGCGCCGAGTACGACCGTCATGCCTTCGCTCTCACCGTGTCCACTACTGCTGGCATGATCGTCTCCCCGTACGACTCAAGCGTCTGCTCTTTTCCGTCGTGTTGCAGGTAGATAGCGAACTGGTCAACTCCGAACGACTTCAGTTCCTCGAGTCGCTCGACGTGCGACGCCGGTGGCCCGAGCAGGCAGAAGCGGTCGATGATCTCGTCCGGCACGAATGACGTATGCGTGTTACCACTGCGTCCGTGCTCGTTGTAGTCGTAGCCCTGTCGGGTGGCGATGTAGTCGGTCAGCGCCTTCGGAACGTTTGCAGCACCGTCGGTTCCGTAGCGGGCGACGATGTCGGCGACGTGGTTGCCGACCATGCCACCGAACCACCTGCACTGGTCACGCTGATGGGCGAGGTCGTCACCGACATACGCGGGCGCCGCCACGCAGATCTTGACGCTCGCCGGGTCGCGTCCTGCCTTTTCGGCGGCATCGCGCACCGCCTTGATCGACCACCCGACGATCTGCGGATCGGCGAGCTGCAGGATGAATCCGTCGGCCACCTCCCCGGTGAGTGCGAGCGCCTTCGGGCCGTACGCCGCGACCCACACGTCCAGCGTGCTGGCGGTGTTCCACGGAAAGCGGAACGTGTTGCCCTTGTACTCGACCTCGCGTCCGTTGGCCAGTTCACGGATGACGTGCACGGCCTCGCGGAGTGTCGCCAGGGTCGTCGGCGCGCCGTTCGTCACCCGGACAGCGGAGTCACCGCGACCGATGCCGCAGATCGTGCGATTGCCGTACATCTCGTTCAGAGTGGCGTACAGGCTTGCGGTGACCGTCCAGTCGCGCGTCGCCGGGTTGGTCACCATCGGTCCGACGATCACCTTGCGCGTCGCTGCGAGGATTGCGCTGTAGATCACATACGGCTCCTCCCACAACAGGTGTGAGTCGAACGTCCACACGTACTCGAAGCCGAACACCTCCGCCCGTTTTGCCAGATCGACGACACGAGCCGCCGGCGGGTTCGTCTGCAGAACAACCCCGAACTTCATATGTCGACGCCCTTCTCGAGGATGCGAAGCGGTCGGGGAACGAGCGGGAGCAAGACTCCGTCGGGGGGCGTTGGGGGGCGGTAGCCCCCTGCCTGGCGGCGTCGGGACAGCGTGCTGGCCGCCGCAGAAAGATGAGCGCGGCAAAGCCGCTCCAGCTGAAAGCTCGACCGAACGGAGCGACGATGCGAGGAACGAGCGAGGAGCGAGAGAGGTCGAATCATCAGTGGTTCGTCGGGAAGCCGAGATCGACCTTCGAGGTCGCCGGGTCGGGCCAACGGCTGGTAACGACTTTGCCGCGGGTGTAGAAGTTGATGCCTTCCGGCCCGTACATGTGCGAATCACCGAAGAGGCTGTCCTTCCACCCGCCGAAGCTGTAATAGCTGACGGGCACGGGAACTGGAACGTTGATCCCGACCATACCGACCTCGCAGTCGAACTGGAACTGGCGGGCGGCGCCGCCGTCACGGGTGAAGATCGCCGTGCCATTGCCGTACTGGTTGTCGTTGATCAGCTTGAGGCCCGCTTCATAGCTGTCGATACGCATGACACCGAGGACCGGTCCGAAGATCTCGTCGGTGTAGCAACTCATGTCGGCGGTGACATCGTCGATCAGCGACGGGGCGAGGAAAAAGCCGTCACCGGGGGGCAGGTCATTGCGTCCGTCGGTGACGATCGTTGCGCCCTGTTCGGCTGCCGCGCCGATATAGCCGGCGACCTTGTCGCGATGCTCGCGGGTGATCAGCGGCCCCATCTCGGCATCAGGATCGCTCGCCGGGCCGACCTTGATCTTCGGCAGACGTGCCTTGATCGCGGCGACCAGCGGGTCGGCGATGTCACCGACAGCGAGGACGACGGAGATCGCCATGCAACGCTCGCCGGCCGAGCCGTAGCCGGCCGACACCGCCGCGTCGGCAGCCATCTCGACGTCAGCATCAGGCAGCACGAGCATGTGGTTCTTGGCGCCACCGAGCGCCTGCACGCGCTTGGCGTTCTTCGTGCCGGTCTCATAGATGTACCGGGCGATCGGTGTCGAGCCGACGAAACTGACAGCGGCGATTCCCTTGTGTTCGAGGATCGCGTCGACCGCCACCTTGTCGCCGTGCACGACGTTGAAGACACCCGGTGGCAGTCCTGCCTGCGCCAGCAGCTCACCGATGAACATCGCAGCAGACGGATCTTTCTCGGAAGGCTTGAGAATGAACGTGTTCCCGCAGGCAATTGCATTTGCAAACATCCACATCGGCACCATCGCCGGGAAGTTGAACGGCGTGATCCCGGCGACGACCCCGAGCGGCTGGCGGATCGAGTAGACATCGACGCCGCTGGATGCCTGCTCGCTGAATCCACCCTTGAGCAGATGCGGGATACCGCAGGCGAACTCGACGTTCTCCAAGCCGCGCGCGATCTCGCCGAGGGCGTCGCTGACGACCTTGCCGTGTTCGGCGGCGACGATCGTCGCCAACTCCTTACGGTTGGCGTCGATCAGCTCACGTGTCCGGAACAGCACCTCGGCGCGTTTGGTCAGCGAAGTCTGACGCCAGCCGGCGAACGCCGCTCTGGCGATCCCGACGGCCTTGTCCAGTTCTTCGACACTCGCAAAGTCGACCGTTGCCGCCTGCTCCCCCGTCGCCGGGTTCCAGACCGTGCCGCTGCGGCCTGACGTTCCTTCGACGACCTTGCCGTCGATCCAATGTGAGATGCGCTTCGTGCTCATGTTCCCCTGATTCCCTGCGGTGCTTGTTCTGGATGCCGACGCGATACCGCCGTGCTGGTTCGGGTCGTCAGACCTCAGACCAGGTATTGCGAGAGCCCGCGCTTGATGTACTTGCCATGGCCTTTGCGGCCGGTGTATTCGTCGTTCTCGATGACCGTGAGGCCGCGACTGATGACCGTGTCGACCTTGCCGTCGATCACATAGCCCTCCCATGAGGAGTGGTCCATATTCATGTGATGCTTGGCGTTGATGCCGATGTGGGTCTTGGTGTCCGGGTCCCAGACGACGACGTCGGCGTCTGCGCCGGGAGCGATGATGCCCTTCTGCGGATACATGCCGAACATGCGTGCCGGAGTCGTGCAACACGTCTCGACCCAGCGTTCGAGGCTCAGTTCGCCGGTCACGACACCCTGGTAGATCAGCTCCATGCGATGCTCGACACCACCCATGCCGTTCGGGATCTTGGAGAAGTTGCCGAGGCCGAGATCCTTCTGATCCTTCATGCAGAACGGGCAGTGGTCGGTCGACACGATCGCCAACTCGTTCATCCGCAGGCCTTTCCACAGATCACCCTGATGACCGTGACCCATCTGGCCGACGAAGTCTGGGTCGTGATCGCGTGAACGGATCGGCGGCGATGCCACCCATTTGGCACCCTCGAAACCCGGCCGGCCGAGTGTCTCTTCGAGCGTCATCCACAGGTATTGAGGGCACGTTTCGGCAAACACGTTGCGCCCTTGATGACGGGCGGCGGCGAGCTCGTTCAGGGCGTCACCCGCACTCATGTGAACGATGTACAGCGGGACGTTGCCGGCGACGTGGCTGAGGACGATCGCCCGGTGTGTCGCTTCGGCCTCGAGCGGCGACGGACGGGTCAGACTGTGGTACTTCGGGTCGGTCTCTCCACGCGCCAATGCCTGCTGGACGAGGACGTCGATCGCCATGCCGTTCTCGGCGTGCATCATGATCATCGCCCCGCAGTCGGCAGCGGTCTGCATCGCCCGCAGGATCTGGCCGTCGTCCGAGTAGAAGACGCCGGGGTAGGCCATGAACAGTTTGAAGCTGGTGATCCCTTCGTTCTCGGTGAGATAGGTCAGCGCCTTCAGCGATTCCTCGTCGACGCCGCCGACGATCTGGTGGAACGCATAGTCGACGGCACAGTTGCCTTCGGCTTTCGCATGCCAGGTCGCCAACCCGTCCAGTACGTTCTCGCCGTAGCGCTGCAGCGACATGTCGACGATCGTCGTCACGCCGCCCCAGGCTGCGGCACGGGTCCCTGTCTCGAAGGTGTCGCTCGCTGCGGTTCCGCCGAACGGCAGCTCGAAGTGCGTGTGCACGTCGATGCCACCGGGGATGACGAACTTGCCGGTGGCGTCGATGACCTTGTCGGCAACGATGCCGAGACCGGCCGCCTGGCCTGGCGACAACAGCGAGACGATCTTCTCGCCGTCGATCAGTACATCGATCGGCTGGACGCCGGTCGGCGAGATGACTTTTCCGTTGGTGATCAGTGTCGTGGCCATGATCGATTCTTTCAGCCTTCCGCCAACGTGCCGTACATGTCGGGGCGGCGATCCCGATAGAACGCCCATTGATTGCGGACCTCGGTCACGAGGTCGAGGTCGAGGTCACGGACCACCAGTTCCTCGTCATACGTGCTGGCGACGTCGCCGACGAACTGTCCGCGCGGGCTGGCGAAGTAGGTCTGGCCGTAGAAGTCGTTGTCTCCGAGGTCTTCGATCCCGACACGGTTGATGGCACCGATGAAGTATTCGTTGGCCACGGCGCTCGCCGGCTGTTCGAGTTGCCACAGATAGGCGCTGAGCCCACGGCTCGTCGCTGATGGATTGAAGACGATCTTGGCGCCGGCAAGACCCAGCGCCCGCCAGCCCTCCGGGAAGTGGCGGTCGTAACAGATGTACACGCCGATACGCCCGACAGCCGTGTCGAAGATCGGGTACCCCAGATTCCCTGGCCGGAAATAGAACTTCTCGAGGAAGCCCTTGACCTGCGGGATGTGCGTCTTGCGGTACTTACCGAGGTACGTACCGTCGGCATCGATCACCGCGGCCGTGTTGTACAGCACGCCTTCCTGCTGGCGTTCGTACATCGGCAGGATCATCACCATGTTGAGTTCTCTGGCGAGTTCCTGGAACAGCTTCGTCGTCGGACCGTCGGGGATCTCTTCGGCATAGTCGTAGTACACGGTGTCCTGCACCTGACAGAAGTACGGCCCGTAGAAAAGCTCCTGGAAGCAGATGACCTGCGCTCCCTGGTCGGCTGCCTGACGGGCAAAAGCGACGTGCTTGTCGATCATCGACTGCTTGTCACCGGTCCACGAACACTGCACGAGCGCTGAACGAACGACGTTGGCCATGACCCCTCCAACCTTCTGCACGTGGCGAGAATGCTCGCCGGAACGGGTAGTGAGACGATCGTAGAATATGCAGCAAGGCGTTACAAGCACTTGCTTGTTGCGTTTTGTTACAGGAGTGTTTGCGGCGGTTGCTGTGACGTATTGTTCCACTCGTGCAGGGGGACGATGTCGAGTCGTTGATCAAGGCGATCATCGACGAACTGACCGAGTCGAGCGCCAGGGGAATCGCCGCTGCCGTCAGTCGTCTGGCAGGCAACGGAACGATCGCCTCCGGCCAACGACTGCCGACCGTCCGCAGGGTCGCCGTCGAACTCGGCGTCAGCCCGACGACGGTGAACGAAGCGTGGCAGCAACTCGGCTACGAGGGCACGATCGAGAGCCGCGGCCGGCTCGGCACCTTCGTCCTGCCCGCAGCCCGTGTCGGGGGCCCCCGCCGTTATCGCCGGGTGACGCAACGTGCAGACAGTTTCCGCCTCGACCTCAGCACCGGCACCCCTGACCCGACACTGCTCCCGGATCTCCGCAGAGCGTTGTCCCGCATCGGCCGCGACGACTTGACGTCCAGCTACCTCGACCGACCGGTGCTGCCGGAACTCGAGCAACGCATCCGAGACCTGCTTCCCTTCGACCCTCAGGCACTGACCGTTGTCGACGGAGCGCTCGATGCACTGGATCGCATCGCCACGCAGATCGTCCGCCTCGGTGATCGGGTCCTCGTCGAGAACCCGACGTTTCCGCCACTGCTCGACCTGCTGCACCAGCTCGGCGCCGAGCTGATCCCACTGGAGATCGACGAATCCGGCATCGTCGCCGAGTCGTTGGCGGTCGCCCTGCGGTCGCGGCCGAAAGCACTGTTCATCCAGCCTCGCGCCCACAACCCGACCGGCGCGTCGATGACGAAAGCCCGCTGTGGCGCGCTGGCGAAACTGCTGAAGGCGGCTGCGGTGATCGTCGTCGAGGACGACCATTCCGGAGCGATTTCGTCGGCACCGGACGTCTCGCTGGCCCGATCGCTGCCGGATCAGACGCTGCACATCACCTCGTTCTCGAAGTCGCACGGTCCGGATCTGAGGCTCGCCGCTGTCGCTGGGCCGGCAGCGTTGATCGATGCGCTGACCGATCGGCGGACGCTCGGACCTGGCTGGTCGAGCCGCATCCTGCAGGCGGTGCTGGCCGACCTGCTGGCAGATCGGGTCGCGGTCGGAGAAGTCGCGGCGGCCCGTGACGAATACGCAAGGCGGCGTCGGATGATGTCGAAGGCGTTGGACGACGTCGGTGTCGGCTACTCGGTCGGTGACGGGATCAACATGTGGATCGAGACACCACACGAACAGGAAACGCTCGTCTCGCTCGCTGCCGCCGGGGTCGGCGCAAGCCCCGGCAGCCCATTCATCATCGCCGCTGACGGCACCGATCACATCCGTCTCACCGTCGGTCTTGTCGCCGATGGATTCGAGGGGCTGGCGGCGCAACTGTCCAAAGCGATTCCAGCTGCGGATGACCGTCACGCGCGGCGCCGGGGCCGCTGACAGAATTTCTGTTGCTGACGTATTTCCTTGCCCCCTGGGTGCTCGTTTGTTGAGAGTTGACCACACAACTCACGACATGACTCACCACACGACAAGGAGCCAGACGATGGCCAGTACGGCAACACCAGCGAAGAACACCCCAGCCAAGAAGGCACCGGCGAAGAAGGCTGCAGCGAAGAGAAGCACGAAATTCAAGGCCACCGACTTCATCTGCAATCTCGTGCCGTCCACCGGCACAGAGAGCGACTGGAACTTCGCCAACTCCGTCGAGTCAGGTGCGCTGACTGCGTTGCAGGCCCCCCCGGCGTCCGTCGATCTGCGGGCACCATGGTGGGCGATCGACAACCAGGAGCAGACCGGCTCGTGCGTCGGATGGGCAACCGCCGAGGGCGTCGGCCGCTATCACATGCAGAAAGCTTCGAAAATCACCGCGATGCAACTGTTGTCGGCACGCTATGTGTGGATGGCTTCGAAAGAGACCGACACCATCACGACGCGCCCGGAGAGCTTCGTCGAAGAGGCAGGTACGACACTCAAGGCCGCCGTCGAGATCGGCCGCAAGTACGGGCTGGCGCTCGAAGCCGAACTGCCATTCCACATTCAAACGGCGATGTTCTCCGGCAACGAGAACACCTTCTTCGCCAGCTGCGCCCAACGTCGGTTCGCCTCCTACTTCAACCTGCAGAAGAACCTCGCCAACTGGAAAGTCTGGCTGGCATCGAACGGACCGATCCTCGCCGGGCTCAGTGTCGAGGCATCCTGGGACAACGCCACGGCGACCGGCGGCAACATCGACACGTTCCAGCCCGGCACGGTCCGCGGCGGTCACGCCATCGCCGTCGTCGGCTACAGGGCCGACGGTCGCTTCATCATCCGCAACAGTTGGGGCACCGGCTGGGGCGACCAGGGCTTCGGTTACGTCTCCCCGGACTACATCAACGCAGGCTTCTTCGGTGAGTCCTACGGGGTCACGCTGTAAGCCGGTCGCCGTCGGTCAGGCGCGGATCGCGACGACCGTCCTGAAGATCACCTGATCGAAGGTGTGGTACCTGGCGGTGATCGTCATCGTCCACTTCGCCGCATACGGCAGTTCGGCAACGGCGACGTAGTGCGAAGGCCCGGCAGGGGTGACGGTGAGTTCGAGCGGAGCGACGTTGCGCGCCGGGTCCGACAGCTCGACGGTGACATTGTCCGGATTGTCGAGCGAACTGTTGATGCTCGACAGGTAGACGTGGAGCTGATTGCTGCCGACGCGCGCCGGATCGAGGGAGATCGAAGCGACGTAACCGCTCTGCGTCAGCGACGATGCGTAGGGCTTGAAGTTCCCGGCGGCACTGGGGTTCGCCGCCATCAGGCTGGACGTCACCGCGAGTATCACGACGCCGAAGATCACCTCCAGCGTCACCGACCGTCGAAGTGTCTCGCGGTCGAGCCGGGCGACCGCCGCACCGGCCGGCAAAGCCTGGATCGTGGAAACGCCGACGACTCTGCCGTAGACGAGCCGCCGGCTCATCGAGGCGACGAAGAGGACGAGGGCGACAGCCACCAGTTTCCAGATGAGGAGCTGGCCGTAGCGTGTCGATGCCAGTGCCGACACCGAGCCCAACTGGCGTACGGCCTGTATCGAGCCGGTGACGACCACCGCCGACACGGAGACGAAGGCGAGTCGCGAGAACTGGCGCACCCGGTGCTCCTCCACGCTCGCCATCGCCAACATCAGGGCGACGAGCCCACCCAGCCAGATTCCCATCGCGAGGACGTGGACGACGGTCAGCGCAATTCCGAGGAGGTGCCACCGCCCGGTGTCGCCGTGGCCCCCGAAGGCGAAGGTGAGGGCGACGGCGAGCGCTGTGAGTGACGCCGCGATACGCCAGCCGCGACCGTTGCTCCACGCGGTCGTGTTCGCCAGCACGAGCGTTCCGACGCCGATCAGTACCGCCCGCAGCAGCCAGTCGCGTCCGACCTGGGTCTGCATCACCGCTCGCCACGCCGAACCGTCCGTCAGCACCGACAACGGTCTATTGGCGGCGTACCCGGCCTCCAGCGGTATCGCCACCAGCCCGGCGGCAGCGGCGATCAGACCGGAGGCGACGATCGTCAGCCTGAGGCGCTTCGACATCGTCACGATGCCGGCCGCAACCGCCACGAGCGAGCCGAGCACGACGGCGAAACCGGCAGCGACGAGGCCCCGGCTTGCGTCCAGCGCTCCCCCGGCTGCCCGGCCGGTGCCGCTGCCGGCAATCGCCGCCTCGATCACGCCGGACTGCAAGGTCGTCTTCGTTCCGACCTGGAACGTGTAGGCGGCATGCACCTGGTGGGAGTCTGCGGAAATGACCTGCCAGTCGACGACGTACGAACCCTCCGCGAGCACCGGCAACAACACCGTGACCGCCGAGTGGTCCCCTGCGGGATGTTCTGCCGGCCCGATCGAGACCTCGTTGCCGGTGCCGTCGAGCAGGCGGATCGCACCGAGGCTGATCTCGACATTCTCCCCGAATGTCAGGGTGATGTGGTCAGGCGGCACTGCCGACACCGAGCCTGCGGCCGGAGAGCTCGACAGCAGTTCCGCATGAGCCGAGGCGATCGTCGCCGGGCCGCCGAGCAACACGAGCAGCCCGAGGATCGTGCCGCAGAGCAGGAGGATCAGCGGGCGGCCAAGGCCGCGCCGGGTGCTGGTTTCATCAGGCAGCGTCGATGGGAACATCATGCAACTTCGTCGAGAACATCGGCTTCGAACAACGCTGTTCTTCTGCGACTCCGCACACGATACAGGCGAGACAGTCCTGGGGTTCCGGCAAGCATCCACACGAGTAGGAAGCCTGCCAGTTCCACGACGTGATGCGCCTCGCTGATCAACGGAGTGGCGCCGCGGGCGGTATCGAAGACCGCACTCAGAGCCATCGTCGCCGATAATGCAGCGGCGATCGGTAACACGCCGTACGCCCGCTGCGGGCGCCACGCGGTGTACAGGAAGCCCGAGGCCACCGCCGCCGACAGCGCTCCGATGTGGCGTGCGAGGTGCGCGGTCGTTCCGGGCTCCTCTGCCAACACCAGCGCAGGCAATGCCAGCACCAGTTCCGTCAGCGCGACGGTCGCCAACGAGTAGCGGATCCATTCACCTCGCCCGAGCCGTGGCGGGTGAGCGGCGGACAGGATGACCTGCGAGAGGTCCGGTACGTGTTCTGCCGGCCTCACCCGGTTCATCCGTTGCACCCGGTCAGCTGCTGCCGCGAATTCGCTGCAGGCAATGCAGCTCACGAGGTGGGCATCGACCGAGCGTCGTTCGAGTGCCGTCGCCTCGCCGTCGAGCGAGGCCGAGTAGGTCATCCTCGCCTGGTCGCAGTCCATACCGGTACAGTCGCTCGGCAACCGCAGTTGGTTCCCGTAGCCAGATTCCGAATTTTCCGGCCCGACTCCAGAACGGCGGTAGGTCATGAACGAGCTCACCCGAACCGCCGTCGAGGCACAACGCGGCGATCGCCGTGCACTTGCACTGCTCGTCGAGAAGACGCAGGCAGATGTCTGGCGCTATTGCGCTTACCTGAACGGTGCAGCGGAGGCCGACGATCTGACGCAGGACACCTTCGGCAGGGCGATCGCCGCGCTGCCGCGTTTTCGTGGTGACTGCGATGTGCGGAGCTGGCTGCTGACGATCGCCAGGCGTGTCTGCGCCGACCAGGTTCGTAGCCAGATCAGGCGGCGCAAACTGCTCGGCAGGCTGCGGCCGTTCACCATCGTCGAAACCCCGAATGGCGCCGGCTCGGTCGAGCTCGGAACGCTGATCGATGCACTCGACCGGGAGCGGCGTGAGGCGTTCGTCCTCACGCAGTATCTCGGCCTGTCTTACCACGAGACCGCCGAGGTCTGTCATTGCCCCGTCGGGACGATCCGCAGCCGCGTTGCGAGGGCCAGAACGGCACTCATCGAGGGGTGGCAGGACGACCAACCTCGTCGCTCCGAGCGGGGCTGATCTTCTCGATCACGATCGCACCGACGACGGCGCAGCCCATTCCGACGCTGACGGCGACAGCCACCCTGGCCCACGCGTTCGTCAGCGTTCCTGCGACGAGTGCGTGTGAAAAACTGTCGATGCGGACAAAGCCGTAGGCAGCAGCAACGGCAGCCGTCACCGCTGATACGACCGGCCACTGCCTGATTGCCGCTACGAGTGCGACAACGGCAACCGCAGCCGTGACGATGGTGCCCTGCACTCCGCCGCCATGTACACACACCGCAGCCAACGTCGCGATCAGCGCGCACCACGGCACGAGCACACGCCTGCGATCCAGCAGCAAGAGCGTCAGGCAGCCCCCGAGTGAGGTGAACGCCAACCACACAGTCCTGTTCGGCGGCGGGATCCAGACGATCGAGATGAGCGCACTGACAGGTCGGCCGTCGACGGTCAGCGCCAGGTGATGGTCGCCGGGGACGGCCTGCTCGATACCGCGATTCGCCTCGATCGTGGGCGGCGGCACCGGTGACATCCAGTGGGTGCGATGGTCATGCCAGATAGCGGTAGTGCCGTCGGCCCGCTTGACCCACTCCGGCGTTGCCGAGCTGTTGGCGTCGGCAGGCGGCGTCGTCGTCGCGTACTGGTCGCGATTGAGGTAGTGGGCCGGCGACTTGATGTTCTCCCAAACGCCCGTGCTGTCGAGGCGTAGGTACGGCTCGCCTTCGTAGCCCAGTACGTACACCTCTTTGGCGGTCGTTCGGGTCAGGTCGACGAACTGGCCGAGCTTCGTGAACCGCATCGAGATGCCTGTCGCGTCGCCCAGGAATCCGGCGATGGCGACGTGATAGTCACTCGCCGAGCCGCCCTGTCCATCGTGTGCCCAGACCGGCGAGGCGGGACCCAGAACGGCGACGGCTGCGATGACGAATCCGATCAGCCCCCGACGCACTACTGCGAACGTACCGGACACACACCCAAACCTGCTCGCGGGTGGGTACCACGAATACACGTGAACTTTTCGCCCGCTGCGTGCGACCTTGTCCGTGTTCGGGTCGAGAGAAAGCTGGTCGCCAGGTGTCGAAGTTTCGTTCCGTCGCCAAGCTTGCAACTGCTGTGGGAGCGGGCGGAGCAATCATCGTGATGTTCGCCGCCGCCGCATCAGCGCATATCGCGCCGGACCCGGCTGCGGTGCAGTCCGGAGTGGCGACGACCGTGACATTCAACGTCGAGCACGGTTGCGGAGACTCCCCCACCAGCAGTCTGCAGTTCAAGATTCCCGCCGGGGTGACCGACGCCAAAGCCATTGCGCCAGCCGGTTGGAACGGCGCTCAGGATGCGACGTCCGTGACATTCTCCGGCGGTTCGCTCGATCCGCACACACCGGGCGATTTCGAGATCAGCTTCACGGCCCCGATCGCCGCCGGCTCGATCTCCTGGCTGATCGTGCAGCGCTGCGCCGTCGGGGAAATCGACTGGTTCGATCCGAGTGTCACCGGACAACCACAACCGGCCAACCCTGCGCCGACGATCAAGATCACCACCGGCCCGCCAACATCAGATGATCTCGCCGTTGCCGCTGATGACGACAGCGAGGCGACTGCCACGACGATCAACGGCGCTCATACGGCGACGTCAGCGACAGCCCCGTCCGCCACGACTTCCGCCGCCGCCGTCACGACGGCTGGTGCTCTGACTTCGGCACCGGCGGCCACGAGCGACAAGACGACCGACAACGGCACTACGGCGCTGATCATCCTCATCGTCGTGCTCGTCGTCATCGTCGCCGGCGGAGCATACGTCGTCACCAGGAAGTCGAAGGCACCGCCGACGGCAGAAAACTGAGCGGCAGATCGCCAGGGCGTTGCTCGATAGCCGGGTCGTCAGCGGGACCGGTGCACGTCGAGCGGGCACGAGCACCGCCGTCGGCCCCGTGAGGCTGACCTTGGAGTCCGGGATCGAACGACGTCTCGACCCGCCGAGCGTGCGACGAGCCGGAGATAACGGACCTCAGGGTCGCTTCCGCAATTGGACTATGCCGGCACGGAGGTCGTCCCGTTCGGCGATCGAATGATCGGCTCCGATCGACGCGCCTTGGCAGTCGGCGGACCCCCGGAGTCAGCGTCATTCACGGTGCCATGGAGACGTCGACCTAGACGTCTCTCCGACCACGCGCCGACGTGTTGCGCGGCAACTGTTCGAAATGCCTGAGAGCGTGGCGACAAGATCACTGTGCACGGCGTTAAGACGGCGCTAACACCCGCCCTCCGCCTGACGAGACGCTTGGATTGCAACTTGCGGGTGCCGAACGCGGCCGCCGGACGCCAGCCGACACGGCTCGACTCCGTAGCTCAAGGAGAGAGGTGTGGCGTGGGAGACGTTTGGATGATCGCAGCCATCCTGGGTTCATTTGCGATTCTCGTCGGCTTTGTCGTGGCCTGCGACAAGATCGTCGGACCGGATCCTGTGTCGATGCAGTCGACACATGGTGACGCTGCAACGGACAGAGATGCACGGCCGGACACGGTCGCGGAGCAGCCGGCGGTTCGTTTGTGAACGCCGGCGATCTCGTCGGATTGATCACGTCGGTCTTCGTGCTGGCCTATCTGCTCGTCGTGCTCATCAACCCGGAGCGTTTCTAAATGTCAGGTTCCAGTCTTTTCTTCATTCTTGCGCTGTGCGCAGCTTTGGCGATCACCGTCCCGCCACTCGGGGCCTACCTCGCTCAGGTGTACGACACCACCGAAGGAGCCAAGGCTCCGGGTGATCGGGTGTTCCGTCCGATCGAACGATTGATCTACCGACTCACGAGAGTCGATGAGAAGCGTGAGCAGCGGTGGAGCACGTACACCATCTCGCTGCTGGCGTTCTCGCTGATGTCGTTGCTGGCGGTGTATCTGTTCCAGCGCTTCCAGACGCATCTGCCGTTCAACCCGACGAGTGCCACCGCAGTGAACCCTGCCGGTGCGTTCAACGTTGCGGTCAGCTTCATGACCAACACGAACTGGCAGTGGTACAGCGGCGAAGTGGCGATGAGCCACCTCACGCAGATGGTCGGCCTCACCGTCCAGAACTTCGTCTCTGCCGGCGCAGGCATGGCTGTGCTCGTCGCTCTGATCCGTGGCATCTCCCGCCGTGGGCAGCGCACGCTCGGCAACTTCTGGGTCGACATGACACGCAGCATCGTCCGAGTGCTGATCCCGCTGTCGTTGATCTTCGCGGTCGTTCTGATCAGCCGTGGTGTCATCCAGAACTTCCACGGCGCCACGACGGCGCACACCATCGAAGGGGCGACGCAGTCGATTCCTGGTGGCCCCGTCGCCAGCCAGGAAGCGATCAAGCAGATCGGATCCAACGGCGGCGGCTTCTTCAATGCCAACTCCGCCCACCCGTTCGAGAACCCGGACGGCTGGTCGAACTTCATCGAACTGTGGGCGATCCTGGCAATCCCCTTCGGCTTCGCCCTCGCCTACGGGCGAATGGTCGGCGACAGACGACAGGGGAAGCTGCTGATCACCGTGATGATCGTCATGTGGGCAGCGTTCAGCGGCGTCGCCGTACTCGCGGAAGGAAACGGCAACCCGCGCCTGGCGACAGTCGGCGTCGACCAATCGATCAGTACAACACAAGCCGGCGGAAACATGGAGGGCAAGGACGTACGGTTCGGGCCCGCAGAGTGCGGCACCTGGGCGGGTGCCACCACAGGAACCTCGAACGGCTCCGTGAACTGTATGCATGACAGCTTCACCCCCTTGGGCGGGCTGTCGACGCTGAGTCACATGATGCTCGGCGAGGTCTCCCCAGGCGGCCTCGGCGTCGGCTTGATGGGCCTCTTGATCCATGCGCTCCTGGCAGTCTTCATCGCCGGGTTGATGGTCGGGCGGACACCCGAGTACCTCGGCAAGAAGGTGCAGGCCGCCGAGATGAAACTCGTGACGATCTACATCTTGATGATGCCGATTGCACTCCTCGTTTTTGCAGCGGCGTCGGTGATGCTCAAGTCTGCGCAAGCGAGCATCCTCAACCCGGGTGCTCATGGACTGTCAGAAGTCTTGTATGCCTACGCATCAGCGGCGAACAACAACGGTTCAGCGTTTGCCGGTCTCAATGCCGGGACGCAGTGGTACACGATCACGCAGGGCATCGCCATGTTGATCGGCCGATTCGGTCTGATCATCCCAGCGCTCGCCATCGGCGGTTCGTTCGTCCGCAAGCAGCGTGTCCCCGAGACCTCCGGTACGTTCCCGACGCACACGGCGCTCTACGGCGTGCTGGTGCTCGGTGTCGTCGTCATCGTCGCCGGGCTGACCTTCTTCCCGGCGCTGGCACTCGGCCCCATCGTCGAACACCTGTCGCTGTAGGAGGACGATCATGACCACCTCGAATCTCTCGCTCCCAGTTGCTCTGGTAGCTCATCTCGTTCGCACTTCATTCGCCCTAGGAGGCGACCAATGACCGCAACACTCACACCAGAGTCAGAGGAACATTCCTCGGCCGCTGGCAAGAACACGAAGAAGAGTGCGTCGCTGTTCGATCCTTCGATCGTCAAGGGCGCAACCTGGGACGCGCTGAAGAAACTCGACCCCCGAACGATGGTCCGCAACCCGGTCATGTTCGTCGTCGAGATCGGCTCGGTGCTCACCACCGTCCTCTTCTTCCAGCATCTCCACGATTCCTCCGGCGACGTCAACAAATTCAGCGGCCTCGTTGCAGCCTGGCTGTGGTTCACCGTGCTGTTCGCCAACTTCGCAGAGGCGATGGCGGAGGGCCGTGGCAAGGCGCAGGCAGCAGCCCTGCGCAAGACACGAGCGGACACGACAGCCCGAGTCCGCCAGCCTGACGGGACGATCATCGAGAAGTCCTCTGCCCTGCTGGCAGTCGGCGACCTCTGTGTCGTCACCGCCGGCGAGGTCATCCCTGGTGACGGCGACATCGTCGAAGGCATCGCCACGGTCGACGAGTCGGCGATCACTGGAGAGTCCGCTCCAGTCATCCGTGAGTCGGGTGGTGACCGTTCAGCGGTCACCGGCGGCACGCGTGTGTTGTCGGACGAGGTTGTCGTCTCGATCAGTGCCAAACCAGGCGAGAGCTTCCTCGACCGCATGATTGCGCTCGTCGAAGGCTCCTCACGCCAGAAGACCCCGAACGAGATCGCGCTGTCGATCCTGCTCGCCGGCTTGACGATCATCTTCCTGCTGGCCGTCGTGACGCTGCAGCCATTCGCCGCCTACTCCAGCGCCCATCAGCCGATCATCGTCCTCGTCGCATTGCTCGTCTGCCTCATCCCGACCACCATCGGCGGTCTGCTCTCGGCGATCGGTATCGCCGGCATGGACCGTTTGGTTCAACGCAACGTCCTGGCGATGTCCGGTCGAGCCGTCGAGGCTGCGGGCGACGTCAGCACGTTGCTGCTCGACAAGACCGGCACGATCACCTACGGCTCCCGCCAGGCTGCAGAGTTCCTGCCGGTACACGGCGTGACCGAAGCGGAGTTGGCCGAAGCCGCCCTTGCATCCAGCCTTGCCGACGAAACGCCGGAGGGTCGCTCGATCGTCGTCTTCGCAATGGATCGCTACGGCGTCGCCAAGACGACGGACCGCGACGCCGTGATGGTGCCGTTCACCGCCCAGACCCGCATGTCGGGAATGGACTTCAGCAACGGCCGTCAGGTGCGTAAGGGCGCCACCGACTCGGTCAAGCGGTACTGCGCAGAACTCGGAGGCGAGGTTCCGCTGGAACTCACCCCGATCACCGACAGCGTGTCGAGGGACGGGGCGACCCCGCTCGTCGTCATCGACCAGACTCCCGGCAACAAGCCGCGGATCCTCGGCGTCATACGCCTCAAGGACACTGTGAAGCCAGGCATGACGGAGCGCTTCGATCAACTGCGGGCGATGGGCATCCGGACCATCATGATCACCGGCGACAACCCGTTGACCGCTGCAGCGATCGCCAAGGAGGCGGGAGTCGACGACTTCCTCGCCGAGGCCACGCCAGAGGACAAGATGGCGTTGATCAAGCGGGAGCAGGAGGGCGGCAAGCTCGTCGCCATGACCGGTGACGGCACGAATGACGCTCCGGCGCTGGCTCAGGCCGACGTCGGCGTGGCGATGAACACGGGAACTCAGGCGGCCAAGGAAGCCGGCAACATGGTCGACCTCGACTCCAACCCCACCAAGTTGATCGAGATCGTCGAAATCGGCAAGCAGTTGCTGATCACCCGTGGAGCACTGACGACCTTCTCGATCGCCAACGACGTCGCCAAATACTTCGCCATCATCCCGGCGATGTTCTCCGGCGTCATCCCGGTCCTCAACGACCTCAACATCATGCATCTGCACAGCCCGCGTTCGGCGATTCTGGCAGCAGTCATCTTCAATGCGCTGATCATCATTGCACTGGTGCCATTGGCACTTCGCGGTGTCAAGTTCGTCGCCGAGGCCGCCGGTGCCGTCCTGCGACGGAACCTGCTGATCTACGGCCTCGGCGGGATCATCGCCCCATTCATCGGTATCAAAGTGATCGATCTGATCATCGTCGCACTAGGAGTCAAGTGACATGCGTGCGTTTCTGCGTCAACTCGTTCCGGCCTTTCTCATGTTGGCCGTGTTCACCGTCATCACCGGGGTCGTCTACCCGCTGGTCGTCACGGCCGTCGGCCAAGCAGCCTTCAAGGACAAGGCGGACGGCTCCCTCCTGAAGGTGGACGGTGTCATCGTCGGTTCGACTCTCATCGGTCAGACCTTCGCCGAACCGAAGTACTTCCACCCGCGTCCTTCCAACGCTGGAAAGGGGTACGACGGCTATGCCAGTTCCGGTACGAACCTCGGGCCGACGAACCCGGTACTGATCGACGCCGTCAAGCAACGGGTGATCGACTATCGAACGGAGAACAACCTGCCGGCGACGTTGCCGGTTCCCGTGGACGCCGTCACGTCGTCGGCGTCCGGCCTCGATCCGGAAATCTCCGTCGCCAACGCCGATCTGCAGGCGCAACGAGTCGCCACGACCCGTAACCTGCCGCTCGAGACGGTGCAGAAGTTGATCACTTCGAACACCGTCGGGCGGTCGCTCGGCATGCTCAACGAACCAGGTGTCAATGTGCTCACACTCAATGTGGCCCTCGATCAAGCAAAATAGGTAGATGACAACGACGCCGGCCTCAGCGATCAAGACCGGAACGCTCCGCGTCTATCTCGGTGCGGCTCCCGGCGTCGGCAAGACGTTTGCCATGCTCAACGAAGGGCATCGCCGTTGCGAACGCGGCGGCGATGTCGTCGTCGGCTACGTCGAGACCCATCGACGGCTGCAGACGGTTGCGCAGCTGGAGGGATTGGAGATCATCCCGCGGGCGACGATTCACTACCGTGACTCGACGTTCGAGGAAATGGATGCGGCGGCGATCATCGCCAGGCATCCGTCAGTCGCGCTGGTCGACGAGCTTGCGCACACCAACGTTCCAGGCGCCCCCCGCCTGAAACGTTGGATGGACGTCGAGGCGATTCTCGAAGCTGGAATCGATGTCATCACGACACTCAACGTGCAGCACCTGGAATCCGTGAACGACGTCGTACAACGGATCACCGGGGTCGACCAGCGTGAAACAGTGCCGGATGCCTTTGTCCGCCGGGCGAGCCAGATCGAACTGGTCGACATGAGCCCAGAATCGCTCCGCAGGCGCATGGCTCACGGCAACATCTACGCACCGGAGAAGGTCGATGCCGCACTGGCGAACTACTTCCGCCCCGGCAATCTTGCCGCCCTTCGGGAAATCGCTCTGCTGTGGGTTGCCGACCGGGTCGAGGACGGTCTCGCCGCCTACATGGATGCGAACGACATCGACCACTCGTGGGAGACCAGGGAACGAGTCGCCGTTGCCCTGAGCGGTACGGAAGGTGGAGAGCAGGTCATTCGCCGGGCGGCACGAATGGCGGGTCGCGGTGGCAGGGATCTGATCGGCGTCTACGTCGCCTCTGACGAGGGTCTACGGTCTGGGTCCGGCAGCACCGCCGGCGATCAGCGCAAGCTGCTCGAAGAGCTCGGGGGCGTCTACCATGAAGTCGTCAGCGACGACATCCCGACGGCGCTGATCGGTTTTGCCCGATCGGAACGGGCGACGCAACTCGTGCTCGGCGCAAGCAGCCGTTCGCGTTGGAGCGAGGTGCTCAGTGGGTCGGTGATCGCCGACGTCATTCGCTCGTCCGGAGAAATCGATGTGCACGTCATCTCCCACGCTGGTGCCGAGCAGAAGAAGAAGCGGCATCTTGCCCACCAGCGTCCACGCAACCTGAGCATCCGGCGACAACTCCTCGCCGTCCTCCTCGCAGCGGTGCTGCTGCCACTGGTGACGGTCGTCCTGGCAGCGTTGCGTCACCATCTCGGGCTGTCATCGGATCTGTTGGTCTATCTCGGCGCCGTCGTGGCAATCAGCGCTGTCGGCGGCTTTTTCGTCGGCCTGTCGTCGGCAGTCATCGCCTTCTTGCTGGTCAACTGGTTCTTCACCGAACCGCTGCACACATTCACGATCACCCAACGGGAGAACGTCATCGCCCTCGTGATCTTCTTGACCGTCGCTGGAACGGTCAGCGCGCTGGTCAGTGCGACTGCTCGTCGCTCGCATGACGCTGCCCGCGCCCGCCTCGAAGCACAGGCGCTCGCCAGATCGGCGGCAGTGATGGTCGGAGAACGTGATCCGCTGCCCGGAGTACTCGATCAGCTGCGCAACGCCCTCGATCTCGACACCTTGCGTTTCGAGCGTCTGATCGGCCAGCAGTGGGAAACCCAGGCGAGCGCCGGGCTCGCCGTCGACAACCAGCAGGAGTCGACCGTCGAGATCGCCGACGGTATCCGCCTGGTATCCAGCGGCCGGGCGTTGACGGCGGACGACCGCCGGATGACTGCCGCGTTTGCGGGGCAACTCGAAGCTGCGCTCCTGACCCGCAAGTTGCAGATGGAGGCGGCGGAGGCAGAGAACCTCGAGGCGGCAAACGAACTGCGGACCGCACTGCTGCGGTCGGTGTCGCACGACCTGCGGACGCCGCTGGCCTCGATCAAGGCGTCGGTCTCCTCCCTTCTCGCCAATGACGTCAAGTGGAGCGATGACGACGAACACGAATTCCTCACGGCGATCGACACCGAGACCGACCGCCTCAATCGCCTCGTCGGCAACCTGTTGGACATGTCCCGCCTGCAGGCGGGACATCTCGAAGTACTGCTCGTCCCGCTCGACCTCGACGATGTCGTCGCCGGTGCCCTCGCCAGCCTCAGCGGCGTCCCCAATGAACGGATCGACGTCGACATCGCTGAAACGACTCCGGAGGCGCTCGGTGACCCGGCGCTACTCGAGCGGGCACTCGCCAATCTGATCTCCAATGCCGTCAACGCCACTCGGGATGGATCCCGCCTGACTGTCACGGCCGGCGCCATCCCCGGCGGGTCCGTCGACCTCCGCATCGTCGATCGCGGACCGGGAATACCGGCGAGTCTTCGCAACGAGGTCTTCGCTCCGTTCCAGCGCCTCGATGATCGCGGCGGGTCCTCTGGAATCGGCCTCGGCCTGGCTATCGCCCGAGGGTTCATCACGGCGATGGGCGGCTCGCTCGACCTCGATGACACGCCGGGCGGCGGGCTCACTGCCACCATTCGGTTGAAGGCCGCGCCAGTCAACGCGAGAGGTATGTGATGAGCGGAAGAATTCTCGTCGTCGACGACGAACAGCCGATACGGCGGGCGCTGAAGGTCAATCTTGCCGCTCGCGGCTACGTCGTCGACGTCGCAGCAACGGGCGAAGAAGCCCTCTTGCTGGCTGCGCAGTCCAAGCCCGATGCCGTGCTCTTGGACCTCGGCCTGCCAGGCATCGACGGTGTCGAGGTCATACGCGGGCTTCGTGGTTGGACCCACGTCCCGATCATCGTGTTATCGGCGCGCGACGGCGAGCGTGACAAGGTGGCGGCACTCGACGCGGGGGCAGACGACTACGTCACCAAGCCCTTCGGGATCGAGGAATTGCTCGCGAGGTTGCGCGCTGCCGTCCGTCGCAACAAGCCCGTCGCCGAGACACCGGTCATGCGCACCGAAAGTTTCATCGTCGACCTCTCCTCGACACAGGTCACGAGGGTCGATGGCGAGATCGTCCACCTGACGCCGATCGAGTGGGGCCTACTGGAACATCTCGTGAGACACAGCGGACGCCTCGTGACGCAGAAGCAATTACTCCAGGCCGTGTGGGGTCCGGCGTACGAGACGGAGACCAACTACCTGCGCGTGCACATGGCCCACCTCCGGCGCAAACTGGAAGTAGACCCCTCCCGCCCCCGGCACCTGCTCACCGAAAGCGGCATGGGCTACCGCTTCGCCGAGTAGCCGAACCGGGTCCAATTTGCACCGCCGGCGGTGCAAAACGGTCCACAGCAGTGCTTCTACCCCGACCGAAGGTGTCAGGCGGCGGGCGCCAGGAATCCGTACTTCGCCATGATCGCCCGTCCAGGCGCGCTGTCGATGGAGCCGATGAAGGCGCTGCCACCTGCGGCGTTGGTTGCTGCTTTGGTGACGACGATCGAGTAGTTCGTGATCGTGTTCACATCATCGGGAATGGCGACACCGTCGGCGGCAGCACCGGCTGCCGAGACGTCGGTGACGAAGACGATCCCGGCATCGGCCTCACCTGAGGTGACCTTGGTGACGACGCCCTTGACCTGATCCTCGAGACTCTTCGGTGTCAGCGTCACCTTGGCTTTGGTCAACGTCGCGGCCGCTGCAGCTCCACACGGCACCGCGGGAGCACAGAGCACGACCGTCAACGCCGAATTGCCGAGATCGGACACTGTCTTGATGTGCTTCGGATTGCCTTTCGCCACGAGGATCTCCAGCGAGTTGCGGGCGAACTTCGAAGCTGCACCTGTGGCCTCTCCGGCATCGGTCAACTTCTTCATGTTGGCGTCATCAGCGGAGGCGAAGACGTCGGCGGGAGCGCCCTGGCCGATCTGCGTCACGAGCGCGCTGGAGCCTGCGAAGTTGAAGGTCACGCTCGTTCCGGGATTGGCAGCGCTGAAGGCTTTGCCGGCTTCGGTGAAGGCTGCCGTCAGCGAAGACGCTGCGAACACCGTGACCGACCCTGCAAGTGCCTTCGTAGCTCCGGCGGTTGGCGCGGCGGCTGCGGAGGTCGAACTCGACGAACGAGAGGATGAACCACAAGAAGCAGCAGCGATTGCGAGAACGGCGAACAGGGCGAGGGTCCTCTGAGAAGTACGGGAAGTCACAGCATGAGCCTAATACTCACCAGTTGACTATTCGAAACTCGACCGCCGACTCACGACGGATCCACGACCGGCCATCGCGTGGACCGTAAACGCCGACCCGTATCCACCAGAACACAATCTGAAGATTTGGTCATCCAAAATGCGTTCCGGTCCGAATAACTCCTATCGAAGTGATGTAGTCGTCGAGACGTGCTGCACCGCTCATGACAAGGAGGGTCCTACGTGAAGATATTGCAGAGGCGAGGTCGTCTGGTCGACGACCAGGCGTTCGAGGAGTTGATCGAGGAGTCGCAGGACCTGCACTCCGACGCGCTCGTTGTCGCCAAGGCCACATTGCCAGACCTCGAGGACTTCGCAGCCGACCGGCGCCAAGCCGGGCCGCTCGAAGTGACTCCGTCAGATCTCGCAGCGTTCAACGCTTCGAGAAGCACACTGATCAACAAGGTCAAGCTCGGCATCGGCGGGGCGGTCGGGGTCGGGCTCGTCACCAGCATGTTCGCTCAGAAGGCCTCAGCGGCTGACGGCGGCATCGACGTGATGATGCTGCAGACAGCCGTCTCCTTGGAACTCCTCGCTGTCGCGACCTACGGTGCTGCGTTGACACTGCCGTTCATCAAGGACGGGAACCCGGTCATCGTCAAATTTGCTCAGACGACAATGGGCCAGCACGACGAGCACCGCGCGGCGTTCTCTGCCCAGACAAAGGCGCTCGGCGGAACGGATCAGACGAAGACGAACCCGAAGTACACGCCGGTCGTCGAAGCAGCCAAGCCAACGCTCAAGACTGCCGCCGATGTCGTCAAGCTCGCCGCCACGCTGGAGCAGGTCGCAACCGAGACCTACTTGAACGACCTGAACATGTTCACCGACAAGACGTCACGTGTGTTGATGGCGAGCGTGATGGGCGTCGAATGCCAGCACCTCGCGACACTGCGGGCCGTCGGCGCGCTGCTCGGCAGTCCTGATCTGATCAAGATCCCGCTCGGTGCCGGCATCACGAAACTGCCGGCAGCTGCCGGCAGCGTTGCCTTCCCCGACGCGTTCGAGGGTGTCACCATGGCCAGCCCGCCAGAAGAAGGAGCCGTCAAATGAGCACCCAGATCAACGAAAAGTCCGTGCTGACCCGCCGCACGATTCTGGCCGGCGCCGGTGCCATCGGCGCCAGCCTGGTCGCCGCTGCATGCGGACAGACCAAGAACATCACGACCACTGGCGGTGCACCAGCTCCGGCGAATGTGCCGGCTGGCCCTGCAATCGTTCCGGCCAAGGTTCCGGCCGCTGCTCCCGCTGCCGCTCCCGTCGTTGCCAGAGCACCATCAGCCGATGACGTCAAGATCGCCCAGCTTGCTGCCGGTCTCGAAGTCCTCGCTGTGGGCACGTACAAAGCTGCGCTCGACGCAGCGGGTGCGGGCAAGCTCGGCGCTGTCCCGGCTGCCGTCGGCGAGTTCGTCACGACGGCGATGAAGCAGCACCAAGCTCAACTCGACGCATGGAACAAGGTGTTGACCAGCAACGGCGCTGCGGCAGTGACCGATCCGAACGCAACGCTGAAGCCCACCGTCGACGCAGCCTTCGGCGGCGTCAAGGATGTCGGTGGCGCTGCAATGTTGGCGCTCATGCTCGAGGAGATCGCTGCGGCGACGTACCTCAGCGCGCAGTCCGTGCTCACCGACAAGGACGCCATCAAGCTGGCCGGCTCGATCCAGATCATCGATGCCCAGCACGCAGCAATCCTGCTGTACGTCCTCGGCAACTACCCGGTCCCCGATACCTTCGCCAAGGTAGAGATGGCTGTTGCCCCCGGACAGGCACCGATCGCCGTGCCGGCGACGTCAGCCCCGGCGGCGACGACGGGCGGCGCTGTCGCCACGATGCCTCCCACGCAGTAGCGGTTGAATGTCCGCCGGCAACTGCCGGCGGGGTTGATCGAGAAGCCCGCTGAGCATCTGCTCAGCGGGCTTTTTGCTGTTCGGGCGCTCGGTTGACGCAGCTGCGGGCCGTCGTGTTGTCAGGCCGGCGCTGGATCGAACACCGTCAGGCAGGAGTCTTCGACATCTGCAGGTGCACGATGATCCGCTGCGTCGTCTCACCCTTGGGATTGCAGGCGAAGAGCGTGGCCGTGTGCTCGGCCGTCTGCGCGAGCACCTCGATGTCTGTCGGCAGGACGATCTCCGTGCTTGCCACGGTGTAGGAAAACGTCCCCGCCGCAACGGTCATCGTCACGACATCCCCCGCCGCCAGCTTGTCGAGGTCTCGGAACGGATGCGAGTGGCTCACCCGATGGCCGCCGATGACAGAGTTGCCGAGTTCGCCAGGCAACGCCGTTCCAGGCCAATGTCCCGGCCCCCGATTGAGGTTGGTGAGGGTGACGCCGTCACCGAGCGGCATGTCGATGTTGATCGATGGAATCTGGATCGTCCCGAGCTGTACGTACGGCTCTTCGCCTTCCTTCGGCACGGGCTGAGGCCCCGGCGGCAAGCTGGGCCCGAGCGCCGCAGTAGAAGGCGCAGTTGTCGGGGAGTCGACGGCGGTCGTTTCGGGAACCGCAGACGAGGACGCCGCCGAGGTCGACAACGGAGCAGTGGAAGCCGGCGGCGCACCGGTGGTCGACGTGGTCGTCGTTGGCTGCACGGTCGAACCGAGATCGATGCGTGGATCGTCCTCCGTCGATCGAGTGGAGGCAGACCCCTTCGTGCTGCATGCCGCCAACACGACTGAAGAGGTCAGTCCCAGACCGAGGAGTTCGCGCCGTGATATCTCCATACACACATTCTGTCGCGTCAGCATCGAGAATCATTGCGCTACGGAAGTTTTGCGGAGCGACATGGCGGGACCCGTGGTTGTGCCTCGCTTCGACACCCGCGTCCGGGCGGCCGATGAATCCGCCACGCCGGACCCGTCTCACTGGCGTGGCTACCATCTTCACCACCGTCGATGACTACATCACGAGCTTTCCACCTGACGTGCAAAAGATCCCATCTGGCTCGGAGTGCGCAGAGTCGCCGGTGAACCAGCGGTCACGGTCGTCATCGTGCTCAGCACCGCCCTCGCTTTCGGAGCGTTCCTCGTGTCGACGGCGATGACGAGCAGCGCACGCCAACTGTTGATCGACAAGTCCGAGACGCTTATCGGTGCTGACGTCGCAGTGAACGTCTCTGGGGTCGCCCCGATGCCGGCGAGCCTCGATGCAACACTCGCCGGGTTCAGGCCCGGAGCAACGACACGTCCGTCGACGTGCTCGGAATCGACACGGCAACGTTCGCCAACGTCGTGCGCATGCGTGGCGATGCGACATCCGCGTCGTTGGCGGATGTTGTTCGCTCGATCTCGACGACAGGTGTGTAGGACCGAGTCGGCGCTATCGTCGTCGGCGGGTCGCTCCCGTCCGGCTAACCTCGTGACGTTGAACGGCCAGCCGTTGCCGATCGTTCAGGTCGCCCGAGCGGCATTCTTTGTGTCGTGCCGACCGACGACCTTGCGACAGATGACCGCTACGCATTCGGTGCGATCATCTCGCGGGCGATTCACTTTTGACTGTGGCTCTTGATTTGGGCTGCTTGCCACTTGACCATTTCGGCTGGGGTGTCACAGCTCACCCAGGTTCCGGCGATGCCCTCGTAGGTCGAGGCCATGTTGACCACTGGCTTGCCACCGTCCATGTGGCCTGCAACCCCGAAGTACTTCGTCTTGGCTTGCAGGTCGCTCTCGAGCATCTTGGCTCGCTTGGCGCCGAGTTTGAGGGTGAGCGACTCGATCGAGTTCCAGATGTTGAAGCTCGGATCGTTGAATCCGATGCCGCACATGACGACGATCCGTTTACTGCGGTCCTTGACGATGGCATCGATGACCATGGACGCATACGCTCGGGACAGTTCTGCCCAGAGTTGCGGATCCCACGACGTACTCTCCACGCCACCGGCGAGTTCGTCGTAGCTACCGAATCCGTCGAATAGCCCACCGATCGCCGATGACTCGAGAGCCAACACCCCTGACGATTTCGCTGCGACGGCCACGTCCTTCGCACCTGGGCTGTTCCAGAACGCGAACGTCTTGTACTTGTCGAACTGGAGCTGCGACAAGCCCTTCAAAGCAGTGGTCAACAGGTTGAACGACTCACTCATATTGGTGACATATGAACCGCTCGCGAGCGACTCACCGGGAGCAGCGGCGGGCCCCGGATCCTGGTTGTACGCCTGCGGGTTCGTCGCTCGATTGTTCCGCATGCCGGGGGAAGTTTCAGGCACCTTGTTGTTGAGGCCGACCGAGTTGAGTCCGACCTCACCGTCAGCTGAACTCATCCCCCGTTGACCCGAGATCGTCCCGGAGTAGGCGGTCCACAGGGCCTCACCAGTCGCTGCGACGTTCTGCCCCTTCAACCGTGGAATTTCGCTCTCGAGCCGGGCGATCCGCGACATGAACTCGGCCTTGGTCTTATCCAGCGGGGTGACCTCAGCTGGCGCGTCAAGGACGCGTTGGATGTGGTTGTCGTTCACTTGCCGGGAAACGGTGCGCTGAGGCCCCGCCGCGCCCTGCTGAATCGTGTGGGTGAGTTCATGGGCCAGCAGCGCCTGACCTGAGCTCGAACTGGCGTCGGGGACGCTGTCGCGGAAGTAGATATCGCTGCCAACAGTGAACGCCCTGGCCTGGATACGGCCGTTGAGCTCGGTCGAGGTTGGTCCGGCGTGGACGCGCACAGCGCCAAAATCGGCACCGAATACCGATTCCATCTTCGACTTGGGTTCGTCGGACAAGGGCGTTCCGCCCGAACGCGACGATTGCAGAAGTCGGGTCGTATCCGCGTCGAGGTCACCGCCGGCCCGCCCGACCGTGGCGCCGTAAGTTGCGCGTCGGATCCTTCCGACAGCTGCGGCTGGAGCGATGACTGAACCTGTGGAGGCGCGGCTCGATCGCCGTATGCGACCAATCCCGCCCTCATCGTCGGTGTCGTTCTCCGCGGCTTGAAACGGCGACGCCGAGATCGATCCGATCGTGCGCACTGCGAGCGCAGCCATGGCATCGGCCTCCCGCTCGAACGGATCATCGGCCGGGCCGACGACGAGCTTGGCCTGAAGCACGGCACGGCGAGGGCCTCCGCTAGGGGAGTTCGGCGCACACACAGCACTGCGGGCCGCTACCGGCGCGGATTCGCGCACCGCCGCCTGCGGAACTCGAGGTTGGCGATCCAATCGGTCCATCATCGTGCACTCCCCTCCACCTTGCCAAGATATCGCCGTCGGGCCGTCGGTCAAGGCCGCGAGCTACTGCAATATGATCCCGAACCTCGCCCGGGCCGGGTTCACCCTGTCACCCGCCGTCGGTGCCGCGCTGAGCCTGTCCACCATTGTCGTCGCCCTCATCGCCCAACTCCTCCGACACATCAAGCAGGATTCACCTACCTCATACACCACTCGTTGAGACTGAACTTCAGCTACCAGAGCGCGCTCGGTGGCCGTCAGCTGCTGCAGTAGCTGACCAGGGCGGCGACGCGAAAATTGCCGTCGGCTTGGCGTGTCAGTTCGATCAGGACTCCGCACTGGTGAGCTGGCCGGCCGTGGCTCGTGAAGATGTCGTTGAACGGTGGGAACGGTACGTCGAAGACGATCTGGTTTTCGTTCGTCGGCCGGATATCGGCAGAGACGTTCGCGGGGTCGCGTGGGACAATCCTGTCGTACTCGATGGGCTGATCGAGCAGTTGCTGGGCCCCGGGCAAGGCGCTGCCATCAGCGAGGCATGTGGCGTCGGATCTTCCTTCGGTTGCGATTGCCAGGAACCTGTCGACGACAGTCCGTACATCTGGTGACGCGCAATCGCTGGACATGCCCGTTGTTGTTGGCGCATCGACACCGGCGTTCGACGACGAGCGGGCGATAGAGGACGACGGAGTGCTCGATGAAGACGAGCGAGAAATTGAGGCGCAGCCGGAGCACGCCAGAACAGCGACGATGACGACACCGGCGATCCTCATCTGACGTCAGACGCCGCTACAGGACTATTGGTTCCGCTGACCGGCAGGGTGAGTCGACCCACCTGCTGGGTAGGTGGGTGTGCTGGCCTGGGCAACGACGGGTCGCTGGTCATCATCGCCGTGAGGATCGCTGCGCAGCCGAGCACACGGGTCACTTGTCTCGCTTCCCTTCCGCCATGTCGCAGTCTGTGACGCTCGAATTCAGAACCGTTTTGGCCTTCCGATCCGATCGGCGGGTATCCGCCGGTCCGTCCTGGCGATGTGAGTTTCTTCGCCCACCGACGTGGAACCGGCCTGTACGAGAACGCTCGCAACGACGATCGTCAAAGATGCCCCGACAGAGACGAATGCGCCGAACGCGTACGAAGTTGCCGAAGGGCCTGCCGCTGGGAAACTGTTCGCCTTCGAGATGGCCCTGAGTGCTAGCGCGACAGAAACAGCCGCAGCGGCCCCACCCACGCAGGCCGAGATGCGCCCGCCGAAGTCCGAGCCGAAAGTCGACGACCTCCATTCCAATCCGGTCACACCGATCACGCCGATCCCAAGGGCGACGAGGACCAGGCCGATCGCGCCGGGCCGGACGGCCGTCCTCGACGCCGTCAACGTGTCGAACGTCGCCCACGGCATCAGAACCGAAGAGGCGACAAGCACGCTCGCACCGATGAGTACAACGCGCAGCGATGTGTCTCGGCGGCGGTCGTTCCAATGACTCACGGTGCGCACCGTACTCCCAGCCAGAACGTCCACTACGCTTGCCCAGCCCGTTCGATCGTTCGATCGTTCGATCCGACGACGGTTCCAGATTGACACCACGAGCGCGACGAGCTTCTCCTTCGCGAACTGGGGAGACGTGATCGTCACGGCGAGCCGGGTGGGGGGCCGAACGTGCCGCGCCGGATCCGCCGTTCTGCGCACAGCCGTGCCCATGGATCCGGCGGTACCGGGCGCAAGCTGGTTCGCCGTACCCTCGCCGCCGGGGCGCTTGATTCGGCCAGGTCGACCCAACTGGCTTGCTGCTAACGGTCGCCCGGCTTTTTTGCCGATCCGCTATTCTGCCGGTTGACAAGACATGAATTTCAGTGCCCGCTGGATAGGTCGGACCGCCGTAAGCATCGCTGAGCGTGAGAGTCAGGCTGAGCTGGCCGTTGTCGGAGGTTCCATTGACCGCGAGGTGACCGAACGCGAACGGATATGTTCTCGGGTTGGTGCCCGCATTTGCGTTGACGGGACCGTCGTCGATGTCCACGCCGTCACCGATGCTGCCGGTCTGCGTCCAATCAATTCGGCCTTCGTAGCCTGAACAGCCGTTTTTACCGCGCACCTCACCGGCGGCCTCGATCTCGAACCAGACATCGGGCCACGGTTTCCCATCTTCTCCGAGCAAGACGTAATGACGTCCCTCGAGCAAGGTCCGGATCGATCCTGACGGTCCGTTCGCGACTGCGGTGATGGATGACGTTCCTGGCACAGATGGGGATGAAGCATTCGCTGTGGCTCCACTGGAGGTGAAGGGGCCGCCGGATGCTGAAAAGTTCCCGACTGCGAGGAGCCCGCGTGGTCAAGCTGTGCTGCGTTGTGGCGTGGAACAGCACCGATAATGCGAGCTTGCGCTGACTGCCTTAGACGCATGTGCCGTTCTGCTTCGATTCACTGCCTCCGGAGCCGGTGGTACCGGACAGGCGGCAGCGCTGTTCTTGTGACGTGTTCCTGTTGCGGAGTAGCGCCCGATCGGGCACTCGGCGCTACCGCCATCGGCCGAGGTCCATGCGTCATCAGTATTCCGGATCCGTCAAGCGACGACGGTCGGTTGAAGCCTGGCGACGACCGCTGAAGCTAGTGCCGGTGTGGATCCCGGACCTTCACCAGGCGGACAGCCCCAGGTGGTGCGGGCGCAACGGTGCGGCGGAAGCCTGCGCCTTCGTATATGGCAATGTTGCGGGCGCTTTGTAAGCCCGTGAAGATCACGATGGACTCGACTTCGGCTGGCGCTTGATCCTCCGCGAGCCGCAGCAGCCATCCACCGAGACCCCGCCCGGCTAAATCCGGGGCAACCATCAGACGACCGATCTCCCATGAATCGTCCTCTTGGCGCGCACGAACCGCGCCGATGAGTCTGCCGTCAACGCGAACGCACCATGTCGCCCAAACATCGAGCCAGGCTCGTACATCGTCAAGGGTCTCGTGGAGGGCAGGAATGTCGAGGGTGTCGTTGGCAACGGCCTCATCGACCCAGCAGCACCGCTGTAGCACGAGCAACTCGGGCGCATCCGCTGCGTCTGCCCGACGGAGGGTTGCACCGTCGACGGGGAGAAGCCCCAATGGGCGCATTGACATCGTGACATTCAACCACGGCCCGGCTCGACGGCGAATCGAAACCTCGCGAGCGATGAGCGCGGCCAACGTGGTTTGCGCCGCCGCTCATCGTTTGAGAGCCGCCGCCCAGATCTGTAGATATTCCGGTGATCGAGGAGGCTTCTGGCCTCTTGCTCGTCGAGCAGGATCTGTCGTTGATCGGGGATCGGTAACGCCAAAGGCCCCGCAGCCAAACCGGCGGTAGAGGGCAGTTTGGGTGCCGGTTACCGTATCGGGAACGATGGCTGAGGGTCGGGACGCCTCGACGGTTGGTTATTGGGCGAGGATCAGGCAAGCTTGTTCGACGAGGTCGCTGGCGGCTTTCACGAGTCGCTCGGTTTGGGGTCTCGTCATGAACTCGAGCCCGTACTGCGACAGTGATTTGGCGCTGAGGAGGCGGGTGAGGAGCTTGGCCATCGTCGGACCATTGTGCGGGACCGTCTCCAGCGGGTGGACGGCTTCGTTGTGGTTCTGCCCATTGGGACGTTTGCCGAGGGCGTGACAGCACGCGGCGTCGGCAGCGGCGATTCCTGCGAGCACGGCGTTCGATGCGGCGACGTTGAGCCATCCGGGTTCGTTGGTGTCGAGTTCGAGGCGTGCTGCGTCGAGGCTTGCGCCTGCTTGCACCAACCGGTTCCTGACGTCGTGTTTGGTGCACTCCGAGGTACGGCTCGGCTGTTTGGTCATCGCTGCGTCAGTCTCCCGGCGAGAACGATGCCGTCGCGTCGGATGTTCGCGTAGGTGCCGTCGTTTGTCGCTTTGAGACGCACGACGTCGGCAGGGGTGAAGATCACGGCTTGCAACTCGTTCCCGGTCCAGGCGCGAACTTTGATCGCAAGGTCATCGACGCGACGTTGCATGATGTCGAGGTGCATGTCCTCGGCGATGATGAAAACGTCGACGTCGGAGTCGCGGTGACCATCACCGCGCGCTGCGGATCCGTACAGGACGGCCGCTCTTGGGACCGGCTGCCAGGTGGCGATGTCGCCAGCGAGGTGCTCGGCGATCGCCGGGCGGAGCATGGCGAGTTGTTCGATCGCCGGCCAGGCGAGATGATCGCGATTCGCTGTGTACAGGATCGCTGGAGGAGCGTCGATGGCGGTGACGAGACCACTGGCGACGAGGCGGCGAAGAACGTTCTGCACGCCGGTGTGCGAACCGACACCGGCAAGGTCGCGGATGCGTCGAGCTGACGTGGGAGCAGTGAAGCTGGCGAGCGCCCGGTAGACGTCGGCATCAAGCGACGGAACGAAGTCTCGGATCGGCGAAGCGAGGTTCACGCGTCTACTATAGTTGCCGATTGGCAACAATAGTTGCTTATTCTTCAGAGGTTCGGCAGCCGAATAGCCGGCGTTACCAGGCAGTTCCCGTGGGATCGGCCAGCCTTGTTGTCAGCAATTTAACGAGGCAATCAACGCTCCGGGACTGACTCTCGCCGGAGCCCCCGGATTGCAGAAAAAAGCGAGAGGCAGCCGAAAACAACGACGACGCCCGACAAGACGCGAAACCACCAGACGCCGCCTCTCATCACGTTGGTCAAGCTGAGCAACACCAGCTTGCGAATATCGCGATCGACAACTTTCTGGAGCCTCGACTTCGTGCTCCGTGTGGCGTGATCACGACGGCTGTAGTCGGAAGGTTGACGATTCGGGCATAGTGGAGGTACCGCATCGAAGGCAACGACGAAAGACGTCGCGGTGTCAACTTCCTCGTCCGACGACGAGTACGGCTGACCGGTCGCCGCAGCGATGTCCCAGCCGTGCACGACGAGTTGGTCCAGGGAGACCAAACCCGAAACCTCGCCCGGCGGCGGAACGGCGGCTGCAGATGTCATGCCCTGCCACGCTCCAGGAACACGTCACGCTTCGGCAAGTATCACGAGATCGTCGGCAGTGCGCTCGCGCCTCCGCTGCTCGAGGTTGCCGACACTCGGTTTCGGCGGTCTCTGCGTGCCGTCGACATCCTTGCGGGCGACAGCGGTAAAGCCGATTGTGAGTGTCCGAAACGTGGTCGACCAAATCGCCGACGCAGCATGCCGGGCATGGTGTCGGTCGTTCGAATGCGTCAGCCGCGACATTCGCGCGAAGTGCTGCCAACCGGTCTGCTGCTGGTCCGAGGTCGATCATCACCAGCATTGACCTGCCACCGTCTGGGATTCATCGGTGATCGTCTCGGCCTCACTACTGCTCCCTCGACCTGCCGACCGGCGACGGCCTGGCGGAACTGGTCATCCCGCGTTTCAGGACACCGTTGACGGTTCAAGGCGGCGGAGCGGTGACGATTCCCGGGTTGTGTTCGGCGCGGTCAGTTCGGTCGAGTCGTCTTGATTCGATCGCCGGTGTGTTTGCCCTAGCAGTGCCCTAGCAGGGATCGTCGTGAAGGTCACCAGGCAACGACGCCGGCGTCGTCGAAGAACCCGCCTGTTGGTCCGTCGGCAGTCACCGTCGCGAGCTCGACGATCACGGCGGCACCTTCTGGAATGGTCTTGTGTCCGCTGTGCCCGTTGAGGTCGGTGGCGGTGTAGCCGGGATCGACGGCATTGATCTTCCAACCTGGGAGTGCCTTCGCGTATTGCGTGGTGACCATGTTCAGCGCCGACTTCGACGACGGGTAGACGAGGCTGTTGATGGTGTACTCGATCCGGTCAGGGTTCGCGGTGACGCTCAACGAGCCAAGCCCGCTCGACACCATCACAACGCGCGGCAGTTCTGCCTTCGTGAGTAGCGGGATGAATGCGCGTGTCACGCGGACGGGTCCGAGTAGGTTCACCCCGAAGCAGGCGAGAAAGTCGCCTGGCCCGGTCTCCAGGACCGACGTGTGGGCACCGATGATGCCGGCGTTGTTGACGAGCACGTCGAGCCGGCCGACCTCGTCGGTGATCCGCTCGACCGCCGCGGCGACCGATTCGTCGGATGTGACGTCGATGTGGACAAAGCGGATGTCGGCACCGTGGGCGCTGAGTTCGTCGGCTGCAGCCTGGCCGAGCTCTGCGTCTCGTGCCCCGAGCAGCACAGTCCAGCCGAGAGCGGCGAGTTGGCGGGCGGTTTCACGACCGAGACCCTTGTTGGCGCCGGTGACGAGGACCGTCGTCGCCGCCGGGGAGTTGGCGATATTGGTCGTGTATGTGGTCATCGCTCCATCGTGCGCCGTGTGCGGCGTCGTGCATAGGGACCGTGCTACCTGGGATCAGCGGTACCAGTCAGTCGGATGCCGGCTCCGGCACACTGGGTGGCGTGGATCGAACCGGACTCGCAGATGCCCTCAAACGGTCGCATGCGCGTCTGTCTCCGAGCGACGTCGGTGTCGCTGCTGGATTGAACCGTCGCGTCGTCGGCCTGCGCCGCGAAGAGGTCGCGCTGCTGGCCGGCATCTCCGTCGACTACCTTGTCCGTCTCGAGCAGGCTCGCGGGCCGGTACCGTCCGAGCAGGTCCTCGCAGCGTTGTCGCGAGCACTCCGTCTGACCGACGACGAACGCAACCACCTCTTCCACCTCGCCGGTGCGAGCGCACCACGGCCGGGCACCATCAACAGCGTCATCAGGCCCGGCACCCAGCGTCTACTCGACCGGATCAACGACCTGCCGGCGTTGGTGCTCGACGCGAAGGGCGACATCCTCGCCTGGAACGCCTTGGCAACCGCACTGCTCGGCGACTTCTCGGCATGGCCACTGGGGAAACGCAACGTCATCTGGCAGCGTTTCCTCGGTGTGAACCTCCGGGTGTCGTCGCCGGCTCAGGAGGACGAACGCACGGCGATCGAGTCGGTCTCCAGCTTCCGCGCCGTCGTCGCCCGCTATCCGGATGATCCTGGCGTCCAGCGGCTGCTCGCCGAGTTGCTCGCCGGGAGCCGACGATTCGTCGACCTGTGGAACGCCGGAACCGTCGGCGAGCGGCGCAGCAGCCGCAAAACCGTTCGCCACCCCACCGTCGGCACGATCATGCTGGACTGCGACATGCTGCACATACCCGACACCGATCAACAGCTGATCGTCTACTCCGCGAGCCCGGACTCGCCCGAAGCCGAGGCGCTAGCGCTCGTCCGCACCATCGGCCTCCAGGACATGCGAGCCACACCAGTCTGAGAAGCCACAAATCAAACACCCAACGCGACCCACAACGACAGCTCGACAAGCCATAGGTAGTCGGCGACAGGGCTGCGCCATCACTTCCGGTCTCGATAATGAAGTCCACCACGGCCGAACGAAGCCGGACAGATCCGGCATGTGTGAAATGCCCGCACACCACGGACCACATCGGGGTGGGTCTGTGAATCAACACGATCGAGCGGGCCGCGTTCCACGACCGCACGTCACAACCATCGCTGAACAACGGCGCCCACAAGGTTGACCACGCGGCTTCGAAGCCGTCGTTGTTGAGCAACGAAACTGCTTCTCGGCATGCTTGGCACTGGGGGATGTCCGACGCTGCAGGGTTTGCCGCCATGGGAATCGCCGAAGTGTTCAGCGCGTCTCTGAGTCGGCGGCGGCGGCAGATGTTCGATCGCCACAACGGGGGACCTACGTCACGCCGGTCAAGATGCGATTCGGGAACTATCTCATGATTGGGTAGACGGCCTGGCGGCGAGCGGGCGACGTCTGTTGACGATCGATTCATACCGACAGAACATCTAGCGCAACGTCCTCCCGACGCTCGGCGGGTACGGCAGCGCTGCTGCCACCGCACCCGCTCTCTCGATCCAGCGAGCCTCGCTACCCTGCAGAGGGGCCAGTCCTACGCGCGACGAACGGTACTTGACCGCTGACGTCGATCTCCCAGTTCCCGTTGTTGCCGACTCACGTATTGACAACTAGGGTTGTCGTCGTGGAGATCTTGCCGAGTGCGCGCCGGCACGGGGTCTCCGACGACGACATCCGGCACGGATTCGACAACGCCGTCGCCGCAATCAATACGCCAGACCAGCCCGATTTCACCTTGGTCATCGGCGCGAATATGAGCGGGCAACTGTTGGAGATCGGCGTCCTTGGCGCTGACGACAACGATTACGTGATCCATGCGATGCCCGCACGCAGCAAGTACCTGAAACTGATCAAACCGAAATGAGGTGGCCAGCCATGAAAACCGAGAAGCACCCACGAGACCTCGACGACACCGACATCGACGTCATCGTCTCCGCCTTCGACGACAACACCGACGATGCCTACTCCGTCACCGACTCCGCCACATTGGGCGAACTCCGCGCGGCTGCGTCGGCTCGGCGCGAAGCAGAAGGCCGCATCGAAGCTGCCGCCCTCGCCGCACGTAGCGCGGGACTGTCCTGGGGCGTCATCGGCGCCCAACTCGGCATGACTCGCCAGGGAGCGCGCCAACGCTTCGAGCCACTCGTCAAGCACTGACAAGCACGCACCCGCATGAGCGCAGACCGACGACTGCTGCGCGGTGAGGCTCGACCGCGCCGTCCCAAACCTCACGCCCCAACGCCCCGCTCCCTAGCGAGGAAGTGCCGGTGTAGGGCACTCGCGTAACGTCCGATCGGTGCCTGATCGCAGCCGGCGGGGGTCAGAGACTGATGCCGACTGACGGTCGTTCGTTGGTCGTTCGGGTGACTGTTCGCGCAGGCTTCGGGATGAGGTCGGCGACGATGGCGTACCTTTCGGCGTAGAAGGATTTGTCTTCGTAGGCGGGTCGCTTTCCGAGGCCTTCGTCGATACCGAACGCGGTTTGGTGTTGGGTGATATGCCCGGCAGCGAGGTCCCATGCTGTGGCCTTCGGACCGGTTGTTGGTCGTTCGCCGAGAATCTGGGTGGCGGTGTCGGGTTGTTCGAGGCGGGCGATGCGCATGCAGACACCTATGTCATCGGAGAGCCATTCGTCGATCCGAGTCACTACCTTCTCCCCGACCGATCGGTTGGCGAGGACGTCGCTCGCCGCCGCCTTCTGCTGTTCAGAGGGCGGCGATGTTGTGGTTGGCGTCATGATTATGCCGACATCGGCATAATCACGATCTCACGCACGCGCACGCAAGCCATCTTCTGGCGGCAGGCGTCAACGTGAAGGTCGTCAGCGAGCGTCTCGGCCACGCCTCGGCAGCGTTCACGATGGACGTCTACGCACACGTGATGCCGGGCCAGCAGGCGGACGCGGCGGCGGCCGTTTCCGCGTTGGTCGGACGTTCTGTGATCATTCAGTGATCACGGCGGCGTTTTGCGCCGCTCAGATCACGTGACCAGCGAAAAAAGACCTGGTCAGACGGGTGGGCCAGGCAGGGATCGAACCCGCGACCCAGGGATTATGAGTCCCCTGCTCTAACCAACTGAGCTACTGGCCCACATTCGGCCCACCGACGCCGAGATGGCGACGGCGGACCTTCAGCTCCGGGAGCAGGGCTCGAACCTGCGACACGCGGATTAACAGTCCGCTGCTCTGCCAACTGAGCTACCCCGGAATGGCTTGACGAGGATATCAGCGACCTACGGCGACACCCTCAACATTTCCCTACTCGCCTTCCATGAACTCTTTCAGCTTGTGGCTGCGCTGCGGATGGCGGAGTTTGGCCAGTGTTTTGGCTTCGATCTGACGCACTCGTTCCCGCGTCACACCGAACGCTTTGCCGACTTCTTCGAGCGTCTTCGGCTGACCGTCTTCGAGGCCGAAGCGCATCTTGACGACTTCCTGCTCGCGTTCTGACAACTCGGCGAGGGCCGTTTCGACCGCTTGCGTCAGCATGATCCGAGTCGCAGCATCAGAGGGCGCCTCGGCGCTGAGATCCTCGATCACGTCGCCAAGGCTTGCGCTGTCCTCTTCCCCGAGCGGAGAATCCAATGACAGTGGGTCCTGGGCGATTCGAAGGATCTCACGAATGCGTTCCAACGGCAGACCGCAGCGCTCGCCGAGTTCTTCGAGCGTCGGTTCGCGCTCGAGTTCCTGGTGCATCTGGCGTTGCATGCGAATGACGCGGTTCATACTCTCGACCATGTGCACCGGGATGCGGATCGTGCGCGCCTGGTCGGCAATCGCCCGGGTGATCGCCTGGCGAATCCACCACGTGGCATACGTGGAGAACTTGAACCCCTTGGTGTGATCGAACTTGTCGACGGCCCGCATCAGCCCGAGGTTGCCCTCTTGGATGAGGTCGAGCAGCTGCATACCGCGCCCGGCATATCGCTTGGCGATCGATACCACGAGGCGCAGGTTTGCCCGAATCAGATCGGACTTCGCCTGCTGGCCACGTGTCACGGTTCGCAACAATTGGCGTTCCTCGGCGATCGTCGAGCCGCCGGCATCGATCCTCGCAGCAGCTGCGTTTCCATCTTCGATCGCTTGCGCCAGACGGCGTTCGTCGTCGACATTGAGTAGGTTGACCCTGCCGATTTCCTTGAGATACATCCGTACCGTGTCGGATGTCGAGCTCGGCTCGTGGCGTTCGGACATCCGCTCGGCACGACGGCGGCGGCGGATGGCGACAACACCATCTTCGGGATCGACGACTTCGGCGACGGCAACCGGTTCGGTCGGAGCGACCACCGCGGGAACGTCGAGGTCGATATCACCGACATCGCGATGGCGGCCATTGCCCCGATCGTCCAGCCGCTCGAGCACGTCGAGACTGGCGAGTTCATCGAGGCCATCGAGCCCGGACATCGGGGTCGGATCGTCGTCGACGGTCTCGTCGATCACGATGCCGACGGTCGTCAGCTCGGCGTGAACGACGACGAGGACGTCACCGGTCAACTCGACGTGGCGGAGCACGTGAGCAACCTGATCCGCGTGGACGCCACCGTTGGCTCTGCCCTTTTCGACGAGGGCAGACCACTCAACGGTGTCGACGCCGGCGACCGGCGGGATTGTCGTGGCTTGATCCCTCACGTGCCTTCCTCGTCTCGATCGTCAAGCCACTGTAGCAATCGGTCGACAGTCGAAGGGTCCGCGGACGGATCGTCCATCGCCTCGACGAGCAAGCGAGTCTCCTGGATCTCCTGCGAACGTGACGGGTCGAGGAGGACGGCCAGCTCACGGCGTACGGCCGCACGGATCAGGTTCCTCGCCTCGATTTCCGGATCCTGTTCGACATCGGTGATCGCCGCCCGCTCGAGCAGTTCGCGAATCTCCGGATCAGCCGTCTCGAGGGCGATTTCGAGGTTTCCCTCGGCCTGGGCGATGACGCGAAGGGCGCGGAGATGCAACTCCTCGACGAACAGCCGCTCGACCATGTACGGGGCCGTGTCCTGCCATCGCTGTAACAGCAGGGCGATCACCACGAACTCCGACGACTCCCGCGTCGCCCGCCTGCGTGGCGGTGCCGAGGTCGGGAGTCGACCACCCTTGCGTTCCGCCATCTTGATCAGATCGTTGACCGGCAGCCCGGTGTGCGAGGCGACCTGGCCGGCATACAGCTTGCGGACGTTGACGTCGGGGTGCTCGTTGACGACGGCCATCGCCGTTTCCGCGAGCCGCGACTGGCGCTCCGGGGAGTTCGGGCGGGGCCCGGACATCACCCGGTTGAGGCGAAACCCGAGGTACGGCCGCGGATTGTTGACGGCCTCGCTCAACGCCGCCGGATTGCTGTTCGCCAGGTCTCCGGGATCACGTCCGTCGGGGAACTGGGCGACCGACACCTCGACCTCGTACTTCTTCTCCCATTCGTAGAATCGCTCAGCGGCACCCTGGCCGGCGGAGTCGGCGTCGAACGCCAGCACAACCCTGCTGGCGTAGCGTTTCAGCAGGCGCACATGCTCTTCGGTCAGCGCGGTGCCACACGTTGCGACAGCACGTTTGATGCCGCTGCGGTGAAAGCCGATGACGTCCGTGTAGCCCTCGCAGATGACGACCTGGTTCTTGGCGACGATCTCGTGCTTGGCCCAGTTGAGTCCGTACAGGGTCTTCGATTTGGCGTAGATCGGCGACTCGTGGGAGTTCTTGTATTTCGCCGGATCCAACGAGCCTGGGAGGACGCGGCCGCCGAGGGCAACCGGCTCGCCTTCGGCGGTGAGGATCGGAAAGAGCACCCGCCCACGGAACGCATCCTGCAGCTTGTTGCGTCGATTGATGAACGCCAGCCCGGTCTCCGTGAGGACGTCGGACGGCAGCCCGGAAGCTCTGGCGAATACGTCCCAGTCGTCAGGTGCCCAGCCGATCTGGAAGCTCCTGGCGGTGTCGCCGTCGAGTCCACGGGCTCGCAGATAATCACGTGCGGCGCGCGCGTCCGGCGACTTCAGCAGCCGTTCGTGGTACCAGTCGACCGCCGTCTTCATCGCCTCGATCAGGCGTTTGCGGCGCTGACGGTCTCGGCTCTCGCCACCACTCGTGTAGGTGAGCTGGATGCCGGCCTTGGCGGCGAGTTTCTCCACGGAAGCGACGAAATCGACGTGGTCGATCTCCTGGATGAATCGGAACGCATCACCACCCTCTCCGCATCCGAAGCACTTGTAGCGTCCCGTCTCGTCTCGAACGTTGAACGACCCAGACTTCTCCGCATGGAACGGGCACAGGCCGACCCAGTTGCGCCCGACTCGGCGCAGGGCGACGTACGGCTGGATCACATCGACGATCGACGTCGCCGACCGCACTTTCTCGATGTCCTCCTCGGCGATCGCCATACGGCCGAGGTTACCCGTCCGTCCCCGGCTGGCTTTCGCTGGTTTCATCGCCCTCGACGTCCTCGACGCAGATGAGTCCTGCGGTCGGCGGGGCGTCGGTCGTCACCGAAGCGATGATCGCAACGACGAGCACGGTGACGATGATGCCGAGTGAAATCGGTGTCGAGATGTTCAGCCAACGGGAGACGATCATTTTCACACCGACGAATGCGAGGATCACCGCCAGACCCTGCTGCAGATAATCGAAGCGGTTACGGAGGTCGGCGAACAGGAAGTACAGCGCGCGCAGTCCGAGGATCGCAAAGGCGTTGGACGTCAAGACGATGAACTGGTCACGGGCGACACCGAGCACCGCTGGAACCGAGTCGACGGCGAACAGCACGTCCGTCGTCTCGATCAACACGAGCACCGCGAACAACGGCGTCGCCAGGCGCTTTCCGTCGACGTGGGTGAACAGTTTCTGGCCGTCGCTCTGGGTCGTCGACGGAACGATGCGCCGCACCATGCGCAGCACGCGGCTGCCCTCGGCATCGACCTCCGCGTCTTCGTCGTGTCGCAGCAATTGGACGGCACTGTAGAGCAGGAACGTTCCGAAGACGATGAGGATCCAGTCGAAGCGGTTCACGAGAGCGATGCCGCCGAAGACGAAGATCGCCCGCAGGATCACTGCCCCGAAGATCCCCCAGAACAGCACGCGGTGCTGGTACTCGCGTTTGACGGCGAAATAGGTCAACAGCAGCGCCCAGACGAAGACGTTGTCGATGCTCAGCGACAATTCGATGAGGTAGCCGGAGAAGTACTCCGTGGCGGCCGATCCGCCGTAGATCCTCAGCACAACGAGCCCGAAGATCACGCCGACGGCGAGCCAGCCACACGTCTCGAGGATCGCCCGCTTCGTCGACGGCACCTCCGGCTTGCGGTGCAGCACGAGGATGTCGAACATCAGCAAGACGATGACGACGCCGACGACGATCGCCCATGACCACCAGTGATCGTCGACGTCGACGAAATGATCCCGGGACGATTCGCTGATCGGGATGGTGGCGGAGCTCAACAAGGTCGACATGCGTTGCCGCCCAGGCTAACGACCGATGCCGAAACGCCGACTCTCGCTGGGCATCGCCCAGCGCAGAGTCGGCGTGCCTGCCCGACTACTTCGTGACGGTCTTGGCTCCGCCCTTGGAGGACAGCACGGCCTGCGCCGCAGCGAGCCTGGCGATGGGCACGCGGAACGGTGAGCACGACACATAGTCGAGGCCGACGCGGTAGAACAGGTCGATCGACTCGGGGTCACCGCCGTGCTCGCCACAGACGCCGATCTTCAGACCCTTCTTGACGCTGCGCCCGCGGGTCGTGCCCATCTGCACGAGTTCGCCGACGCCGGCCTGGTCGATCGTCTCGAACGGGTTGCGCTTGAGCAGGCCGGCTTCGAGATACGCAGGCATCATGCGACTCTCGACGTCGTCACGGCTGAAGCCGAACGTCATCTGCGTGAGGTCGTTCGTGCCGAAGCTGAAGAAGTCCGCCTCCTCGGCGATGTCAGCGGCACGCAGCGCCGCCCGCGGGGTTTCGATCATCGTGCCGATCGTGACGTCGACGGCCTGGCCCTTTTTCAGCGTTTTGGTGGCTGCGGCGATCGAGTCTTCGACCCAGCCGCGGGCGAGGTGCATTTCCTCACGTGTGACCGTCAACGGGATCATCACCTCGACGATCGGATTCCTGCCCTTGCTGCGCAGTTCGGCAGCGGCCTGCATCAATGCCGTCACCTGCATGGCGTAGAGACCGGGCTTGACGACCCCGAGACGGACTCCGCGGGTTCCGAGCATCGGGTTGACTTCTGCCCAACTCTCGGCAGCAGCGAGGAGCTGACCCTCCTCCTCGGTGAGGCCTTCTGTCGCCTTCTTGATGACGAGCTCTTCGACGCGCGGCAGGAATTCGTGCAGCGGCGGGTCGAGCAGACGAACGGTCACCGGCAGGCCGTCCATCGCTTCGAGAATCTCGATGAAGTCGGCCTTCTGCACCTGGCGCAGTTCTTCGAGCGCAGCAGTCTCGTCTGCCGGGTTGCTCGCCAGGATCATCCGCCGCACGACCGGAAGTCGGTCGGGAGCGAGGAACATGTGCTCGGTACGGCACAGCCCGATGCCCTCTGCACCGAACGTGCGCGCCTGGGTGGCATCCTCGCCGGTGTCGGCATTCGCCCTGACTTTGAGCTTGCCCTTACGGACCTGGTCGGCCCACGTGAGGATCGTGAAGAACTCGGGCGGCGGCTCGGCCGCTGCGAGCAGCAACTCACCGAGCATGACCTCGCCGGTCGTACCGTCGAGCGAAATCGTGTCGCCCTCGTTGACGACGATCGTCCCGACGGAGAAGTGCTGACCGTCGATCTTCACCGCCTCGGCACCGACGATCGCCGGCGTGCCCCATCCGCGCGCAACGACAGCAGCGTGGCTGACGAGGCCGCCACGGGCAGTCAGGATGCCCTGGGAGACCATCATGCCGTGGACGTCTTCAGGGCTCGTCTCGCTGCGGACGAGAATGACCTTTTCGCCGCGCTCTGTTGCTTCGACGGCTGAATCAGCGGTGAAGTACACCTTGCCGACAGCGGCGCCTGGCGACGCTGCGAGGCCCTTGGTCAGCACCGTTGCGGAGCCGGCGAACTGCGGGTGCAACACCTGATCGAGATGCTCACCGGCGACACGCATGAGTGCTTCGTTCTTGGTGATCTTCCAACGCGCCCCGGGCCTGCCGCTGTTCTTCGTCATGTCGACAGCCATGCGCAGGGCAGCAGCGCCGGTGCGCTTGCCGACGCGTGTCTGCAGCATCCACAACTTGCCCTGCTCGATGGTGAACTCGGTGTCGCACATGTCGAGGTAGTGGTGCTCGAGGCGGTCGAAGATCGACATCAGCTCGGCGTGGATCGTCGGGAATTGCGCCTTGAGGGCGTCGAGGTCCTCCGTATTGCGAATACCGGCGACGACATCTTCTCCCTGGGCGTTGATGAGGAAGTCCCCATACGGCTTGTTCTCGCCCGTCGCCGCGTTGCGGGTGAAGCCGACACCGGTCCCTGATGTCTCGTCACGGTTACCGAAGACCATTGCCTGCACGTTCACGGCAGTGCCGAGATCGTGGCTGATGCGCTCTCGGACGCGGTAGGCGATCGCACGCGCACCGTTCCAGCTGCGGAACACCGCCTCGACGGCACCACGGAGCTGCTTCGTCGGATCCTGCGGAAACGGCTTGCCGGTCTGCGTCTTGACTTCGGCCTTGTAGACGTCGACGAGTTGCTTCAACTCGCCGGCCGGGATATCGGCGTCGGTCTTGGCACCGAGGCGCTCCTTGATCGCATCGAGTGCATGTTCGAACGGACCGCCGTCGCAATCGAGGACGATACGGGCGTACATGGCAACGAAGCGGCGATACGAGTCGTAAGCGAAACGCTCGTCGCTGGTGACCTTGGCGAGACCCTTGACACTCTTGTCGTTGAGACCGAGGTTGAGGACGGTGTCCATCATCCCCGGCATCGAGAACTTGGCACCGGAGCGCACGCTGACGAGCAACGGATCGGCCGGATCGCCGAGCGTGCGCCCGATCTTCTGTTCGAGCGCCGTCACCTGCGCGGCAATCTCGTCCGTCAGGCCAGCGGGCCAGCCACCGTGCATGTAGGCGCGGCAGGCATCGGTCGAGATCGTGAATCCTGGCGGTACGGGAAGCCCGAGCACGCTGGTCATCTCCGCGAGGTTTGCACCCTTGCCACCGAGCAGATCTTTCATCTCCATCGGTGGGCGGCGGTACTTGTGATCAAAGGCGTAGACGTAGGGCACGGGACACAACTCTAGTGCTCCGCCGTGACGCTGACAGGGCTATTCGCCATGGGTCGTACGTGGGAACACTGACGACATCGCTGCAACGCTGTCTTTACCATCACCCCATGAGCACACCCGCGCCCGGAATTGAGCGGCTGCCGGCGGGTGCGTCAGAACCATCATTGGAACGCACGCGAACAGTTGCTGAACTGACGCGCCTGTCGGTGGCGCTGAATCAGATCGGCTATGCGTTCGAACTCGATGCAGCTCGCATGCGCATCGGAGACTCGGCGACGTCAGGAAAACACGCACTCAGTCGAACTGTCACCGTCGAGTTGCTGCCGATCGACACCGCCGGGGATACCAGCCTGCAGTTGATCGCTTTTGCCTTGAGTTCGCCCCTCGATACGTCGCTGGCCGCCTGTCAGAACATTCATCAAGGGCTGAGGGCAGCGGCAGCGATCCTCGCGCTCGGCTCACTCTCGACCGACGCGCAATTCCTGTACCTCGACTACACGTTGGCAGTTGATGCCCTGACCATCACTCCGACCGATGTCATCGTCGACGTCGTCGAACTGCTCGACCGCCTCTTCGACACGGCGATCGAGCACCTTCATGCTGAACTGCAGGGTGAGATCGATCATGCGGGACTCGGCGCTGACCTGCTCGAACTTCCTGCGTTCCATCGGGTCGTCGTCGAGACCGAAGTCGTCTAGCGATGCGAATCCTTCATCGTCCCGGTCAGCGGTGCGCTGTTCTTGTCCTGCAAGACACACAGGACGTCGCGATCCTTGTGGTCGTTCCACGAGGTCAGCGTGGGTGTGAGCCAGGTGAACGTGAGGGTGGAGTCGAAGTTGCTCGTTCCCACGAACGCCTCGAACGGCTGAATGCATCCGGCGGTGGCGAACGAATCGAGCTTTTGGTTCCCGGGGAAAACGTCGGACGTCGTGTACTTGATGACGGCAAAGATCTCGTGCGTGTGCACGGTTTTGCAGTCGACAACCGGCAGCGACGTGACGTTGTCACCCAGTTTGTCCGGCACGTTGAGGCATGTTCCTGCACCGGCCTTGGCGAGGTCCAGTACAGGTGTACCTTTCTTGCCGCCGCTGCAACCACCGAGCGTGATGACCGCCAGTACGGCGATCGATGCCATGCTGATCGGGGCTCTGCGTCGGTCGTGGTCGATACTGGTGGGCGATGGATGGCTCGTCATCGTCATCAGACACTACGCTGGGATTCCGTCGATGTCACGCCTTATAGATAACAAAAGGAGGGAACTTGCTTGAGCTTATAGATTCGAGTCTTGAGGCTCTCTTGCGCGCTGGCGTTCCCCTCTCTGCACAGGATATTGATGTTTCATTCGATGCTCCGGACCGCGAATGGAGCGCGAAGCTCAATCGCCCAACGGTCAATTTATTCCTGTGGGAGATCAAAAAGAGTACGACGCAGGCACGGTCAGGCGTCGAGCACTTCGAACGCGCCGGTGTCCCGATGCGTCGCTTTGCCCTGCCACGCGTCGAGCTCCGGTACATGTTGACGGCATGGACGAGCGACCAGCGCGACGAGCGGTCGCTGCTCTCGGGCCTGCTGCGCACCGTGCTGGCCAACGGCGAGATGCCAGACACGTTCATGCCGCAGGAGCTCTCGGACCTCACCGGTATCACCATCAACCTCGCCAGCAGCGGCGCAGGAGTGCCGACCGATCTGTTCAAGACCCTCGATGGCCGACTGAAGCCGGCGCTCGACGTGCTGGTGGTCACCGATATCGACACCTTCCTCGAAACGCCGCTTGCCACTTCGCCGGCAGGGGTCAACATCGGTTTCGGGGACTCGATGCTGCCGTCACGACGAGATGATTTCCGCCGGATCGCCGGTGAAGTGCGGGTTCCGGACGCTGTCGGTGCACTCGTACGTTCTCCCCTCGGAACTGCCATCGTCAATGCTGCCAGCCGGTTCCTCATCAACGCTGCGCCCGGCGACGAGATCGTCGTCGAGTTGGCCGTCCCACTGACTGCTGTCGTGCCGGAGCGCGGCGGCATCGTGATCGGATAGTCGGCTTGCGCACGACCGTCGAGACGGAGCGGCTGCAGATCCACCCAGGTCGGCCAGGAACGCTGGACATCGACGTCGTCAACACGTCCGATGTCATCGACGGCCTGTCGGCGACCGTCGACGGGCTGGATCCCGCTTTCGTTCGGGTCACTCCCCCGGTCGTCACACTGTTCCCCGACTCCGTCGGCCGACTGACGGTCACGCTCGACATCCCGAAGACGTATCCGGCCGGCGACTCGTTCCTCAACGTCCGCGTCAATTCCACGGTCGACGCCAGGGTGCAGACCGAGAACGCCGTCTGGATCACCGTCGACCCCGTCGAGGCGGCGGAGATCAGCCTGCGCCCGAGCCTGGTCGTTGCCGGCAGCGAGGCCCGCTTCGGCGTCATCATCACCAACACCGGCAACGTCACGACCGACTTCGCCTTCGAGGCAGTCGAGCCGACGCGGGCAATCGAGTGCCGGGTCATCCCACCCACCACCTCCGTCCCGCCAGGGCAGTCACGCGCCGTCTACGTCTTCGCGCGCGGCAAGCGTCCGTGGTTCAGTCAGGTCGTCGCTCGTACGATCCGCATCGAGGCAAAGGCACCAACGGTGACGCTGGAGGAGACGGCGCGCTTCAACCAGAAGCCGCGCATCCCTCGGGGCGTTCTGACGGCGCTGATCCTCGCCAGCATCATCGCCCTGTGGGCGTTGATCTTCCTGTTCGTCATCAGCTATCTGCGTAACTCCGGCGCGCCCCAGAAGGCCGTTCCCGCAACGTGGAACGCTGGCGGTATCAAGGAGGTCCCGCTCGCCTCGGTCGTCGGAACGATCAGCGGCAAAGTGACGGCCAGCACGACGAAGGCAGGAATCGCACGAATTACGGTCGAGGCGTACCGTGTCAAGACTGGTGTCGACGGTACGCAGTCGACGACGTTGTCGGCGTCAGGTGCAACAGGCGATGACGGCACCTACACGCTCGGCGCACTGCTGCCGGGGAAGTACCAGTTTCGATTCAGCTCAGACGGCTACGACGCAGTCTGGTACACACTGCCAGCGGACCCGTCGAAGCCGGCGGACCCGACGAAGGCGATCGATCCCACGAAGCCGGCGGTGGTCACGATCGATCCGCTGGCCACCGTCGCCGGCATCAACGGAGTGCTCGTGGGTCATGCTGGGACACTGTCCGGCAAGGTCGCTGCGCCGCCGGGCGCGCCGAACGCCGCCGCTCCGACAGTCACCGTCACGCTCGTGCCTTCGGACCCGACGGCTGCCGCGCCAGCACCCATACCGGCGACGGTCAACCCCGACGGAACATTCAGCGCGCCCGGACTCCCGACACCCGCGACCTATTCCGTGAACGTCGCCAGGCCAGGATTCGACACCCAGACCTTTCAGGTCACTCTCGACGGGGGCCAGAGCCCGGTGATCGACACCGCGCAGTTGGCAGCGTCATCAGGCAGCATCAGCGGCACGGTCACCGACCCGAGCGGCGCCGCCCTCGGCAATGCCACCGTGACGTTGAACGGCGGAACGACGAAGCAGGTTTCGACGACGCCGACGACAGGCAACGTCGGCCACTTCCAGATCGACAACCTGCCGACCCCCGCCACCTACGTGCTGACGTTCACCCGTGACGGCTCGTCCAGCTCGACGATTGCTCTCGATCTTGCCGGTGGCGAGAAGAAGACCGGGCTGGTGGCGGTGCTCGTCGGCGGTGCTGGCACGGTCCGTGGCACCGCCACCGACTCGTCGGGTACACCGCTCGGTGGGGTCGCCGTCACGGCCTCACTCGGAAGTTTCACCGCCACCACGACAACGTTGACGACCGGCACCGGCAACGGTGGGGTCGGTAGCTACACCATCGCCAACCTCGTGGTGCCGGGGACCTACAACGTGAGTTTCTCGCTCGCCGGCTACAGCACGGAGACCATCAGCGTAACGTTCGGGGCGGCAGGTCAGCAGGCGGGCGACGCCGTGATGATGCCGATCTCGTCGAATGTCAGCGGTACGGTGCGTCTTGCCGGCGTCGGCCAGGCGGGCGTGACGATGACGCTCACCGATGGCACGGGAACATCGACGAACGGCGGGGCAACCGCGGCGACGACGCCCGGGAGCACCCCCGTCGTCGCCAGCGGTGGTACGACGTTACGGACGACGCAGACAGCCGCCAGCCCGCCGGGTGCATTCCTCTTCGACTCCGTTCCTCCCGGCTATTACACCCTGACCGCCAGCGGTCCAGGCATCAACACACAGGTCACGCTGATCGTCGTCACCGCCGGGCAGGCATCGATCAGCAACATCGCCGTGACAGCTCCGTGATCGCCATGACCACCGTCGAAGCAGCGCCATGACCAAGTTCGTCGCCTCGGCGACACCTGGTTACGCAGACGTCCCGATCGGACAGTCGACGACGTTCGCGCTGACGATCGGCAATGTGTCGGATCTCATCGACGCCTATCGCGTGCGCGTCTTCGGGCTCGACCCGGAGTGGGTGACGATCCCCGGCGGTCGCCTCTCGCTGTTCCCGGGGATGACCGAGACCGTCGAGGTAACGATCCAACTGCCGCCAGGCTTCGCCGCCGGGGTACGCCAACTGAGTCTGCACGTCCAGAGCGAGAATGATCCGACGGCCTTCGAGATCTGCCCGCTGACCGTCAATGTCGCCCGCCAGCCGCGGCTCAGCCTCGGCATCGATCCGATCAGCGTGACCGGGGCGAAACGTGCGCAGTACGGGCTCGTCGTCCAGAACAACGGCAACGCCCCGCTGAATGTCAGCCCAGAGGGTATCGATCCGGAAGATGCGGCACTATTCGAATTCGCACCGGGCCGCGTGCATGTCCTTCCCGGCGAGCGAGCCGTGTTCCAGGCACGGGTCACCGGCCCGCGCCCATGGTTCGGGCAGCCGGTCGTGCGTGTGCTGACATTCGCCGCAGCGAGCCCGGAGAAGACCGAGGCGATCGCCACCTTCATCCAAAAACCGCGCATCAGCCGCTGGGTGCTCTCGATGCTCGGCTTGATCACGGCAGCCGCAATCTTCGCCGCCGTCCTCAGCCATACGTTCGGGAATGTGGTCGACAAGGCGAAGGTCAGCGACGCCGTCGTGAACGAGGCGCTCGCCGACCAGAGCGCCAACAGCGGCGCAAAGGTCTCGGTGACTCCGGCGAACATCACCGGAAAGGTCGTGTCGGCCACCACCGGATCCGGTATCGGGGGCGTCCAGGCGCAGTTGTTCTCCGCAGTCGACGGTACGGTCGCCCTCAGTTCTGCTGCCACCGGCGACGACGGAACGTTTGCCTTCGGTCAACTCAGCGCCGGCAAATACCGCGTCAAGTTCTCCGGCGCCGGGTTCACACCGTTGTGGTACAAATCGGCCGGAGTGTTCGCCGACGCTGACATCGTCGAGGTCAAGAAGGGCACAGACGTCAAGCTCGACGACATCACCCTCGGGGGCCAGCCAGGCACCGTCAAAGGCAAGGTCATCGGCGCCGATATCACCGGAACGAAGGCCACCCTCGTCGTTCCTGGGCTCGCCGATCCGAACACCCCTGCCGTCGTCGCCAGCGTCGATGTGTCCGCCGATGGCACCTTCCTCCTCGAGAAGGTGCCGACGCCGGCGACGTATCAGCTCGTCATCAATCATCCTGGCAGCAGTCTGGAGACGCGAAACGTCGTACTCGCCCCCGGAGCGACGACCGACGAGATCGACGTCCGCCTCGACGCAGGCGACGGGGTGATCAACGGAACAGTGCTCAGCGGAGGCGCCCCCGTTGGCGGCGTCGAGATCGATGCAACGGACGGCAAGACCAAGCTGTCGACCGTCAGCCTCACCGTCGGCAAGATCGGGACGTATGCATTGCGCAACCTACCGACGCCAGGCCTGTACACGTTGACGGTGACCCGAGCCGGATACACGCCGCAGTCACGCACGATCAGCCTGACAAGCGAGAATTCGCCGTTCCTCTCCGACATCGTCCTCATCCCGTCGATCGGATCGATCAGCGGGACGGTCAAAGCGTCAACAGGCGAAACGCTGGGCAGTGTGAGCGTCGCCGTAATCGGGGGGCCTGCACCGGTGACGACGTCGACCATCAGCCAGGGCGCTGCCGCAGGGACGTGGACCGTCGGCTCGCTGACCGTTCCGGGTTCGTACACGGTGACTTTCACCAAGACGGGCTACGTCAGTCAGACACGACTGGTGCAGTTGACGGGTGCGAATACCGGAGGCACTGTCACCGGTGTCGACGCCGCACTCGTCGCCACCAACGCCACCATCAGAGGTTCGATCGTCAATGCTGCAGGCAATTCCGTCGCTCAGGCGACGATCACCTTGAGCAACGGCACCCAGAGCCGTTCGCTCCTCAGTGCCAACGAACCGCTCGGGTCGTTCGCCTTCGGCAATGTCGCCGCAGGGTCGTACACGATTTCGGCGACGTTGCCCGGCACGCTGCCCGTCGTCCAGGTCGTCACGGTGCGAGCCGGGGAGACGAAAGACCTGGCATTGACACTTGGTCAACAGGCGGCGTTGAGCGGTGTCGTCCTCCATGCCAACGGCTCGCCACAGGTCGGCATCTCCGTCCGCCTCTACCTGCCGGCGAACTTCCCGGGCAGTCCACCTGCGGCGTATGTCGTGACGACGACGGCACCCGACGGCAGCTACTCGTTCGTCGGCATCGCCGCACCTGCGAACTACATCGCCGCGATCTACCCCTCGACCACCGCCGTCGACGCCATCGACAGCCAACAGGTCGCCAGCGTCCCCGGCCAGGCAGTGACGATCCCCAATTTCGTCACCGGCTGACCGCTCCCGGCTCCCCCGCCTCCCCCACCGCTCTCCATCGAGTAGTTGCGTCGATCGAGTAGAAACCCGCCCCCTGTCGCGAGGGAAATACTCGGATGGACTGTCAAGTCCACGAAATACTCGAAGCTGCTTGGTGAAGATGTTGGGGCGGTCAAGTCCACGAAATACTCGAAGCTGCTTGGTGAAGATGTTGGGGCGGGTGGCCTCGGCAACAGCCGGTGCGATCGCTCGGATGGCGGCGACGGAACCTCGAGGTTCAGGCGAGGGTGAGCGTCCAGGGCGGAGGGGTGCCGACAGGAGGCGGTGCGGTGGACGTCGAGGTGATGACACCGGCGGCAGTCACTGTGAAGGTGAACGACGCGTGCTTCGGCGTGGCCGAGTTGTCGGTCACGTCAATCGTATAGTTACCGACGGCGAGGCCGTTGAAGGCAAACTCTGGCGCGGCGGAGGTGACGTTCGTGGTGCCCGACGCAGTGCCAGACAGCGTGAGCACGGCGGTCCCGGCAATCCCGCCCGTCCCGCTCGTCGCCGTCAGGCCAGAAACCGTTCCGGAGGCGTTGGCGTTGACCCAGGTGAAGGTGCAGGCGTTCGGCCCGCCCACGCTTGCGACGATCGTGCAGGTCGGCTGCCCTGGGGCGGAGAAGACATACGGGTTTCCGGGAATGAGATTGATGAACGTGAACGGTGTCGCGGTCGAGGCCGTTGTCGCCGACGTCGGGCTGACCGTCGGGTTCGCAGTGCCCGCCGGAGCGTTGACGTAGGTGACCGTTGCTGAAACCCAGGTGAAGGTGACGTTGTCGCTGCCGTCGGCAACCACCGTCGCCGCTTGGCTCGCAGTGCCACTCGTCGTGAAGGTGTACGAACGGCCGCTGATCAAGCCGACATAGGTGAACGGTGAGGACGTCGATGCGGTCGTCGGTCCGGTGCCGGTCGTCAACGACACCGACGCGCCGGACGGTGGGTTGACGAACGTGATCACCGCGTTCTCCCACGTGAACGTATGCGGATACGCGCCGGCCGCCGCGGCGGCAGGGGTCGTGAACGTCTGGGTGTCGCCCGCCGATGTACCTGCACTGAACGTGTACGCCGTCCCGGGGACGAGACCGGTGAAGCTGTAGACGTTTCCGGAAACCGACACGACGGGGCCGGTCGGAGATACCGACACCGAAGTAATGCCGGGCGGCGGATTCGACAGCGTGATCGTTGCTGTCGCCAATTGATCGAGTGTGAGGTCGGCAACGGGGTACGGCGCTGTCGCTCCCGTGATGTTGATCGGCGCCGAGGTGTCACCGACATAGCCGCTCGCCGCGGCGACGACCGTGTAGTCGTTGCCGGCAACCGTCACCCCGGCGTTGAAGGTGTACTTACCGTTCGAGCCGACGTTCGTCGGTCCGCTGATGGTGGTCGTTCCCTTCTTCAGGGTCACGTTCGCCGTCCCCAACGGCGTGCCGGTCTGATCGACGACCCGGCCGGAGATCGTCGCCGACTGCACCGCCGGCAATGCCAGTGCCTTCGGATTGACGCTCGAAGGATTGGGGTTGGTGACGGACGCGCCTGCTCCGAGCGTGAATGTCACAGACGTGCTGAGATTGTCCCACGCCCTGACGGCGGCGATCGTGTAGCTGCCAGGTTCCAACCCGGTGAAGTCGTACGAGCCGGTCGAGCCGGTGAAGGTCTGTGTTTGAGCGGGGCCGTTCGGCGGGGTCAGTGTGACGACCGTGCTCGGGGCGGCGTTGGTGATCGTGCCGGCGAGATCGATCCAGGTCAGCGTCGCCGACTGTGTCAGGCCAGGCGTGTTCGTCACCGCCGGGAAGACGTACGTCTGCGTGGCGAACCCTGCCTGCACTGCCGTGAACGAGTAGGCGGCATTCGCCGTCAGGCCGGTGAACTTGTAGACCGATCCGACGAGCGTCGTGGTGACACCACTCGATGGGCTGGGGGACACGGTGAATCCTGCAGCCGGGGCACCGGCAATGGTGAGGTCGACCTCGCTGAACTTCAACATCGTGATGTCATGGGCCGTCGAGGTGCCGATGGCGACCGTGAACGGCCCGGTCGTGCCCGGCCCGAATCCGGTGGGGGGCGTATTGACGGAGACGGTGTACGTTCCGGCGACGGTGATCGGGAAGGAGTAGACCCCGTTGGCATCGGAACTTCCGGCAGTCGTCGCCGCGCCGGGGCCGGTGAGCGTCAGCGCTGTGTTCGGCAGCACCGACCCGGGCGGAGTAGAAGACGACTGCGTCCTGATGGTGCCGGTGATCGTCGACGATTGTTGCATCACGACGGGGACGGCGAGTGCCGTCGCGCTCGGCGAGACGATCTGTGTGGTGGTGTAGGTCTGGTGCAGGTCCGCCGTGACAGTGACCGTATAGCCGTTGAGCCGCGGTGGGATCGGTGCGCTGTAGACATTGCCGCCAGCGGGTGTGGCGACGAGCGGAATCGGGGCGACCGAAGTCGAACCGGCGGGCGGCGTCAGCGTGACCGTTGCTCCGAGAACTGCAACATCGGCGCCGCCTGTGCCGGAGTGGTCGACGACCGTGACGTTGACGGTGACATCGGCTGCGGCGTACTTGAATGGACCTGGCGCCGTCACTGTTCCGGTGACGAGCACGATTTGGGAGTTCGGCGGCGTGAAACCGGCCGCCCCGTCGAAGGACAGCGTGCTGGTACCCCGTGGCAATCCCCTGATGTCGAAGGGGGCACCGGACCCGACTGACCTTTCTGCGCCGATCGCCGCGGAGACAGATGGCAGGGCTGTGCGATTGCTGACGACGCTTGTGTTCCCGGTGTTCTGGACAGTGTCGCCGCTGAACACGGCAGTTGCCTTGACGCCCGCCGGCATGGCGATCGGTTCATGAACGCTGTTCTCGGCGGTCACGGTGCCGAGGATCTCCCCGTCGATGATCGAGGTCAGGGTCGTCTTGGCGATGGTTCGTGCCGCTGCGCTCGAACCTTCAGGGACCGTGATTGTGCCGATGACCGGGAAGTAGTCGGGCGGCGCTGGTGGCGGCGGGAGTAATGGGTCGGGTGTGACAACGAGCGTGGTCACCTTGACGGTGTAAGTGCCGGGATACAGGCCGGTGAGGTCGTAGGGGGTGACACCGTTGGTGTTGAACGCCGCCAGCTCGTTCGCCGACGTCAGCGCAGAGTCGGCGAGCGATGCATCCCACAGCCCCACAGTCTCGGCGACGAAGGATGTCGATGTCGCAGCGAGCGTCTTCGTCGTCATCAATGTCGACAGGTCGAGTTCGCCTGTTTGTAGACGCATCACCGCATCTTGCGTTGTCGACGTCCCGATGCTGACAGTGACATTCGGGATGTCGAGTTGCGCGAAATTGCTCGCTGTAAATCTCACTGTGTAGCTGCCGGCAGGCAAGGCGACGGTGAAGGTGGACCCGCTCGTCGGGGCGAACACTCCTGTGTAGGTCTTGCGATCGGGTATCGGACCGTCTGTCCGGATGGCCAGCACTGCCAGACCGTCGTGATCAGGACTCAGCGGCCGGGTCGGGATTCCGAGCAGTTGCCCGCTGACAGAACCCGAGAGCGCGCCCAACTTGCGAACGACGATGGTGACGGTCTTGTTCGACGACTCGAAAACGTTCAGCGGAATGTTGGTGAGCGAAACGGGAGTCGTGTCCGTCAGACTTCCGGTGGAGTCCGTGATCGTGATGCCCTGCGGTGCGTCTTCGTAGCCGGGAACGACGACCGACAACAGGTACCCGAGCGAGCGCGACGGATTGGCGGAAATGTTGGTGTCACCGACAGGAAGGCGGTCGAAGACGGCAGAACCGTTCGAGTCGGGATGCTGCAGATTCGTTGCGTAGGTTGCCGGGAACGAAGCCGTGGTGTCCCTGCCGTCTCGGGACAGGGTGATCGTCGTCGCTGCCGCGGTGATCGCAGCACCCGTACTGTCCTCGACATTCACCCTGACCTTGCCCAGCACGATGTACGACACCGGGGCGGCGGCTGTCTGGGCAGCTGCGTCGACGAAGAGCGGTGCCTGCGGAAGGGTACCGCTGTACGGCAGCAACTCGCTGCCAGCCGCGACCGTCTGATCGAGGCCCCATGTGCCGGCTGCTGCATTGGGGATCGCGTAGGTGCCCGCGTTGTCGACGTTGACGAGCGTCGATGTCGTAGCTCCGGGAGCAGTCGCATGAACGGCGACATCGGACAGCAAACCGGCGAACGGGATCTGATGGTCCTGCGCACGTGGATTGCTGAACACGACCGCGCCGTTGATCTGACCGGGGTTCGGCTGCATCAGCACCGTCGCAAGGTTTGCCGTCTGGGTGACACCGGTGCCGGATGCAGCCCACGGAACGGCACCGGCCGACGCGTTCGCCGTCACCGTCATCGTGCTGTCGGCGAAGTTCGGTGCCTTGATCGAGTAGTCCGTCGTGCCGATGACTTGGCGGTTGCCGTTGGCGTTGAAAATGAAGTTGTTGTTGGTGATCGCCGGAGTGAAGCCGGCGTCGGGCTTCGGAGGCGGGTTCGGCGCGGTCACCGTTGTACCACCGGCGCCATCGGTGTCCGTCGCCGTTCCGGAGCCGAAACCAGGGGTTCCGCTCGCTGAGAGGACGATGCCGTTCACCTGGTGTTGGCCTGCGTTGCCGGGAAACGCTGCGTCCTGCCAGACGACGGTGCCGGCAACGTCGTTCGGGTCCTGGACGAGGGCGACCGAAACGACCTGATCCTCGTACGTCGTGTCGCCCAACGACAACGGCAGCGCTGTCGAGTTCGGCAGGAACTTCAGCGCCGGTCCACCAGCCGCACCGGCCAGAGTCGACGAGGCAACCAACGTGCAGGTAGCCAGCGAGAACCCGCTTCGCGCCTGCGTGGCGAACAGCGCAGCGATCGCGGTCGTCGAAAACGTGAAGTCGACCTTCTGGCCGGCAGCGGTGACGACGGCGCTGGCAGTCAGTCCCCCTGGGCAGTTGAGCTTCACGGACAAAGTCCCCGTCTGGGTGGTGTCGAAGTTGGTGTAGGTGTAGACGCCGTTGGCCTTGTACGGCACGACGACCGTCCCGGTCACCGACGGATACGGTGCCAGTTGGATCGGTGGCACGACGATGCGTGCGTCGCTGTTCGCTGCAACAGTGAAGGTCGCTGCGTTGCCGTCGGCATCGATGGGGATCGCGGCAAATCCTGGAGGGAGCTGCCCGTGGCCAGCGCATGAGCTGCCGGTGTCGCTCGGTGGCGGGCTGAAACGGAGGACGTACGTGCCTGGCAGCAGTTGCTGCGACGGATCGATCTGCCACACCAGGCGCCCATACGGGTCGGTTGGATCCGGAAGTGCAGAGTCGGAAACCGGAATCGGTGTGATGCAGCCGTAGGTCGTGCCGACGGAGTACAGCAGCAGTTCATAGTTCTTCAACTGTTGAGGAGCTGCGGCCGGCGGGGTCACCGGCGGCGAAGGCACGGGAATACTGCCGACCGTTTCCGTGAGTTCGACGACGGCCTGAGAGACGCCACGGACGTAACTTCCGTTCGACTGCTTGACGATCACTGCACCCGTGGTGTCGGTGTACTGCCCGGGGTTGGTCGCCTCCGCCTTCGAAACCACGAACAGGGCGCCGGTGGCGGGGTCCTTGAACGTCGGCAGCCGACGGTCGTCGAGGGAGACGATCTCCTGCGTGCCCCCGACACGATTGATCACCGTTCCACGGGCAGTGCCGAACTTGAGCAGCGTGACGTCTTTGGAGATCTGCGTCAGCCCGATCGAGACGGGTCCAATCGTGTTAGGACGGTACGTATTCCTGGCGACGGTGAAGTTGTACGTCCCGATCGGGATGTTGTTGAAGATCGCCGAATTCTCCGATGCGCCCATCGTGATCGTGATCGCAGGACGTCGGCCACCGACATCGGACAGGATGACCGTCGAACCGTTGATCGGCTGGCCGAGCGTGTCGAACGAACGGACGATCAGGCTGCCGGTGGATGCAGCAGCTGGCGGGTCCTGGTGCGTCAGGACGATCTGGCCGAGGTCGAGCACTTGGCCGGCGACCAGGGTGACGAGTTGTGAGTACGTCGTCGTGTCGTACCGCGAGATCGTCACCAGATAACTGCCGGGTGGCAGGTCGCCGATGGTGAAGGCTCCGGCGTCCGGGGCGGCGGCGGTGGGCTTGTTGACCTGCAGTCCGTTCGCCGACACCGAGACGCCGGCATTGACGAGCGGGACCGCGTCTGCCGTGCCGGTCGCCAATTTGACGAAGACCTGTCCGGTGATCGAACCGGTGGTCGAGACGAGGTCGAAGTCGACGCCGGTCTCGTTGCCGTTGACGGCGACACTGCGCGACTGCGTGATGTAGCCGTCGGCGGCGGCGGTGATGATGTACGACTGGCCGATGACGAGTTGCGGGAACTCGAACGTGCCGAGCGCTCCCTCGGTGAGGCTGGTCGTCGAAACGGTTTTGTCGCTGGCCGATGCCGTGATCGTGATCCCGCCGAGGGGGTTGCCGCCGGTCCGGATCGTCCCGCTGACGCTGCCGACACCTGCGAACATCACGATATTGACGCCGTGCTTCTTCTCGCCTGCTCCGAGCACGACCTGGGCGACCTGCGTGCCGTAACCGCTCACGGCGAAGGTGATCGTGTAGGTCCCGGGTGTCGACAGGCCATCGAGCGACCATGTGCCGCGATTCTTGGCGTCGGTCGATGTCGTCGACTGCAGGATGACCGTGCCGTCCGTGGCCGAGACACTGACGCCACCCAGTCCGGCGCCGTTCGACGTGACGGTGCCGCCGATCGATCCGTCGCCGGGAAGGAGCTGTACTTCCATCTGCACCGGCTTGCCGTCGTCGGTCGGGTTGACGATCACCGACTTGGTGATATACCCGACCTTGGAGAACGACAGTTCATAGCTGCGGTGCAGCGGCACCGCCGAGAATTGGAATGCGCCGTCGGTCCCGGAACTGACGGACGTGACGGTGAAGGTGCGCAGCGAATCGAGATTGGTTCCGGAGTACGTCCCATAGCGAGCCGGCCAGCGCTTCGTCGGAGTATCCGTCGCCGCACCGGCGTTCTGCGATGCAGACGCGTTGGAGGACGCACGCTGCGTTCGGTCTGCCGGAATCAGCCCGAGGCGCTGCATTCCCGCATGCAGCGAACCGACTGGAACCATCGAAGCACCGGGCCCGGAGCCGGTTGCGGCGCTGCCGGGAGTCGCCGTTCCGGCAGTATTCGTACTGGCGGCCGGTCCGTCCGGCGTCGTCGGTGTCAGCGTCACATGGACGCCGTCGTCGGCACCGGCGCTGCCGGCCTTGACCGTGCCACGAACGACGGTCTGCGTGGGAACCGCCGGCTTCCCGCCCGCCGCTGCCCCACCGGCTGCACCTCCAGCACCTCCAGCACCTCCGGCGGCGCCGCCCGTTCCACTGCCAGCAGCGCCGGTACCGGCTGTGCCAGGAGTGGCCGTCGAACCGCCGGGCGCTCCGGAGCCCGGCGTCGTCAGCGGCGTGGAACCGTCAGCGGCAACGCCACCAGCGAGCGTCGAAGGTGTCGTCGCCGTCTTGTCGGCATTGCGGTTGGAAAGCCACAACACGCCGACGACAGCGATCACTATCCACACCAGCAGAATGGCGAGTCCGACGAATCCGGAACGCAGCTTCCACGGAATGACGGCGCGTTGCTGCACCGAGGCCATCGAATACGACGGCATCGAGTTGGCGGTGGTCTCGACGGTCACCACGTGGGCGATCGGCTCGCCGACGATATGGCGACGGCCCCTGGTGTGTCCCGTGACGAGGACGGTCTGCCCCGGCTGCAGCACGACGTGGCCCTGATCGAGACGGACGGTGAGATTCGGGGCGGACCCGACGAGTTCGACCTCGGTGGGAATCGTTCGGGTGTTGACGATCTCGACCTTGAACTTGCCGCGCCGATGGGTCCGTAGCACCGACGGCACGATCTGCGCGGCGATGTGATCCGTCGTGCCGATCCCGACGGTGAAGTTGGCAATCACAGGGACTTCCTGGCGCTGGTCCGAACGGACCTCGATCGCTGCACCGTGCTCGCCGACGCCGAAGCTCTCCGGTACGACGATCGGTAGTTCGAAGTCGATCGACGTGTTCGGTTCGACGGCTTCACTGCCGAGGCGGATGTACGGCCCGACCGGCCCGAGACCGTGGAGACGAACGGCGTAGCGGGCTGCGACGCTGCTGTTGTTCGTCACGCGGGCGCGACAGATCGTCGATTCGCCAGGTCCCAATTCCAGGGACGGGGTGAGCGCCTCGACGAGCATGGAGTCCGATCTACCTCGTGGCGATCACGACAATGACGACCGCTGCGACGACGACAGCACCGATGATCACCCAGTACCACCACTTCCACCGCGACTTCGGCTCGACCGGCGGGTTGTAGAACGGCGGCGGCGGCACATACATCGGCGGGGGCGGCGCCGGATCCATCAGCGCCTTGCAGCGAATGCAGCGCACTGCCGAAATGTGGTTCTGCTCACCGCACGACGGGCACGGCCGATGACCGACGGTCAGGCGTCCGCCGGTGCCGGGAAGTCGCCGCCTGCTGACGTCCGTGTCGTCGATCGCTTCCGAGGCGAAACCTTCAGGGCGTGCCCAGAAAAGCGGGAAGTCGCAATGCGTGCAGAACTCGTCGGCGCTGTGCCTGACGGCATCGAGACTCGTGACCTGGCCGCAGTCTGGACATGTGATGACGGTCATGAAGTTGCTCCGGCTGCCACGGTTGCCCGGTTGGTGACTGGATAGATGGTACGACCATCGACGATCAGTTCGAAGGTCACGTTGGCCGGCAATTCGCCGGCGACGATTCGCAGGAGATCCGCCTCTGTCGTCCACCCGGTCGAACTGACGGACATCTTCACGTGAGGGCTCGACACTACCGTCGTCCCTTCGGCGAACACGCCACCGTTGTCCTCGACCATCACTTCACCACCGCAGATCAGTTGCAGCAGGCGCTCCATCCCCGATTTCGTCCCGCGCCACAGCAGGCCGGCGGAATACTCGCGGACGATCCGTCGCTGCAGGGCGTCCGGCAGCGACGGGTCGACCCAGTCGAGACCGAGCCACTGGCCGATCGTGCGGACCATCACATCGGGCGCCACGGCGACATCGAAGAGATGCTGCACGTTGTCGGCCTGCAGCTGCATCGTGTCGGCGACCGTCTGGAAGATACGCACGAACCGCACGAGAAAATCGTCCTCGATCATGCCGACCGGCAGTTGGTGCACCAGCCAGTCTGGGCGCCGCCGATTGGTCATCGAACCACGACTTTGTGGGCTGCAGACATGAACAGTGAATTGCGCTCGAGCTTGACCTGCTCGCGACCGACGCCGATGCGATGACCGTTACGGACGTCGTATTCGAAGAGCAGCAACTCGTCGACCCGCTCGACGCCTTCGACACCCTCGAGCAGTTGATAGAGCGTGGCGACGTTGATGTCGTCGTCGAATCCCCAACCCTTGCCCTCAGCGCCCCCGATGACCGGATTGATGAACCGGTAGAGCACCGCCAGGGCACGCTCACGTACCAGCGTTGCCGGTCGTCCCGGACGGGCGGCGAGCAGCGCAGCGACGCTGATGCCCTGGTAATACGGCGTGCCGATCTCGACGGTGGTGCCGAGCACCCGGCGACTGTCGAGGTAGGTACTGACGCGATCGACCATCCCCTCTGGCAGCGCGAAGTCGTCGAGCTTCGTCTCCAGCGGGGACACCTTGACTGCGGGAACGAGCAGCAGTTGCACCGGCCGACCGTCGACGGCGGGCGGTAGGCAGCGCACTCTGGCGATCGCTGCATCGGCGAACGGAGCAAGGCGCTCGTAGTCGGCGGCTGTCACGGCTCGGGACCCTGCGCGCAGCGTCTGCGGGCCTCGCTGTTTGGCATTGCTGATCGTCTCGGCATCGACGCCGCCGATCGCCGCGGCAAGGTTCTCGACGCGTGACACATACGGCAGCGTGGACCGCAATGCCGACAGTGAACCCGGTCCGACGTTGCCGGCAGCGCCGCCGCCGAAGCGGTAGCCGGCGACGCCGACGCGGACTGCTTCTGGCGGGGTCGCCCCGTGCTGGCGCGACGTGCCGTCCGGGTAGCGAATCAGTGGCCCGAAACTGATGCGGCCGGTTGTCGAGTCCCAGGTGATATGGCGGTCGTCCGGGGTGCTCGAAACGAAGTCGTCGACCTCGACCCATCGTGTCTCGTTGCCATCAGCATCTGCGGTGAAGACGTATTCCTCCGACGTCCTCGCCAGCACCGGTGTCATCTCGACGTCGAAGTACTGGTCAGGACGACCTGAACTCGTACCGAGGATCCGGCGTGGAGCGATCTCGCTGTGTTCTGCCTCGACGGTCCCACCGACACATGCCGCCAGTACCGTGCGGATCTGCGGCGAGGCGTTGTACGACGGTTGGCCCGGCTCGGTCGGCAGCAGACGCGCCCTCACCCAGTACGCCCTGGTCGACCCGAGGGTCACCGGCTCGTGCGCATTGGGGACGAGCATCACGATCGAACCGTCACGGTTGAGACCGCCGGTCGTATCTCGATATACCGTCGTCGATATCCAACCTTCGCCCTGCCACACCTCCCAGAGCAGCGGTGGGCGCTCGGGGATCACACCGATTCCTTCGACGTTGGCGCGTACTGTCAACTGCAATGCCTGGCCTGCGAGGCCGTCTTCGAAGCCGAGGTAGAAGCAGTCGCCAGGCGTCAGCGGAGAACGCGGAAAACAGGTGACGGCACCGTGGTCCACCCGCAGTTGGTCCCAGACGTCGACGTACGATTCCGGTGCCGACGACGTCAGCGAGGCGATCAGGTTCGGCTGCTTGATCACCAGATCGGAGAGCGTCGCGAAGACGTGGGACTGACCGATGTCACCGGTCGTGGCGACACGGGTCTGCTCGGGGATGATGACCGGATGGTCGACGGCACCGACCAGCCAGAACGTCAGATCGGTGCGCGCCGCCGTTGCCGGGAATGGTTCGAACCCGATGAGATTGAGCATGTGCGTATAGAACGCATCCGGCACCTGGTTGAGCCGGTAGATGGTCATTTCGGTCATCCAGGCAAACAGTTCGATGAGGGCGACGCCGGGATCGGAGACGTTGTGGTTCGTCCACTCCGGGCAGAGCGTCGGGATCATTCGTTTGGCCTCGTCGACGATGTCCTGGAACCGGCGATCGTCAAGGGTGGGAACTGGCAGGCTCACGCTGGCTCCTCGAGAGGGATGACATAGAAGGGGTAGACCAAGTTGCGTTTGTCGTTCGTTGCTTTGACGACGTAGGTGATGTCGATCGTCACCTTGCCATCGGCGACCGGATCGGGGCGGACGATCACGTCTTCGACATCGACGCGTGGTTCCCATTGGCCGAGGGCATTGCGCACGGCGACGGCCATCAGACCCATCGTGTTGGCGTTGATCGGTTCGAACAGCAGATCCCAGATGGCGCAACCGAATCGGGGGCGCATCAACCGCTCACTCGGCGCTGTGGACAGCACGACGCGGATCGAACTGTCGAGATCGCTGAGGCCGCGAGTCATGGCGATCGAGCCCGACTGGTCGACGCGCATCGGGAACATGAATCCCCGACCGATGAAATCCGACGTGTTGCTCATCAGTTGACCTTCACCATCGTGCCCTTGACCTCGGTGACGCCCGAACTCTTGAGGCTCAGTTGGGCGTTTGCCGAGACTTCGGTGGTGGTTCCGCCGACAACTTTCATGCCGGTCTGGGCGTTGGCCTCGACGTTCAACCCTGACATCTTCAGATCCTGCGTGGCCTGGATCGTGACCTTGTTGCCCTTGATCGTCACGTCGCCCTGATCGGAGATGACGATGCTTCCGAGCCCAGACTCGATCTTCAGCGGCTTCTGGTTGGCGATCAGTTCGACGCTGCTCTGGCCGAGCGACAGTTTCGTCTTGCCGTCCTTCATGATGATGTCGAGCCGTTCCTTTCCGGCTTCGTCGTCACGGAACAGCAGCGAATGTCCGCCGGGCGTCACCATCCCCCACTGCTTGACCTGGCCGCTGGCAACGATGTTGTCCTTGGCCATCGGCGTCTTGTCCTTGCCGTTCCAGACGCCGCCGACGACGAACGCACGACGCGTATCGCCCTGTTCGAACATCACGAGCACTTCATCGTCGACCGACGGGAACATCAGGAAACCACGGGCATTGCCGGAAGCCGGCATCACGATGCGGGCCCAGTCGCTCTCGATGTTGTCGCCGGCCGATGGGAATTTGACCTTGACCCGACCAGCGCCGTCAGGGTCGTCGATATTGCTCACGACCCCGATGACGGCACCGAGATGGCCCGTTCCCGTGCGGCTCCCGGCGAGATCGCCGATCGTCGACGGCGTCATCGAGCCGGTGACGAAACGCGTCGAGAAGCCTCTGGTCGAAAACACGTGGTCGACTTCGGTGACGTAATAATTGCCGGCGAGTTTCGTCCCGACACCAGCGATCGTGACCATCGAGCCCGGCACGATCGACGGGTTGCCCGCCGTCTCGCCACGGGCGACGATCTCGACGGAAGCTGCGCGGGTCGAGAACGAATCGGCGAGCAGTTGTGCTTCCGCCTGACTGGTGACGAGCGTGCCGTTCGTCGATCGGGCTGCGCTCCCGAACTGTTTGGCTTTGGAGCGACCGCCAGTCGCCAGGGGTGCAGTCGACAGGAATGCAGGAGTCGACGACGCTGCTGTCGCCGAGATCGCCGCCTTCGACGCCGGATCCCAACCACGGACGACGACCGAATCGGCCGACTCCGATGGTGCAAACCTCGTTCGGAACCGGGCGAGGTCGTCGCCCCATGTCAGCGTGGCGACCGGTGACGCAGTTTGTGGCGGCTTGAAAACACTCAGCTTCTTGCCGTCGACACGCCATTGCGCGCCGGCGCGTCGGCAGATCTCCGTCAGGAAGGCAGCAGCGTCTGTCGTCTGCAGCACGTACGGGAGTGTGTTCGTGCCCAGCCCTTGGACATCGGCCTGCATACCGAACTGCTGGATGAGGGTCGAGAAGATGTCGCTGTACTTCTGCTGCAGATACGTCGTCGTCGTGGTCGCACGACCGAGGCGATGCGACTGATCGAGAGCGGTGACGATCATCTCATGCTGCCCGGTCGGGCCCTGCTCGATGGCGATGCCGGTGATCTCTCCGTCGAACACGACCTTCAGGGTTCCGTCGGGCCGCTCGAAGCTGACCGACAGTGCCTTGGCGATGTCGAGGCCGGCGTTGTCGAGCAGGTTGAAGTGCTCGTCGAAGAAGCGGAGCGTCGCCCTCGCCGGAGCGTTGAGCGGCAGCTCCACACGCGCGTCCATCATGTTGTCGAGCAGATCGTCTGACGCTGCGGCACCGTTCAGCTTGAAGAGCGGCCGCGGGTTCGGGTCGTTGAAGACGTCGCTCATCGCAGCTCGGATCGTTCAGGGATCGACAGCAGCGTGCCCGGCTGCAGGGCGAGCGGATCGCGGATGTCGTTCGCCGCGGCGATGGCCCGCCAGCGTGTCGAATCGCCGTAGTAGCGGGCGGAGATGCGGTCGAGCGTCTCCCCCGGCCCGACCTGATGCACGCGGTGCGGTGTCGGCGTTCCGGACGTCGGGTTCTGCTTGGTCCAGTTGTCGTCCGGCTCGAACTGCGTGAGCTGCAGTTCGGCATTCGCCCGCAGCGGCAGACCTTCGTTGGAGAAATAGGTGAACGTCACGTCGAGGCTGGTGATGATCGACTTGAACGTATGGATGTTCGTCCCCCAGTTGAACGTGACCCACGGCGGCCGGCCGCTGTTGCGCGTGGCGTCGTAGCTGGCGAGGGTGGTGTCGACATCCATCAGCTTCAGCAGCTTGTTCGTATAGGCCGTCACAGTCGTGCCGACATCGGTCGTGTCGAACGTCAGGCTGAGGCTGAACGACCCACTCTGGCCGCCCGCAAACGTCTGCGAGGGGACGTTCTTGCCGGGAGTCTCGTTCGGTTTCCAGTTGTTCGCCATCTTGAAGGAGAACTTCGAGGGGTTGAACATGCAATCGATCTTCACGCCGGACTCTGTGGTCAGGAACGCCTTCTGCAGCTGTACGGGCTGGACAGTCATGATCAGAAATCTCCTCGATAGTGGCCGCCGCGCCGCTCGAGCTCACGCGCCATGCGATTTTCGACCTGCTCCATGATCCAATCGACAAAATCATGAATGCCGCTGGAATCCACTGCCTGTGCCAGGACATCCCAACGCCGATCGCCCGCCTCGCCGAGGACGGCCGCCGAGCCCCCACGGTCATCGTTCGTCGCCCGCCTGATCGTCGTATCGAGTTGGCGATGGATCGTGTTGTCGACCTGACGATGGATCGTCTGGTTGCCGTTCGACGAGGAGCGTGAACCCGGTCGTGTACCGGTCAGACGCGAGGCGAGGTCGTCGGCGTCGAGCATGGCTGATGCGGACCCTGACGACCCCGACCGTGATGATGCTGAACCCGACGAACTCGAGGCGAGCTGGCGACGGATGACCGCCTGACCACTCGTGCCCGCTGCACCGATGCTGCGCCCCAGTGCACCGCCCGGAACGCTCCCGCCCGGACTGACAGCCGGCGTGATCGCGTCGCGCTGCCCCACACTGTCGAACAGCTGTGCGGCGGAATCGCCTCGTGGCAGGATCGGACTGCGGCGGATGATGTCGGCCATCTGTTCGGCGCGATGCTCTTCCGCACTCTGGCGGTCGTCGTCGAAGAAGCGCGGCAGCGGCGATGGACTGGCGACGTGTGTCAGCTCATGGGCGAGGAGGGCGGCGTCACGCTGGTGCACGGGCTCATGATCGAGGTGGATGACGTTGCCCGTCGTCGCCGCAATCTTGCCGGCAGCGCGCAACGCATTGCGTGAGCCGGTTCCGGTACTGATGCGGACAGGGCCGGCGCCGACGATCGCACTGGCGAGCGGCTGCCAGCGTTGCGGCAGTGCGCGTGGGGCGAGCGTCGGATGCGCTGCGAGCGTGGCGCGGAAACTGGCGGCCGCATCGACCAATGGCGCAACGACGGTGAGTGCCGTGCCACCGGAAGGCGGCGTGTCGACTGCTCGGGTCCCGCTGTCGACGCTCGACGAAGCCCACGACCGATCGGATGTGGCAAGTATCGAAGACGCCCGTTGACCCGTCGGCCCGTCGGCGATTGCCGGCCACGACGGCTGACCGAACATCTCACCGATCGGTTGCGCGTGGTCTGCGGGCACACCGCGCCAGTGCGGTCCTGCGGGAACAGCGACCGGTGCCGCCGTCGCAGCGCCGATCGCCGACAATCCTGCCGCCATGCCGGCAACCGTGCCGGCAGCTACTGACCGAGAAGCTGCATTCGCAGAACCGACATTGGCAGAACCGACACCGGCAGAACCGACACCCGTGCCGAGCGATACCCGTTGGATCGTCGACGAGGTACTGCCCTGCCTCCAAGTCGGTCCGCGGGGAATCATCGGCCGGGTCGAGGGCGAGCGACCGCTCGCCTCGGCGACCGGTCCGGCACGCAGTGACCGCCGGACAACCGGTGGGGTGCCGAGCCTGCCGACCGAAGCCGACCTCGCTGACGACACCGCCGAACCGGAACGTGGCGACGTTGCAGACCCTGACGCCGAGGAGCTCGTCGCGCCTGAAGCCGATGAGATAGCAGACGCCAGTGCAGGACCGAAGGAGATTGCGTTGCCCGGAGCTGACTCGGTCGTCGACCCTGGCGTCGACGAGATCGCCGGGGCCGAAGTCGACGTCGCAGCAGAATCCGACCGAGCCGCAGACGCGGATGCTGATGCGGACGGCGATGAAGCGACTGCCGCCGGTGGAGCGACGGAGGCATGCAGTGCCTCCCGTCGGGCCGACACCGCTC
>JANXUF010000058.1 GCA_025356335.1 Actinomycetes bacterium
CGAAGCCGAACAGATCAAGGCCTTCCGCGACACCTGGGAACTCGGCATCCACAGCTACCTCGGATACCTCCGCGACCGCCTCGTCGCGGCGCGCGACCTGCTGACCGAGAGCGGCAGCGTTTTCGTCCAGATCGGCGACGAAAACGTGCACCTCGTCAGGACGCTGTTGGATGAGGTGTTTGGTCGCGAGTCCTTCGTAAGCCAGATCACGCTGAGAACGACGTCGAGCGCCACCTCCCAGTATCTACCCGGGACCGCCGACCACGCCCTTTGGTACGCGAAGTCGGTCAACGATCTGAAATACCGGCAGCCCTATTCGATCAAGATGCTCGGCGCAGGCGCCGACCTCTACACACAGTTACGACTGGTTGACGGGACCGAACGGCGAGCGTCACCACAGGAGCTGTCGGGGTCGGAACCGTTGCCCGTGGGTGCTCAACTGTTCCGTCCGGACAACCTAACGAGTCAACGACCTCCCGGATCGTTTCCCGTCGTCCTGAACGGTCGAACATATCTGCCCGGCAAGGGGTACTGGAAGACCGGCTCCGACGGTATGGCAAAGCTCGGTATCGCCGGCCGCCTACGGCCAACTCAGGGCACTTCCATTCAGTACGTTCGGTATCTCGACGACTTCCCCGCCGTCGCCCTTGGAAACGTGTGGACGGACGTGGGAACTGGGTCATTCACCGAGGACAAGGTGTATGTCGTCCAGACGAACACAAAAATCATCGAGCGTTGCTTGCTTATGTGCACCGATCCCGGCGATCTCGTGCTCGATCCGACCTGTGGATCAGGCTCAAGCTCCTACGTCGCCGAGCAATGGGGGCGGCGGTGGATCACGATCGATACGTCACGAGTCGCGCTGGCTCTTGCTCGGCAACGTCTGATGGGAGCGAGGTTTCCGTACTACCTTCTGGCGGATACGGAAGAGGGTCGGCGCAAAGAACAGAGCCTGACCGCTTCGCCCCTGCCAGCATCGACGCCGACCAACGACATTCGTCGAGGGTTCGTCTACGAACGGGTGCAACACATCACGTTGAAGTCGATCGCGAACAACCCGGACATCAAGGACGGCATGAGTCGCAACGAGATCGATGCGGCGATCAAGCGCCACGCCGAGTTCGAACTGCTCTATGACCGTCCGTACGAGGACAACAAGAAGGTTCGCGTCACCGGACCGTTCACCGTCGAGAGCCTTTCTCCGCATCGATCCCTCGCGTTCGCTGGCCAGGGACCGGCGGAAGCCATCGATCGCACGAACGCAGAGGAAGCTGCGGACCTCGAAGTCGGCGCGCCGACGTTTGACCAGATGATCCTGGACAACCTCGCGAAGGCGGGCGTGCAGAACGGGCGCAGAAATGAGCGACTCACGTTCGAGTCGGTGGAGCCGTGGGCAGGGGTGTACATCCAAGCCGTCGCCGAACGTTCGGACGCTCCGGACGGTGCTCCGAAGCGCGTGGCGATCTCCGTCGGTCCGCAGTACGGGACAGTCGGCCCCTCGTTCATCAAGGGAGCCGCTCTCGAAGCGATCCGGGCTTCGGAGATCGATCTGTTGTGCGTACTTGCCTTCGCATTTGACCCGCAGGCGCTCGGCGCGAGCGCTGATGTCGTCGCAAGTGATCAAGGCTTCGCCAACGTGGCTGCCGAACGCAACATGGGTCGGGTCCCCGTACTTCTGGTGCGGATGAACAACGACCTCCTCATGGGCGAGGAGCTGAAGAAGACAGGCGCAGGCAACCTGTTCACGGTCTTCGGTGAGCCGGACATTGACATTCGACGCACGCCCGACCCCGACGGAGATGACGATCAAGTCGTCGTCGAGATCCTTGGTGTCGATGTCTACGATCCGACCACCGGAGAGGTGCGCAGCAACGACACCGACCTGATCGCATTGTGGATGGTGGACACCAACTACAACGGAGAGTCGTTCTTCGTTCGCCACTGCTACTTCACCGGCGGCAACGACCCGTATGCACGGCTGAAGAAGGCGCTCAAGGCAGACATCGACGAAGATGCCTGGGCGTCGTTGTACCGCACAGTGAGCCGGCCGTTCATGGCGCCCGAGACGGGCAAGATCGCGGTGAAGGTGATCAACGACTACGGCGACGAGGTCATGCAGGTCTTCACAGTCGGCAGCAACCAATGAACGATGAGGAGGTCGCAACGCTCTTCGACTCGCTCGTCGACGAATTCTCAGGCGCCGGGCTCGGTTGGATCGTTGACGAAGTCAGAGTGTTGCTCAGTCAAGGGGCCGAGGAGCGCGTGAACCCAGTCGAATGGAATGGCATCGGAAAGGTCTCCAAGTCGGAGGACCGCTTCACCCGTCGCAGATACACCAACCGCGAGCGCGTACTCCTCCTTGTCGAGGCCGTCGAGCGCGTTGCAGTTGACGGTTTGGCGATAGAAAAGTCGGTCGCTGCTTTCTTCACAGAGAGCGAAAGCCGGCCGGCCGTCCCACAGGTCGTCCAGTTTCGCTCCGAGTCGGATCAAGCCGACTCCGGAGAGCGCTTCGACCTCAGGCCAGCTAGTGCGATCGTTAGCCGGGAAGCGGCTATCGCAACCCTGGTCGAGGAACTTCGCAAGGTTCGCTCCGAGGTAGCTCAATGACGACCGCTGCCGATCTCGCTGCGGCCGTCGCAAGTCATCTCTCTCCGGCGCTCACCCCCAGCCTCACCTCGGCCAGCCACGCCTTTGATCTCTACGAAGCGTACGTATTCACGCTCGTCCTGAGAGGCGCTGAGCGTGAGAAGTTCGCCGTCACGTACGAGACGGTCGTACCAGGGCCTCCGAACGTCTTCACCTTTCGCACGAGTCCAGGTCATATCTACACATCGACACAGCCCTACAGCTACGCGGTCCTGACTTCACAAAGTGGCCTTGTTTTGGAAGCGCACGTAGGCGTCAGGCTGTTAGGAAAATCGCATGTCGCCCATGAGTGCGATGTGCTCGTACTGCACCGGCAAGAGGCAGTCGATTGCCGGGCGAACCGCGTGGATCCCCGACACATCCATGCGGAAATGGCGGTCGAGTGCAAGTTCTACGCAGCGGGGCTCGACCTCGGCCTCCTCCGTGGCTTTGTCGGCCTGTCCGCCGACCTCGCACGGCCTGTCAGCACGATTGTCTCGAACGTCACAAGTACGTCTATGGCTCAGTTCTTCAAGGCCCACAAGCGACTTTGGGAAGACCACTTGACTCCCGGATCATCCGCAGAGGAGCGCTTCGTCGGCGACGTGCGATCCGCACTGCACCGATTCCAATCGACGTAGCTTCCACGTCGCGGTGGTGTGGCGGTTCTCAGAAGTCGATCCCGAGAGAGGGGACTTCACGTTCAATAGCGCGTTGCGGTCGCACCGGCTCAAAGAGTTGCTCGACGACGGCGTGGCTGTCGGCGTATGCGCTGCGGTCGAGGTAGCTGGGTCGTCGGCCGAGGCCGTCCGTGATGTCGAAGGCGGCTTGGTGTTGGGCGAGTCGACCGGCGGCGGCGTCCCATTGCCGTGCGGCTGGGCCGGGTGCTGGTCGATCGCCGATGGTGTTGACGATCGCGTCCGGGGGTTCGAGGCGTGTGATCCTTGTTCGTATTCGAAGGTCGTGGTCCAGCCGTGCGTCGATCTCGTTGATCTTCGCTTCGATATCCGGGCGGCGGCGCAGGGTGGCTTTCGCTTGCGCCTCCTGCTGTCGGAGGCGTTCGAGCTTGTCGACAGTGAGGTGTAGTTCGTTGTCAGCAGTCTTCACGGCTGCTGGTAGTCGTTGGATGTCGAGGCGGGCGTCGGCGATCGCGGTGGCGTGCTTGCGGCGGTGCAGAGGTCGGTCGTAGCTCGCGAGGACGGCCTCCGCGACGCGGTACGCGGCGGTCGTCTCAGTGATCGCCTTCTCGGCAGCGGCCTTCGCGCGTTCGGCTTGCTGACGTTCGACGGGCATTCGCCTGAGTGTGTTCTCGGCATCTTCGATCGTGGAGACGACGTCGAATCGCTGCTCGAGCAATTCGCGAAGTTGTCTGCCGTCGAGAAGACCGGCGCGGTGGGGTTTCTCGTCGCGGAGTTCAGCCCGGCGGGCGTGGGCGGGCAGGTCGATCCAGTCGGTGGCGATGGATTGCGCGAAGACGTCGGCGGCGGTCTGTTCGCCGTTGACGACCATGAATGCTTCGTTGGTGGCGGTGCCGCGGGTCATCGCGACGTACAGGTTTCGGACGTCGGTGGGCTTCTCGTAGAAGGTGGCCCCGCCTTGGACATTGCGCCCCTGCGCGCCCATCACGGTGCGTGCATAGGCAAGCTCAACATGCTCGGCCACATACGGTGCCGGGAGCCGGATGGTTCCGTGTTTGCCCGTCGCTGTGAGTGAGCCGTCGGGGTGGATGTGGTCGACGGTCCACACGGCCCGGTTGCGGACCATCTCACCTCGATCGGTCGAGAGCCGTCGGTCGTTCTGACGAGTTGCGATCTCGTCGCCGGCGCGAACCTGGTAGGCGCCGACGTTGATGTGTCGGCCGGTGGGGTCGATCTCGCCGGCTTGGATGCGCGTTTGTTGGCAGCGTTGATTGAGACGTTCGACGGCTTCGTTGGTCGGCGACATCAACAGACCCTTGCTGCCGGCCTGGCGTCGTTCCCACCATGCGGCGACGCTGGCCCGTTCCATCTGGTTGAGCGTGCCGGAATGGAGTCGGCCGTGTTGCTCGTAGACCTCGGCGACGGTCACGTCCCCTCGGCGTAGGCGAAGGCTGGCGTCGCGTTCCCATTCGTTGTCGAAGCGATGGACGCGGTCGAGTTCGATCGCGCCGAAGGTGTCGACGAGGAGTCCGAACATGCCGCCACGACCGACCGCGGAGAACTGCATCGGGTCGCCGACCAGCGCCATCCGCCATCCCTTCATGTCTGCGAGGTCGGCGAGCTCTGCGAGCTTCGTCGTGGGCATCATCCCGGCTTCATCGACGATCACGGTGGCGCCGACGGGGAGGTCGTAGCGGTGATCGGGTGGGCGGTTGAGGCGGTGTTCGATGAGCAGCTTGTCGAGCGTGTCCGCCACGAGTCCGGTCTCGTCGGATAGCACCTCGGCTGCGGTCGCCGACGGAGCGACACCGAACACCGCGCGCCCTTCGGCACGCAGCTGGGCCACCGCCGGGGCAAGCGCGCTGGTCTTGCCGGTACCCGCCGGGCCGACGACGAGGACGATGTCTGCGCTGCCGGCGACGGCCGCCGCACCTTCCGCTTGGGCGGGGTTCAGGTCGAGGCCGCTGCGGGTCACCGCTTCAGGTTGGTCGATGCCGTCGTGGGCGAGGCGACGGTCGACCCAGTCGATCAGTGCGGCTTCTTGGTCGAGGATCGCCTGTGTTGTCAGTGCGCGGTCGACGACTGATTCGGTGACTGGGCGGCCGTCCTTGCGCAACAAAGCATCGGGTTCGATCGACTTGGACACATCGACGCAGTAGTTGTCGACGACGTGATCGGTGAGCTTGTTCAACCACTCGACGAGACGCGGCGTCGACATGACCGTGTCGGTCGGGACGAGCGCGGCCAGCTCACGCAACAGCTCGGTTGGCCGCCAGCTCGATTGCTTCTCGGAGATCGTCGCCATTGCCGTGTCGATCATCGACATCGTCGTCGCCCGGTCCACAACGTCGCGTCCGCCGACCTGATCGATCGCGTGCTCGATCACCTCGGCGGGTTCGAGCCCCAGCGCACGAGTCTGCGCGGCCCAACCCCCGTGGAGGGTCTGGGCGTCGGTGGCGTGGGGCTTGGCTGGACGGCTGTCGGTGGCCGCTTCGCGTTCCAACCGCCACCGCTCCCGGGGTGTCGGCTCACGGCCCATCGTCTCGATGAACCGGTCGAGCTTGTCGTCAATCCGGCGGGCCACCGACGCGGTACGGGTCGAGAACTCGGCCAACACCGCCTCGGGGACATCCGCGATCTCCGCGATCCCGTGCTCGGGTTGATGCCAGCGAACACCGAGCCGGGCGGTCAGCTCCGCACGCAGCGACACGTGATACAACGCGGACAGGGTTTGCTGATCGCGTTTGATCAGACGGGCGTCGAGCGCCAACCAACGACCATCCGGGGACTTGACCCGATTCGCGATCACCAGGTGCGTGTGTAGCTGTGGGTCCAATGATCGGCTGGTGTGCTGACGGAACGCCGCGGCGACGATCCCCTCGGCGTCGACGACCGCTACCTCACCACCGATCCGGTAACGGGTGTGCGCGTGCGCCTCGATCCACCCGGCCAGTTCCCGCACCGCCGTGTCGTGCGCGTCGAGGACAGAGCGCCGCACTCCCTCATCGCCAAGGGCCCACAGCACTGACACGGACTTCGGTGCCGACGCGGTCACGTCGAACCCGCGGACCGACTTGTCGTCGTAGCGGCGACCCAGATGACGATCCGGTCGACGCGGGTCCATGCCGGCCATCACCGCCAGGAACGCATCGTCGCCGACTTCGCCGCTGATGCCGAGTTGCTGAGCGCCGACGCCGAGCCAGATGCCACGCGGTTCGCCGGAGTCGAGGTAGTAGTTCGGCAGCTGCTCGACGTAGTACGCGCCAGCGTCGACGCCTTTCAGCGTGGTCACCCGCACGGTCATTCCCGATCACCCCATCGGGAACACACTCGCGTCGCTGTGCACTCGTCTGTCCTTGAAGAGTCGGTCGTTCGGGGAATCTGGATCGAGGTCATGGCGGTCACGCGGAGAAGGGCAGGGAGTCTTGGTCGGGTTGCCGGGCAGCGCGTCGGGTAGAGCGCTTTGCGGTTGACGCGGGCGTGATCGACGCGACTGGAGGCGCGACTGGTGTGTCGTCGGTGACGATCGGCCACGTGATCGGCCCGCCGAGTCGCTCCTCCAGATAGCAGCGTGGGATACGGATCTGCTTGCCGAATCGGCAGGCGCACAATCCCTCAGCACCGTTGGTGGCGAGATAGCGGCGGGCCTCCCGGTACGCGGACGTGCGCCCGATGCGCAGGACGGCGGCCGCTTCCTCGACGGTGAGGAAGTCGGGCGGGCTCGTCCGATTGTTGTCAGGCTTGTTCGTCATAGCACCTCCACCAACACATGCCTCTCGAAACGCGATTTCGTGACGGCGCGTCCGTCAATTTCCCCACCCCCGACAAACGGGAACCGTTACGGCGAAACGGGGAATCTCTCCGACTGATACAGAGGCCGTTCGCGCCCAGGCGCAGCACGAAAGGCCGAGAAATCGGCTCTTGCATCGAGGCGTACAATCACTGCATGGCGCTGGCTGCAACGGCCGCTGCCACCTGGTTCATCGACGGCATCGTCGGTGAACCGGTGGCTGAGATCCGCCACTCGTGCTCAGCCCCCGAGGCGCACCAACTGACACCAACCGTCACCAACCACCGGAGGGCGACACCATGAGAGGCCACGTGGCCCGCAAGGGCAGCCGCTACTACGCCGTCGTCTACGAAGGTTTCGACGCTTTCACCGGCAAGGACAAGTACCGCTGGCACGCGGCCGGCGACACTCGCAAAGCCGCCGAGAAGCTGCTCGGCGATCTAGTGAAGCGACTGCATGACGGCGACTACCGCGCTCCCGAGCGGATCACGTTCGGGGACTACCTCCTGGAGCGGTGGCTGCCGACGAAGCGGGCGCAGCTACGACTCTCGACGTTCAGTTCGTACAAGAACAACATCGAGCTACACGTGCTCCCTCACCTCGGAGCGATCCCGCTACAAAAGCTCCAGCCCGAGGACCTCGACACGTTCTACGCCCATCTGCTCACTGACGGGAAACGCAACGGTGCCGGCGGCGGGCTCGCGCCCAAGACCGTCCGGATCATCCACGGCATACTCCGTAAGGCACTCGCCGACGCGATGCGCAAGGGCACCGTCACCCGCAACGTGGCTGATCTTGCCGACGCGCCGAAGGTCCGCCTCGGCGGATCAAGGGAGATGACGGTGTGGGCAGCGGATGAACTACGCGACTTTCTCGCCACCATCGAGGACAGCGAGTGGTACGTGCCGATCTTCCTCGCCGCCAACACCGGCATGCGACGCGGCGAAGTGCTCGGCCTCACATGGCGCAACGTCGACCTCGACACTGCGCGGCTGACCGTGAGCCAACAGATCCTGTCAGTCGAGTACGAAGCCAAGGTCGCCGACGTCAAGACATCGCACAGCCGCCGAACCATCGACCTCGACCCGAAGACAGTTGCGGTTCTGAAGGCGTGGCGCCGACAGCAGCTGGAGCGCAAGCTCGCCACCGGCCGGCGCAAGGACGAAGGCTTCGTGTTCACCCGAGACGACGGTGGACCGATCCACCCCGACGCCTTCTCACAGGCGTGGGAACGATTGGTTCGCACGAGCGTGTTCCGACGCATCCGCCTGCACGATCTCCGCCATACCCACGCCACGATCCTGTTGAAGGCCGGCGTCCCCGTGAAGGTCGTCAGCGAACGCCTCGGCCACTCCAGCCCCGCCTTCACGATGACCGTGTACCAACACGTGTTGCCCGGTATGCAAGCCGACGCGGCAGCGGCGTTCAGCGCAGCAGTGTTCGGCTTGTCCTGATCGGCGATCATCCCGGCGTGCGCGCAGTCGATGATTTGACCCCGAATCCCGGGAACGTTTCAGGGCTATCTCGGAATCGTCGTAGCGCAACCTATCCAGCGGTAGAGGACGTCGGCCAGCAGCGCGCACGGGGTACGGGTTGCGCATCCTGGCCTTGCCACTCGCAAGACACGACGTGCTGTCGCCGCCCGAAGCCCGGTTCGACTGCGGTAAGTCAATGCCCGATCGCGCGATCGAGGGCACGGAGCGTGAACTCAGCAACGTGGCAGGCCTCCCGGACGACCAGCTGAGCCATCTCTGCTGACACGCCGCTCGGCAGCGTCCGCCCGTGACCGGTGCCCTGTAGGCCGCGAAGTTCGTTGACTTGCTCGGCGAGGGTCCAAGCGCTCTGCACGATCTTTCGGATCTGCGGGCCACCTGGCTGGCTGATGTCGACCTGCTGAGGCAGAAGACCGAGCCGCTCCCGGGCGAGGTGCCAGAGCTCCGAGAAGTCAGCATTTGCGCGAGGTTCGAAGCCGACTTCTTGCAGTACGAACTTGGCGGTCGATTCGAGCAGTTCCTTCGCCGTGCCGATCAGCAGGCCGGGATCGTCGGTGGCGGCCTTGAGACGGTCGATCTGTTCGTCGAGTGCCACCCGACCGCCGGTCTCGAGGTCAATCGCCCCGATTGTGCGCAGCTGCCCTGCATCGTCCAGCTTCCAGCCGGCACGTTGGAATGCCTGCTGCGCGGAGCGGACTGCGGCGATGTCGTACTGCTCGTGGCTTGGATCAAAGCTGCCGTGCGCGCGCATCTCTGCGAGCAGTCGATCAACCAAGTCGTGCGCACGCTGCGGCCGACCCAGTGCGGCGAGCAGGACCGTGCGAATCCGAATTTCCTTGCTCGGCCCCTGGGCCATGGGGTCGTACGGGTCGTCCGACGCGTAGCCAGTCTGCGTGAACACGGTGGTCAGAACTGTGTGTCGGGGCCCTGCGCCGCCGCCGAAGATGCGACCGACGGCTGCGGCGATCTCCGGACTGACGGGCTGGCCCACTGAGGTTCTCCGATCAGGCCGCACGCGGGCGTCGGATGACGTCGTGCAGTTCGTTGGCGATCTCGGCGATGGTCGAGGTTGCGCTATTGAGCGCGACCTTGTCGGCTAGCGACGGGCTGCGGCGGATGATCTCGTCCTTCGAGATGTTGTGCCAGATTGGCAGCAGGATCTGTTGTCCGGTCATCTCGCGCACAACAAGGCCGTCGAGTTCGTACTGAGCCCAGTTCTTGTTGAAAAAGTGCACCGACAACACGACGACTCCGAAGCGGCTGTTGGCAAGCCCAGCGTCGATCTTGCGGCGCAGGCTGTCGCCGACACGTAGCTCAAACTCGTCGTACCAGACGCTGAGGCCGAGATCTGCCAACGCCTGGGCGAGTTCTCGGACGAATGACTCCTTGTCCTCCGAGGCGTGAGAGATGAAGACGTCGTAATCTCGATGCACGTCTACGCCCTGCAGATCGACGATGTTGTCGCCGATCTCGTCGATCGACCGCCGCGCCGACGGGCTTGGTGCGAGACGGCCCGGCAATATCCGCACCGACGAGCGAACGCTTCCCGTGTGTCCGCCAAGGTCAATGACCACGTACCAGTGGCCGACCTGCGGAATCGTCAGCCGTACGGGTGAGCGTGTGTAGTGGCCGCCGTGGTAGCGGTGTTGGCGTCCTTGGCGGAGCGCGTGGAAGTTCGAAGAGTCGACGAGGCGGACGTTGGCGGCGTTACCGGACAGCGTGACTTCAACTACCGAGCCGGCGGTCTGTTGGCCAAGGTCGTAGTGGGCATACTTCATTTCAGGTCCTCTGCCGTGAGGCGGGCGGATCGGGCGCCTCGGATGGGTCAGCTTACACGCTTGTGATTTGCCCCCATCCCCGACCAAAATGGCGTGATGAGGATGTGCATGTGGCAATGCGGCTCGACGAGCAGGATCACACGCGAGCACGTCTTCTCTGACTGGCTGAACCGCGTTCCTCTGCTGCCACCGGGGCAGTCATGGCAGATGTTCATAACTCGCGACGGTGGCCGACCACCGATCGAGCGGACGAGCCCAGTGCTCGACCAGAAAGTGGGCCGCTACTGCCAGGATTGCAACACCGGATGGATGTCCGACATCGAGGGCAACGCCCACCAGATCGCCACGTCGTTGATCCTCGGGCAACGGGCAAGCCTTACGCCGGCTGATCAGCTGGCGCTGGCAACCTGGGCCACTCTGCGCGCCTACGTGATCGAGGCTTCGCAGATCGGCGGTGAGCGCGACGTGTTGGCGACGGCGACCGACTACGTGGCGATGTTCGTGGGGCACCGACCATCGTCTGAAACGCTGGTACACCTGGCCCGTTTCGCCGAGCCAGGCGGCATCTATGCCTGGCCGTGCTATGGGCGCGGCTGGGTCGAAGGCGGGGTCGACCTTGTCCAGTGGTCGACGACCATCGTGATCGGACACCTCGTCCTCCGTGTCTGCGGCCGCGATGGAGGCACCCCCGGCAAGCCATCTGTGCTGGCCCCGGAGTTCGCCAACCTCTCCTCGTTCGACGAGAAAGGCGTCTATCGGATCTGGCCGCCCGCGCCGTACACGATTCAGTTCCCACCGCCACGGCAGCTCACCCGGCAGACCATCATCGACTTCGCTAGCGAGCCTCTCCCGCAGATGAGCACGCAGTGTCCCGATCCGCCCGCGTGTACGGGCTGCGGGACACTTCACGAGGACAACCCAGAGCTGGCCAGCGGAACCACCCCACCAATCCAGTAGCAGGTTGACCACGCCGTCCCCGGCATGTGAGCGAACGAGCCTTGCTTACCGTCCGTGAGCCAGCTCGGGTCTGTGTACCGGCATGGCTGCTGAGACAGCGCGTCTGTGACGGCGCGTCGGAGCGGGTTCCAATCGGGAACTCCTCGCGAAACACCGTTTCGCGACCCGTGGTCCGCGAAAAGCATTAGAAGAACCATTAGAAGTCGGGTGCCTGAACGACGAAGCCCTGGCCCGCCGTAGTGGCTGACCAGGGCTTTCTTAGTGGCGGGGGCAGGATTTGAACCTGCGACCTTCGGGTTATGAGCCCGACGAGCTACCGAACTGCTCCACCCCGCGTCGAGGTGCGACAGGAACGATATCGCCTGCTCTCAACCCTTACAACCCCCTACGCTCCCGTCGTCGGCGTGGTGCCGGAGGGGCTCGTGCTCGACGACGACGATGACGAAGGGTTTGACGACGTGGTTGACGAAGGGGTTGACGACGTCGTGGATCCAGCCGTCGTGTTGGCCGTCACGGTGGTTCCTGTTGCAAGTGACGCAGCTTGTGCAGCCTTGGTGTATGCCTCGTTCAACTTCGTCTGATAGGTACCGAGATCGCCGGCCTTCAGCGCAACCTGGGCGGCGTTGTAGGCGGCCTGCGCCTGTGTGAGCAACTGCTCGGGTGTCGCAGTGCCCGTCCCGGTACCCGCAGACGGCGTAGTGGTCGACGGATTCGACCCGGTCCCGGTCCCCGTGCCGGTCCCGGTCCCAGCTGCAGTTCCTGCGCTGGCGTCCGACGAGTTGCAGCTGTTGCTCGTGCCGCTGGTGTCGTTCTGTGCCGGACGATCGCCGATGACGACTCTGACACCCGGGAAGAGCGAGTCGATCGCGTCCCCGATCGAGGCGCCACACGTCGAGTTGTCACCGCTCGTCACCGATACGGCGACGAGGCTGGCGACTTGTGTATCGCCACTCGTGTTGACGAGGAACCACGGCCTCACCCAGATCAACCCGCTACCGTCCGCCTTCAGCGGGATCAATTGCGTGTCCCCGAACTCGACCTGGGTGCCACCTTGGCCGAGGAGCGACAGTGTCTTGGAGAATGTCGTCTCGATGTTGGCGTGTACCTGGGTCGGTCCGCTCGTCTTCTTGCCGTCCGGCAGCGTGCCGTTGACCGAATAGGCGATCAGTGTGCCGTAGTCCTTCGGATCGCTCGATGCCGTCATGAAGCCCTGGAGTTCCTGGCGGGCACCGTCCGCCGAGAACGGAACGTACGGACGGAACAGCACGAACTCCGACGTCGAAGCATCGGGTGCCTGGAACATCGTGTAGTACGGCTCGAACTTCGCTTTGTTGGAGTCCTGCACCCGACCGGAACCGGCGGCGACGGTATTCGCCGACGTGTCAGCGGCGACACTCGCCTGGTTGTGGATCGTGTCAGGCTCTTGGGCGACGCTCCAGGCATTGGCCTGGTTGTAGAACGCGGTCGGATCATTCAACTGGTACCGGCCGTACATGTTCGTCTGCACACGGAAGAGGTCCTCCGGGTACCGGAAATGCGAACGCAATTCGGCCGGGATGTCAGCGCCGGATGTGAACAGTTTCGGGAACGCCGACTGCCATACCTTGATGATCGGATCGGTGTCGTCGACGACATAGAGCGTGACGGTGCCGTTGTAGGCATCGACGACAGCCTTGACCGAGTTGCGCACGTAGTTGTACGAACCGCCGAGCCCGCTGCCGTCCGGCAGCTGACGGTTGTCGGCGAACTGTGCGTTCGGGTAGCGGCCGGACGTCGTGTAGGCGTCCTCGATCCACACCAGTCGGCCGTCGTAGACGACAGGATACGGATCGGCATCGAGCTTGAGGAACGGCGCAACCTTGGAGATGCGCGTCTTGACATCACGGTTGTAGATGACCTTCGAGCTTTCGCTGATCAGCTTGGAACCGAACATGTTGTACTCGCCGAACGACACGGCGAAGGCGAGTTTGCGCAGCGTCGAATCGAGCTTGACGCCGTCAGTACCGGTGTAGTTCGGCTGCGAAGGATCGAGTGACTGTTCGGCGTTGCCGGTGCCGACGACCGAGTAGCCGGACAGTTGGTCGCCGACGTAGATCTCCGGACGCTTGAGGTTCAACGTGTTCGTGGGGGTCGTCAGATCCACGTAATCCGGTGCGCCGTCGACAGTGACCTGACTCGACGGAGCGAACGCCAGGCCGTAGCCGGAGGTGTACGACAGGTGCTGGCCGACCCATGAACCTGAAGGAATGTTGCTCGGGTTGAGTTCGCGAGCCGACAGCGTGACCTGCTGCTCACGGCCGTCGAGCGTATATCGATCGGTGTCGACGTTGGTGAACTGGTAGTAGGCGCGCTGGCCCTGCTTGCTCTGGAACGTCTTCTGGAAGATCGTCGGATCGATCAATCGTACGTTCTTGAACGAGCTGATGCTCTTGGTGTTGTCGACATCGGTGGACGCGATGTCGCCCTGGGTGATCGGCACCGTCTTGACCTTGTCGAGTCCGATCGCATGGTTCGTGGCCTCGATGTTGTGGATGATCGTGTCGTGCTCTTTGGTGAGTTCACTCGGCTGCACCGACACCCGCTGGACGATCGCCGGATAGATCGTGCCGGCGACGACGGCGACGATGAGCCATAGCCCAACGGAGATGACCGGAAGGGCAATACCCTTCTGACGCACGTTGTAGATCAGCAGGATCGCTGCCAGCAGCGAGATGACGATCAGCAGATTGGTCGCAGGAAGCTGCGCGTTCTTCTCCGTGTACGAGAGTCCGTCGACGGTGCCGCGGGTCGACGTCGTCAGTTCGAAACGCTGCAGCCAATAATCGACCGCCTTCAAAAGTGCCATCGCTGCGAGCAGTACGGACAGGTGCAATTTCACCTGCGCAGTCACGTGGCGAGCGCCAGGCTGCAGGCGGATGCCGCCATTGACATAGTGGGCGACCGCCGTCAGCAGCGTGATGAGGAAAAGGCTGGCGAACAGCCAGTCGACGACGAACATCAGGAACGGCAGCTTGAACATGTAGAAACCGACGTCACGTCCGAACTCCGGATCGGCGATCCCGAAGCCCTTGGAGTTGCGGAACATGAGCCATTCCTGCCAGTGACCGGACGTCGGCAGACCGACGATCAACCCGAACAACACGGCAAAGACGGCACGAACGATGGGCTGCCGAGTACCGATGACCTCGTGATAGCGATCGAGGATCTGATCCTCTGGACCGTCCGAATGCACCAACGGCGCCAACCGGTCGGCGATTGCCAGGCTGACGATCGCAATGGCGATGAAAGCTACGGTGAAGACGAGCGCGAGCAGCAGTTTGGTTCTGAGGACGCCCCAGAAGACGTCACCCCGTCCGAGCGAGTCGAACCACCACGCATCGACCGCGAAATTGGACACGCTCTTTGCCGAGATGAACACCACGATGATGGTCGCGACGATCACGACGAGGGCGATACGCCCCCGGCCTGTCAGTGGATTGCGGAACTCGCGGGTGGGTCGGCGGGGAAGATCAGAGGGTGTCCGCATCGACCGTGACGCTAGCCGCAATCTCTCGTAGAAAGGCTGGCAGCTCGAACCGGTCGCCGAGGACGACGTCGCGAGCGACTATGGCCGCCCGGCAGCGACGATCAGGCAGCGGCAGCCGAGGTGCGCTGGAGATGAGAGGTCTCCGGTCGGAAAGGCATCGCCGAATTGGACGACGCCGGCAGCAGCGTTGGTGCTGCATTCGCCGCAAGCGGGGTTGGCCGGCGAAATGATCCACGACACGGCGGTGCCTGGGACGAGCACGGCCGAAACACCACGGGCGTAGGCGGAGGCAGCGAGATCCGCGGCCGCGGTATCGAGCACCGACGTCTTCCATTCACGGTAGATCCCGCGCACAGTCTGTCCGAGTTTGTCGTTCGACGACTGGGCGGCGACCGCTGCGTACAGCCGTTCGCGCAGCGGCTGCACAACAGCTTCTTCGACTTCGGCCAGCAGCGTCTCGATGATCCCGGCATCGGCGATCCGACGTTGCGGATCACCGGCTGGATCGGAGAACATCGCTCCGCCCGTCGCCGCGGTGTACAGAGCGTCGTGGATCACCTGCGCATAGCTGCGGGCGTGTTCCGGCTCGAGCGGCACCAGCGCGTCGAGGTCGGAGACGGGTTCCTTACGGCGGAGCACATCGAGCACATCGTTCTGCTCATCGGCAAGCACCCGTTTGAGCTTGCGGGCGACCGAGGCGGTCAGGCTCGCCAGCAGTTCGTCACGATGCTCGAAGACGGATACGTACTCTGGCCCAGCCGTCCCGACAGGAACTTCGCCGGCATCGTCTGACGACTCCGTCGCCGGCCGTTTCTTGGGGGCTTGCCTGATCGCCGTCGGCGCAGCGACGCTCTGCTCGACGTCACGAGCGATCTCCTCCGCCTTGGCAATCTTGAGCTTGGCAAACAGCTGGTCAACGGCGACGCTACTCTGCGACTGCGTGTGATCGGCGGCGCGGCTGTCGAGCTCACCGGCGAACAACGACACCACAGACGCCAGCGGCCCATGGTCGTCGACCGTTACGTCTCCGACCGCCGAGTCGTCGACCGTTACGTCTTCGACCGACGAGTCGTCGACCGTCACCTCTCCGACCGTTACCTCTTCGACCGCCGAGTCGTCGAGGAGGGACATTTCACCATCCGTGTCGATGCCGGTATCGGCGGTCCCAGGATGACCGTCGACGTCATCCGTTCCGGTCGCCGCATCGGGGTGCGTTGCCACCTCATCCGCGTTCGGAACGACGCCGTCTTCGTCCTCGTCGGTGGCGTTGTACATCGCCACGGACGATGACGCTCCTGCCTCCGCCTGTTCCGGCGAGGCTGCTCCACGAACCGGTGCAGCATCGGTTGCAGCTGCAGCCGCCGAGGGTTTCGCCGCAGTCTCGACCGGCTTCGGGTTCGGTGTCAGCGCCGGCAATGTCGAAGAAGCGACGGACGGACGGGGAACCATCACCGGAACGGGCCCAGTGGTCAGGGCGAGATTGACGAGTTCTTCCGGCTCGCCACCGAGTTCGTCGACCTCGACGAGCACGTCGACGGCAACGAGTCGCGCCCGCTCGAACGCCTGCATCAAGCGTTCACGTCCGGAGTTCACCTGCATGAGCTGCATGCGGGCCAGCTCACGACGTCGGCCGACGTCGGCGAGCACCCGTTCGCGGTATTCGCGTGCCTCGTTGGCCATGTCGCGCCCCTGCGCCCGTGCTGCTTCGAGGTGCATCTGTGCTTCGATCTGCGCTTCCTGCAGACGCTTGGCAGCTTCGAGTTCCGCTTGGCTGCGGGTCGTGGCAGCTTCCTCGGCAGCCTCGCGGAGCAGGCGCGTCGCGCCCTCTTCTGCCCGTGTTCGGATCGACAAGGCAGCTTCCCGAGCGGTGGCGATGACACGCGCCGTCTCCTCGCCGAGCATGCTCGTCAGCGTTTCCTCGTCCAGCGGCAGCGTTGGAGCGATCTGCGCCTGCTTCAGTGCGGCGACCTCACGTTCGAGCTGACGCTCGCGGTCCTGCAGCCGAGTGAGCTCACCCGAGACGGTACGAAGGAGCCCGCGGACCTCATTCGGATCGAACCCACGACGCACCGTCGAAAACGTGGCGGCGGCAATGGCATTCGGAGATGAAGGGTCTGGGCGCGAAAACTGAACGGCCATAAGCAGCAAACAGTACGACGAGTGGCCGAACATTTCGCGGCACTCGCCGGAGTCGTCGTCAGACCGACGTCAGTTCGTCGTCAGTTCGTCGTGTGATTCATCGGACTGTCGTCAACCTCACAGGTCGTCGCGTCGTTCCGTCACGTCGTCGTCGGTGTCGTCGGTGTCGTCGGTGGACTCTGAACGGGTGCGGATCCGTCAGCCGCCGCAGGAGTCGTCGAAGCCGTCGCCCCCGCCGCTGGCTTGTAGTCCTTGCCGGGCGTGCCGAGCTCGAGCGCGTTGCCACCGAACTTGGCGAGCACGGCGAGCGCGTCGTCGAGCGTGTTGACGGTGAAGACCTTGTCGGCACCGAATATCTTCTTGACGGTCGCGATCTCCTCTGCGCTCTGCGAGGCAGGAATGATGAACGCCTCTGCACCTGCCTGCTTGACGGACACCGCCTTCTGGTGGATTCCGCCGATCGCCCCCACCTTGCCGTTGACATCGATCGTGCCGGTCGCGGCGATCTTGTGACCACCGGTCAACTCGCCTGGCGTCAATTCGTCGAGCACCGTCAAGGTGAAAGCCAGTCCAGCGGAGGGCCCTCCGATGTCGCCGGTCTTGATGCCGACGTCGAAGGGCAGTTTGACCGAAGAGGTATCGGCCAGGATGATGCCGAAGATGGCGCGACCTTTGGTGTCGGGATCTTCGATCAGCGTGACGGTTCCGGTCTGCTTGTCGGAACCCGGCTCACCCGTCTTCGGGTCGAGACGGCTCACCGTCACCGAGACGGTGTCTCCTGGTTTGTGGGCGGCAGCCTTCATCACACGGGAGAGGTCGACAGACGTAGCGACGGGCTGGCCGTCGACGGAATCGATCTGATCACCGCGCTTGAGGAAGTCGCCGGCCGGGACGAACTTGATGCACGTGCGGTTGTCAGCAGACGCGGTGATGCACTGGACCTGGTCGATGATCGCCCGGCCCGGCTCGATCTCGGTCGGATAGCCGAGCTTGGTCAGGGCGACATACGGGGCGTCGTCGACGGCCGTCCGCATCTGTGCGAGCGCCGCCTGGCGGTCTGCCTCGGGGGTTCTGTCGCCGAACTCGTGCTTCTTGTCCTGCTCGTTGACATCGGGGTCGATCCAACCTTGGAATGCGGCGAGTGCGTTGAGTTGGCCACCGGCAACGGTCACGAACAGCACCCGCCCCTTCGGCGCATATCGAGGCACAGCACTGAACTGCAAGCGACCGTTGACCGGTGCAGCGCCGCCCGGCGCCTCGCCGTAGCGGTCGACGAGCACGAAGGATGACACGACGACGGCGAGCAGCAGGACACCGCTGATCGCTGCAAGCGGTATCGCCCAGAGACGATGGTTCTTCGACGGCATTCGCACTGGTGAAGGTTCCCACGGCCAACGCTGCGACGGGGATCGCCGCGGAACGGGAGGCGCCGGGACGGTCGCTGCCGCGTTCGCGTTCCCGCCACCCACTACCATCGGGTGCTGCGTGATGTTGTCAGCCGTTTCGAAACTGTCCGTCGATTCACTCACGTTTCGCGCGCTGCTGGTAGCTGGAGCCACGATTGCAGCCTTGATCCTCCTCGGTCGCGGCAAGCCTGCCAGGCCGGGTCGCTGGACACCACCCCCGCTCAGAAGAACCGAACGGGAATTCGATGTGGAACAGATCGAGGTCAAGGAATACACGGGCACATCGATCTGGCGACGCCTTTGCGCACTCGTCGGGTCGACGGCAATGGCATTCGTCAGCGGCATCCTGCTGGCGACGATCATCGCCCTCGGCCTGATCTACGCCATCTCCACGCTCACCAGCCTGCTCAAGCACTGACGCTCACCTCGTGAGCAGCGAATTGACGCGCCAGGACGTCGCCATCGCCGGTCACACAGGTGACGTCGCCACGGCGAAGCAGGGCTTCGCTGCGGGCGATCCGGATGTGCGGGCGACCGCCCTGACCGCCCTCCACCGCCTCGGGCAGCTGACAGATGAGGACGTGCGCGCCGGGTTGGACGATCCGGCGGCGACGGTACGCCACCGTGCAGCCCATCTTGCAGCGCAACGGCCTGGTGTGGATCTGCTGGCTGCACTGGGTGACGACAACTGGCAGGTGGTCGAGACCGCAGCATGGGCTGTCGGTGAACAGAGCGAGGTCGTCGAGCTCGCTGACGCCAGCTTGTCGGCCGTCGTCGCACTGGCGACGGAGCATCGAGAGCCGTTGGTACGCGAGGCGGCAATTGCCGCGCTCGGTGCGATCGGTGACGAGCGCGGGTTGGCGGCGATCCTCGCGGGCACACATGACAAGCCGGCTGTTCGCCGCCGCGCCGTGATCGCCCTCACCCCGTTCGATGGCCCGGAGGTCGACGCGGCGCTCGAACGAGCACGCACCGATCACGACTGGCAGGTGCGCGACGCCGCTCAGGATCTGATGTGAACGCTCTGGCCAGGTACGGTTCGGCCACCGACATGGAGGCACGATGAGCACGCAGGAGATCTACAACTATCGCCGGGTCGACGACCGGGTCATCACCGGCGGGCACCCGGACGCTCAGCAGTTGCGTGACGCTGCACACGAGCGCTTCGGCGCGGTGATCAACCTCGCACCCGTCGATCACCGTTCGGTCGCTGACGAGGAGGCGCTCGTGCAATCGCTGGGAATGGAGTATCACTACATCCCGGTGGATTGGCAGGCTCCGACCATCGCCGACTTCGAAGCATTCGAGCGGGTGATGCAGCCGCTCGAAACCGAGCGAGTGTTGATCCACTGCGCCGCCAATTTCCGCGTCACTGCGTTCTATTCGCTCTATGCGCTCAAGCACCTCGGATGGACTTCGGCGGAGGCGGAAAGCTTTCGAGCGTCGATCTGGGACGGCAGCGATTATCCCGTTTGGCAGGAGTTCATCCACGCGGTCGAGCAAACCCTCACGTAGGTCGACGTCCGTCGACCGCCATCGCCATCGCCAGCGGAACCGGCGCCATCGGATCAGCAGCGAAGCTGATCAGTCGTCGATGCCCAACACGAACCGGTAGACGTTCGTGTCCCGTTGGACGAAGCCGATGCGTTGGTACAGCTTGTTGGCGGCAACACGTGACGGCCGGCTCGTGAGATCGATCGTCGAGGCACCGAGGCGCCGCGCCTCGTTCATCGCCGCCTCCGTGAGGGCGACAGCGACGCCCGTGCCGCGTGCCGCCTCGTCGACGACGACGTCTTCGACCATCGTGCGAAGCCCGGTGGGGATCCGGAAGGCGACGAGCGTCAGGGAACCGACGATCTCACCGTCGAGCCTGGCGATGAACACCACCGACGCCGGCGAGGCGATCATGTCGGCCAGAGCCTCGGCGGTCGGGGGAGGATTCGACTTCGACAGTTGCGGGATGAGCCTGGCAAACGCCTCGACCAGTTCAGTCGTCACCGAGTCGGCGATTTCGATCGCGATAGCGGCCATGAATTCGAGACGCTACCGGCTTCCGATAGCGTCCTAGGTCTGATGGAGCACGTGCGCTGGCATGCACAACCGACTTTGCGATCCCCGACGATCGTGGCTGCGTTCACGGGTTGGAACGACGCCGCCGATGCCGCCTCCGGCGCGGTGCGGGCGATGATCGAGGGTTGGGACGCCAAGGTGTTGGCGTCGATCGACCCGGAGGAGTTCACCGACTTCGCCACGACGCGGCCCCATGTCCGCTTGAGCGAACAGGGCGCTCGCGAGATCGTCTGGCCGCAGACGGCGATGTGGTACGTGTCGACGCCGGGAGCTGACGTCGTCCTGCTGCTCGGGCCCGAACCGGCATTGCGCTGGCGGCTGTTCACCGAGCAGATCGTCGGTGTCGCCCAGCAGATCGGCGCCAGCATGCTGATCACGCTCGGCGCACTGCTCGCCGACGTCAGCCACCGCCGTCCCGCCCAGGTCATCGGCTCGGCGACCGACGACGACCTGCTCGAACGGTTCGACCTGCAACGCTCGAAGTACGAGGGCCCGACCGGAATCGTCGGTGTCCTGCAGCATGCGGCCACCGAGTCGGACCTCAAGTCCGTTGGTCTATGGGCGGCCACCCCGGCGTATGCCGCCCAGGTCACCTCACCGAAAGCAGCACTGGCATTGGTGCAGCGGGCGACGACGATGATCGGAACACCAGGTCCGATCGCCGCTCTCGCCGGCGAGATCCCCGGTTACGAGAGCCAGATCGACGAGTTCGTCAACGCTGATGCCGACCTGTCGGCGTACGTCCACCGGCTCGAGGACGCCTCCGATGGTGACGATGACGACGCCGACGCAACGCCACCGGCGATGGCTGCGCCGACGGGCGACGAACTCATCCAGGAACTGGAACAGTTTCTCCGCGATCAAGACCAGGGCTGACACCAGCGAAACCGAAAGCGCTCGCCCAGATCAAGGCGATCGTCGCCACGGCAGCGTCCTCGTCGACGACATGTCCGAGCAGGTAGCAGCCGCGGGCGAAGTCGTCGACCATGCCACCAAGGGCGTATGCCGCCAACTCGGAACTGGCCGGTCGACCATCAGGATGCGTCAGCGGATGCGCTTCGATGATCGCTCGGAGGCGGGCGCTGAAGCGGGCGCGAATGCGCAGGCACTCCTCGGCGAACTCGCCGCCTGCCGATGCCGCCTGATCGAGGATGCGGATCATCGGAACCCGGTCACGGTAGGTGTGCATGAACTGCCGGATGCCTGCTTCGAGCGTGAGCAGTGGCGTTGCCTGGCGAGCGACTTCGGCAGTCGACGCCTCGAAGAAGTCGTCTGCCAACGCTGAGACAAGCACCCGCATGACCTCACTCTTGGAGTCGAAATACGTATAGAAGGTGCCGTGCGAGACTCCCGCTGCTCTGACGATGTCGGCGACATGCGTTTCGAAATAGCCGAGCCTGATGAACGTCGTGCGCGCCGCTTCGAGCAGCTCGCCATGTCGCCGCTTGCTCTTCGGCGTTGCCATCGCCCTCATCGACGTCACAGCCATCGTTTTCGACACTAGCCAACGACCGCCGAATTTCCGGACTTGAACGTGTCGGACGTCACCTCCCAACGAAGATGCTGTGATGATCGAGACGGAGTTCGAATCACGCTCCACGAAACCGTCGGCGGCCGTCGGACCCGATCAGCTACCGCTGTACGACTTCGACTTGACGACTTTGTGTCCCTGGTACACGGCGACGACGTAGACGGTGTGCGTGTGGCCGTCGCAGATCCGTCCGAAGGAGGCACTCCCGCTCGCCGGCAAACCCTGAGTGAAGGGTCCGTCGACGTTGTCGAGCGCGTCGTAGATCATGTCGTACGCGCCGGTGACCTTCCATGTGACGGTGATCATGCCGGTGTCGGGCGGCGGCGTGAAGCTGACACCAGGAGCGACCGTCGTCGGACATGGGTCGACGTTTGCCGAGAAACTGGCGAATGCCGGACCGGCAGGCGATGTCGGGGCGGGGGTCTTCGGCGCCGTCTTCGGTGATGTATTCGGCGTCGTTTTCGGCGATGTCGACGAGCTCGCCGGGGTTGACGTCGGGCTACTCGCCGTTGTCGTCGTTGTCGCCGATGCGGTACTCGCCGTCGTCGTCGCTCCCGCTGTTCCGACGGTGCTCGCAGGCGATGTCGCCGTCGTCGTCGCCACCGACGTCGAAGCGGTGCTGGCGGGCGTCGACACGGTGGTTGCGTTCGTCGCCGTCGACGACACGTTGCTACCGCATGCCGCCAATCCCAGCGCCAGGCAACCCAACAGGGCGATAGCCCGAATATTTGTCATACGCTCACCTCCTGAGGCACTTGAGTCTGTCATGTCAGCAGCGGGACACGGCTGCTCAATCAGCTGCGTGTCCGCCCCGCCAGATCGGATCGCGTGGGGCATCGAATGTCGTCTCGATCTTCGCCCCGCGAATCGCCGCAAAAGCGGTCTCGCGCCACCACCCGGCGCCGGCGGTGTGCGTTGGAAGCGCGTTTTCGGCGAACCAGCCGGCACCGGCGGTTTCGAGCGGATGCGGATGGATCTCGCCGCCCACGGCGACGCAGTGGAAGAGGATCATGTACATGCCGAAGCGCGTGAACCCCATTCTCTGACCGTCGATCACCGAGATGACCTGCACCGCCTCGCAGATGATGCCGGTCTCTTCCTCGACCTCTTTGAGGGCAACTTCCGACGGCGAATAGCCGATGTCGGCCCAACCGGTCGGGTACAGCCAGATACCCGAGTCTGCCCGCTTGACCAGCAGGATCTCGCCCTTGTCATTGCCGACGATCGCCCCGATCGCCACTTTCGGCGTCACGTAACCGGGAACTCCCTCACCGATACTCTCCATCCACTCCTGGACGAAATGGTCCTGTTCCCGCCTGATCTCCAAGGCATCGTCCGCCGCCGCCTTGATGTCGGCTGCGACTTTGAGCACTTCCTCGTAGCGCTCACGTTCGTACAGGCTCTGCGTGAATCCCATACCCGTACGGGCGATGCCAGCGAGCGCTTCACTCCATCGCGCCAGGTCGCGGGTGAAGTCCGTCGAAGCAAACGACTCAGAGGCGACCACCGTGTCGAGGAGTCGGTCAGGGTCGTCGGCCATGCAACGACCTTAGCCAACCGATGCGGGGCTTCCGGCTTTGAACAACCGCCTGGAACACCGACGCAGGCACCAGATATCGCAGCATCTGCAACCTTTCGTACCTGCGTCGAGCTTCAGGTCAGGAGATGACGAACCCAACCATGCCGACTGACACCTGGTCACCGACCGACGCGAACGTCGTGGTGAAAGCGCCGCCCTCCGTAGCATTCACATCGACGGGCGCGAACTGATCGACATCGATCCCGAACCCGTTGACATACCTCGGATCGGTCGCACCGAGTAACGAACTGTTGAAGGCGTTACCGAGAGGGTTCGCGGCGTTGGTCAGCGCGGTGCCGCCGATCGTGACCGAGTCACCGAGGCGTCCGAGATCGCCCTCATTGGCGAAATAGGCAAGCGAAACCTGATGCAGCGACGAAGAAGCCATCCCGCCGATGGAAATCGCTGCATCGGACCCTCCATCGGATGTCGAGGATGCGCCGAGGGTCGAGTATTGATCGAGCAAGATAACGGTTGACGACGTCGGCGCTGTCGGATCGGCGTAGACCACGAACAAGCTCCAGCCGGCGAGCGCCGCCTGACGGGCCGGATCGGATGTGATGTCGACGACGGTGTATTTCCCTGCTCCCCCGTCTTTCACGGCGTCTGTGACATCGGCGACCGATTCGTAGATGTGATCTGCTCGGTTTGAAGTGTTATGAGTCGTGGCCACGGTCACTGTCGTGGCGGTCGCCAGCGTCGTGTGGGAACCTGCGTTGGCAACGAGTTTCGGGGGCTGGGGGTTCGCCGAATTGCCGCTCCATGCCAAGAACGCACGAACAATCGATGCGCCCGGCGGGATCACAACAGTGGCGGACGACGAGTTCGTTTCAGCCTGCTGCAATGTCACCACGTTGGTGAGGTGGTCGTTCTGGCGATTGAGGAGCGTGAGGTTGACGTCGGCGTTGGCATCGACGCCGGCTTGAGCTTGGGCGCATGTCGTGTCGGTGCTCACCCTCGGTGGGTCGACGCACGTCAGCGAACTGTTGCCGGCGACCGCCAACCCGCCGCCTTGCAGGTCAGCGAAGAACAGCGGCGTTCCGCCGGATTGCCCGGAATCACCAGGAGGAAACACCGAACTCTGCGCAACGATGTTGATGCTGTTGGATCCGGTCGCAGTCGCCTGAAAATCGCCGGACTGTACGATCGCCGAGAGTGGCTGCGGCCCAGCCTGGCGAGTTGTCACCTGCAGTTCCAGCATCACCTCGGTCGATGCATTCCCTCCGACGGCAGGAGGGGTGCAAACCAGATGAGTCGGGTCGGATGGCGCAGGGCAATCCCACGGTGCTCCATCAGTTCGAGGAACGACGTTGACGAACGTCAACGCGCTCGGCAGCACGATCGTGACGGTCGTTCCTGACGCGACCGCTACCGCTGGCCTGAACGTTCCGGACGAGACAAACGGCGTGTTGCCGTGATTCGTCAGCCCGATCGAAATATAGGTTCGTAGACCGATGACCGCCGAGCCCGGTGCAGTGATCGACAGCGCGACCTGCGGCCGCGGAGCCGTCGTCGTGGTGGTGGCGGCGGGCGCGGAGGTGGTCGTCGCTGCGGCGACCGTCGATGCCACCGTGTCGGGATCGAGGGGCGTCGTGTTCCTGCCTCCGGTACGGTCTCCCGGGACCGTCGGGCTGACAATGCCGGCCAGGGTCGTGGTCGGGGCTGTGGTCGTCGTCGTGGATGTGGTCGTGGTCGCCGACGTGGATCTCGGGCGAGTGGTCGTGGCCGCTCGAGTCGCCGGCCGGGTGGTCGCAGACGGCCTCGTCGTCACCGTCGGAAAGAATGGGGAGAGGGACACGGTCGGGCTCGAACCTGCACCGGAGACGATCGTCGAGTCCGTCGGCAACATCGAGGAACCTCCAGCGGCCGAAGAGGCAACGGCAGGTGACGATCCGTCGGAAGCCGGCACGGGGAACGTGAACGGGGGGATCGAGGCGGTGACCCCGCTGTTGGCGTTACCGACGCCGGTGGGGAGGCGGGTGTTGCCGGGGCGCGCGGATGTTGCCGGCCGGACCGTCGTCACCACAGCAGAAGGCGTGGCTGCGCCGGCAGGTGCGATCGGCTTGCTGAGGCGGTTGACGCCGAAGGCGCCGGCGACGACGACGACCACCGCTGCGGTCGCTGCGGCCGTTGCCTGAACGCTCTTCGACTGCCGCCTGGCGAACGCCGCGAGACCGGTCCCGCCGTGCAGTTGAGCGAGGTACTTCGCCGCAGGAACGCCGAGGAGCAGTGGGATCAGCGCAGCCCGCAGCGTGGTGTTGGCTTCCTGCAGGTCGGCGACGAGCCCGTCGCAGTGCTGACACGTTTCGAGGTGGGCATCGACTTTGCGGCGGTCGCGCATCGACAAGCCATCGCGCACATAGGCGCCGAGCTGCGGACGGATCTCCTGACATTCTGCGGGAATCGGTTGCTGCAGGTGAGCCTGAAGATACGCCTGGCGCAGACCTTCACGGGCACGGTACGCCAAAGCAGCAACGGCATTCGGAGCGAGCCCGAGGAGCGGCCCGACCTCCGCCGGTGTACGACCCTCGACCTCCGTATGCCACAACACCAGCTGCCAACGTTCCGGCAACGAGGCGAAGGCGCGTGCCGCGAGCGCCCGGTCGTCGTGCGAGTCCGACTGACGCAGTACCGAGAGATCGAGGACCTCCGGTACCTCCTCGCGGGCATCGAGCCGGCGATCTTTGCGCATCCTGTCGTAATAGGCATTGCGGACCGCTGTCACCAGGTAGGGACGGAACGCCAGCTGTGGCCCACCGCCCTTGCGGATCGCTTGGAGCACCCGCGTGAAGCCCTCGGCAACGACGTCGTCGGCGTCGGCCCGCGAGCGGGTGAGGCTGCGCGCTGCAGCCTTGGCAGATTCGAGATGACGGCGGTATAGCTCGGCAAACGCAGCGTCGTCTCCATCGCGCACCGCTGTGATCAGTTCGGCATCGCTCGTCGGTTGCGCTGTGGAAAAGAGATCTGTCATGGTGTCGTCCCAGCACAGGACTGCCGGGGGCCACAAGTATGACGGCAAATCCCGTCGATGGGAGGCGCAGCGGGTCGTGCCGTGGCTCGGCTGCATACTGTCGACGTGGCGTTCAGCGTCATAGAACCGGTGTGCAAACGTCGTTCAACCATGAGCAGAACGCATCTCGATCCGCCACGTTGGCGCGATGCCGTGCGTGAGCAGTTCGGCGTCGGACAGCATGAGACCACGCTCGACAGTCTCGCACCGCTGTTGGACATGATGCAGACAGAACAGGCAGACCTCGGACCATACCTCAAGGAATTCGGCCGCCGGTGCGGCGCAGCAGGCCATTCGCTCGACAACACCGCTGCCTGGATCTCGATCTTCGCGGCCACGGCCGAACGCCGGATCCGGATCGGGCTGCTCGCCCGGCACGCAGCGATTCAACTCGCCGGAGGTTGGACGGTGGGACACGACCAGCTGGTCGCTGCCACGACGGTGGACCCGTTCGACGTCTCGGCGCTGAAGCTGCGACTCATCCAGGAATACGACCGCCACGACGCATTCGGGCTGGACGTCACCCGGCAGATCTCACTCGTGGTCCTCGAACCCGTTTTCTCCGAGGAGCCGGTACCGAGTGCAGTCATCGCCGCAGCAGCTCGACAAACGTTCCGCTTCGGTCACACCGTCGCCGAATGCCCGAACGGTCGAGTCGTCGTGCTCACCGCGCACGGCGGCGACGTCGCCAACATGGCGCGCAACGTCGCCGCGAAAGCAGCGCGCTCGGTGGGTTCACGGCCCGGAGCCGTTCGGGCCTGGATCGAGACGCTGGCATCGGACCGCTCGTCGATCGATGCATTCCTGGGCGAACTCACTGGATGACACCGCAGCCTCGACAGCTACCGGGCCAGGACGATCGACCGCACCTCAGCGCATGCCCTGCGCTCTTCTGCGGTCGAGGACGGTCTTGGCCTTCCATGCGCCCCAGATGATCCCCGGCTCGTACAACGACTCGTCGATATCGGCCCACGTCGCCGGAGTCAGACCGTAGATGTCCTCGGGAAATCGTTCGGTCTCGAACTGATGTCGTGACACAGCTCGAACGCCAAGTCCGATGAGGACCGATGTCGGGTACGGCACCGCCCCCCGGAGAATTTCCAGCGGATTGGTCCGTTGCCGATCGACATCAGCATCGAAGAGCGCGCGCAATCGCCCGCTCACGAAGGTTGTCGCGTCGGCAGCTGCCGCGTCGATCACATCGGCCGAGTCGTCGAGCGAAACTCCTGCGGCCGTGGCGACGCTCTCGATACTGCGTCGCACCCATTTCGGCATGGCGAGCGTCGTCGCCGAGAGGAGAGCTTCGGCGTACTCGTTCATCCGTCCACGACTTCGAGGCGGATGCGCTTGTTGCCTTTGCCCTTGTTCTCCGTCTTGACCACCTTGATCCGGCCGACTTCCCCGGTCGAACGGACATGGGTGCCGCCGTCAGCCTGCTGATCCAAACCGACGATGTCGACGAGACGGACAGTCCGAACGGAGTCTGGCACTCGATTCTCGCGCGTGCGGATCAGCGCGTCGTCGACGGCTTCCGACGGCTCGAGATAACTCACGACGACGGGGCGGTCAGCAACGAGTTCGGCATTGACGAGTTGCTCGACCCGCGGCCCGAATCCCTCCGGCAACGGATCGAATGCGAAGTCCATCCTGGCCGACAACGGCTCCATGTTTCCTCCGGTCACGGGAACATGCCACTCGTTCCAGATCACCCCGCACAGTACGTGCAGGGCAGTATGGGTGCGCATCAATGCATGGCGACGGTGGAAATCGATCGACCCGGAAACGGTAGTTCCAACGGCAAGGCGATGGGGACCCTGCAGGCTGTGCCACACACCGTCGTCCTCCTTGCGAACCGAGATCACCGCGTACCCGCCGAGCATCCCGAGGTCGTGCGGCTGTCCTCCGCCTGTCGGATAGAACGCAGTCCGGTCCAGCACCACTGCGTCGTCGCGGCTGGCGATGACCGTCGCCTCGAACTCCGTCAGATAGGCATCGTCGAGATACAGCAAATCGGTGGTGGTCGTCATGTGTCGATTCTGGCCCCGTCGTACACTGCCGACCATGCATGGCGCAGCCCGAACCCGTCGACGCTGGGCTGCGCTGGTTGTTCTCTGGGTGCTGACCGCTGCGTGCGCCAGCTCTGCGCCGTCATCGGCGCCCGTTTCGACGACACCGATCACGGTTCCGGCGACGACGACCCGGCCACGCGACGGGCGCCTCCGAATCGGGGTGCTCCTGCCGTTGTCCGGCACCGGTGCGACGTTCGGTACGCCGCTCGTCGAGGGCGTCCAACTCGCGGCCGCCGAAATCAACGCTGCCGGTGGCGTCAACGCCAGACCCGTGGAGTTGATCACCGAGGATGTCGGAAGTGACACCACCACGGCTGCCGGGGCTGTCAGGAAACTGTTGGCGAGCGACGTCGACGCGATCGTCGGACCGGCGTCGTCGAACATCGCTCTCAACGTCCTCGGCTCGATCGTCGAAGCGGGTGTCGTCAGTTGCTCGCCAACTGCTGCGGCGATCAGCCTCACCCAGTTTCCGACGCACGGCCTGTTCTTTCGGACGATTCCATCCGATGCCGTCCAGGCGGAGGCGATGGCCGACGTCATCGACCAGTCCGGCCGCCGGTCGACGGCTGTATTCTACCCGAACGACGACTACGGCAAAGCGTTCTTCCAACAGCTGAACGCTGCACTCGTCGCCCACGGCATCGACGTCACGCCTGCGCCGTTCGATCCTGCGAGCGCCGACCTGTCATCGGTCGTCGTCGCCGCCCTCGGTACCAATCCGGCGGTGTTGACCATCGTCAGTGATTCCGCCGGCGGCACGCGGGTCCTCGCGGCGCTGCGGCTGCTCACCGCCAATCAACCGAGCCTCATCCGCCCGATCGTCGTCAACGATCCGCTCCGCCGGGCTGATATCGCCGGAACGATCGGTACGACAGCCCCACTGCTGAGCCAGATCAAGGGCACATCCCCAGACGCCGCGCCAGCGAGCGACGCCTTCTCCAAGGACTTCGCGGCCAAATTCCCGGGACTCCCCTCGACCTATGCTGCGTATGCCTACGACTGCACCAACCTGCTGGCGATCGCCTCGCAGGCGGCAGGCTCGGACGACCCGGCAGCGATCGCTGCTGCGGTCGCAGACGTCAGCCGCAACGGCACCCATTGCGCAACGTACAAGGAGTGCGCTGCGTTGCTCGGTCAGAACCGCAACATCGACTACGACGGTGCGAGTGGGTCTGTCGATCTGGACAGTCACGGCGACGTCACGAGCGGCCGATTCGAACAGTTCGGCTTTGACGGCACCGGCCGCGACGTCACGCTGTCCGAATTTTCGGTGACCGCCGGAACGTGATCCGTTCGGGTCAGCCGGCGACGAGCGTCTCGATCGGCTCGAGGATGCCGACGTAGAACGGACCGAACTCGGCGTAGACCGCTGACGCCTCGTCGAAACGCATCGTATAGACGACGTCCTTGATGTCGTCCGGGTTGACACAGAACAGCGTGACGCCCCATTCGAAGGCGTCGAATCCGGTCGAAGCGGTGATCAACTGCACGACCCGGCCGGCGAATTTGCGGCCGCTCATGCCGTGCTCGTGCATCAGCTCCTTGCGACGATCGAACGGCAGTGTGTACCAGTTGTCGTGGTGCTCACGGCGCTTGCTCATCGGGTAGAAGGCGAACGACGACTTACCATCTGGCGGTAGCTGCGGGTAGAGGCGGGGCGTGAGCATCTCCTCCGGAAGACCTTTGGCATACTCGCTGACCTCGGTCAACGAGACATACGAATCGGCGATTTCCAGACCCGCTCGCTGCAATCCCGACTGCAGTGTGCGCAGTTCGCGCAGGTCGGGGCCGAGGGCCATCACGCACAGGTCAGCCTTGTGTCCGAGGATCGAACTGGTGACAACCGTATGCCCGCTCGCCTCGCACTGCTTGACAGCGGCAACGACGGCTTCTCCATCGAGATGCGGCGTGCGCTTGCAGAACAGGTGCAGGACACCCCAACCGGCCGAGGGACTGATGGGATCGCTCATACCGTCGAGGCTAGCCCGATGGCCTGCGCAGGGGTTGCCAGACGTTCGGGGCTGTAGACGTTGAATCGGTCACCGCGGATGAACCCGGCGAGCAACATGCCGGCCTGCCGCGCAGTCTGAACAGCGAGCGAGGTCGGCGCACTGACGGCAACGACGGCCGCAAACCCAGCGGCCCACGCCTTCTGGATGATCTCGAAACTCGCCCGCCCGGACACGAACAGGCTCAGCTGGTGTGCCGGCAGACGGCCGTCGAGCAACAGCCGACCGACGACCTTGTCGACGGCGTTGTGGCGGCCGACGTCCTCACGCGTCAAGAGTACGGCGCCATCGGCATCGAAGGCGGCGGCGGCGTGGACAGAACCCGTCTGTTTGAACAAACCCTGTGTCCCGATCACACGGTCGGCGATCGCCGCGATGACTTCGAGCGAGGGCAATATTAGGAGATCCTGTGGCAGCGGTCGCAGCCTGCCGGCGAGTTCGTCGAGCGATGCCGATCCGCACAGCCCACAGCTGGAGGAAGTCGTCGTCAGCCGTGGAACCGGCACCGGCGCCCTGCCGCCCGTCTCGACGGTCACCACGTTGAAATTGGTGTCGACAGCAGAACCTGTCGCGCAGTAGCGCACACCGTGCACCGGCGCGCCCGCCAGCAGACCGTCGGTGAAGCAGAAGCCGGCGGCGAGCTCGAAGTCGTTTCCAGGCGTCCGCATCGTCGTACTCACCAACGCACCGTCGATCTGGATCGACATCGGCTCCTCGACGATCAACTCGTCCGGCTGTCGCCGTGTCTCGCCACGGTGAACGCGGGTGACCAGCATCCGTTCCGATCGTCGCTCAGCCATGCGTCCTTCAGGCTAACGCCGTGCTCTCATCGAAGTTCTGCGGCCTGTTTGCCGTCAGAACTGGCGGGTAGGTGGACTCAGTTGCGTTGGGAGTACGGTCGCATCAGCCACACACCGAGCAACTTTGCGGGGGAAGCAATGACGACGACGGCAAGCACACAGCTCGGACCCACCTCAATGACGAGCACAACGACGACGACCAACGCCAGGATCCTCGGAGCGGAGTTCTTCGGGACGATGGTGCTGATCCTCGGCGGCGTCGGCAGCACGGTGTTGTCGGGGACTGCGCTGAACATCGGCGGCCTACTCCCACAGGCATTGGCCTTCGGGTTCACGTTGCTCGTCGTGACCTATGCGATCGGCCACGTATCCGGCGCTCATGTCAACCCCGCGGTCACCGTCGCCATGCTCATCGCCCGCAAGATCAAGCCGGCGAGCGCTCCCTTCTACCTCGTCGGTCAACTCGTAGGCGCTGCCGTCGGTGCACTCGTCGTCTGGGGTATCGCCGGAGGGAACCCGAACTTCAGCGCCAAGAACAACTTCGCCGCCAACGGCTTCGGCAAGTGGAGCGGCAGTGGGTACGGCGCAGGTTCGGCGATCATCGCCGAGGTCGTCTTCACCGCCTTGTTGGTCTTCGTCGTGCTGATGTCGACGAATCGCCGGTTCCCGCGCGCCGGCGCCGGCCTGGCGATCGGCTTGACATACACCGTGATCCATCTGGCGACGCTGACGATCGACCACACCGGCGTCAACCCCGCCCGCAGCGTCGCCTCTGCGATCTTCTCCGGCACCGAGGCCTGGAAGCAGGTCTGGCTGTTCGTCGTCTTCCCACTCGTCGGGGCCATCGTCGGCGTCTTTGCCTGGTTGTTCATCGACGAGGACGTGCGCCTCGAAGACACGATGCTCGATATCGAGCCGCTGGAGACGATCCGTGACAAAGCCGACGAGGCCGTCGATACGGCCGTCGCAGCGGTCGAGGAGACGACTGACTGACGCCTGACGATCATCCCGAGGGGGATCCACGACGATCCAAGAGGAGACTCGACCCCCGACCGGATTATGGAATGAGGACGATCTTGCCGACCGCACGACGGCCGAGGAGATCGGCGAGAACAGCACCTGCGTCGGTCAACGGACGCTCTGCCGGGGCGACAGGATGCAGGCCACCCTCGGCGATCTCGCTGACGATGTCGGCGATCATCGTCCGGTTCTCCTCGAGGTGGCGCGGCACCCAGCCACCCCACTCGACACCCACCACCGTTCTGTTGTTGAGCAGCACGAGATTGAGCGGCAGTCTGGCAATACCGCCGGGAAAGCCGATCACGAGGAAACGCCCGTCGAACTTCAACGACCGCATCGCCGGCTCCGACACATCGCCGCCGACGACGTCGTAGACGACATCGACGCCGGCGCCATCGGTCAGTTCCCGCGCTCTCGTCTTGACGTCCTCTGTCAGTGGATCGATCGCCGACTCCGCACCCATCGACATCGCCAGGTTGCGCTTTTCCGGTGACGAGGCGACGGCGATGACGCGGGCGCCCATCGACCTGGCGACGTCGATTGCTGCAAGGCCGACACCGCCGCCCGCACCCGTGACGAGGACGACCTCGCCGGGGCGCACGATCGTACGCTTCTTGAAGGCGAACCAGGCAGTTCCGTACACCTGCATGAACGAGGCACCGACGGCGAAACCGATCGTGTCTGGCAAGCGCACCAGCTGTTGGGGCGTGGTCATGATGAAGTCGGCGAATGCACCCTTGCCGACGGAGGCGACGACCCGATCACCGACATTCCACTCGGTGACGCCGTCGCCGACGGCGTCGACGATCCCGGCCGCCTCGCCGCCTGGCACGTACGGCGGCTGGGCTGCGAACTGGTATTTGCCTGCCGCCTGCAGGCCGTCGACGAAACTGGCGCCGGCGGCCTTGACAGCCACCCGCACCTGGTCACGGCCTGGTTGGGGTGTCGGAGACTCCTCGACCACCAGGTTGTCGCCGATTCCGTATTCAGTGCAGACGATGGTGCGCATCAGCCCGACCGTAGACGGCACACCCGTTGCGAGACGTGTCGATCGGGCGGAGCATGCGCACGAAGTGCGCCGCCCGAGCGGCAGAGAGCGGAAGAAGGGCTCGTAGGTAGGTCGCCAAGGAAACCGATCGTGGTCCCGAACCCGTCAACCTATTCCAGCTCATCACAACCATGACGGCCGAAAACGGCAAACGGCCCGTGGCGGGCGCCACGGGCCGTTGCTCAATCCGGAGGGATCAGAAGTCTTCCATGCCTCCGCCGGACATTGCCGGGGCGGCTTCTGGCTTGTCGGCGACAACGGCCTCGGTGGTGAGGAACAGGGCGGCGATCGAGGCTGCGTTCTGCAGCGCCGAGCGGGTGACCTTGGCAGCGTCGATGACGCCGAGCTTGACGAGATCCTCGTAGACGCCGGTGGCGGCATTGAGGCCCTCGTTGCCCTTCAGGTTGCGGACCTTCTCGACAACAACGCCACCTTCCATGCCGGCGTTCTCGGCGATCTGCTTCAGCGGAGCCTCGAGCGCCTTGGCGACCATGCGGGCACCAGTGGCTTCGTCACCGGTCAGCAGGTCGGCAGCGGCGAGGACAGCGGCCTGTGCACGGAGGAGGGCAACGCCGCCTCCGGGGACAACACCCTCTTCGATGGCAGCCTTGGTCGTCGACACGGCGTCTTCGATGCGGTGCTTCTTCTCTTTGAGCTCGACCTCGGTGGCAGCGCCGACCTTCAGCACGGCTACGCCACCTGACAGCTTGGCGAGGCGCTCCTGGAGCTTCTCGCGGTCATAGTCGGAGTCGGTGTTCTCGATCTCGGTCTTGATCTGGTTGATGCGGCCCTTGAGGTCGTCCTCGTCGCCTGCACCCTCGATGATCGTCGTCTCATCCTTGGTGATGATGACCTTCTTGGCACGGCCGAGCAGGTCGAGCGTTGCGTTCTCCAGCTTGAGGCCGACTTCTTCGCTGATGACCTGGCCACCGGTGAGGATGGCGATGTCCTGCAGCATCGCCTTGCGGCGCTCGCCGAAGCCGGGAGCCTTGACGGCCGCCGAGCGGAAGGTGCCGCGGATCTTGTTCACGACGAGCGTTGCAAGTGCCTCACCGTCGATGTCCTCGGCGATGATCGCCAGCGGCTTGGCGCTCTGGATGACCTTCTCGAGGATCGGGAGCAGGTCGCGGACCGAGCTGATCTTGCTGCTGACGAGCAGCACGTAGCAGTCTTCGAGGACGGCTTCCATGCGCTCGGTGTCGGTCGAGAAATACGGGCTGATGTAGCCCTTGTCGAAGCACATGCCTTCGACGAGGTCGAGGTCCATGCCGAAGGTCTGGCTCTCTTCGACGGTGATGACGCCGTCCTTGCCGACCTTGTCGATGGCCTCGGAGATGAGCTGGCCGATCTCGGTGTCAGCCGACGAGATCGAGGCGACTTGGGCGATCTGATCCTTGTTGTCGACTTCCTTGGCGAGTTCCTTGATGCTGGCGGTCGCGGCGATGACGCCTGCCTCGATGCCCTTCTTCAGGCTCATCGGGTTGGCGCCGGCTGCGACGTTGCGCAGGCCCTCGCGGACGAGCGCCCATGCCAACACGGTGGCGGTGGTGGTGCCGTCACCGGCAACGTCGTCGGTCTTCTTGGCGACTTCTTTGACGAGTTCGGCGCCGATGCGCTCGTACGGGTCCTCGAGGTCGATTTCCTTGGCAATGGAGACACCGTCGTTGGTGATCGTCGGCGCACCCCACTTCTTCTCCAGGACCACGTTGCGGCCCTTCGGCCCCAAGGTGACGCGTACGGCGTCAGCGAGCTTGTTCATGCCCGCTTCGAGCGAGCGGCGTGCCTGCTCGTCAAATGCGATCAGTTTCGGCATTTTCGATGTTCCTCCAGTAATGGGCGCAACGAGGGAAGACTCGTTCGCACTCTGATCTATCGAGTGCTAGCACTCTAGGTCCGAGAGTGCTAACGACGCAACCCATCCACGGCCGGACTCGGAGGTGATCGCCGGGTAGCTTGACCCGTATGGTCGATGTCGTGGTGGTGGGCGGCAGTATCGCCGGGTTGTCGGCAGCGTTGACACTGTCGAGAAGCGGACACAGCGTGACGGTGGTCGAGCGAGACGACACGCCGATGCCGAATTCACCGGACGAAGCGTTCGAGTGGGACCGACGTGGAGCTCCGCAGGTGCGCCACAGCCACGCATTCCTCGCCAGGCTCTACACAACACTGCGCGATCGCTATCCCGATGTACTCGCCGATCTCCTCGACGCCGGGGCGACGGAGGTGCGCTTCGGGACCGATCTCCCGCCGACGATCACGAACTACGAACCACTCATCGACGACGAGGACGTCGTGATGCTCGCCTGTCGCCGAACGACGTTCGAGTGGGTGTTGCGGCAGGTCGTACTGCGCTCCCCTGCTGTGACGATCCGAACCGGTGTCGGGCTCGAGGGCTTCATCGCAGCCGGGTGGAACGGTTCGTCCACAGCGCCAGGGTCCATCCCGACCGTGACCGGTGTGAGGCTGAGTGACGGCTCGCGACTCGCTGCCGAACTCGTCGTCGTGGCGAGCGGGCGGCGCGGCGACCTCGGACAATGGTTGGCAGAGATCGGCGTCGAGTCGATGGTCGAGACGACCGACGACACCGGCATCGTCTATCTCTCGCGCTTCTATCGACTGCTCGACGACTGCGACTATCCACCGCGGTCAGGGCCGATCGGAGGCGACCTCGGCTATATCAAATACGGCGTGTTCTCCGGCGACAACCGCACGTTCTCGGTCACCCTCGCCATCCCCACCGACGATGTGGAACTGCGCAGACGGCTGACAGACCCGCAGACGTTCGATTCCTGCGCACGCCGACTCGTCGCTACGTCGACGTGGCTCGATGGTCGCGCCGAGCCGATTGTCGACGAGGTCCACGTGATGGCCGGCCTGGTCAACCGCCGGCGGGTGCTGGTCGACGACGGCATGCCGATCGTGCTCGGCATGCTGGCGGTCGGCGATGCGTACGTCTGCACGAATCCGTTGTACGGCCGGGGTTGCTCGACGGCGATGTGGGGCGCGCAACTGCTGGCCGACGCGCTCGCTGCACACCATGATGCGAGTACGCAGGCCTTGGCCTATTTCGCAGCGGTCGAGGAGGAGATCGTGCCGTGGTACCGGGCGTCTGTGCATCAGGACGCCGAGGCGAAGCGGGTGGCGTCGGCGTTACTCGCCGGCCAGGACCCAGACGCCGACCAGAGCGACTCGCGGACCTTCCTGCGCGGCGTCTTCCGGGACGGGCTCGCGCCGGCGATGCGGACCGACGCAGTCGTCTTGCGCGCGGTCTTCCGTAACTTCAACCTGTTGACTCCGCCAGATGCGTTGTTGAGCGACAGCGACGTCAGCGCGCGCGTACTCGCCGTGTGGAACGACCGTGGGAACCGACCACCGGAACCACGACTCGGCCCGGCATCTCGTACCGACCTCCTCGCCCTCATCAACTGACGGGTGTCGATCAGCGACCCGAGCGCAGCAGCAGGCACGGGAACCCTCAGCCCGGACGAGATCCGCTGCCTGCTACCGGCGTCGAAGGACACGAGAATGATCCCTTGGGTGCATTTCCTGTTCGATGGAGGCCCCGTCGCCGAGGTCGCCGGACATACGACGCACTCGAGCCGGCGTCGATTGCAGTCCGACGCCCAACGCCACACAGCACTGACGCTGCTCGGGCTGCGGGTCGTGACGTTCACCCGCGACGATGTCGTCCGACGACCGCAGGCACCGAATATTGCAACTGGTGCGATCTCCGCTGCCTGTCGACCAGGGATGAACAACTCGACCGCGTCAGGCGTACGGTTTCCTCAGATGGACGCTTCGTTCTGGACTGATCAATTGGCCGCTGTTGTCCATGGACGCAAAGTCATTCTCAAGGTCGAACTCCTCGCCCAGGCGACCCTGACGGTCGAGATGGTCAGGCGACTCGGCGCCGCCGGGACGTTCGTCTTCGCGACGACCGGCATCGGTACAGGACCTCTGCCGGACGCCGAGTCGTTCTGCATGCACACCGACGTTTCCGGGATGTCGATGAACCAGGCGATCCACGCCGGCAACAGATCGGTGCGGCGTTTGACGCCCGGAGCCACCGAGGCGCTCGACGAATTCGATCCCGAACACGGTGCGCTGGTGATCGGCGACTTCCTCGGCGACTCGCCGACACTCGACGGTCGGCCGTTCCTCGCCCACCGCCGGCCTGAGTGGCTGGCGCTCGACGACAAGACCGTCATCGACGCGTTCTGGGATCGAGCAGGCGTGATCCGCTCCCCGTGCTCGATCATTGCGGCGAACGCCGAAGAGGTCGGAGAGGCGTTCGACCGACTGACGCAGGGGCACGGAGTCGTCCTCGCGGTCGATGCCACCCATGGCTGGACCGGCGCCGGTCTCGGCACCAGACCGGTGCTGAAACGCACGTCGATTTCGGCAGCGATCAGCGGCTAGGAGGGCCGGACCGTCCGGGTGACCCCGTTCATGGAAGGCGTTCCCTGCTCGATCCACGGCATCGTCTTCGCCGACGATGTCGTCGTGTTGCGCCCGGTCGAGATGATCATCCTGCGAAGGCACGACGGCAGCTTCTTCTACTGCGGATGTGCCTCGTACTGGGATCCGGCGGCCGGCGGACGAACACAGATGCGCGATTTCGCTCGACGGGTCGGTGATCAACTTCGTCAGGAGGTCGACTACCGCGGCGCGTTCACGATCGACGGGGTGTTGACCGCAGACGGTTTTCGACCCACAGAACTCAACCCGCGCAGCGGTGCCGGGCTCTCGACGATGTGCAGGGTCACGGACTTCCCGATGCAACTGGTGCTCGACTGTCTCGTCGGTGGCGTCGAGATCGACTGGCGGCCACGGGCACTCGAAGGATTCCTCCTCGAGATCTTCGACGCCAAACGCAGCGGCGCAACGGGCGGCCCGTTCAGCTGCCCGGCGCCGCTCGGCGACTACGAGATACCCGGCGGCACCTTGACTGTCGGTGACTCGCCGCTCGGCGTCTTCATCCGTGCCGCCGTCGAGCATCCGACAGGCAGCCAGTTCGCTCCGCGCGCTTGCGAGATCTGGACGTGGGCCGACGAACGTTTCGGCCTCGGTCCACTCACCGCAGCACCCCAGCGTTACCCGGCGGTAGCAGCCGAGCGGTAGCAGCCGGCCAACGCCAGGTCAGCCGCCGGCGACGGCCGGCATGATCGAAACGGTCTCACCATCGGGGACGGGCGTGTTCAGGCCGTCGAGGTAGCGAACATCGTCATCGGCGACGAACAGGTTGACGAACTTGCGCAGGTTGCCGTCTTCGTCGAAGAGCCGCTCGTTGAAGCCGGGGTGGGCAGCGTCGAGCCCGGCGAGTACCTCGGCCAGCGTCGAACCCTCGACCTTGACGGTGGAAGCACCGCCGGAGATCGGTCGCATTGTGGTTGGGATCCGGATCGTGGCGGCCATGGGGCTAAAGATAACCGGATAGATCGGGTTTCGGACAGGCGTCGCACGGTCAGACGCCACGTCGCCAGGCACGACGATCGGTCGGGAGGTCGGCCGCGCTGTGGCTACCCTGGCGGCGGTGAGAGTGCTGGCCGCCGTCGACAAATTTCGCGGAACCGCCACCGCCATCGAGGTCGCAGCAGCCATCGAATCCGCATGCCGGGAAACGGGTAACGACTGCGACATGGCCCCGATATCCGACGGTGGGGAGGGCTGGCTCGACGCCTTCGGTGGCCCGAATCGCCGGACGATCGTGACTGGGCCGCTGGGCGACCCGGTCACTGCGCCATGGCGACTGGCAGATGGCACCGCCGTCATCGAGATGGCCTTGGCCTCTGGGCTGCTCGTTGCCGGAGGCGCCGAGCACAACGACGCGCTCGCCGCAACGACCACCGGAACCGGCGACCTCATCGACGCAGCACTGGACGCAGGAGCGACGCGCATCATCGTCGGGCTCGGAGGCTCGGCAACGACCGACGGCGGTCTCGGAGCGATCAGGGCGATCCATCAGCCCGCCCGCCTCCGTCGCGTCGAACTGCTCGTCGCGTGCGACGTGCGGACGAAATTCACCGAGGCGGCACGCGTCTTCGGCCCGCAGAAGGGCGCAACGCCGAGCCAGGTCGACATGCTGACCGGACGGCTGCAGCGCCTTGCGCAGGTCTACGCACACGATTACGGCGTCGATGTCACCGACGTTCCCGGAAGTGGCGCAGCGGGCGGCCTGGCCGGGGGGCTCGTGGCGCTCGGCGCCGTTTTGACCCCAGGCTTCGATCTGTTGGCCGAGGAGCTTGCCCTCGAAGCGCGGACGGCGCGCGCCGACCTGATCATCACCGGAGAGGGTTTCCTCGACGAGCAGAGCTTCGAAGGCAAGGTCGTCGGCCAGATGGCTGCGCTCGCCCTGGCTCACGGCAAGCGGATCGTGGCGATCGTCGGCAACGCCTACGACGGCACCGAGCAGCGGATCGAGGCGGTCTCACTCGTCGGGCGCTTCGGTGAGGACCGAGCGATAAACGAGACCCTGGCCTGTATCGAGTCAGCAGCTCTGGACCTGCTCGCGCCATAGCGGCCGCCATCCGAGGGCGATCCTCGGGCGATCCGAGGGCGATCCGAGAGCCGTCCGAGGCCTTCGAACGCGGTGTCCGTGCAGCACGCCTGTGGCGTGCAGTGACCCGTCTGGCGGGATGTCAGGTCGTGGAGGTCGTCGACTTGGAGGTCGTTGTCTTGGTCGCCGCTGCCTTGGTGGTGACGGATGCCCCGGGCGAGATCGTCGCCGGGGGGTTCGGCGGTGTGCCTCCGGTGGCGCTCGCCAGGTCCGTCCCGAGGATCACGACAACCGTCGCGCCCTGACGGCTGGAGGCCAGCAGCGGGATTTTCGTGGCGTCGGTCGGAATCGGTGCCGGAATGACGTTGACGAGCCCGAGGTCAGCCATCACTTGCGTTGCAGCTGCTTCCTGGCCGGCAGCCACGAAGACCAACGAGGCGGAAATCTTCTTGTTGCCGCTGGCGTTCGCCGGCGGCAGCGTGGTGTAGCCGAGCGTCTTGAGTTTTGTCGACACCGTCGCCGCCGCGCCCTTGATGCCGGAGCTGTTGGCAACGACGACGACGATCGGCGTCCTGGCGATCGAGGCCACGGCTGGCGTGGTCTGGGCAACGGTGACGGCAGATCCGGGCACGGTGGCTGTCGAGCCGCCGGAACCGCTCACGGGGGTGGTCACGACCGGTCCCCCCGACGTCGTGATGTTCGTATTGTTGTTGTTGTCGATCTTCTTGAGGATGAAGAAGCCGAGCAGCGCAGCGACCAGTGCGACGACGATCGCCACGGCGGAAGCGCCAGAGCGGGGCGGTGTCGCCCCGCGGGGCGGGACAGTCCGCCCTGAGGGCGGTGCCTGCTGCGGTAGATCTGTACTCATCGCTGTTCCCCTCCGGAGGCCGAACTGGCACTATCGAGCCGCGCCCGCCGACGACGATCACGTAGACGTCGTAGACGTCGAACACCAAGGGGGTCGTAATCGATCGCCTCCGGTTGTTCGAGCACGGAGTTGAGTTGCTGATAATACGCCTGCTCAGCACATTGGAACCGTTCACGGATCAGCGAATCTTTCGGCTGGTCGAATGTCCACCACGATCGCTCGAAATCGAGGATTGCTTTTTCACGCTCGCTCAATGGCACCCGTACAGCCTGCCTGGCTGGGGCAGCCGATACAAGCACCCTCACCGCTGCGGTCCTGCGCCGTCCGACGGGACCACCCAGAGAGCACTCGGGGAGCAGTAACGTGAACCGCCAATGTCGAGTCAACGGCCCTATTTCATTGGTGTAGCGGGCGGGACGTGCTCCGGCAAGACGACCGTCTCCGAACGGCTCGCCGATCTGATGGGCGAAGACCACCTCGCGCTGGTCAAACTCGATTCGTATTACTGGGCGCGTGACGACCAGCCGTTCGAAGAACGCGTCAAGGTCAACTACGACCATCCAGACTCGTTCGACTGGCCGTTGCTTCGTTCGCATCTCGACACACTTCGCTCCGGCGCCAGCGTGCCGATCCCGGTGTACGACTACGCCAACCACACGCGTTCGTCCGATGTGCGCATCGTCCGGTCGGCGAAAATCGTCGTCGTCGAAGGCATCCTCGTGCTCTACGAGCCGACGATCCGCGACATCTGCGATCTGAAGATCTTCATCGACACCGACAGCGACCTGCGCTTCATCCGTCGCTTGACGCGGGATGTCACCGAACGCGGGAGGACGACAGAGAGCATCATCGCCCAATACCTCGAAACAGTCCGCCCGAGTCATCAGCAGTTCATCGAACCCAGTAAGCGGAACGCCGACGTCGTCTTTCCGGAGGGCGGGATGAACGTCCCGGCGATCGACATCCTGCTGGCACGGGTCCGCGAACTCGTCAATCGGTAGGCGCTACATCGACCTCCGCGAAGGATCGCCATACCCGAGAGCGGAGCGGAACTCGCACGGGGGCGATCATCCCGCCGGAAGAGCGATCAGACGGCAATCATCGTCGGCTTCGTGACCTTGGCAGCGACTTCGACGGCAAGCGCGGTGAAGCGCTGCGCCGCTGGGTGCAACGTACGGCCGCGGCGGCGGATGAGGTCGATGCGGCGGGGGGGCAGCGGCGGGTTCATATCTCTGACGACGACGGACTGGTCGGACTCGTCGACGGCGAGATACGGCATGACGGCGTGCCCCATTCCTGCTCTGACCATCGCCTGGATCGCCGAGTTGTCGTTCGTGCGAAAGACGTAGTCCGGCAGCACGCCCATCGCCCGGAGACCGTCCTCGATCAGCGCAGAACATGATCCGACGCCTTCACCGATCAGCGCGGCACCGCTCAACGACTCGGTCGCGATCGCCGACCGCGGTGCCGGCGCGGCAGACAACACGACGAACGGATCAGAGCACAGATGGATGATGTCGAAGTGATCCGACGGCACGGCCCCGACGATGAAGGCAAGATCGAGGTCGCCGCTGTCGACCCCGGCAACGAGGTCCTCGTTGATGTCCGACTCGACCGCTTTGATCAGCACGCCTGGAACTTCAGAGCGCATGCGCTGGACGATCGTCGGCAGGATGCGCACCGAGACGCTCTGGAACGTGCCGATGACGAGCCGCCCGCTGCCGCCGTGACGCAGACGTTCGAGGTCGTCCTCGGCCTGGCGGATGCGGCTCAGTACGGCGTTGGCATGATCGAGCAACATGCAGCCCACCGGCGTCAGTTCGACAGGCCGCGGCCCACCAGGACGGTCGAACACCGACTCCCCGACGACGCGTTCGAGCGCCCCGATCTGCTGGCTGACGGCCGATTGACTGAACCCGAGACGCTGCGCGGCGCGACCGAACGAGCCTTCCTCGGCGACGGCCTGCAGCGCCTGGAGGTGGCGGATTTCGAGATCGCGGAGGTTCGCTGATGCCATCTCTCAACTATAAGCCAGAGTGATCATTAGGGCAAGACATAACCGCTTTTCTTTATGCACCGAACTCCGTACATTGAGTGCATGAACACGCAGCAACTCATCGACATTGAACGGCTCGCCTGGCTGATCGAGGCTGACGGCGCCGCAGCTCACAACGCAGAAATCGCCGAAGTCGTCTCCATCGCCGAACAGCGAGGACTTCGCCCCTCCGTCATCGCGGTATTGGCCGACAGTCACGCGCCCTCGGCTGTCCGTGAACGGGCCTACGGCTACGTGGCCATCCGGCTGGCAAGCAACACCAACCATCTCGCCTTCGCCGCCTGAGACACGCGGTCAGCCGAAAGACTCGCCGTCAGCCGAGGGCTGCGTGCACGACGGTCAGCACGATCGTCGGCAGGTAGGTCAGGCCACCGACGACGACCACGATGAACAGCAGCAGCCAGGTGAATGTGCGGCCGGTGGTGTCGAGTGACGCCTCGGTCGTTGCGAGGAAGGGCTGCCGGCCGAGCGAACCGGCCAGCGCCAGAGCCGGGATGATCACCAGGAATCGTCCGATCATCATCGCCACACCCAACGAGATCAGGCACCACGAACTGGTCACGGTCAGTCCGCCCATGGCGGACCCGTTGGCATTGGTCGCCGAACCGGCGGCGTAGACGATCTCGGTCAAGCCGTGCGCACCCGCCTGGCTGACGGTGTCGCTCGCCACGACGGTCGAGATCGCGGCGACGCCGAGCACGGCGATCGGAACGACGAGCGTGGCGATCATCACCAGCTTCATCTCCGTCGGGCCCAGTCGCCTGCCGAGATAGATGGGTGTGCGCCCGACCATCAGCCCGCCGATGAACGTCGAGAACAGCACGTACAGCAGCATCCCGACGAGTCCGCTGCCGACGCCACCCGGTGACACCTCGCCAAGCAGGATCGGGACGAGCGCGCCGGCCTGCCCGGTCGGCGTGTAGCTGCCGACACCGGAGCTGGAAATTCCTGCGGTCGTGCCCATCGATCCGAGCGTCAGCAGTGTCGATCCGCCGGCACCGAAGCGGACGTCCTTGCCCTCCATGTTGCCACCGGATTGCCCAGCGCCGACCGACTGGTTCACCGACGCCGGCAGCGCGGTGTTCCCGCGGCTCTCGGCAATCATGCCGAATGTCAGCGGGATGATCCACAGCACGGCCATCACTACCAGCAGCGTCCTTCCCTGGCGCCGATTCTTGACCAGCGCGCCGAACATGAACGGCAGAGCGAACGGAATCACGAGACAGAGGAAGATCTGCACGAGGTTGGTGGCGACGTTCGGATTGTCGAACGGGTGCGCCGAGTTGGCGTTGTAGAAGCCGCCTCCGTTGGTGCCGAGCGTCTTCATCACCACCTGCGTGGCGACGGGTCCGCCAGGCAGCAACTGCGTCGCGCCCTCCAACGTCGTGGCTGCTCGATAGCCGTGGAGGTTCTGCACTGTTCCCAATCCGACGAGCAGAATCGCCACCGGAACGGCGATCGGCAAGAGCACGCGCAGGATCGAACGGGTGACGTCGACCCAGAAGTTCCCGATCGTCCTCCTTCGTCGCCAATGACCGCACGAGCGCAATGGCGACTGCCAACCCGACTGCTGCCGCGAAGAACTGCATCACCACGAGTCCGGCCATCTGCGCGAGGTGGCTTGCTGCGGATTCGCCGGCATAGGCCTGCCAGTCCGTTCCGGTGAGGAAGCTTGCAGCCGTGTCGAAGGCGAGCATCGGACTCATGTTCGGCGCAGCGGTCGGGTTGAACGGCAAACTCCCCTGAGTGCGCAGCAACAGATACAGACCGAGCATCGACAGCAACGACAGCGCCAACACGCTCGATGCATACGCACCCCACCGCTGGCCCTGGTCCGGCCCGGTCCGCAGCAGGCGCTAGATCCGGGATTCGAGGCGACAGAAGAAGCGATCACCTGGTGCCGTGCCCCCGCCGAACACCGCCGCAAGGTACCGCCCGAGTGCCGGACAGACGCAGAGCAGCACACCGATGAGGAGGAGTAGCGACCAGATCGATACAGATGTCATCGCCCTGGCCGCCACGGTTGTTGATCGCTCACACGCCGAGTGTCCGCCGGCATCTGCGCGTCGCTGCGCTCGTTGGCGGAATCTCAGCGGCCTCGGCCCGTTCCTTGACGCCGATCGATTGGCCGCACCGTGGCGCGAATGACGCGAATTGTGCATTTCGGCGACCGTCTCCCCCTACGGTTGGCGGATGGCCCCCCCGAACGCACTCCCGAACACCCCGCCGCACCATCGCTCGTGAGTTCCCACGTACTGATGGGTTTCTACTTCTTTCCGAGAGGTGGAAGCGCCCAGGTCACGCGCTACCTGTGCCGTGCGTTCTCTGCCGGCCCACTCCGTTTGACGCTGTTCGCCGGCTCGATCGGCGCAACCACCGAGAACTCGAACGCCCATCGGTTCTTCACCGGGATCCGCTGCGAATCACTCGATTATTCGCCGGCCCGAACGCTGTGGGCAGGCGGTGGAGACCCGATGGATGCCCCCGTGCCGATGCATGCGTCCTACGAAGCCAAACACGGCGTCCCCGATCGAATCTTCTTCGCTCTCGACGACTCGGCCTTCGATCAGCAGGTCGCCAGTTGGACTCGCTTTCTGGCAGCGGATGGCGCTGATGGCCCGTCCCGACCGACCGTGGTGCACCTCCATCACCTGACGCCGATCCATGATGCCGTCCGACGATTGTGGCCAGACGTCCCGATCATCACCCACCTCCACGGTCCCGAGCTGAAAATGCTGGCGTCCGTACATGACCGCACGGACGCCGAACTGTCCGTCGGTTGGACGGCGGAATGGGTCGACAGGATGCGCAGATGGGCAAGCGACTCAGCGCGGCTGGTGGTCGTCTCCGCACAGGACGAGAAACTCGTGCAGTCGCTCCTGCCGGTCGATGCCACAGAGGTCGTCACGATCGCCAACGGCGTCGACACGGAGGTCTTCTCACCGAAACAGCGCACGCTCGCCGAACGCATGGCGAAGTGGCAGCACTGGCTCGTCGACGATCCACGTGGTTGGCGTCCCGGGCAGGCGGAGGGATCGATCTCCTACCGTCCAGACGAGCTGTCCGGATTTGTCGGCACCGACGGCGTAGCGGTGCCGATCGTATTGTTCGCCGGTCGATTCCTCCGTTTCAAACGGGTGCAGTTGTTGATCGAAGCCCACCACGCGCTCCAGTCGTCGGGGGGCCATTCCTCCGTACTGGTCATCGTCGGCGGCTTCCCCGGCGAATGGGAGGGCGAGCATCCCTTCGAGACCGTCGGGCGCCTTGGAGCCCTCAACGTGTTCTTCGCCGGATGGCGAAACCACGACGAACTCTCCGACATCCTCACCTGTAGCGACGTCTTCGCAGCACCGTCCGTCGACGAACCGTTCGGTCTCGTCTACCTCGAAGCAATGGCATCGGGACTGCCGCCGATCGCCACGACAACCGGCGGTCCTCCGACATTCATCAACGTGGACTGCCGGCATCCGACAGGGTGGCTCGTTCCACCGGACGATCTGACGGCAACGACGCAGGCCCTCGCCGAAGCCGTGTCCCATCCGGCCGAGCGGACCACGCGGGGGCGACGCGCGGCGACATTCGTGCGGAGCCAGTATTCGTGGGCACTGTCGGCTGACGCCTTCGAATCGCTGTACGCCGAGGTTGTCGACGAGCGAGCCGACCTCATCCGTGGGCGTGGCTCATCCTACGGTCCCGAACCGCTCAGACCGTTCTCGGACGGCCGATCAGCGGCGTCGAGAACGACTGGATGACGCCGGCACCGTCGTCCGGGAGCAGGTGCAACATCAACTCGTCACCGACGACTTCCGACCACAGCGGGTTCTGCGTTGCCGCTCGGCCGGACAGCGCAGAGTAGTACGGGAACGGGACTTCGCGCTCGATGACGAGATCGTCGACGTTCAACAAGCCGAGGCCGCCGAGCCAGCCCGGTCCGTTCGCCAGCTGTACCTCGGCGACGCCGCCGCACAACATGCGACCACCGCCAAGCCATTGGCAATCCTGGTGATCGACGAAGAACGCCGGATTCGTGTGTGCGGCAAGCAGACGTCCCTCGACAGACCATCGGTAGAAACGCCGGGATCCCCACGACCACCCGACCAGGTCTCCGCCGACGCCGCAACGGGCGATGGCACCGACATGATCGTCGACGGCGAAGATCTTCTCTGGCGTCGAACCCGGCTCCATCCGATAGACGTGCGTCGTCGAATCAGGTCGATACTCCGCTGACGGCACCCACATCGCAGAGCCGTCGAAGTCGATGCCGCCAGGGTGATAGCACTGCTCGTCGCCGATCGCGACCCGATGCAGGAGCGCACCATCACCGTCGACGGCCATCACGTACCCTTTGCGGGCAGCGATGTCGACGGTCGAGATCCACCACGTGGAGCCGATCCTCACCATGCCCTGCGGATGGTGGGAGTCGAATTTCAGCGCCACTTCGTCGACGAGTGTCCACGGTGTCGATCGGGTCGACAGGGCGATCGTCTGGGCAATGACTGCGCCGGCATCCGTTGCCGCCTGGGCTTCGATGCGCGTGTCGGAGCGGATACTGCTGCGCGTGTCGGTACGCATGTCCATCGGGGCCTCGGTGCGTGTGTCGTTGTACAACATGCAGCACGCAGTATGGCGGACGGAAGTGAACGGCGGATTGATACCGGACCACGTCGCGCCCCGTTTCCGGTGAACATCCGGCACATCAACAGGCTGGCTTCAGCTGAGCAGCGCAGCGACGTCACCATTCGCTCGAAATCGCCGATTGCAGGCGCTACTGCAGACCCTTCGCCGTCGGTCCGGCACCGGCGAGAAACGATTCCATGACGTCGACGAAACGGGCCGGGTCACTGACGTGCGGGAAATGGCCTGCGTGTTCGAACAGTTCCAACCGGCCGCCCGGCAGCGCTTCGTGGGCGCGGATTGCATGCCAGACCGGGATGATCCGGTCGTCGGTTCCCCAGACGATCAGGCTCGGAATGTGGCCGATGATCGTCAGGCGATCACTCGCACTGACCCGCTGGCCGTGGCGGTCCATCACCGCTCGGACGGTCTGCACGAATGCCTTCCGGGGTTCGGACTCGGCGAGCGAAGCGTAGCTGCGGGCGGATTCGACGATGTCACCCGGCGGAGTGACGCCGATGCGCGACGCCAGACGACCGACTGCACCGGCGGCATCGATGACCCGCTGATGAGCGATGATCCCGAGCACGAGTTCCGCACCCGGCAGCGTGGCAGCACGCAACGCCACGTTGACCTCGCTCCCGAGGCCGCCGCTCGACACCAGGACAAGGCGCTCACAGTGCCCCGGAAACTGATAGGCGAACTGCATCGCGACTCCGCCGCCGAACGAATGTCCGACCACCGTCGCCGAGGTGTGCCCGAGGGTGTCCAACAGGTCTCGAAGTCCGCTCGCATAGGCCCCGAGTGAATAGTCGCCGTTCGACGATTCCGACGCACCGTGACCGGGCAGGTCCGGGATCACTACCGTGTGGTGCTCTGCCAGATCGTCGGCGACGGCGTCCCAGGTATGCATCGTGCCGGCGATTCCGTGCACGAGCAGGATCACCGGACCGCTCCCGAGTTGCCTGACGGCGACGGCGCGGCCGTGGATCGTGATCGCTTCGACGGCCATACTCCCCACCCTAACATTGACAGCGATTACTGTCAACATTTTCCGACAGTAATCGCTGTCGTGGTTGCACGACGACGCTCCGAACACGTCATGCACCGCATAGCGACCCGATGGACGTAAGTTGCAAGCCGGACAGAGGTTGAAAGGCCACCATGTGTTTTTCTCCTCAGGCTGATCTGATCGGTGGCACCGTCGTCGCCGTACTCGGTGTCGATGCGCTACGCCACGTTCAGTTCCGGCGAGACATCCCGATCGCCTCACTGCCGTTGATCCTCGGAGCCCACCAACTGGTGGAGACGTTCGTGTGGTTGGGGCTCCAGGGCCACGTCTCGCACATGCTCGGTGACGCGGCCAAGTGGGTCTATCTCGCTGTCGCCTTCGTGTTGTTGCCGATCCTTGTCCCGGTGGCTGTCGTCTCGATCGAGCAGGACCGAGGGCGGAAACGGCTGATGATCCCATTCGCCGTCCTTGGTGCTGTCGTCTCGGTGACTTTGGCGCTGGCGATGGCCGACGGACCGGTCACGGCGAAGTTGTCGGGCCTGCACATCGCCTACGGCATCGGTCTCAGATACGGATGGTTGATCGTCGGCCTCTACGTCGTGGCGACGTGCGGTTCACTGCTGATGTCGTCACACCAGGAGATCGTCATCTTCGGCATCGTCAACCTGTGCGTCGTGGTTCTGCTCGCCTGGTTCCAGAAGAACGGCTTCGCCTCACTGTGGTGCGGATGGGCTGCACTCGCCAGCGTCGCCATCGCCATGCACCTGCGCTACGAAGGGTCGATCGCCGTCCCGACAGCCACCGCCTGACCTCGCCCTACGTCATTCGCTCACTGACCCATTGCTCGGAAGTCCGACACTCCACGAGGAGCCAACCCATGATGATCTCGAAGGAACGCTACGCATCGAAGGTCGCTGTCGTCACCGGCGCCGCCTCCGGCATCGGCCAGGGCACGGCACGCCGATTGGTCGCAGAAGGAGCCTCCGTCGTCGGTGGCGATATCGACGAGCGTGGGCTCTCGACGCTCGCCGAGGAATTGGGCGAGCGGTTCATCGCGCTGCGATGCGACGTCACGGTCGAAGCGGATGTCGAACGGCTGATCACCACCGCCGTCGAGTCGTTCGGCGCTCTGCACGCGGCGTTTTTCGTCGCCGGCGCGACGCGGGTCAGCCTGATCACCGACATGAGCGAGGCCGATTGGGACTTCACGATCGACCTGTGCCTCAAGGGCGTGTTCTTCGGGGTCAAACATGCCGGGCGGCAGATGATCGCCCAGGGCGGAGGCGGGGCGATCGTCAACGTCGCCTCGTTGAACTCGAGGGTCCCGATGTTCTTCAATGCCGCTTACTCGTCCGCCAAGGCCGGCGTGGTGATGCTCAGCCAGTCCGGCGCACTCGAACTGGGACCGTTCGGCATCCGCGTTTGCGCTGTGTCGCCAGGACTGACCGACACGCCGCTCGTCGGTCCGATGCTGTCGGTACCGGCGATCAAGGAGGCGTTCATGGACCGCATCCCGCTGCGGCGGGCGGCGACCCCTGACGACATCGCCAGCGCTGCGCTGTACCTCGCGAGTGACGATGCGTCCTACATCACCGGCGTCAATCTGTTCGTCGACGGAGGCTGGGAGCAGACCGCCTACCCAGACCTGCGTCCCTTCCTCGCACCGCCCGACTGATGCGCAGCTCGAGCTCGTAGCACTGACCGACGAACGACTCGTGCTCCTCAGCGGCGTACCCTTCGCAGCGTCGGTCCTCGACGCCGACGGGCACCACGACGAGGCGCGGGAACTCATCTCCGGGGCTGCACCGACGTACTGCGCGCTCACCGACCCTCGCTACATCTCGATCAGCAATTCCGATCCGGCACTCTTCGAGTACGCCCTCGAACACGCCGTCGGTCCGCTGCTCAGCGCCGAGCAGTTGTCTACCCTGGCTGAGCGGACGACGGAACTGTTGACCAGAACCGCGTCTACAATCGCGACGACACAACCGACCACTGCTCCAGCGCGACTCGCTCGGAGCGGCCCGCCTCGACGGTGATGTGCGTCGCGTGTGACACTTTCGACGGGGATGACGACATCCATTCGTCGCATCGAGAAGGGGAACGAATGTCAGTTCAACTCGAAACCGAAGGTCGTCGGTCAGCGACAGGGGACTTTGACGTCGTCGTGGTCGGCGCCGGCTTTGCCGGGCTCTACCTGCTGCATCGCCTGCGTGGGCTGGGGCTTTCGGCCAAGGTGTTCGAAACCGGGGACGATGTCGGCGGGACGTGGTATTGGAATCGCTATCCGGGGGCGCGTTGTGACGTCCAGAGCATCGACTACTCGTACAGCTTCGATCCCGAACTGGAAGACGAGTGGCAGTGGTCGGAGAAGTACGCGGCGCAGCCGGAGATCCTTCGATACGTCCAGTTCGTGACGAAGAAGTACGACCTGCGCCGTGACATCCAGTTCTCGACGCGCGTCGACCAAGCCACCTGGGACGAGTCGGCATCGCTCTGGCGGGTCAGGACGGACGACGGCGCTGAGGTCAGCTGCCGCTTCTACGTGATGGCGACCGGCTGCCTCTCGCAGCCGAAGGCTGCCGAGATCGCCGGCACCGAGCGCTTCGCCGGCGAGGTCTACTACACGAGTCGCTGGCCTCACGACGGAGTCGATTTCACCGGCAAGCGCGTCGGCGTCATCGGCACCGGATCGTCCGGCGTGCAGTCCATCCCGATCATGGCCAGACAGGCCACCGAACTCGTCGCTTTCCAACGCACCCCGAACTTCTCGATCCCGGCGCTCAACGGTGCCGTGCCAGAGGCCAAGCTCGCAGCGATCACGGCTGATCGCGCTGCCTATCGCCATGCAGCAAAGTGGTCGGGTGCCGGTTGGCCGGCAACACCGAGTGAGATCAGTGCGCTCCAAGTTTCCGACGAGGAACGCGAGGCGATCTACGAGGCAGCGTGGCGACTCGGCGACCTGGCGATGTCAGGGGTGTTCAACGACACCCTCAGCAACAAGTTGGCGAACGACACCCTCGCAGAGTTCCTGCGCAACAAGATCCGCTCCGTCGTCCATGACCCGGAGACCGCCGAGACGTTGGCACCGAAGACCTATCCGTACGGCACCAAACGGCCGTGCCTCGACACGAACTACTACGAAACGTTCAACCTCCCCCATGTGCGGCTGATCGATCTGCAGAAGACGCCGATCACGACGATCACCGAGACGGGGATCGAGACGAGTGACGAGTCATTCGAGTTCGACGCCATTGTCTTCGCGACCGGTTTCGATGCGATGACCGGGGCGATCGTCGCCGTCGACATCACCGGCCGGGACGGCGTCTCGCTCAAGGAGAAATGGTCACACGGACCCAAGACCTATCTCGGCCTGATGATTGCCGGCTTCCCCAACCTGTTCACGGTGACGGGTCCCGGTAGTCCCTCGGTGCTGTCGAACATGATGGTATCGATCGAGCAGCACGTCGATTGGATCAGTGACTGTCTCGCCGAGCTCCGCACGCGTGGCTTCGACGTCATCGAGCCGACCGAGGCGGCGGAGACCGGCTGGGTGCAGCACGTCAACGACTTCGCCGACCTGACGCTGTTCCCGCAGGCGAACTCGTGGTACATGGGCGCAAACGTGCCAGGCAAGCCCCGAGTGTTCCTGCCGTACATCGGTGGCGTCGACACGTACCGCTCGGTCTGTGAGGAGGTCGTCAGCCGCGACTATCTCGGCTTCGACATGCAGGGGCCTGCCGGCCGGCGGAGTAACGACGGCATCGTCCGCGCGCTGCAGCCCGACGTCGCCATCATGCTCGACATGATCGCCGCGCTCGAACTGCCGGCACTCGACTCGATGTCGCCGGAAGAGGCCCGTGCCTTCTCCGTCGCCATGTCGGCAGAACGCCCGACGGGCCCGGAAGTCGGCCAGATCGTCGACGGCGTACTGCCTGGCGCTGACGGCGATCTCGACTACCGCCTCTATCGTCCGTCGAGTCCTGGGCCGCATCCGATCGTGGCCTATTTCCATGGTGGCGGCTGGGTCCTCGGCAGCCATGAATCGGATGACCCCTTTTGCCGCGATCTCTGCGACCGGTCCGACGCGATCATCATCTCCGTCGACTATCGCCACGCCCCAGAGGCACGGTTCCCGGCGGCGACCGACGACGGCTTCGCGGCCGTGCAGTGGATCGCCGAGCATGCCGAATCGCTCGGGGGCCGGCCCGGCGAACTGGCCGTCGCCGGTTGGAGCGCCGGGGGCAACATCGCAGCCGTCGTCTGCCAGTTGGCGCGCGATGCAGGCGGGCCGCGCATCTCCGGCCAGATGCTGTTGACGCCTGTCACCGACTGTGATCCGACGACCGGCTCGTACGTCGAGAACGCCGAGGGCTACATGCTGACCGCCGACCTGATGCGTTGGTTCTGGGACCACTACGCCGACCCGGCCGATCGGACAGATCCGAAGGCCTCGCCGATACGGGCTGCGAGCCTTGCAGATCTGCCACCTGCGCTCGTCGTCACCTGCCAGTTCGACCCGCTGCGCGACGAAGGCACCGCCTATGCCATGGCGATGTCCGACGCTGGTGTCCCGGTCCGCCACGTCAACGCCCACGGCCAGATCCATACGTCGGTGACCGCCGTCGACATGCTGCCCTCCGGAGCGAGCGTCCGCGCCGAAATGGGTGCCGCGCTACGAGGTTTCTTCGGAGCAACCGTCTCTGCGTAGCCGACCCGTTTGCGCTATTGACCGAGCAGCCATCCGTCACGACCGGCGACACGCCTCGCCGCCGTCGGGCCCCATGAGCCAGGGGCGTACCGCAGCGGGGTGCGTCCGATGTCGAGGAGCGGCTGGGCGACCTTCCAGACGTGCGCCAGTCCGTCCGGTCTGGTGACGAGCGAGCGGTCTCCGCTGAGCACGTCGTGGATCATGCGGGCGTACGGCGGCAGCGGGGTCCGATCCGAGATCGAAGCGACGGGGACCGTCGCGGTTGCCTTCCCGAGCGTCAGACCGACTCCGGGCTGCTTGGCCAGCATCTGCAGTTTGATCTCACCGGCACCGTCGAGTGCGAAGGTCAGCACGTTGCCATCCACCGGCAACGGACCGAATGGTCCGCTCGGCTGGTTCAGCAACAGGCTGACCGATTGATGCGTCTGATGCAGCCGCTTGCCGGTGCGCAGCAGGAACGGCACGCCACGCCACCGCGGCGAGTCGACCCACAGCTTGGCAGCGACGAACGTCTCGGTCCTCGATCTCGGAGCGATACCGGCCAGCCGGCGGTAGCCGTCGAACTGACCGAGCACGACGTCGGCGGGGTCGATCGGGCGGAACTTGGCGATGACCGACTCCCTCGCTGCCTGCAGATCCGCCGGTTCGAGACTCGCCGGGGCTTCCATCGCCACCTCCGCAGCGATCTGGAAAAGGTGCGTGACGAGCATGTCGAGGACGGCACCGGTGTGATCGTAGAAGTCGGCTCGATCGGCGACGCCGAGTGTCTCCGGGCAGTCGATCTGCACCGCTCTGACACTCTGGCGGTTCCACATGCCGGAGAACAACCCGTTGGCGAAGCGCAGTACATGCAGATCCTGCGTCGCCTCCTTGCCGAGGAAGTGGTCGATGCGGTAGATCTGCGATTCGTCGAACACACGATGGGCCACGCGGTCGAGACGGCGGAACGTGTCCTGCGACGTGCCGAACGGCTTTTCGTAGACGACCCGCGAGAACTCCGCCAGACCATGTTTGCCGATACTGACGGTCAAACCCTCGAACGCCTGCGGCGGTACCGCCAGGTAGTGGATCAGTTGCGGGGAACCTGCGAGCTCCGCACGGGCCTCGCCGATCGCCTCGACGAGCGCGCCGTGGCCGTCGTGGGCGAAATCGCCGCCGGCGAATCGCAGGCACCGCTGAAAGTCCGCCCACGCTGCACCGTGTGGCTCCGTGCCGAATGCCCTGAGGCTCTGTCGAACGTGGCCGACGAAGTCCTCGTGGGCCCAGTTTCCTCTGCCGCTACCGATCAATCGCCAGTTGAGCGGCAGCAGTCCGAGTTCGGCGAGGTTGTAGAACGCCGGCAGCACCATGCGCTTGGCGAGGTCACCGGTGGCACCGTAGAGCACGAAGATCGCTGCCGCCGGTCGACGAGCTTCCACCATCTGACCATCAACTCCTTCGCCGTTGCCGGCATCGATCGACGAGCTGGGCGCCAGCTGGGGTGGACAGACGCTCCGCCATCCCTACCCACGGCCGGTTGCCGATAAACGGCGACGTCAGCGCCGCATCGGAGCGCTGTCCGTGAGCGAATCCGGGTTCACGGCGCTTGGACGGTGACGACGAGAGCGCTGATCTTGCCGTCGATGTCAACGGATCCGAATCGGCGCTCGATCGCTGCGGCCGCATGCGCCGTTGCCGCTTCGAGTCCGTGTTCGTCGCGGGCCAGTAGCTCGTTGCGCATCGGCGTGCCCTGGCAGAGGGCGATCGCGGCGACGTCCGGTGTGGCCACCGCGCTGCGGTCGTCCAGCGTTTCGAAGACTGCCGGGGTCGAGAAGCCTGACGCCGTCAGATCGGCCTGGATGACACCGATGTCGTGGTAGCCGTGGGGTACATCCGCCATGAATGTCAAGGGATCGTCGGGAAAGAGTTCACCAACGGCGCTGGTGACGACGTGTGCGAACTCGTTCTCCTCGATCCGGTGCCATACGTTGAACAGCAACCATCCGCCCTGGCGCAGGACACGTCGCATCTCGGAGAAGGCGCGACGCCTGTCGGGAAAGAACATCACCCCGAACTGGCAGACCACAGCATCGAAGGAACCATCCTCGTACGGCAACTTCGTGGCGTCGGCCTGCCGCCAGACGACGGGACGACTGGTCCCGACCTCGGCGGCCTGATCGAGCATCGCCTGCTGCAGGTCGGTCGCCGTGATCTCTACCGCTGGTGGCAAACGATCGGCCAATTCGCGGGTGACGACGCCCGTGCCTGCGGCGATCTCCAGGACGTTTCCGGCCGGCAGCAGCGAGAGTCTGGTCGCCAGATCAGCCGCGTACCGTTCGAAGATCATCGGCACGAGGAAGCGCTCGTACAACGCTGGGATCGAACCCTCGAAGTGCAGATTCGGCTCGGGCTGTCCAACCATCTCCTCATGCTCTCACGGATAGCCTCGGGTGATGAGCGCCGTGGCCCGGTCGTCGTTTGCCTTCGACAATTCGTACGTCCGTGAACTGGAGGGTTTGTACGAGCCGTGGCAGGCTGCAACAGCTCCGTCTCCGCGCCTCCTGGTCCTCAACGAAGAGCTCGCAGTCGAACTCGGTCTCGATCCGAGTGCACTGAGCACGCCGGCCGGGATCGATGTCCTGGTCGGCAATGTCGTGTCTGACGGCGCCGAGCCGGTGGCGATGGCCTACTCGGGACACCAGTTCGGAAACTTCTCGCCCCATCTCGGCGATGGCAGGGCGCTGCTCCTCGGGGAACTGCTGGACTCCGGTGGGCAACGCCGTGACCTCCACCTCAAAGGTTCGGGCCGCACGCCGTTCGCCAGAGGAGGTGACGGGAAGGCGGCAGTGGGGCCGATGCTGCGCGAATACGTCATCGGTGAGGCGATGCACGCACTCGGCATCCCCACCACCCGGGCGCTCGCCGTGCTCGCGACCGGAGACGACATCGCCAGAGACACGATGCTGCCAGGCGCTGTGCTCACGCGGATCGCTGCCAGTCATCTCCGCGTCGGCACGTTCCAGTACGCGGCAACCCAGGGTGATCCGATGCTGGTCCGGCGGCTCGCCGACTATGCGATCGCACGCCACTACCCCGCAGCAGCGCGTGGCGACAACCCCTATCTGACCTTCTTCGAGAGCGTGGTAGAAGCCCAGGCTGCGCTCGTCGCCCGCTGGATGCTGGTGGGGTTCATCCACGGCGTGATGAACACCGACAACATGACGATCTCCGGCGAGACCATCGACTACGGACCGTGCGCATTCATGGACGCGTTCGATCCTGGCACGGTCTTCAGTTCGATCGATCACGGTGCACGCTATGCCTATGGCAACCAGCCGAAAATCGCGCAATGGAACCTCGCACGACTCGCAGAGACGATGTTGCCACTGCTCGGCGCCGATCCAGACGCATCCGTTGCCGCAGCGACCGCTGTGCTGCAGTCGTTCGGGGTCCGCTACCAGCAGTACTGGAGCGCGGGGATGCACGCCAAGCTCGGTTTGCACCCTCCGACGTACCGGGATGCGGCGTCGGACGAGACCGCAGACGGCAGCGACGAGCTGATCGCCGAGCTGCTGGCGTTGATGCTCGCCCAGCACGTCGACTACACCTCGTGCTTCAGGGCGTTGTCCTCGGCGGTGTCGGGTGACGATGCCACAGTACGGTCACTTTTCACGGAACCCGTGGCCTTCGACGCGTGGTCCACGCGCTGGCACCGTCAGCTGTCCACTCGATCTCGGAACCCGGACCAGATCGTCGAGTCGATGAACCGCGTCAACCCGATCTACATTCCCCGCAACCACCATGTCGAGGCGGCGTTGGCTGCTGCCACCACCGACGACATGCAGCCCTTCGAACGCCTACTCGATGTGCTCGCTCAACCGTTCAGCGAGCGTCCGGGCCTCGAGGACTTCGCAACCCAGGCACCGTCGGGCTTCGGCAACTACCGAACGTTCTGCGGGACCTGACGATGCGACCCGAAATGAACCGCCAGCGGCCCGAATTCCGATAGATTTCAGGCGAGCTTTGGCAAGCTCACCTCTCGTTCGCTGCCGATTGCGGCAGCGTCGCTCGACAACGCAACATCTCGTTCCGGTGGACGGACGATCTTCAGGGGAGGAAACCTGACGGTGGCATCAGCCAGACCCGATCCAGCTGGACCCCGGTTCGGAGCGGCGCGCCATTTCGCAGTGCGCTCGCTTTCCGGCCGGATGGTGCTGCTGATGTTGCTGCCACTGGTTCTCTCGCAGTTTCTCGTCTTCCGCGATCTGGGCCGCTCGCGAGCAGGCGCCAAGGACGCCGCTGCCCTCGCAAGTCGAATCGGTCTGATGAGCATGGTTGGCGCTGTCTATGCCCCAGCGGCCTTCGAGGAGATGACCTCGCTCGGCCTGGCGTACGTCGACAGGCTCGGTGCCGATCGCTCGATCATCAAAGCCACCACAGGAATCGACTACCAGCCGATTCTGCCGCCGACCAGAGTCGAACTCGACCAAGCGCTCGACTCGCTCGAGGTGGGCTATGGGCGGACGGTCCTGCAGAACGGACAAACCGTCACCGAACGCCTCGCCGACGTCCGTACACGACTCACCGGCGAGCGCACCGCACTCGACGAGCACCGTGGCGACGGTGCACAGATCTCCGCCGTGATGGCGGCGATCCTCTCGGTGGCCGACGAACTGGCCACGACCGCCGACGTTCGTCGAATGGCCACCGCCGACGCCAGTGTCGACCTCGTCCAGGAGCAAGCGTTTCAGCTGCTGTCGATGGTCCAGGCAGTGACGACAGAGACCCGCACGACGTCCGCCGCCATCGGGCCGCCAAACGCAAGTCTTCGACCGGCGGACGCACCGGCGACCATCGGGGTGGCTGACTTCACCGTTTCCCGATATGGCCAACTGGCGTTGGCAGAACCTGCCGCTGCGGCCCAGTGGAAGCAGTTGATGACGAGCGAGGCGATCACTGTGTACAACCGACTCCGCCCGAGGATTGCTGCCACCTTTGCCCTCCGAGCCCAAAGTGATCTCGCGTCGTCGGCAACCGGCACGACTCCGCTCGTCACCAATCCCGCCTTCGTCCATGAACTCGCTGACATGCTGCAGGAGTCGTTCGAACGTCTCAGTGCATTCGAGCATTTCGCAGCGATGCGATTTGCCGGTCTGACGGCGGACGCAACCGCCATCGGCAGGCAGGCCGATCGCGTTGTCGCCAATTGGATGTTGCTGTTGATCCTCGTGACGACCCTCAGCATCGCTCTGCTCGCTTTGATGCTGTGGACCACGGTGCGCCCGCTACGACGATTGACATCTCGCGCCCTCGACGTCGGACGAGGCGAAATTCCGACGCACCGGCTGCGCGTCACCGGTCCGTCCGACGTACGGGCGGTCACCGTCACCTTCAACTCGATGGTCGCCACCTTCAGTTCTTTCGAGGCGCAACTCAGAGGTTTGGCTTCTGGCGAGGAGCCACCGAGCAGTGGGTCCGTGGAAGTACCGGGTTCCCTGGGCGAATCACTGCGGAAGTCGGTTCAGCATCTGTCCGAGGTGACCACACGGCTGCGCGAAAGTGAAGCCCTTGCCACAGCGATCATCGACACGGCCACTGACGCGATCTGGACCGTCGACGAGTCAGGAACGGTCCTGTCTGCGAATGCAGCCGGCGAACGTCTGCTCGGTTTCAGAGCACAAGGACAGATCGGACGGAGCCTCCCCGACCTGTTCGGGGGTCGGGCGGAGGTCGTTCAATTGTCCGGCGAACTCGATTTTCGCGGAGCGGACGGTTCGGCGGGTCATGCGCTGATTTCGCAGAGTGAGGTGTGGGTCGAAGGCCGCCTGATCCACGCCGTCTTCGCCAAAGATGTCTCCGAGCGCAAGCGTTTCGAGGCCCGTCTCGCCTTCCAGGCGCGGCACGACATGCTCACAGGATTGCCCAATCGGCTGGCAGCAACCGAACATCTCGATCGAGCCCTCGAGCGAACGAAACGTCTGCGCCGTTCTGTCGGCGTGCTGTTCATCGATCTCGACGGATTCAAGGCGATCAACGACAGTCGGGGTCACGCCAAGGGTGACGAATTGCTCCGAGAGGTCGGCACGAGGCTGCGCGACGGGCTTCGCGATTCCGAGTTCGTCGGTCGCCTCGGCGGCGATGAATTTCTGATCGTCGCCGAAGGGCTCGATCTCGAGCAGTTGGAGGCGCTCGGCGGTCGTCTCGTCGAGGCGTTGAGCGAACCTGTCGTGACGGACGACGACGTCTATGTCGTGTCGGCCTGCGTCGGTGCGTCGTCGACCGACGTCGAGGTCGACGGACTCGAACTCATCCGCCAAGCAGACGCCGCTGTCTATCAGGCCAAGAGCAGAGGGCGCGGCAGGGTGGTTACCTTCGATGAAGCGCTCCAGAAGGCCATCGAGGCCAACGCCGAGACCGAGCAGGCGCTGCATGCTGCGCTCGGCGGCAACGAACTCGAATTGTATTTCCAGCCGATCGTCGACCTGCGGACACGGCGGGCGTGGGGTGCCGAAGCACTGGTGCGATGGAACCGACCTGGTCACGGCCAAATCCTCCCTGACCGATTTATTCCCGTTGCGGAGCGCAGCAGCCTGATCATCGATCTCGGGCGGTGGGTCATCACCAACGGCCTGCAGACACTCGCCGAGTGGCAACACGACCCCGTACGCCAACACCTCAACCTGGCGGTCAACATTTCGGGCAGACACCTGACAGAGGGTGACCTGGTGGAGGACCTGCAACTTGCGCTGTTGGCGACAGGTGCCGATCCGACGAAGTTGGAAGTCGAGCTGACCGAGACTCACCTGCTCGCCGACTTCGAACGGGCGAACTCCGTGCTGCGTTGTCTGCGGGAATGGGGCATCAAAGTGTCGGTCGACGACTTCGGCACGGGCTATTCGTCGATGAGTTACCTCCGCCAACTGCAGATCGACACCATCAAGATCGACCGCATATTCGTCGACCGCATCCAAAACGTCGGCTACGACCGAACGATCGTCGAGGTGCTACTGCAACTGGCGGCTGCGCTCGATCTCGATGTCGTCGCCGAGGGAGTCGAGACCGCCGAGCAACTCGCCTTTCTCGAAGCGCGCAACTGCGGACGGGTGCAAGGTTTCTTCCTCGCCCAGCCGATGTCCCGGCAGCAGATGGATTCCTGGCTCGGCCTCTGGGAACTCGAAGCGAACGCCCTCTCGTAGGGGGTCGACAGCGGCCGCGGCCACCTTCTCGGTAGGGTCATGGCATGAGTTGGGGTGCTTCTCTCGGACCGCTGACGCCGGGTGAGCGGTACGAATTCGACCTCCGCGGTTACCTCGTCCGGCGCGGTGCGCTCAGTCGCGACGAGGTGCGAATGCTCCGCCTGGCAGTCGTCGAACTCGGCCACGGCCGAGGGGGTGAGTCGGTCCAGAGCCAACGGTTCAATGGCCACCTCGCACACGACATCTCCTTCAGGGAGCTGATCGACCATCCGGCGATGCTCGAACCGCTGATCGAGCTGTGCGGCCCGAACGTCCGCCTGGATCACACCTACGGAATCACGATGCGGCCGAACAGTGCGGGACTCGGCGTGCACGGCGGCGGCACGCCGCATGATCCTGCCCAGTACTACCGCGTGGAGAACGGACGGATGTTCAACGGTCTCGTCGCCGTGCAATGGGCGCTCGTCGACCATCGGCCAGGTGACGGTGGGTTCGGGTGCATTCCCGGCAGCCACAAAGCGTCGTTCGGCCTGCCAGGCGCTCCAGATCCTGCGCTCGTCACCGAGGTGCCGATGGCCGCAGGCGACGTCGTCGTGTTCACCGAAGCCCTGACTCACTGCACGATCCCCTGGCGCGGCGCAGCCGATCGGCTCTCGTTGTTCTACAAGTACGCGCCAGGACACCTCGCATGGGGTTCTGACTACGAGGATCTCCGTTCACTCGCCCCCTTGCTGACCCAACGCCAGCGCCGCCTCCTCCAATGGCCGGCCGTCTACCAGCACCAGCCCGTGAACGGCTGAACCGGCGGCAGCGAACAATCGGCTGCGCGACTGGTTCACTGGTGACGTCGGCGCCCCGCCCCGCTCGTCGACAGCACCCTCGAAGGAGAACCGTGAACGACCAACTCCACGCGCTGCAACAGTCGGTTGCCCGACTGCGTTCCATCGTCGAGGCACTGGAACCAAGCCAGTTGTCATCGCCTGCGTACCCGACCGAGTGGACGATCGCCGACACGCTGTCGCACATCGGATCCGGCGCAGTGATCACCCGCAGCGCAATTGAAGCTGCCGCATCCGGAACGCCTGTCATCGACGGCTTCAACCAGTCGGTGTGGGACGAATGGAACGCCAAATCGCCCGCCGATCAGGCGGCCGACACTCTTGTCTGCGACCAATTGCTGCTCGACCGCGTCGCCGAGTTGAGCGACGACCAACAGGCGTCGATGCAGTTCTCGATCGGACCGATGTCGCTGGACTTCCCGAGCTACCTGGCGATGCGACTGGCCGAGCATGCGCTGCACACCTGGGATGTCGAAGTGACCGTCGACCCTGCGGCGACGCTGTCCGCCGATGCAGCGGTTGTCATTCTCGGCCTGCTGCCGATGATCGCCCGCTTCGCAGCCAAACCGGATGGCTCCGAGCGGAACCTGGTCATTCGCACCGCTGAACACACCGGCAGCTTCCTCCTCACGACCACGGTCGACGGCGTTTCGCTTGCATCATCCGACAGCCGTGCCGACGGCCCGACGGCCGTCGACATTGATACCGGCACCGGCACCGGCACGGAAATCGCTGCCGAAGCGTTCGTCCGGCTGGTGTACGGACGGCTGGATCCAGCGCACACCCCACCGTCGGCCGACACGGCTGAAATCGCTTCCCTTCGCCCGCTCTTCCCCGGCTTCTGAGCCGCAATCAATCGACCCGCCAGCACCGGGACCGGGACCATCCGTGAGGTCGACGCGTCCTACCTGCATGGGGCCAAGGGTCCGCCCAACTCTCGGGATCCGACGCCCGTCCTCGCCCGACTTTCCCCCGCAAAGCGGTGGCCGTAGATCATCGGGACTCTGGCCGCCGGGTTTCACACTACGCTCGCCGCCGTGCACATGCAGGAGCCGATGCGATCGACCCGTCGGCGACTTTTGGTTGCGCTGCTTACAGGCGCCATGCTTCTCGCAACCGGTTGCGGGACGAGCAACTCGGCAAACGAGTTCGGCGACGTGTCGGCAGAGTCGGCCAAAAGCCTCGCGCCGGACGACACTGCCTCGCTGTTCAGCGCCGCCAATCTGTCGAAGGCGTTCACCGTGGCAAGCGGGATTCTCCCGGGGACGCGTGTCGAGAGCATCAAAGTCCTCCCAGGAAAGCTCTTCGTCGTCGCCGATACGGCAAAGAAGCAGTATGCATCCATCGTTGTTGCGGCGAATGAGACCGTTCATGCCGTCGTGTCAGATGCGCCCATCTCGACCGACGTCGCCTGGTCAGCGCTGGACCCGACGGCGCCGGCAGCCCTCATCGCGACAGCGGTTCAGCGTGGTGCGCCACTGTCCTCGATCCGGTACCTCATCGCCGAAGCCTCCGACCACGGTTCCGGCACTGGCGACGTCTCATGGATCATCTACGTCGACGGACCGATCGACCACATCGAGGCCGACGCCCACGGCCACGTCACCGGATAGCCGATTCCGCAGCGCACGGTTCGCGTTCATAGCTGGCGACACGGACTGGGTCGAGCACCTCATCGATGAATGCGTCGTCGACGCCGGGTCGGCATCAAACTCGGGCAGCGCCGTGAACTCGTGTGCGGCGGCGGCGTCGAACTCGTCGACGCGACCGCTCCTTGAGGAGATCATGGCGGCGGATGTACTCGGCCTCATCGATCTCCCCGCGTGCGAAACGCACGTGCAGCATCCTCTCGGCGTCACTGCTGCCTGCAACGGCGCTGGACGGTGGGTCCATCAACCACGATGCAGTTACACGAAGACCGGAGTCAGAGCACAGCGTCACTTGTCACCGTGACCACCGCAACAACTTCGTGGTCGATGAATCGGAACTCCACGAGCCCGAGTTCATCTCACGACCCGCAGCGCAAGTTCCATCTCTCCCACCTCCGCTGGTTCGATGCCCGGACCTGCGCAACCGTCGAGTGGCGCGAGCCACGAGCCGCCGGGCAACCGGCATGACGCGGTCGGCACCGACACCGCCGCCGTCTGCCCGAGGATGTTCACCTCGGCGCGCAAGCTCTGGCCGACCCAGGACTGCCGCTGTCAAGTCTCGGTACCCGCTTTGAAAGGACTGCCGCAATGCGTTACAACGGTTGGTGGATACTCCGTGGACACGAAGTTGGTGAAATAGCCACTGGTTCAGGTCTCCAGTCGCCCTTGCGGTAGCAACTGAACAGTCATACTTCTGGCGTCGATCGTCGTCGTAAACGGTCGAACCAGCCTCGCTGACCGAGCAGCACAGCGAACCGCCGTCGCCAGTTCTCCCGCGCTCCGAGATGCATCCGCCAGGAGATCGGATCGTCCGCCACGCCCGACGGCGGCCGGAGCGTGAGTTCGGCCCCGAAGGTCGCGACAGTACCGAAGCCCGACCGAAGACCGAGCGGAACCTCATAGAGCGGGTGGTCGACAACGATGTTCACGCCGAACCAACGAAAGAGCGCGGCATCGGCGACGGAGATCGGAGACCCGGAGTCGACGACCGCCAGCAGGTCCTCACTGATGGATGCGACCCCGAGCCGAACGACGGGACGCCTGATCGGAGTGCCATCAGGCAGTGCCGGCTCCCCGAGGTCGGCGTGAGGGTAGACCCACGTCTCCGACGCCACCCGCTATCGAAGACCGACGAACAGCCGCTCGTCCGCCGCAGGAACACGCTGAATCGACGCCTGCGTCGCGGGCTGCGCCTCAAGAACGACGAGCAGATGATCGAGCGTGTTTGCGTCGGCCACCACGTTCGCATCGTCATGAACCGCAATCCAGCGATTCCGGAACTGCTTCATTTCCATCGAAGGTCGACGTTGATTGCTTTGAATTGCAGGCATCGACCGAACATTGCGGCGGCGAAGGACTGGAAGGAGAGACTGTCTCGTTGGTATCGAACGGCTCCGCTGGACCGGTCGGCGAGCACCACGCAGGCTGCGTCGAGTAAGCGTTCCCGGACCATGCGTTCGAAGAAGATCGAGGCCCGGTCGGCAGCACTGGTGTTGTCGAACACCGGATCTGATGGCCAGACGGCTGACCGGGCCGCCGAGACGTGGTTCCAGGAGTCGTTGTCCTCGATCAACATGAAGTAGCCGAGCCACGGACGTAACGGTGTATCGATGATGCCGCGCTCGACGGCCTTCCAAACGTCCATGGCCTGCCCGAGGGCTTCGTCGGTACGGTTGTTGAAGTTCTGTCCCGGATTGTTGCCCACGATCGACTTCAGTTCGATGATGGCGAGGACGCGACCGTCGATCGTGACGACGATGTCCCAGCTCTTGTCGCGGCGGAAGTAGCCGGGGATCGGCCGCCGCTTGACCTCCAGCATCCCTGCGGGTTTTCCGGCGTCGACGAGTACGTCGACGAGGAGCAGCTCGAGTGCATCGAGGTGGCGGCCGCCGGTCACTTCGGAGCGCAGGCCCGTGTTGACGACGCCGGCATCGCGCGAGCGTTGCGCCTGCGACATGCGGACGTCCCAATAGAGGGCGGCGGCAGCGTTCACCTTGTCGGCGTAGTCAGGCAGATCGTTGGCCATCACCCGGTCGCCACGACCGCGTCGGCACTCAGGCCATACAGCCGACGAGCGATCGCCCCAGCTTTCGCACGGTCGCGCTGTTCGAATGCCTTGCGGAGCTCGTTCTGATCGCGCTTGCCGACGGTGTCAACGTCCGGGACTCTGATGCGTCGCAAGTATTGCGCCTGGAACCGGAAACAGCCGCCGCGCATCCTCACGCAGTACATGGCGACGAAGAGTTCGGCGATGTCGGAGAGCAGTAAGCCCCCGAGGACTTCGAGGTCCCAACGGTCCGAGACGATGAAGTAGAGCCCGTGGTAGGGGTACGTTTCGCCGCGATCGAGCACTGGCTGGATGTAGGCCTTCAAGTCCGGGATCACCAGCTTGTCTCTTTCGAATAGCCCTGGTTCGACGCGGTCTATGGTGCGGTACCACCTGTGTGGGTTCTTTCGTGCGACGTGCCGCCGGTGGACCTCGCTGTTCTTGGACGTGAGGTACCGCTCCATGAGCGGATAGTCGGCGAGGTCGATCAGTCGACCGTCCTCCCACGGATTCACCAGGTAGGTGCCCGACCATGCCGCTGCGCCGTCTTTGGTGTCGTGCGTCGTCAACACCGGAAGCAGCCGTTCCGACTCGATGAGTTGAGGATCACGCGTCAGGAACACGGAGTCGGCTCCAGATGCGACGCCGATGCCGACCCGTGTGCCCGTCAAGGCATTCTCGAGCGGTCGGAAGCGGGACTCAAGATCGGCGAGCAGAGCAAGGTTGGCCGGATCACCCGAAGGCCACGAGGTGTCGGATTCGAACCATGCCGGCAGCCTGACAGCGCTCGTGGTGTTGTTCGACAGCTTGCCGCCTGGCGATCGAACCCATCTCGTAAGGGCCGAGGCACTGATCGAATCAAACGCCTTGCCGGCGTTCGCGACGACCGCCGTCGATTGAGGGGCTCGACGAATCATCGTCACGGCCGGATGTGCGGAGACTGGCGCCTCGAACGCGTCCACGTCGTGCATCGCCAGCACGGTTTCGACAGCGAAGCCGTCTGTCACCATCCGGCGTAGGTCGGCGCCGTATTGATTGTGCATCCATCGGTCGGCGACGATGAACCCGAGCACACCGCGTGGTTTGAGGATTCTCAGTCCCATCTCGATGAACCCGACGTAGATGTCGCTGCGTCCGCGCATGGTGATGCATGCCCGCCGGTACGCGTCGCTCCGTGCAGTCGGCACATCCTCCAAACGGATATACGGAGGATTACCCAACACGAAATCGGCGACGTCGAAGCCGTGATCCGTCAATAGGAAATCACCCTCTCGAACGCATGCGGCCGCAATCGTTTGAGCAGAGTCGTCGTTGGCCCCCGCGTCGGTCAGCAACTTCGCCACGACCTTTCGGGCGAGTTCTGCATTCGTCGGCAGCAGATCGAACGCAACGAGACAGCCCTGGACAGCGGATAGCGGTCGGCCGAATCGGCGGCACGACTCGATGACACGTTCGACGATCGGTACCAGGAAGGCGCCCGATCCGCACGAGGGCTCGACAGTCACTAGGCCGCCGAGGTCTTTGTCGGACGTGAAGCCCGCACGATCCAGAATGAGCTCGACGACCCAACGACGGGTGAATACCTCGCCGTTGGGTCGCCTGACTCGTCGATCTGAAACACTCCTGGATCCATTCCCAGCCCCGGACCGAGGCTCAGTTGTCGTTCGTCGTATCGGCGTCGCTCGGCCATCGCAAGCCTCCAAAGGGTAGTGCTGGGACTACGGGCCAGGAAGCCAATGCGTGAAAGCTCACGTGGGGACAGGATCGCACATGGGTGTGACACTCCACGGCGACCGGCCGTGAGTCACGGTCCGCAACAGGCGCCATGCTGCGATGTCCACGGCTGACCCGAGGTCGACTGAGTGCTGGTGACGCTGCAGTCGAGCTCACAATTTGCGTAGCAACCGTTTCGGCATTTCGAGGCTTTTCGAGCTTTGCGCCAAGTTCGGATTGACCCGTCGAGCTGGTCTTTCTCTGGAGCCGGGTGTGGGAATCGAACCCACGACCTCATGATTACAAGGCTCACTCAAAGTGTCCATCTGGTGTCGTCTCGTGTCGCCACATGCCGTCTGAGCTGGGAGGACGCGATTTCTCATGTCACGCTGTGTCACCTGATGCTGGCACGTTTCACATGGTTCGTGGACAGTCCGTGGACGCGAAGTCGGCGAAGAACCGCCGACGCTACGTGTCCAGACGCCCCTGCCGGACCAACTGAACGGCCGTGCTTCTTGCGTCAATCGTCGTCGAAAACCTGTCGAACCAGCCTCGCTGACCAAGCAGCAGCGAACGGCAGTCGCCAGTTCTCGCGCGCCCCGAGATGCATTTGCCAGGAGATCGAATCGCCGGCGACCCCCGACGGTGGCCGAAGCGTTGAGTTCGACCTCAAAGATCGGGACAGTACCGAAGCCCGAGCCGAGACCGAGCGGAACGTCGTAGAGCGGGCGGTCGACAGCAATGTTCACGCCGAGCCAACGAAAAAGTGAGGCATCGGCGACGGAAATCGGCGACCCCGAGTCGACGACCGCTAGCAGGTCCTCACTGATGGATGCGATCCCGAGACGAACGACGGGCCGCCGGATCGGAGTGCCATCAGGCAGTGCCGGCTCCCCGAGGTCGGCGTGAGGGTAGACCCACGTCTCCAACGCCACCCGCTATCGAAGACCGACGAACAGCAGCTCGTCCGCCGCAGGAACACGCTGGATCGACGCCTGCGTGGCCGGCATCGTCGCGAGAACGGCGAGCAACTGATCGAGCGACTCTGCGTCGGCAACCACGTTCCCATCGTCTTGAACCGCAATCCAGCGATTCCGAAACTTCTCGACAACCGACCGATCCATGGCTCGACGTTACACCCACGTCGTGAACATCCCCGGGGCCGCCCGAGAGCATAAGATCAACGCCCGTGACCACCTCGAGCAAGGCTGACCCTCGCCGGGCGCCCACACAGGCAGCGTCGTTGCGCAAATTCGCGGCTCGACCACGTCGGTGGGGTGATCCGACTCGACGTCAGTGAGCCATCGCTCAGGAGCTGCTGGGCCGCCAGGTCGTCGCACGCGCGTGATAGGCGTCTCGCGAAGCCTGAAGACACCGAACTCGTGACTTTGTCTTGGGGATGTCGGGCTTCTGGAAAGCCGACGCAGATTGGGTAGTTTTGGCGTCGACGACAAGACGACACAAGGGAGCCCCGTGGCCGACCTCAGCGCTGACACGTACCTTCTGCAGAACCAACTGAACCCATTCCCAGTCGCATCCCACTTGGAGCTCGCGGGCAGCAGGCTGACATGCACACTTCGCCCGATGGCGATCGAAGCGTTCACGGGGTGGATCGAGAAGGCCATCGACGATCCCTCTGTTCGACACCAGCTCGAGGCCGGGTCAGCGGTGACCGTCTTCGCGATCGACGTCAACGGAGTCGACGTCAACGGAGTCGAAATCGCATGGCCCAAACAGTTCGCTGGCTCTGCGATGAAAGTCACGGCTCCCGACCGCGAGTGGCTTGTGTCGCTTGTATACCCGACCGGCGCGCTCGCTGCGGTCAAGATGTTTACGAACCGCAAAGAATCGAAGGCGTGGAGAAACGCCCTCACCGCCGCCGGCGCTCACTGAGCCCAGAGGTCGCACCCAGCGGTGAGGGAGAGTTGACCTTCAACGCGATCACAATCTCGCGGCGTCGAGTGGCACGTAGCGCTGCGGTGAATGGCCCCTGACCCGACGGGGCGCAACGAGTTGGGGATGCGATGAGAAGAATCGTGGATGCGGGCCGTTCCGAACAACGCCATCACTGCATCGGTGACCTGCCAGACCGACCGCGCGTCAGCAGGCACCGTTCGGCCGATGGTGCCGACGCGCCTACTTTAAATCTGGCGCATCCCCCGGCGACAAAACGGTGGCGTCGTTCTGTGCTGCGCGTTCTGGTACTCCTACCGGCACATCGAGGGTGCCTTCGCCCCTTCAGGTCATCGGTGCCCGTGCATCGCGCGGATTGCTCTCGCCGACGTAAGGTTGGCGGCCTCAGATGGGCGAGACATGTGCTGGTCTCGGCTAAGGTGCGATACCGAAACGCGAGCATCTGGGCAGTCGTCGGATGTCCGATAATTGATCGTGAGATCCAGATGATGACCACGTGGACAATTGTCAAGGAGAGGGCAGTACTTGACGTCATGGGCAGGCCAACGAGTCAGAAAATGGCCCGAGCACGGTTGCGTCGAGCCTATGTGGTCGTCGGCGCCCTAGTGCTCGCCGTCGCCGCCGGTGGGTGCGCGAGCGCAAGCACCAAGACCACCAACTCGACGATTGCTCGGGTCGCCTCGACCACCGTTGATGTCGCCAAAACCAGTTCCGATGCTGGTGCCGGGCCGAGCACGGACGCGTCCGCCTGCCGGCTGGCCAGCGAAGCGGACGTCTCCACTGCGATGAAGCAGCCGATGAAAGTCGCTGGCGGGGGCGGTAGTAGTGATGGCATCTGCGAGTTCGCAGCGACGGCTGATCCGAGTGTGCTCCTCGCTGTGCAAACCTTCGCCAAACTTGCGGATGCGTCGCTCTACACGGGTATCGAGCCGAGTTCAGATCACGTTGACGGGTTGGGTGACAACGCGTTCTGGAACTCCACGCTGGGTATGGTCTTCGTCGTAAAAGGAGATCGAGGCTTTGCTGTGACTTCGCCGTCGCTGGGCAATCTCACTGGCGATCCTCAGGCATCCAAGGCAGCCATGGTGGGCCTGGCCAAGATCGTGCTGGGCAAGTTCTGAGCGGGCCGCAGCACCACACGATTGCCCACTTTGGACAACAGTCGATTCGGCGCACACGTTGAATGGACGGCCCGGCCGTCGCGTTCAACGTCGACCGAGTCCCGCAGGCCAGCCCGCAGCGGTCCGAGATTGACACTTCACCCTCCACGCACTCCTCTTCGACCCGATTACGCGCAGAGACGCGGTGATCGAAATGCTCAGCCGCCAAACGGCAGCGGGGGTGGCTCGGTCGATAAACACGCTCTCGTTCAAGTGAGGCGGACACCAGTCGGCGATCGCAGGAGCGTCACTACTTCCTCCGAAACCGAGCAGAAGCAAAGAACCAAACACCCACCCGACCTGACGCAAAAGACCGGCCGGTTCAGAACCCTGCCAGCGTTCGGAGCTCGAGGTCGCTTAAAGACGTCGTCGGTGACGCGATGCAGCGTGGTTGTCGTGATGGTCATAGTTGTGTGGTCCTTCCATGAAGGCTGAGGACCGCGACGTCCGACGCCGGACGAGACGTGCCTCAACCGGGTGAACCCGAAACCGTACGATCCCATCAACTGCGACCGCGATGCGAGAGTCGGGTTGCCTGAACGTGCGGCTCGCTTAGCTCAGCGCCGACGATCGTTCAACGCTCACGGACATGGTGAATGGCGAGTTCGTGCCCATCACGCCGCACTTCGGGGGGATCGAAGAGGCGCAAGTGTTGCGGTCCGATCTTCCTTTTCAAGGCTCCGCCCTTGCCAATTTCGCTGGTCGTCTCGGCGGCTGGGCATGGCCGACTGAGCGCCGATATGAGCGCGTCGCGATGCATCCGGTCAGCGCGAATATGCGCCGCGCGTTCTGTGCGGTCTGGCGAGTCAACCTACAACGCAGCAGAGCCAGCCGGACGACCACACAATGGCGATCACTGGAGGGTGATGTCGTCGAAGAGTGTGTAGGTGGAGTCGCCGGTGTAGTTGTCGTCGTGGTTAGTGAGGGTCAGTGTGTAGGAGTGACCGGCAGTGGTTGGGACTGTCCGGTTGGTCCAGGCAGTCGTAGCGCAGGCTTTAGGCACGACCGTTGTGGTGGTGCCGGTGGTGTTGTCTTTCAGCGTGGCGGTTGTCCAGTCGTAAGTGATGCTGTCGGGGCAGGTGCTCTTGTACGACAGCGACAGACCGGTGGTACCTGCGGGGGCAGTGAAGGTCTGGATCACTTTCGAGTCACC
>JANXUF010000072.1 GCA_025356335.1 Actinomycetes bacterium
GCCGCCATCGTCACGTAACGCCGGCAACGACGACACCTCACTATCCTGCTTCCTCGTCATCAAGTGATCCTTTCTCGCCACGGCCCTTCAACCGCGGACTCTCAGATCACGACGCGCTTACACAAAATTTCTGACAGTCCCCCCACCGGGATGAAGATTTTGAGCCCCCAAAATCAGTCGAAATGATTGGTGCCGGAAAGAACACCAGCCACCTAGGACCGGTTGGTGGACGACGGATCGGGATTGATCGTCCCGGTGTCGATCAGGCCGTCGGCCGCTGACGACAGCGCCTTTGTCCGAGCGGGCCGGGAGGCCGAGTCGAGAAGATTCCTCGGCGACGGTGCGCCCGACCCTCGACATGCATTCTGCGTGGTGGTCTACGGTGAGGCTCCAAGCCGTGGACGTGGTCGTAGGCGAGGGGTGACCGGGCGGGTCCCAGCACCGTTCGGCGCTCCTTGCGGTATGGGCACGTGCGCGAATATGCGCTGCGCGTTCTGCGTCACCTACTGGGCACTTCGGGGACAGACGAATGGGCCGATCTCGCGGGTTCTCGCCGATGCTGCCAGCCGGGACCTTGGGCCTGGGGATCATCTGTGTTGGAATAGGTGGTCGGGACGGTTCATCCGATCCTTGTGTCCTGCTACGAAGCCCGCTTGGCCTGTGGGAACGTCATGCTTCCAGCCGTGACACGTGATCCGACAAAGGAGGGCAAAGGTCATGATGGTTCGGGCTGGGTGTGATCGATCGATCGGTTTGATGGCAGTCACTGCGGGTCGGTCGTACCGCCGGCGATCATTCGTGTGTGTTGGCGTCGTCGGGGTGTTGTCCGTGGTGGTTGCCGCATGTAGCCCAGGGTCGACGACGTCAGCCTCGAATGCGGTCACGGTGCCTGGTTCGGGAATTGGCTCGACGACGAGTGCTGCGGCGTTGCCTGCCGCTATCGGCAAGGGCGAGGGGCAGCTGGACTTGATCGCGTTCGATGGGTACGCCGAGAGTGGCCTGAACGATCCCGAACAGGATTGGGTACACCCGTTCACCAAGGAAAGCGGCTGCAAGTTGAACGTGAAGGTCGAGAAGACGTCGGACGACATGGCGAGCTTGATGCACACCGGGGACTACGACGGTGTCTCGGCTCCTGGGGAGGTCTCCTTGGGTTTGATCCTGTCGGGCGACGTCGCGCCCGTCAACGAGAAACTGTTGGCCAACTACGCCGACGTTGCGCCGTTTCTGAAGATGACCTCCTACAACTCGTACCGCGGGCAGCTCTACGGTCAGCCGCAAGGTTGGGGTGCGAACATGCTGATGTTCAACCCCGCCATTGTGAAACCCGCACCGGATTCCTGGGGAGCCGTCTTCGACCCCAAATCGCCGTATTCGGGCAAGATCGTTGCGTACGGATCGCCGATCTACATCGCCGATGCCGCGCTCTACTTGATGAAGACGCAACCCGCGTTGAAGATCACGAACCCGTTTGCTCTCGACCGTGCCCAGTTCGACGCGGCGATCGCCGTGCTGACCCGCCAACGAAGCATCATCGGCGACTACTGGACGAGCTATGCGGACATGCCGGCTGCGTTCGCGTCCGGGTCGCTCGTGATGGGCGCCGCGTGGCAAGTCATCGCTGACGTCATCAATGCCAAAGGAGTCGTACACGTCGACACGGTGGTCCCTAAAGAGGGAGCTACCGCATGGGCCGACACGTGGCTGATCTCCTCGAAGGCCAAACACCCCAACTGCATGTACGAATGGATGAACTGGATCTCCAGGCCCGAAATCCAGGCACAAATGGCACTGTGGAACGGTGAGGCGCCCGCCAACGTCAAAGCCTGCGCTGTGAGCACGAAGGCGAAATCGCTGTGCGGGACATACCACGCCGACGACCAAGCCTTCGCCAGCCAGCTCTGGTTTGCCACCACCACCCCCACCACCGACTGCCTCGACGGTCGAGGCCACATCTGTATCGGCTACGACGACTGGGCGAAAGCCTGGGCCCCGATCAAGAACTGAACACCGAAGAGCACCCCTCGCTCAGACCACAGGCTCGCTCCACACGAGCAAGGACCTCACGGAAAATTTGTCGATGCGCGGACGCTTGCATTGCCCAGCGCGTAAGTAGGCGCGGTGGCGCACGACTGATCTACGTCGCCTACCGCCGGCTACGCACCTGGTTGCATGAGTTCGATTCGGTTGCCGAACGGATCGGTCACGTAGACGCGTCGTAGCCTTCGAGCGGCTCGTCGTCCTTCACGGCGAACCCGGCTGCGGCGACGACACCTGCGATGCTGCGGACGTCGTCGACGATGAAGGCGGGGTGAGCTTTCGTGGCAGGGCGAAAATCATGGTCGACACCGAGGTGAACCTTCAGATCGCCATTTTCGAACCAGCAGCCGCCACGAACTGCGAGGTGAGCAGGCTTCGCCACGTGAGCGATCCCGAGTATCCCTTCGTAGAAGGCGATGGCATCGGCTTCACCGCCTACCGGCATCGCCAACTGGACATGGTCGACACGGACGACTCGCATGGTGGTCATTCTGCCTCTGCGAGGAATCGGCTCTAGATCCCCAGCCATTCGGGGGGTCTCCAACGACTCGATGGTGCGCGAACTATTGGGACACGAGTGCATCAGTCAGTGCGTTGATGCCAACGATGTTCGCCGCCAGGTCGGCGCTGAGGTGGTGGCGCGCGGCCAGCGCATCTGGGGCGTGATAGGTGACCCTGGTCTGGTCGTCGTCGGCCCAGATCAGTACCTTGAGCGGCAGATCGAGCGCCGCGAGCGGAACGGCGTCCATGACCGGCGTTCCCGCCTGCGGGCTTCCGAAGATGACCAACGTGGTCTCCCGCAACACGAGCCCTACGCGGCGAGCTTCCTCGGCCTGGTCGATCACCGCGAACAGCCGCATCCCTCGCGCATTGATCAGGGCGGTCAACTTGGCGACCGTCTCGGCCACCGACTGCATGCTGAGCTTGGTGACGATGGCGGGAGCGGCGTCGGAGTCGAGGTCAGTCATATCATCCGTCCTTCATCAGACCCACAGACAGCTGACCCCCCGATGAATGTCACCAGCGCATAGTGCATCGGAATGGGCGCATTTGGCAAGCCCTTCCGGAGCGCAGATCTGCGGCTATGGCGCGCGCGGCGGACACTCGACCTGCTTGCATGTCGATGCAAAGTAGGTTCTATAGGGCTTACGTGCTGCCGGTGGGACATGGTCACCGGACGTTGGTCGTGCACCGTGGGGTGGCCAAACCGTGACCATCCCGCTCGCGCCACGAACCGAGCGAGCAGTCGATCTCGCGGTCGGTGAACGATGCGCGGGTCCGATCCTGTGCGACCGGAGTGGTGCCCGTCTCGATCGTCACGGCGCTGCGCGGATCGTGCGGCGGATCGCTCGGAGGGCTGGGAGCGTCAAGCGGGTCGGGCCGCACACGTTGCGGCATGCGTTCATCACCGCCGCCCTCGACGCCGGTGTCCCGCTGCGCGACGTCCAAGAAGCAGCCAGTCACGCCGACCCGAGAACCACGATGCACTACGACCGGACCCGCGTGTCACTCGACAGGCATGCCACCTACATCGTCTCGACGTTCATCGCCGGCGCCTCCCGACAACAAGAAATGTTCGCTCCGCGCTCGACAGAACGAGCGGTGAGCGGGCAATCTGATCGGATGGGACCTTTCGATTCGGATGCTTTCGTGCAGTCATGTATCGACGCTCTCGCCGAGAGCGATCCGGCCGGCGCGATTGGCGAGTTGATCGAGCGAGCGGTGAGCGAACCCCGCTCGTTGGAGTTGGCCTGTCCTGTGCCGGTCGACCTCAGCGACGACGGGGTCATGCATTTGTCCAAAGAGATTCTCGTGTGCCACGCCATCTTTCCGCGCCGATTCCAGACGGGGATCCATAACCACAGCGTGGGGGCGATCATCGGCGTCTGGTCCGGTTACGAGGACAATTACCTTTTTGAAGAGACGGGTAGCGGGCTTCGACCGCTCGGTCCGCACCGCGTGGAGACCGGTCAGATACTGGTGCTCGGAGCTGACGCGATTCACGACGTTCACACCCCGCCGACCACGTGGTCGGCGGCTCTCCACGTATATCTCGGGGACATCTCGACAGCTCCGCGCAACGTGTGGGCGAGCGTCGACAGTCCTCCGTCGGAGTTCAATGGAGAGCAACAGGAACGTCACCGGGCGGAAGGCGCTCTCGCAACGGGGTTGACGGTAGAACCCCAACGAGAGGCGCACACCTGAGGTGTGAATCCCTGTGTCGCGAAGTGACGGTGGTGGCTATGCGGCCTTGGGGTGCATGCTGGTGATGTCGTAGCCGGCGGCGTCGAGTTCAGCGAGGAGCCGTTTCGCTCGGGCGGTCGAGTTCGGTGGTTTCTGTAGGTAGTCGCCACTGAGATCGGTGTAGACCTCGCCAGTGGTCAGCAGGTGCCGGCAGATCACGAGGATCGTGTGCCCGACAGCGATCGTTGCTTTGCCGCGCTGCGACGCGCTTTGAGCTGGTGGTAGTGCGACGCCAGGTACGTGTCCTTCGTTCTCGCCGCAGCGTTGGCTGCCTCGGCGCGCTAGCCGTAACCATTTCGATCGGTAACGGGTACGACCATGTTTCTGGTTGCCTGCGGACACGGCTTCGGACGCTGCATCGGGGCCGAGCCGCCGCCGCCGAATCGGAGGGGCCACGCCGGTGCTGATCTCGGATCCCCAGACCGGCGACGGGTTCTTGGCCCACCGACACACTGCCTGCACGACCCGACCCCGACGTTTGACGGCGGGCGGTCTACAAGCCCCGCCGCACCGGAGAACACCATCGCCTCCGATGTCGTGCGTGAGGCACTCCGGCTCCATCTCAAAGCTGGCTGACCGGAACGGCAAGTAACTCGGATCAGCGCCGACGCTGCTCGAGGCGCAGCAGTAGTTCGTCGTCTTGCGCCGGATACAGGTGGCCGTCGCGATCGAGTACCACCGACAGCGATGTGGTCCGGCAAGCGCGCGGCGACTTGCTTGGGTTGGCGCCGTCGCGCTCGCGCATCGCGCGTGCCGCTCCACGAATCGTCCCACGCCTCCTGCTGCTCCGTGAAGCCGCCGACGGCGACCCGCCGCGACCTTGCGCGCAGAGCTCAGTGAACCTGCTCGTCCTTCGCGGCAGTTGGAGCCAGCGCAAATACAGCCGTTCATCACGGAGTCGATCCACTCCTTCCTCCGAGCCACTAGTCGTCTTGGTGGTCACTCTCATTCTTGGCGCAGAGCCCGGGCGTATTCTGCGTGACTCCTTTGTCATTGGTCCAAAAGTTGGCTGTACCGCTCGTCGCCGTCCCGTTTGATGCGTCGTAGCAGTCATTGGTGAGGTTGCGGCGGGCGATATTGGCGTCGATGTGGTTCTGAGTTGAACCGGCGTCAGCGCGGATCCCGTCGGTGGCATCAGCCGTGCCCGACCCGTTGTCTGAGACAGAGTTGCCTCGAATGTTGTTGCCCTGTGCGGTGATCAGGTCGATCCCGCTCCCCTTGTTGTTCGCAACGTAGTTGTTATCGACCGTTACGTTCGTGACAGCCGCGCACCCTTGGGCGGGGTCGCCGCACAGCTGGAGGCCGTCGGAAACGCTCGCTCGGACCACGTTGTTGGCAATTCGACCACCGGTCACGGAGTCAACCTCGATGCCGAGGTCGTTGTCGTACACCACGTTGGCGAACACAGTCGAGGGCGCCTGGGAATAGCTGATCCCGGTACTCATTGGGCTGGGGGGGTGTACTTGTTGTTGCTCACGGTGTTGAAGCTGATCGTCGATTGTGCACCGTTGAAGACGACGATGCCGTTGGACGCAATGTTCGATTGACCGGACGACGAGCCGCGCACCATGTTGTGATCGACGGTGGCGACGGAGCCAGTGTTGACGACCTGTACGCCGTTCTTCTGGTATTCGTCGATCTGGTTGCCGATGATCGAGGCGGTCCCCGCCGTCGTGGCCGGCGGCCGACGGAGACGGCGTCGCCCTCCTGGCAGCCGTACAGGGCGGGCACACTATTCTTGATCTGGGTGATGTGGTTGTCATTCAGTAACAGGCTGGCCCCACCCTCGATGAGTACGCCTTCGTGCCGGTCGGGCGAGCATCCGTCGTAGGTGAACGGGCCGCTGACGACGAAGCCACGCAAAACCACCGAGTTGGCGGAATCGACGTCGACGAGCGCCAGAGGAGCCGTCTCGACTGCCGGCCAATGGATCGTCGCCTGTTGCGGCTTCAACGACCGGAGCTTCAGCCCGTCATGGCTGTGGCCGACAATGCGAACCTGCTCGTTGTATATGCCAGGGCAGACTTCGATCGTCGCCCCCACCCCGGATGCGTTGACTGCGGCTTGGATTGAGGTGTAGGTCCCAGCGCACGTCGACGGATCCTAAGAGACCCTCAGAGCCGCAGCGGCTGACGCAGGCGGAGCCACACCGAGGAACGCCCACCCCGCAACGCGCGCAGTTGCGACGGCGACGACTCGCTTGAGCGGGGTCACCCCCGCCAACGCCTTGTTCCTCGGAACCGATCGTGCGACTGCGTTCATAGCTTCCTCCAGGTGGAATAATCCCACGACCAACATGGTCGGTGCAGCGTTTGTCAGGTAGGGCCAAAGGTTCCTGTTTCACGCAGCGGGGCCGAGTCGGTTCCCGATGCAGGGATCTCCGTGGCGAGCAGCGTTCAGGGCACGTATGGACTCCGGCCGCCCCATATCTACATCGAGCGATCATCGCGATCACGCCGGCGAACGGCTACTTGGAAAGCGATGCTGCCAAGCGCGCGTCCTCCAACATCATCGCCGAAGGGGCCCCTCGCGTCACCAGATACTCAAGCCGGTAACACCGTACTCACCGAAGTCACGGCGGAGTTCTCTCAGCGGTGGTTCATACAAACCGTCCGTGGCGTGACTCAACGCGACTGGGCATCGAACTCGGACCATGGAGCCGGACAGGAGCACGTCATGTTTGGTCGCCTCGGAGCCGGCGATTGGTGGCACCTGGACACCGTTGCCATATTCGCCGTGGTGGCGTCGAGGCGCCGCGTCAGGATGGTCCCGATGGACAAGTCGGCGATCACTCCTGAAGTCGTACGCTGCCTCGTACGCGACCAGTTCCCCGACTGGGCGCAACTGGCGATCCGGCCAGTCAACGCGGACGGATGGGACAACACCTCATTCCGGCTCGGCGACGACTTCGTCGCCCGCCTTCCCAGTGCCGACCCCTATGCGCCGCAGGTGGACAAGGAGCAACGATGGCTGCCGTACCTCCGTCAGCAGCTGCCGGTGCCGATACCGGAACCCGTTGCGCGGGGTCGACCTGGCTGTGGCTTTCCCAGACCCTGGTCGGTGTTGCGGTGGCTCCCCGGCGTGCCCCTCAGCGGGCTGCACGTCGATGAGGAAGCGCTCGCCGACGACCTCGCGACCTTCCTTCGCTCGCTCCGAGCCATTGACACAACCGGCGCACCGGAGGCCGGGCCACAGAGCTTCCACAGGGGAGGTGATCTGGGCGTCTACGACGATGACGTCGAGCGGTCGCTTGACAAACTCGATGGCGATCTCGACACAGGTGCGGCCCGAGCCGTCTGGGCACGTGCGCGGAGTTCGCAGCGGGCGCAGCCGCCCGTGTGGCTGCACGGCGATGTCGCTCCCTCGAATCTTCTCGTCCTCGACGGACGGCTCGCTGCCGTGATCGACTTCGGTCAGAGCGCAGTCGGCGATCCGGCTTGCGATCTTGTGATGGCCTGGACCTACTTCGGAAGCAACGCCCGACGGCGGTTCCTTGACCGCACCGAACTCGACGGCGACACCGTCGACCGAGCACGGGGCTGGGCGCTCTGGAAAGGCCTTCTCGCGGTTGCCGGTGCAGCGCACAATGGTGCTGATCCAGCCGCTGTGAGCCGCCGCTGGGGCTGGAGCCGCACACCTGCAGAGGTGCTCGACCTCCTTGTACTCGACTGAGGATCAGTCAAATAATTTGTGTCGTGCAGTAATGGACGGGTGGAGTTGAGGTTCACCGAGTCAGCACGCAAACACAAGATCGGGCGTGGCCGTGCGGTCGACGTCGTCGAGCATCCGTTCGCAGTCGTGATCGTCGCTCGGCCCGGTGCCATGGAAATCTTGATGCATCTCGGCGACGACGAAACCGGGCGAGCCTTCGAGGTCGGCGTCGTGCAGGGAAGACGACACCTACGTCATCATCCACGTCATGGACCTTGGCGACACGTACCGAACCACCAACGAGACCGGAAAGAGGGCACAGCAAATGACCACCAAGACCAAGCTCACCGAAGACCAAGCCTGCGAACTCGCCACCTTCCTCGAGCGTGACGACTACGAGATCGGCAACCCGATTCCCCGCGACCAATGGCCAGTCAACCGCGGCCGCCCCTCGCTGACCGCACCCGGCAAGCGTTCACCCCAAGTCACGTTCCGCCTCGACGAGGCAGCACGCCAACGCGCCGCCGAACGAGCAGCCCACGAGGGCAAGACCATCTCAGCCCTCGCACGCGAAGCCCTCGAGCACTACCTCGCGTCGTAACCACAAGCGCCCACGAGGGGCCGCTGGCGAGCACCGCAAGCCCGTGGACTCCGGCAGCACGGACCAGCGGGGGCTTGCTCTTGTCGCGGCGAAGTTCGGTGTCGTGGAGGTCGAGCGGCGCGCTGCGACGGACCGTGTCCGTCAAGCGCTGCAGCTTGCTTCGGGTTGATGCCAACAGCGATCCGCACGAACACGGCGGTATGACGAAGGTCGACACGAGCGCCATCGCCCGACGCGCCGACACCCTCGCCGGACCATGGAGTCACGACACAGCCCTGTCACCAGTACGACATCGGACACCCGATGGCAGACGAAGAGGACACCCAAACGACCACGAACGTCTGCGAGCAAGATGCGCGTGTCGAACTGCTTGCAAGCGGAGAGCTATTGACCGACTGTCTAACCTGTCCGTGATGACTGACGAGCAGGTCGCAGTGCTGGTGAGCCACCTGCTGGACTACATCGCCGAACTGGCCGTGATCGTCGATCAGACGAGCGTGATCAGGTTTGCCAGCAAGCGCGCCGAACAGATCCTGCGGATGCCGGCCGAGGACTGGATCGGGCGGCCTGTCTTCGAGGTCATCCATCCAGACGACCTCGCTCTCGGACTCGAGTTGATGGTCAGTGCCAAAGCGACAGGGGCCGGTGTCAAGGAACCGGTGACGTTCCGGCTGCAGACCGGTGACGGCACCTGGGTGACCGTCGAGGTCGTTGCCAGCAACGTCATTCTCGCGTCGGGCGAGTTGGCGATGGTCCTCTCGGGCCGCGAGGTGAGCGCGCGCCGGCCGACCGTCGACATCCTCGACGAGGCGGGTGAGCGCCTGTCGCGCATGTTCGAGGACGCACCGATCGGCATGGCCCAGACCGGCCTGGACGGCCGGTTCCTGCGGATCAACCGCAGCTTCGCAGCGATGCTCGGCTACAGCCCGAATCAGCTGACCGGCACGTTGTTCGCCGACCTGCTGCATCCCGACGACGCAAAGGAGGCTCGCGCCGCGTTCGAACGGCTCGTCAAAGGCGAGGTCACCACCAACCGGCGGTCCGCCAGGTACCTGAGCGTCGACGGGAGCATCGTCCACGCTGAAGTCACGTCGACGCTCGTTCGTGACCGCCATGGCGTCCCTCTGTACTGCGCCGCTCAGGCGATCGACATCACCGAACTGCGCAACGCCCAGGCGGAAGTGCTCTACCACTCGACCCATGACGCCCTCACCGGCCTCGCCAACCGTTCGTTGCTCCTCACCCAACTCTCCCAGGCGCTGGCGCGAGCGGCGCGCACGCATGCCTCGACCGCAGTGATGTTCCTCGATCTCGACGGTTTCAAGTCGGTCAACGACACGTACGGTCACGCGGCAGGTGACGAACTGCTCGTCGAAGTGGCCCGGCGGATCAGCACCACGGTCCGCCACGGAGATATCGCCGCACGGCTCGGCGGTGACGAGTTCGTCGTGATGTGCACGGCCGCCGAGCACACAGCGGTGCGAGAGGTCGCCACGAGACTTGCCGCCGCCCTGTCGGCACCGTTCCAGCTCGACGTCGCCGAGGTGCAGATCGGTGCCAGCGTCGGCGTGGCGATCGAATCGGCACCCGTCACCGCCGATGAACTCATCTTGCACGCCGACACCGCCCTGTACCAGGCCAAACGTCAAGGCCGCGGCCAGATCAGATACCACGGCGCCGAGCCATAGCGGACGACCGCAGCGATTTCGGCGAGTGCACGCAACACGACTTCGACGCCACGTCGAGCGGGATGACGCGCGGGGTTAAGGAGGGTTACGGACGCACCTGGGCGGGCGCAGTCGATGCCGTCGTCGCCCGATTCGCCGAATTCTGACGACCGGGTCGTCGGTGGTTCAGGACGGGTGTGGTGGGGCGATGGCGAGGTCTGCGGTGTGTTGGGCGTTGGCCGCTTGCAGTGGGATGGCCCGCCCGACGTGGAATCCTTGGGCGTAGTCGACTCCGTGCTCTGCGAGGTACTCGAGCGTGTCCTGGTTGCCGACGAATTCGGCGATGGTTCGTTTATCGAGGCCTTTGGCGAGGGTCACGACGGCGTCGATGACGAGCCGGTCGGTGGGGTTCGAAAGGCAGTGGGTGATGAACTCGCCGTCGATCTTGAGGTCGTTGAACGGGAGGTACTTGAGGTAATAGAAGCTGGCGAATCCCGCTCCGAAGTCGTCGAGGGAGAAGGAGCAGCCGAGCGTCGTCAGGCGGTCGGCGAACTCGCGGCGTCGCCGAGGTTGGCGACAGCGGCGGTTTCGGTGACTTCGAAGGTGAGTTGGGATGGTTTGATACCCGGTGACTCTGCGAGGCGTTGCTCGATGAACGTGAGCAGATCGTTGTCTCCCATGGAAACGCCTGACAGGTTGATCTCGAACGCCAGTTCATGGTCCGGGTGGGCGGCGAGCGCAGTGATGGCGTGGTCGACGACCCAGCGGTCGATCCGACTGATCAGGCCGAACTTCTCGGCAACGCTGAGGAACGTCGCCGGGCTGATGATCGTGCCGTCCTCGGCGATCATCCGGAGCAGGAGTTCGTGGCGTGCGATCTTTCGGGTGGCGAGATGCATGATCGGTTGGGCGTACAGGATGAACCGGTCGTGATCGAGCGCGTGCGTGATCCGGTCGACCCAGGCGAGTCGAGCCCTCGTGGTGGGTCGTGTCTCGGCGGTCTCGTGAACGGCGTACCGGTCCCGCCCCGCCTCCTTTGCGTCGTACATCGCGAGGTCGGCGTTGATCAGGATTTCCGCGCCGGTGAGGTTGGGATCGTCGAACATCGCAATGCCGATGCTCGTCGTGACCTTTCGTTGGTGCGCGCCTCGGAGCACCGTGACCTCGGCGCGGATGGCGTCGAGAAGGTTGCTCGCGACATGTTCGGCGTGATCGCGGGAGGAGTACGGCAGCATCACGGCGAACTCGTCGCCGCCGAGGCGGCCGATCACGTCGGTAGGACGAAGTCGACGACGAACGACAGATGCAAGCGAGGCGATGAGTTCGTCGCCGGCGGAATGCCCGAGCGTGTCGTTGATCTGTTTGAAGTGATCGAGATCCAAGACGAGGAGGGCACCGGCGTGGCCGTGGCGGGCAACCGTCGATACGTGACGGTTGAGGGTGGCTTCGAAGCTGTGGCGGTTCGCCATCCCGGTCAACGGGTCATGGTCGGCAAGGTGTTGGAGCCGTGACTCGAACTGTTTGCGATCGGTGATGTCCAGGAAGTGACTGAGGAAGTAGAGCGGGCGGTCGTCGTCTCGCACCACTGTGGTCGAGAGCGTGACCCAGATGTCATGCCCGTCGGCGTGGAGTAGTCGCTTCTCGGTCCGGTAGACATCGGTGAGACCGGAAACCATCGATTCCAACGCCCCGATGCCGGGCTCGACGTCGTCGTGGTGGGTGATCGACACGAAGTCGCTGGCGCACAATTGCTCGGATGTGTAGCCCATCAGGTTGCAGAGAGCCTGGTTGACCGCTTCGAAACGGCCGTTCAACTACGTTCGAGCCATCCCGACCGGACCCTCTTCGAAGGCGGTGCGGTACCGGTTCTCCGCTTCCCGGAGGGCCTCTTCGTTCGCCTTCAGTTGGGTGACATTGGTGACCGTCACCAACAGCTGATCGACCTCGCCGTCAAGATTGGCGATGGGCACGGCAGCGAAGTGAAAGTCGAGCCCGGTGTCGCCAGAGTGGTACTCGAGTGTTCCGGGCTCGACGAACGCAGCGCGATAGAACGGCTCCAGGATGGCCAATTCGGCGGACGTCACAATGTCCTGAAGGAAGTGACCAGGTTCGACGTTGCGTTCGGCGTAGCGCCACAGGCGAGCGCCCGGTCCCGCAACGAGGAGGAGGCACAACTGCTGGTCGAAGACCATCACTGCCGTGCCGGGGAGGTGGTCGACGAGTGTGCGGTAGCGGGCTGCGGTGCGTTCGAGCACCACCAGCAGTTCAGCCTTGGCGATGAATCCGCCGGCGATTCCGGCGATCACCTCCAGGCCGAGGATGTCGTGGTCACTGAACGCCGATTGGCGCGTCGACGCGACTGTCAGCACACCGAGGGCAGCTCCGCCGTCGGTGGCCATCAAGGGCATCACCACGCCTGATCGGCAGTCGGCTACGGGCTCGCCCGGTCCCACGCCGTCTGTCCATAGAGCAGGCAGCTCGCTTTCCATGCATGCGGCAGCGAGGGAACCCTGCGCCGTCCGCCGAGCGCCGATCTCGACCCCTGGCACGCCGCGTGCGGCCTGACAGACGAGGTCCTCGCCGTCACGAACTTCGACCGTTACGCAGTCGGCCTGTGACAGCGACTGGGCCCAATCGGCGACACGAACAGCAATCTGGCTGGCGTCGAAGTCGAGTGAACTGATGACTCGCTGAGCGCGGGCCAGCACCTCCAACCTTCTCCCGTTCGCGATCCGTTCGCGATCCGCTTCAGCGCCGGGACGGACGACGCCGTCAGGCGTGTCACGTCCTCCTCGGCGAAAACGGGCGCCAGCGGATGGAGTGGTCATCGAGGGGGCATGCTGCCTATCGATGTGCATCTCGCGGGCGGCGTCCCGGAACAACGAATCGGCCGTCGATGACGGTCGGCTTTCGGTGAAGCCGACCGACACCGTGCCCATCACCTCGACCTCGCCGACTTGGAACGGCGCAGCCATCACCCTCCGCAGCCGCGCCGCCAACTCGACCGCGCCAGGTCGGTCGAGGCCGGCGCAGATCAGCACGATCTCGCCGGTCTCGAATCGAAACAGCTGGTCCTCGGCGCGCAACACCCGGCGGGCGCAAAGAGCGATCTTGCATGACAACTCGTCGCCGATGTTGTGTCCGTGACGGTCCTTGACGTCGTTCAACGTGTTGAGCTCGATGAAGTGGACCCACACCGAACCGGGGGTCACCGCAGCGAGAGCGAGTTGCTCGTCCAGGTACTTCACGGCCGAACGGCGGTTCGGAAAGCCGGTGAGTTCGTCGTGATCGGCGATCGTGCCGAGCCGGTCCGCAAGCAGCTTGCGGGCGGTCACATCGATGTGGAACACGACGATTCCAGCACCGTCGACGATCGGGGCCCCCGATGCCTGCAGGAGGAAGCATCGATCCTCCGCCGGGGACGGACATGGATACTTGAAGTCCATCCGCTGCCGTTCTCCGGCCAAGATCTGCCGGAGCTCGCGCGCCACCCGGCCGGCGCCCTCCACCCCGAGCGCCGTTGCTCGATCGCACACGGCCAGATAGTCCACGCCCGTTGAGGTGGTAGCCGGGTCGCCGTCGTTCAGGTGTGAGAACAGCCTCCACGACTCGTTGGTGTCGACGATGATCCCGGCTCCGTCGAGCAATGCGGCGCTGGCGCCGAACCGGTTGAAGGCGACAGCCCGCCTGGCGAGCGACGCCGTCTCGACATGCCGTGTCAGGGGCGCAGGCATCGTCTTGTCAGCCCCTGACGCTGGTGTCGGCTGCGGCGAAGTCCAGGCGACGGCGCATTCCGGAACCTGGGAGGCGATCGACGATCACGACATGTGGCACGCCAGCCGCCCAATATCCCGCCGCAACGCATCGGCCCCAGCTCCGCCGAGAAGAGAGATCGGCCGGTTCGAAGCGCCCGCCTACCCGGAGCGTCGATTCGTTCATGGATTGCATTCCCCTCGACGTGAGCGCGTACCAATTGCGTCATCGGGGTCTCGGACGACTACACCGCACCGTACCACCACCCAGAGCGCACCTCACAACACTTCTCGTCGTGCGACCGGACGGTGACAGGCAACATCTCGAACGTCCGGTTCGCCCTGTGCACTGATGCTCAGGTGGTCAACGGCAGCAGCCATGACCACGATAGGACCGGGTGCCGTCGGTGGCGAGGCGTGGAGTGCCGTCGGGATCCAGATGCACGGGAACCGGGTCGGCGAGGACACCGTCGAAGGAGCGACGGATCATCATGATCCGAGGGTGCTGCGGGCGCGATCCGGAACGCTGTGCCTACTTCCATTGGATGTGATCGTCGAGCGACCCGAGCAACTCGCCGTCGAGGTGCCGGCCGATGCCGAGGATGTGTTGCTCCATCGACTCGGCGGCCTGTGTGTGCTGCCCGTCGGCGATGGCGTCTGCGATACGCAGATGATCCGTAGCGATGACATTGTGCAGGCTCGTCAGGTTCTCGAGATCGACGACATGACGGCTGATGATCAGGCCCATCGTCTGCAACCAAATCTGCAACACGGAGTTCTGTGCAAGCGTTGCCACGGCACCATGGAACGATGCATGGTGGGAGACGAAGGTCTGCTGATCGGTTCCGGCGAGGCTGTCCGGCGAACGGTACGGCGCCATCGTCCGCCGTCGGATTCCATCGTCGGGATGGCTCGCGGCGCGACGGGCGAGCGCAGACTCGGCCATGACCCACGCCTCGATCAACTCGCGGTATGTGCCGCCTGCCAGGTGGAAATACAGCGTGGAGATGCGCCCGAGGTTGGCGGGATCGACCGAATGGATGATCGGCCCGCCCCCTGGACCACGCTTCATCGTCAGCATGCCCTGTGCCTCGAGCAGTCTGAGTCCCTCGCGAAACGACTCTCTGCTGACGCCGTAGTGCTCGATCATCACGGCCTCTCCTGCGAGATGATCGCCCGGCCGCAGCCGTCCGGTGACAATGTCACCGACGATGCGTCTGGCCACCGTCTCGCTCGTCTTCACCTGCGTCACCATCGCACCGGTCGATTCGATCGGGAGCCCTTGTTTCATCACCATGCGATATCTCCCGCGCCGGCATGTTCGGTCATGACCTTGAGCTCCCCGGTCTCGTTGGAGGATCGCCCGAGAGTGACCTTCGATATTCATCATGATCATTGAGCGCTCGGCCGTCAACCCCTTGACAACGACCGTCAGCTCACTTATCATCATGATGAATAGCCGGACGTCATCCGACAGCGGCTACCGGGGAAGCGGCAGGGGAACCACATCCGCATCGCCTACACCGCTGCACCAGCGGAACATTGTGTCGCTGCTTCCGCGCGACGCTTCCACAAATGAGGGGGAATCGAATGCTTCACGATCGGTCTCGACGCACTACTGTCGGCCTGGCCTGCGCAATCGTGTTATCGACGATTGCCGCAGCGTGCGGTAGCAGCACCAAGTCGAGTAGTTCGACCGTCCCTGCCGGCTCTACGCCGATCGCCACCACGACACCCGCTGCCGGGACGATAGCGACGCCGGCCGGGTCCGCAGCCGCTTCCGCCGCCGGCCCGACGACTGCGGCAGGTTCGACCAATCCTGCCGGCTCGGCGACGCCTGCTGCGAACAGTGCGGCCTGGGATGATGTCATCGCCAAGGCAAAGAAGGAGGGCACTGTCACCATCTATTCGAGCCAGAGCCTCGACCAGTTGAACGATCTTGCAACCCGCTTCAAGGCTGCCTACGGCATTACCGTGACGGTGGTCCGAGATATCGACGGGAACATCCAGGTCAAGGCTCAGGCTGAGCACGACGCCAGTAAGGGCATCGGCGATGTCATCGTCCAGGCAACGGCGTCGTGGGACGTCAAGGAGAGTGCTGCTGGTCTCTTCACGACGTTCTCCGGTCCGGCGATCGATGATCCGAACTACGACAAAGCGAACAACGTGTCACCCAAGGCCGACTATCTCGTCGCTTCCGCGGCCGTGCTGACGTTCGGCTGGAACACGGCGCAATATCCGAAGGGCCTCAAGGACTACCCGGACCTGCTCGACCCGGCACTCAAGGGCCAGATCGGCGTCATCGAACCGAGCGTCGCCTCGATCGTCGACTTCTGGCTGTATCTCGAGGGCAAATACGGCAAGGACTTCACCGACAAGCTCGCTGCTCAGAACCCGAAGATCTATGCGAGTTCGCTTCCGATGGGTCAGGCGATGGCGTCAGGCGAGATATCGGCGGCGCTCTTCGTCGGAATCCAGACCGACGCCAAGAAGACGGGGGCTCCCGTCGATTCCGGTCTGTCCGACACGGTGTGGGGCGCGCTGTTCAAGGAGTCGGTACTGGCAACTTCACCGCATCCAAATGCCGCCCAGTTGCTCGCCAACTTCATCCTCACCGAGCCCGGTCAGGAAGCCCTCGCCCGTCTGGCGGGTTCAGTGTTGCCCAACGTCCCCGGTGCAGTCACGACGACCAGCAAGGTCCACAAACAGGATCTGTCGATTCTCACTCCGGATTTCGTCGCTGCATATCAGGCCCGCTGGAACGGCCTGTTCAAGCACTGAGCCGGTCTGCTACGTGCCAGACCGTCCACGGCGAAAGGTGACGAGATGTCCCACATACGCATCGAGGGGTTGACAAAGCACTTCGTCGGCAAGCCGCCGACGAAAGCGGTGGACGACCTGCACATCGAGATCGAGGAGGGCGAATTCCTCGTCCTCCTCGGTCCGAGCGGCTGTGGCAAGACCACGACGCTGCGATGCCTTGCCGGACTGGAAACGCCGAGCGGTGGGCGTATCTCATTCGACGACCAAGTCGTCTTCGACGCCGAACGGCGGATCAATCGATCACCGGACAAACGCAAGATCGGCATGGTGTTCCAGTCGTACGCGTTGTGGCCGCACATGACAGTTCGCAAGAACATCGCCTACCCGCTGCGCGCCAGGAGACTGAAGCAGGGCCTGCGCAACGGGTGGGTCGAGGAGACCGCGAAAATGGTCGACTGTGTTGCGCTGCTCGACCGCTATCCGGCGCAATTGAGCGGCGGTCAGCAGCAGCGTGTCGCTCTTGCCAGGGGCCTCGTTGCGCGGCCGGACCTGCTGCTGTTCGACGAGCCGCTGAGCAACCTCGATGCCCGATTGCGAGATCACGTGCGCGCCGAACTCCACGAGGTGCACGGCCGTCTCGGATTCACCGCTGTCTTCGTCATCCACGACCAGTCGGAGGCACTGGCGCTCGGTGATCGGTTGGCGATCATGCGTCACGGCCGGGTGGAGCAGTACGACACGCCGCAGCAAGTGTTCGAGCACCCGATCAGTGAGTACGTCGCCGCATTCATCGGTATGGACAACCGGGTCGTCTGTACCTACCAGGACGGCCGATGGGCGGCAGCTGGCCGACCGATCGGCGGTAGCGAGCTTGGCATTGCCGGCACGGCCCCCGTCGCCATGCGGCTGCGTGCAGACGACCTCCAGGTCACTCCGTGTGACGCGTCGGTCGGAGCAAACATGTCGAGTCTCGACGCCGTTGTCGTCGACGCCGAGTACGGCGGACGCCATCTCGATGTCGTCCTCGACGCCAACGGCACGCGGCTGTTCGCGAGGATTCCGTCCGGCGTGTCCGACAGTTGGGCACGAGGACTGAAACAGAACGATCCGGTGCGCGCCTCGTTCCGCCAATCGGACGCCCACTTCTTCGACGATGAAACAGGCTCCGGTGCGTCGGACATCGCCGAGCCTGTGTTGAATGCCGTCGACTCATGACAGCCGTTGGCGTCGCCGAGGCCGATGCGCCGTCACCGGTCTCCCGGCCATTGCCGCTGCGAGCACTCGCCAATTGGGCGGGTGTCCTCGCCTTCGTCGCCGCACTCTGCTATCTGGTGATTCTGCCACTCGTCAGATTGCAGATCAACGCCTTCTCCGACGGCGCACGTGGTTACCGGATCGGCTACACCGATCCGGCATTCGCCAAGACGCTCGCCTACACGGCCGGTCTGGCACTCGGTTCGTTGGCGATCGCCCTCGTCCTCGGGACACTGCTCGCCTGGGCGGCGACACGTCTGCCGCGCAGCTTGCGCATGCTGCGGGTGCTGCCGATCTTCCCGATCATCGTTCCGGCCGTCGCCAGTGTCGTCGGATGGTCGTTCCTGTTCTCCCCACGGCCAGGGTACGTCAACGCACTGCTCCGCAATCTTCCCTGGTGGTCGGACCTCAAACAGGGTCCCGTCGATATCTACACGCTTCCGTGGATCATCATCATCACCGGATTCGGTTTGACGGCATTCGTCTATCTGTTCGTCAGCGCAGGCTTCCAGAACATCAGCTCAGAACACGTCGAGGCCGCGCAGGTCGCCGGCTCGTCGCAGTGGGGCGTCTTCTTCCGAGTGACGCTGCCGCTGCTTCGCCCGACGCTGATCTATGGTGGTGGTGTCGCCCTGCTCCTCGGCCTCGGACAGTTCACCGGACCGTTGCTGCTCGGTCGCAACAGCGGGATCGAAGTGATCACCACGGACATCTATCGTCAGATGTCGGCTTCACCGATCGAGTACGGCGCAGCCGCCGCGCTTGGCTCTCCGCTGCTCCTCTTCGGCATGCTCATCGTGCTCGTACAGAAGGTGCTGCTCGGCGATCAACGCCGTTTCGTCACCCATGGTGGAAAGGCCTTCAGGAGCGAGGCACGGCCGAGCGTCATCGGTGCGGTGTCAATCATCGCCTACAGCTTCGTCGCCACGGTGCTGCCGGTGATCGGGCTGGTCATCGTGGCGCTCTCCCGGTTCTGGAGTGCCAAGATCGACACAGATCATTTCTCGTTGCAGAGCTTCCGGACGATCTTCGCCCAGTCGAGCGTGACCCAGGCGATCTTCAACAGCGTGACGATCTCACTGCTCGCCGTCGCCATCTGCCTGCCGGTCGGCTACGTCGCCTCGAGCATCTTGTTGCGCGGTCGACGGTTCGGTGTCCTGCGCACGATCCTCGACTACGTCGTGTCGATGCCACTCGGCATTCCAGCCGTCGTGTTCGGTGCCGGCTTCCTCCTGACCTACACGAAAGCGCCGTTCGTGCTCTACGGGACGAACTGGGTCATCGTGCTCGTTTACATCACCTTGATGTTGCCGTTCGCCGTTCGAATGCAGACGTCGGCGATGCTCGCACTGGGCAGCAACTACACCGAGGCGGCGAGGGTCAGTGGCTCAGGCGTGAGCGGCACGAGCCTCAAGATCGAGCTTCCGCTGATGCGTTCAGCGCTCGGTGGAGCGGCGGCGTTGATGTTCGTGCTGCTCACCCACGAGTTCGCCGCTTCGCTCCTCGTCAGGGCCTCGACGACGCAGGTGATGGGCACAATTCTCTACGACCAGTACAACAACGGAACGTATCCTCTCGTTGCCGCAATCGCCCTGGTGATGACCGCCGTGACGGCGATTGGTGTGACGGCGGCGATGCTCGTCGGCGGCTCCGACGCCCTCGGAGGGTTGTGATGATGCGCCCGACGAGATGGCGAGTGAGGAAGCCGACATGAAGATCGGGTTGACTGCCTATGACGTTGCGGCGCTGGAGTTCGTCGAGATCGCCAGGGCGGCCGACGAGGCCGGCTTCGACTCGTTGTGGATCGGTGAGCACATCGTCCTGCCTTTCGGATATGCAAGCGACCACCCGACCACGCAACTGCCTGGCGCACAGCATCGCACCGCGCCGATCGTCAGTCCGGACACGGAACTCGTCGATCCCCTCGTGCAACTCGCTGCGGCCGCGGCGGTTACCACGCGCCTGCGGCTGGCGACAGGCATCTACCTGCTGCCGCTCCGGCACCCGCTGACCACCGCCAGGGCCGTTTGCACCCTGCAGGAGATCGCCGCCGGACGTTTCATGTTCGGGCTCGGCTTCGGATGGCTGGAGGAGGAATTCGTTGCATTGGGCATTCCGTTCTCCGAGCGTGTGACGCGCTTCGAAGAGACGATCGACATACTGCGTCGAGCGTGGCGGAGCGGGCCGATCGATCACCGCGGACGCCATTTCAGGATCGAGGGAGTGCAGTCCACCAAGCATGTCACCACGGTCCCGTTGATCCTCGGCGGAAACACCGACCGTGCTCTACAGCGGGCGGCGCGCCTCGGTGACGGCTGGTTCTCCTCCGGGACGCCATCGTTCGAGCAATCGATTCGCCTGCGCGCCGAACTGCTCCGGCTGCGTCACGAGAGCGATGTCGAGGGTCGCTTCGAGTTGATCTTCCGAATTGCCGGCGGCGACCCGGCGACTGTCCGACGCTATGCCGATGCAGGGTTCGACAACGTCTTGATCTGGACCGATCAGGTGTGGCCGACTGTCGCCACGTTGGAGGAGAAACGAACGTCGCTCTTCGCCGCGGCCGCCACTCTCGGCCTGAACCGGTAGCTCCCGAGGAATAGCGCCCGGCAGCGCCGCCTCGGCGTCAGATCATCACGGTCGAAGGATCGTCTTCTGCAACGGCCCGGCATTGGCTGCTGCGTGGGCGAGGCTTCATTCGCCTCGTCGATGTCGAACATCGTCAGCTCGTAGCCGTCGAGACGGAGCAGCCCCGAGCGGATCAGTGACCACCGATCCGGGCTTCGGCGTCGAGTTGGTTCCGTATCGGTCGGGTGACGATGAGGTAGGTCGTGCTGGCGACGAGGCACAGCGTCGAGAACACGGCAAACGCCCAGGTGGTGCCGGCGACACCAGCGAGCGCACCTGCGGCAAGGTTGGACAGCGTGATGATCAGGGTGACGATGCCGAAGTCGCCGGCGATGACCCTGCCGAGGATGTGGTCCGGTGCCCGACGCTGCAAACCGTAGGTCGAGAGTGTCCACTGCGCCCCGCCCCCGAGGTGCGCCACGAGCACCAGTGTCGCCGCCAGCCAGAGCGTCGTCGTCACACTGAGGCACAGGTAGAAGACGCCGAACGCCAGTCCGGAGAATCCGGTGAGCAGCAGCAGTCGGCTGAGGCGAGGACCGAGCATTCTGGCGGCAACGACGGGTCCGACGGCCGCTCCGAGCCCGCGGGCCCCGAGCAGTAGGCCGGTCGCACCGTCGCCTCCATGGAGTTGGTGTGTTGCCAGTAACGCCAGCAACCCGACCATGCCGGCGCCGAGCGCGAATGTCGCTTTGGATGCCAACAGCGCAAGTAACGCGTGGTCTCGCCTGGCATATCCGACCGCCTCGCGCATGTCGCTGAGCGGATGCATCCGCTCGACGTGGCTGCGAGCGTCTCGCGGCTGCTGCATCGGCCGGCGGATGAAACGGATGACGATCGCTGCAAGGGCGAATGAGACGGCGTTGGCGATGAAGGAGACGTTCCGGCCGAAGACCGAGGCGACAACGCCACCGGCAGCTGCCCCGACGGCGAGCATCGCTCCCCACAACGATCCGAACAGGACGTTGGCGTGGCGCAGTTCGTCGTCGTTCCTCGAAAGGCTTGGCAGTCCTGCCTGCGCCGCTGGCGTGACGAACGCTGCGAATGCCGAGATGATGCAGAGGCTGACGAAGCCGATCCACAACGATCCACGGCTATGCACCAGCAGCAGCCCCGCTGCGGCGACTGTCTGGATGATCGAGACGATGGTGATGATCGTCCGTCGATCGAAGCGGTCCGCCGTCGGCCCGGCGATCGGCGTCGTGAGAAACATCGGGAGTGACTGGCAGACGAAGACCATCGTGACGAGCAGCGGCACCTTCGTCAGGTCCTGCACGAGACCGACGAAGGCCACATAGGCGAACCAGTCGCCCAGATATGACACCACTTGAGCGATGAACAGCGCTCGGATGTCCCGGTTCGTCCGCAGCATGGCGATCAACGCGCTGCCGGCCCTCGATCGATCACCGCCCAGAGTCTTTCGTATCGATCGATGCAGGAACGAGTCGGTTCAGATCCTCAGCTTCCGGTAATCGACGGGTCGCACCGTGTAGTGGGCACCGACAATCGCAGTGGATGCGATATCCGGTGCCTGAAGTTCAGCGGCGTCGCGCGCTGTCGGATTGCAAAACGATTCGTTCGAAATCGGCAACGGCCTGTCGTGGATTCTTACCGGGCGACCTTGACCGGGAACATCATGATGAATATGATGCGTCGAGGGAAGCTGTGGCCGGGGGCTGCGAGCATCGAACGTGGAGATGGCAATCTGATGACCATGCAACAGCCCGTAGAAATACTGTCTGACCAGGCCGTACTCGAACGCGACGACGTGCTCGACTTCACCGCCGTCGACGTCGCCAGACGGTACACGCAGAGCCCACCGGCCGAGACCTGCCAATTGCTGCAGAATCTCTTGCAGGCGTATGCAACCTTCACCGACTTCGGCCAGCGGGCCGATCTCGCCTCGCTCTTCACTGATGATGCAGTGTGGGACGGCCGCGAATACGGCTTCGGCATCGCTCACGGCCCTGACGCCATCGCCAACCTCGTCGGGGGTCACTACGACGAGGTCAATCCGCTGATGCACCTGCCTGGTCCCTCGATGCTGATCCCGATCACCGCTGACGAGGTTCACGGCGCATGCTGGTGCATGGCGACCAAATGGATCGATGGTGCCGTCCTGCCGGTGCTGTACTTCTACTACGACGACGTCTTCCGGCGTGACGCCGCCGGCGTGTGGCGTTTCGCTCATCGGCGCTTGCGTCCGAGGTATCTGCCCTCCTGAACCGTCGTCAGCGACAGTTCCGGCCGCTGGAACGTTGATCGTCACCACGTGCTGGTGGGACACCGTGGACGTGGTCTGCGGCCACGGTGCAGGAGTGCTCGTGCGAGCAAATCCGGCGCTCGGTCAGGTCATCGACAGGTGGCTGCGGAGTGGCAACGTGTGGGTGATCCGGTCGGCAATCCTGCACCACGAACGATGGGGAACGGCGATGGACGTCGAATGGGTAGTCGCCGCCTGTGCGCTGCAGGGCGAGCATCACGACTGCTTCGTCCGCAAAGCAATTGGATGGGTACTCCGGACGTATGCCCACCGCGGACCAACCGAGGCCGATGAGGTTCGCTCATTCATCGGCGACCATGCCGACCGTCTGTCCGGACCGTCGAAACGCGAAGCGATGGTGCGCGCTCTTCACTGACGATCCGTTGATCCGTCGACGAGGAACGGTCGGCCCGCTCCGGCTAACGCGCCTGGCGGCGAGCAGCATCGACGTGATGAAAGGCGATCGCCGCAGCATGCCCGACGTTGATCGAATCGACGTTGCGCCTGATCGGGACGACTACCTCGAGATCGGCCAGCGCCCTCGCCTCGTCGGTGAGTCCCGGGCCCTCGGCTCCGAACATCAGTGCCACCTTACGTTTGCCCGGATTCCATGCGCTCAGCGGCGTGGCCTTCCGGGACGGCGTGAAGGCGACGAGTTCGAAACCGGCAGCCCGCACCTTGGCGAGGCCATCCGGCCACAGAGGAACCCGTGCGAACGTCAGGAACAGGATCTCACCCATCGACACACGAACCGTGCGGCGGTAGAGCGGGTCGTTGCTGCGCTGATCGAGCAGCATCGCATCGACGCCCAGCGCTCTGGCACCGCGGGCGATGGCCCCGACATTCTCGTTGTCGTTGATACCTTCGAGGATGACGACCGTGTGTGCCCTGCGCAGTACTTGAGCGACGGATTGTTCGGCGCGCCGCTCGGCGACGGCGACGGCACCGCGATGGATGTCGAAGGCTGCGACCTCGCTCATGACGATGCGGCTGGCGACATAGACGGGGATCTCGTGCTGTGCCAGTTGCGGGCCCAGGCGCTCCGCAACCTGCGGCGAGAGCATCAGCGAACGCACCGTGTACGGCGATTTGAGCAGCCGCTCGACGACGAGCGGTCCCTCGGCGACGAAGATACCTGCTGCGACCTCGACACGACGGCGCTCTTTCGGGCTCTTCAGGCCGACGTAGTCACGGACGCGTGGGTCCTTCGGATCGTCGATCGTGATCATCGTGGCCATGGCTCACTGCTTCCCGGCTTCTCTTCGGAACCGCCTTGACGAACATCTGTTCGGTGCGCGATAGTCGAACGCATGTATGAATCGATCGTAGCGGACGGACAAGACCTGACGAGGAGGAACGCTGGTGAGCAAGAGCAGCGCGGCGTCACGCTGGCGCCGCTGCACGAGTTGCCGGCTGCGTGGCAGGGGTGCCTGTTCGCGCTCGATGATCCGGCGGTCGATCGGTCGTTCAGGGGTGCGGCACGGGTGCAGCTCGACGACGACTGTTGGATCGAGCATGTCCCGCAGTGGCTGTCGGGTGCTGACCTGGTCTTCGCCGAACTCGTCGCCAGGCTCGAGTGGCAGCAGCGGACGGTGGTGATGTACGAACGCATCGTCGCCGAACCGCGCCTCACCGCCTGGTACGGAGCGGAGCGGATGGCCTCACCGCCGCTGCCGGTCTGCACGGAGATGGCCGCGGCGCTCGGTTGCCGGTATGCGGAGCCATTCGACTCGATCGGATTCAACTACTACCGCGACGGCAGTGATTCTGTGGCGTGGCACGGCGACACGGTGCGGCACCGCCGGCGGATGGCGACGATCGCCATCGTCAGCGTCGGATCGCCACGGCCGTTTCTGCTGCGCCGGGCAGGCGGCGGTCCGTCGCGGGGGTTCGCCCTCGGCCAAGGTGACCTGCTGGTGATGGGCGGCGCATGCCAGCGGCATTGGCAGCATTGCGTCCCGAAGGTCAAGGCGGTCGCCGGTCCGCGCATCTCGATCACCTACCGCCACGGCGACACGTTCGCTCCGCCGAGGTATCGCCAGGCATTGTGACGAGCGCAATCCTCGTCGCCAGCCGCTCACCGACTGGCAGACTGGGCGTCATGTCAACGGTGACCGATCCCAACACCCGCTATTCATTCGTTCCGGCGCCAGCACCGTTGCCGATGATCGTCCATGGCGAAGGCAGCTACCTGTACGAGGCGAGTGGCAGGAGCATCCTCGACGCCGGCGGTGGGGCGATCCTCACGAACATCGGCCACGGCAGGATCGAAGTCGCCGATGCTGTGCATGCGGCAATGGTCAAACTCGACTACGTGATGCCGCTCTGGGCGACACCCAATCGCCTTGCGCTTCACGACGCGCTCGTGCAGGACTGGCTGCCGGAGGGTTTCAATTCGATCTTCTTCTCCAGTGGTGGCAGTGAATCTGCCGACTCTGCCCTGCGTCTCGCACGCGCCTATCACCTCGCCAATGGCCGTCCGGAACGGTGGAAGATCGTCGGCCGCCATCCCAGCTATCACGGCATCACGCTCGGGGCGATTTCCGCTGGCAGCCATTCCGGGCGCCGTGCCGGGTACGAACCGCTGCTGCTCGACTTCCCGAAGGTTGCATGGGACGACCCGGCCGACGTCGAACGGGTCATCGAAGCGGAAGGTCCTGAGACGATCGCCGGGTTCCTGTTCGAGCCGATCACCGGTGCCTCAGGCGGTTGCCTCGTCGCCAGTGACGACTACTGGAAAACGGTCAACGAGATCTGCAAACGAAACGACATCCTGCTGATCGCCGACGAAGTCATGACGGGTTTTGGCCGCACGGGCAGGACGTGGGGTCACCAGCATTTCCCGATCGAGCCGGACGTCATATACGGCGGCAAGGGCCTCGGAGGCGGCTATGTCCCGATGGGCATGGTCGCCACCACCGACAAGGTCACGGCTGCGCTGAACTCGATCGGCGGGTTCATGTTCTTCACCTTCACCGGCGGCGACGCGATGTGTGCCGGTGCGCTGGCGGTGCTCGAGATCCTCAAGCGTGAGCAGCTCGTCGAACGCGTCTCCGAGGTCGGCTCGCAGCTCGAGCGACGCCTGCGGATGGAGCTCGGCGATCATCAGAACGTCATCGAGATCCGCGGCAAGGGGTTGATGCTCGGGATCGAGCTCGGCCGGGATCGCCACAGCGGTGCGCGTTTCGACGCCGGCACGAAGTTCGCCGCCAAGGTCGTCGCCGAAGCCCTGGACCGCGGTGTGTGGTTCTACCCGGCAGGATCCGGTCCTGTGCAGGACGCAGTGATGATCGGCGCGCCGTTCATCATCGGTGAAACCGAGATCGAAACGATCGTCTCGGTGCTGCACGCGTCGATCGACGCAGTCATCGCCAACAGCGAGGCGGTGGCAGAAGAAACCTGAGTCAGAGTGACTCATGTTTACGGAGGAACTTGACGAAGGTCAAGGTATCGTGCCGTTCATGGCTACTCCCTCCCCGTTCAGTGCCGAGGCATTCGACGACTCGTCCAGCGAGGCATCGACCAATTCAGCGTCCAATTCCGCGTCCAATTCCGCGCTCCCGGTCGAGCCCTCTGGCGCGGTCACGACCCACGATCCGGTGACGTCGACGGCGACGCTCAACCCGGATCGCACCAACGACAGCCAGAGTTCACAGCGGCTCGTGCTGCCAGTCCTGTCGGTCCCCGGCGTCATCCTCCCGGGAACCGTCGTCACCATCGCCCTCGACTCCGATGCTGCCAAGACGGCGGTCAATATCGCCAGGGCCAACGACGGCCGTCTCGTCATCGTCTCCCAACTCGACGGCCGCACCCCCGTCGTCGGTGTCGTCGCCCGTGTCCCCGACGTCGGCACGCTCCCGACGGGCATGCCGGCAGCGATCGTGCAGGCGGAACAGCGCGGTCTGCTCGGCGAGGAGTTCGTCGGCGAACGCACCGCAGCGATGCGCGCCGTCACTCCGGTCAAGGACCATCAGGCGACACCGCGTATCGACGCCCTCGCCCGTGAACTGCGTGTCGTGCTGCAGGAGATCGCCGAGCTGAAGAACTCCCGTCGGCTCCCCGAGGTGCTGCGCAATGTCACCGCTGCCGGTGAACTCGCCGACGGCGCAACCGCCTGGAGCGACGCGTCAGACGATCACAAGCTGACGATTCTCGAAGCCGTCGAGTTGGGCGCCCGCGTCGAACTCGTCCTCGAGTGGGCCAAGAACCTGCTCGCCGAGACGCAGATCGACCGCCAGATCCGCAACGACGTGGCCGAGGGCATGGAGCATCAGCAGCGTGAGTTCCTACTGCGCCAGCAGCTGAACGCCATCCGCAAGGAATTGGGCGAGGGTGACGACGCCGCCAATGATGACTACCGCGCCAAGCTCGAAGGCTTGTCTGCTCCCGTCAAGGTTCGTGAGTTCGTCGCCAAAGAGATCGACCGCCTCGAGCGGACGAACGCGCAGTCCCCGGAACAGGCGTGGATCCGTACCTGGCTCGATCGAATCTTCGATCTGCCGTGGGGCACGATCACACCCGACAACCTCGATCTCGTCGCCGCCCGGCAGGTGCTCGACGCCGATCACGAGGGGCTCGGCGACGTCAAGGACCGCATCGTCGAATTCCTGGCTGTCCGCAAGTTGAAGCACGATCGTGCGCTGATCAATGCTGCTACCGATACCGCCGATGACGAAGCGGCGGAGAACGAGGCAGAGGCACAGGCCGCTGCGGAATCCCCGATCAGGCCTTCGAACGATCGCGACGAGCGCGACCAGGGTGCGATCGTCACCCTCGTCGGCCCGCCAGGTGTCGGCAAGACGAGCCTCGGCGAGAGTATCGCCAGGGCGATGGGCCGCAAATTCGTGCGCGTCGCCCTCGGCGGCGTCCGTGACGAAGCCGAGATCCGCGGCCACCGGCGTACCTACGTCGGTTCGCAGCCCGGCCGCATCGTGCGGGCGATGACAGAAGCAGGTTCGATGAACCCGGTCATCCTCCTCGACGAGGTCGACAAGATGTCTGCGGGCGGCTGGAGCGGCGACCCCACGGCGGCACTGCTCGAAGTCCTCGACCCGGCGCAGAACCACACGTTCCGCGACCACTACATGGAAGTCGAACTGGACCTCTCGCAGGTCGTGTTCCTGGCGACCGCCAACGTACTCGACACCGTGCCGAGCGCATTGCTCGACCGCATGGAGATCGTCAGACTCGATGGCTACACCGAGGACGAGAAGGTCTTCATCGCCCAGCACCACCTGTTGCCACGGCAGGTCAAGCGTGCAGGTCTCGTTGTCGAGGAGGTCGACGTCCACGAAGATGCCGTTCGCCGGATCGTCGCCGAGTACACACGCGAAGCCGGTGTTCGCAGCCTCGAACGTGAGCTCGGCAAGCTGACCCGCAAGGTCGCAGCCAAGGTCGGCGGCGGTGCCGTGCCGCCGGTGGTGATCGATGCCGACGGCATCCCACCGCTCCTCGGGCGGCCGCGTTTCGTCGACGAGGTCGCCGCTCGGACCAACCTGCCAGGTGTCGCCACCGGACTCGCTGTCACCGGAGCTGGTGGCGACGTGCTGTTCATCGAAGCGTCGGCGTCAGCGTCGACCGGTGAGCCGTCGTTGACCCTCACCGGGCAGCTCGGCGACGTGATGAAGGAGTCGGCGCAGATCGCCCTGTCCTACATCCGCAGCCACGCCGCGGAGCTGGGTGTCGATCCCGACAGCCTCAACCGGCGCTTCCATGTCCACGTTCCAGCAGGTGCCGTCCCCAAGGACGGCCCGTCTGCCGGTATTACGATGACCACCGCCTTCGTCAGCCTGCTGACGAACAAGCCGGTCAAGCCGACGGTCGGTATGACCGGTGAGATCACCCTGCAGGGCAACGTCCTGCCGATCGGTGGCCTCAAGCAGAAGGTGCTAGCGGCCCACCGTGCAGGACTGCGCGAAATCGTGCTACCGGTGCGAAACGGACCCGATCTCGAAGACGTCCCCGAACGGGTTCGTGCCGAGATGACGTTCCACCTCGCAACGACATACGCAGACGTGCTGGCCAACGCCTTCTAGGTTCGACGCTCACCCGTTCGCTGGCGGGCAGGCGCCGGGTCCGGACACGACGCAGGGTTGCTTGGCGTCCTACCTGCGAACCGTTTTTTCCGCTCTCCGCCGCTCGGGCGGCTCACTTCGTTCGCTTGAGCCGCCCGATCGACGCCTGTGGCACGGGCGGAGCTAGTTGTGTGCGAGGGCGTGGGTGGCGACGAGGTCGACCCAGCGGTCCCACAACTGGGGCGGGTAGTCGTGGCCCATACCTTCGATCAACTCGAAGCGGGCGCCGGGGATCAACTCGGCGGTACGACGGCCGCCGGAGGCGTCGATCAGCGTGTCCTTGTCGCCGTGTATCACCAGTGTCGGGATCTGGATGTTGCGCAGTTTGTCGGCTCGGGGTGCAGATGCCCCGATGCCGAGGAACTGTCGTGTGGTGCCGCCAGGATCGAAGCACCGATCGAATGCCCTGCCGAGTTCGGCGGTCCACCGTTCCTCGTCGGCGAATTCCGGGCTGCCCCATTCGCGGAAGCCGTCAAGACCTCTGGCGATATACGAAGCCCGATCGGTGGCCGGAGCAGCAGTGAGCAACCGCATGGCGTTGGCCGTCGGCGCGCCGTACTCGGCCTCGCCGGTGTTCGACATCACCGAGGTCATCGACAACACCCGCTGCGGATACTCGATGGCGACGGTCTGAACGATCATTCCGCCCATCGACAATCCCATGATGTGCGCGCGATCGATGCCCTCTGCATCGAGTACGGCGACGGCGTCCGCCGCCATGTCGCCGAGTAGATAGCGCTCGCCCTTCGGCCCGACTGGAGCATCCGTGAAATGCGTCGACAACCCCATGTCGCGATTGTCGAAACGAATCGCGTACAGGCCTCGATCGGCGAACTTCTGGCACCAGGCGTCCTGGTAGTTGATGCTCTGACTGCCGAGACCGTTGACCATCAGCAACGCCGGATGCGCACGGTCACCGAACGTCTCGTAGTAGATCTCGCAGTCCCCGTTGTTCGCATATGCCATGGCGGCGACCGTAGTCGACACCCTTCTGCGGGGTCGGACTCAGAGTTTGAGGGTGCAGGGGTCGATGTGCTTGGTCCGCAGTACATGGCTCACGGCGTCATCGAGGCGTGCCGCTGTCAGCCGGCCGGTGCGTTCGGCAGCGACGATCTGGGCGATGACGATCGGCGCGTCGGCTGTCGAGGTGAAGATGGCGACGTCGGCCCCGGCCTCGATCGCCATCTCAGCGGCGACCGGAACCTTGAACTTGATGGCCACCGCCTGCATCCCGAGCGCGTCGGTGAACACCAGCGAATCCTTGTAGCCATAGGTGCCGCGCAGCAGGCCGCTGATCGCCGCATGGCTGAGGCTCGCCGGAACCCCGTCACTGTCGGTCAGGCCCGGAACAGTCAGATGGCCGACCATCACCCCGGCGCCACTGTCGACGAGCGCACTGTACGGCAGCAGGTCGCGCGCCTCGAGCTGACCGAGTGACGGTGTCGTCGCCGTTGCCTTGTGACTATCGGCGGAGGCCGAACCGTGTCCGGGGAAGTGCTTGATCACGGGCAAAATCCCGGCGGACTCCCATCCTTTGACATAGGCGGCGTCGAACGCGGCGACGACGTTCGGGTCGCTGCTGAAAGCGCGGTTGCCGATCGGACCCTCACCGGTGAGTGGTGAGACGTCGGCGATCGGCCCGTAGACGACGTCGATGCCCAATGCCTTGATCACCTTGGCGTGCGCGGCGACGGCCTGCTCGATCTGATCGGGTGTCATCGTCCCCGGAACCGTCGACGGAATCGGCAGTGCTCCGACACGCTTGAAACGTTGGACGTTGCCACCCTCCTCGTCGGTTGCCAGCAGCAGCGGAACCTGGCCGGCGTTCTTGAACGCCTGCAACTGCTCACCGTTTGCCGACGCCGGGTACGTCATGACGACCGCACCGCCCACACCCCATGCGGCGAAGATCGGTGTCTGCTTGACGAGTTCCTCACCCTGTACCGACGGCCAGACGAGCTGGCCCGCTTTGAACTGCACCGGCAATTTGGCGATACATGCCAGCGCAGCGGCGCTCGTGGCTGCGATCGCGGTGGTCTTGGCGGGCGTCGTTCTGGAAGACGTGGTCGTCCGTGACACGGGTGTCGTGCCGGCGACCGGAATCGATGCTGGCGGAGTGGAAGCGTCCGGGAGCGTCTCGCCGATCGTTGTCGGATCAGTCGCCGGCGGCGCAGGAGGAGCGGTGGACCGCGGGTCGGTGAACGTCGTCGTGGTGGCGGCACTGGCGGTGACCGCAGGCCCGAGTGTCAACACCCCAGATGCATTGCCGGCTGACGGTGCCGTTGCCGTCGAGGACGAACTCGAACAGGCGCTGATTGTCGCACACGCCGAAACAGCCAGTGACACCAACCGCGATCCGTTGAGCCGTCTCATTTCGTCAGCGGCGATTTTTTGGCGAAGCAATCGTTGACCGAGAGGCCGTTGTTGTCGCAGAACTGCTTGCCGTCCGCCTGGCTTGCGAACGCCACGGGGACGATCGTCACGTAGGTGTTCGGCAGTGTGATGGTCGAAAAGCTCGAATACTGACCCGCCCGCACGAGGACGGCGCCGATCGAGTTGCGCCGCGCGAGGTGATCGTTGAGCACATCGACAGCGGTGAAGACGCGGTTCTGGGTCGGATCGACCTGGTCAACCGCTTTGGCACTGAGCTGGACGATGAAATGGCCGACGAGGCTCCCATCGACGAATTCTCGGTCGGCGGCCACCTGCGCGTCGAGTTGCTGCTGAGCGACGACGTTCGGATCTGGTGGAGCGGTCGGTGCGGCGGTCGGTGCTGCTGTTGGTGCGGCGGTTGGAGCCGCGGTTGGAGCCACGGTTGGAACTGTCGCTGGTTCTGTTCCGGCAACCGTCGTGTCTCCTGGCAGCGACGTCTCCACGACGGAATCGACGGCGGTGTGAGGTGCTGTAGTCGGTTCCGTGACATCGGCGGTGGTCTCGACCACTTCGGTTGTGCGCTCCGACACGGTGGTCGTCGACGACGTGGTGTTGTCCTTGCCGCGTGTCAATGCGAAGGCGAGCACGGCGATCAGCGGCACCGCAACGGCGCCGAGGGCCACGAACAGGCCGGTCCGAGACTTCTTCGGGGGCTCCCCGCCCGGATCGGTATAGGCCTGCGGTGTTAACGGCGGTGGCGTGTAGGGCGGTTGACCCCTTGGCGGGAGCGGTTGTGGCGACTGGTATGGCTGCGACTGGTACGGCTGGGGATTCTGCTGGGTCGGATTCTGCTGGGTCGGATTCCGGGGAGGGTACGGCGTCGGTTGCGTCGGCAACTGCCCGGTCGGTGATGCGGGGAACATCTGCGGCATCGGGGGGAGGGGTCCACCGCTGCCGGGGGGGCGCACACCGGGACCGGCGATCGGCGGAATCGGTCCGGCCATGTTCACCGTGGCGACCGACGGGGGCACGATCGCCACCTGGCTACTGCTGTCGACGGCGGACAAGCTGCGCCCTGACGCGGCGAACGCAGCGCCCATCGACACGGCGTGTTCCGGATCGATGTCGATCGCCAGCGGTCGTCCCGTTGCTTTGGCAACCATCTCGCGCACGAGCGGAATCCGGGAACTGCCGCCGACGAGCACGATCTTGCTGACCTGCTCCATCGTCATGCCCGCCGAGGTCACGGCCCGATCGAGTGCCTGCAGCGCCTCGTTGAGGCGTGGGCGGATCAGTCCCTCGAACTGTTGACGAGTGATTCGCACGTCGACGGCACCGGATACCAGCATCACCTGGACGACGGCCTCGGTGTCCTCCGACAGTGCTTCTTTGGCATCGCGCCCATCCGATCGCAGGCGTCCGAGCCGAATCAGTGTCTGCGGATCGGATTCACTGGCATCGCTGAGCGCACCACCGAGTTGGTCGTTGACGAAACCGACGAGCGCATCGTCGAAATCGACGCCGCCGAGACGTTCGAGGCCCTGCGGCGTGCCGATCAGTTCGAAACGTGACTCCAGACGCCGCAGGAGGGCGGTATCGAACGTCCCGCCGCCGAGGTCGAACATCGCAATGACCTCGCCAGCGGCAACCCGTGCCTGGGACGCGTAGTAGATCGCCGCGGCCTCCGGCTCCGGGACGAACTTGGCGTCGGCGATGCCGCCGCGTCTGGCTGCATCGCGAAGTAGGTCCAGACGGTATTGGCTGTATGCCGCCGGATGGGTGATGACGACGGCAGTCGGAGCTGAACCCATGCGCTCGACGACACGCTGGTAGATCGAACCGAGCACGTAGCCGATCAAGGCCTCTGCGCTGTACGGCGTCCCGCCGAGAAACAGTGGTGTCGGGTCGCCGAGGCGCCGCTTGAACTCGCGAGCGACGCGATTCGGCTCGACCACCGCACGCGTCTCGGCAGCGTCACCGATCAGGATTTCGCCATCGGAGCGGACGAGGACGACCGACGGGACAACCATCGAACGAGTCCCCAGATTGACCGCCTCGACCCTGCCGTCGCGCGAGACGGCCGCCGAGGTGAACGTCGTGCCGAAGTCGATACCGAGTTGATAGGTCATAGGGGTGTTGTCATCTGGAGCACGGCTGTCGTGGTGTGCCGGACGGTGGTTCTGTGCCTGGTTGCTGTGGTGTGCCGGGTTGTCATCTGGAGGTGTTTCCGATCGGGAAAGTACGTAACGTCACGCTGGCGTGCTGGCATCAGTTCACATGGCGGGCCGGGATCCGCTAGATAATAGGTGGACGACATCGATTGGGTATATGACGTATTGGCTCGGAGTTGATCTCGGAACGACTTTTACCGCTTGCGCCCTGGCGCGCCCCGGCGGCGTTCAGATGGTCGCGCTCGAACACAGCGCCGTTGCCATCCCCTCTGTGTTGTGGATCGGGCCGAATGAAGATGTGCTCGTCGGTTCGGCAGCGGCGCGGCGCGGTTTCAGCGACGGTGGCCGCACCATCAGAGAATATAAGCGACGGATCGGGGACACGACGCCGATGCTCGTCGGCGGCAGTCCGTATTCGGCGGAGCAGCTCAGTGCCCGAATGTTGCGCTGGGTCGTCGACTATGTCACGACACAGGAAGGCGGGCCGCCCACCGGCATCGCCGTGACGCACCCTGCCAACTGGGGTCCGTACAAACTCGAATTGCTGCAGCAGATGATCCGCATGGCGGACGTCGGGCCGGCTGTCACGCTGACAGAGCCACTAGCGGCTGCGTTCCACTTCTCGGCGCAGTCGCGGGTCGAGGTCGGATCGACCGTCGCCGTCTACGACCTCGGCGGTGGCACGTTCGACGTCGCCTTGTTGAAAAAGACGCAGGATGGCTTCGAATCGCTCGGGGAGCCAGAAGGCATCGAGCGTCTGGGCGGCATCGACTTCGACGCGGCGATCTTCGGGTTCGTCGCCGAGAACGCCGACGGGGCGCTCGATGGCATCCCCAAGGACAACCCCGACTGGGCAGCTGCCGTTGGCCATCTGCGTGACGAGTGCGCCAAGGCCAAAGAGGCCCTGTCCGCTGACACCGACGCAGTGATCGAGGCGTGGCTGCCGACCGGGCGCAAGCAGGTCCGCATCACCCGCGGAGAGTTCGAGGGTCTCATCCGGCCGCCGATCAACGAAACGCTCAAGGCAGTTCGCCGGGCGCTGCAGTCGGCCCATCTGACCCCTGCGGACGTCAACGCCGTGCTGCTCGTCGGCGGCTCGAGCCGCATCCCGTTGATCAATCAGATGGTGACGTCTGAACTCGGCGTGCGCACCGCTGTCGACGCTCATCCGAAGCACGCCGTGGCGCTCGGAGCTGCACGATTCGCCGCAGCAGCGATGTACGAACCACCGCCACCGGAGAACCGCCTGAGCGAGGTCGTCAAGCCGGTCGAACCGGAAGTCGTCGTACAACGTGAAGATGACCGTGTTGCAAGACGCCAGGAACTCCACGACGTCATCGATGGCGTCGGGGCGATTGCGGTGCAGCACGAACGCTTCGATCTTGCGGAGCGCATGCGGATGCGCAACGTTCGCCTCGCCGCACAGCGGATCCGTGTGCTCGTCGCCGGTGATTTCAAACAGGGCAAGAGTTCGCTGGTGAACGCTCTGATCAGCAACGAACTGTGCCCGGTCGATCCCGACTTCGCAACCGCGGTACCGACGGTGATCCGCTACGGGCCGACGTTGACCGCGCAGATCTATCGCCAGGACGACGACGACGAACTCGTCGCCGAAGCAGTGCCGGGGGATCAGATCCGCTTCTATGTCAACGAACAGGACGGGGCCGATCCCGAATCCTTCAATATCCGCAGCTGCGAGATCACTCTCCCCGTCGAGTGGCTGCGCGACGGCATCGAGATCGTCGACCTGCCGGGCTCCGGTGGCCTCGACTCGCCGGCAGGCATCCGCGCCGTCGCCGAGTTCCGCCAGGCAGACGCGGTGTTGTTCGTCAGTGACGCCAGTCAGGAACTGACGGCACCAGAGCTGGAATTCCTGACGACGGCGACGAAGCACTGTCGCAACGTCACCTGCGTTCTGACGAAGATCGACAGCTATATCGACTGGCGCGTGATACGCGATGTCGACACCGGGCATCTGCAGCGTGCGGGGCTCGACCTGGCGATCGTGCCGGTCTCCGCCATCCTCTTCGCCAGGTCCGTGCGTACCGCCGACGAACGCTTCGCCAGTGAGAGCGGGATCAACGACCTGATCCTCTTGCTCCGCGACCGCGTCGTCGACGAAGTCCAGGCGCGCCAGACGATCGACGCGACCGGCGACGCCGAGACGGCCCTCGGCCAACTGCGCGCTGTACTGCTCGCCGAACTCGAAGCATCGGACCCTGCACGTCAGGGTGCCGTCGTCGCCGAACTGCAGCGTTCACTGACCGGTCTCGAAGATCTCCGTCTGGACAATGCCAGCTGGCACCGCTTCTTGCGCGACTCGATCCAGGACCTGCAGGAATCGAGCCGTGACCATCTGCTCGACGAGATGCGCATGCTGATCTCCGAAGCGCACGGCCTGATCTCCTCGACGGATCCTTCTTCGATCTGGGAGGAATTCCAGACGTGGCTGCGAGCGCGGGCGACGACGACGGTCGCCGACGTCTTCTCGACATTGATGGACCGATCCTCCGAGCTCGAGAAGCGGCTGATCCAACAGTTGGCGCAGGCAGAATCGGCGGTCTTCCACAACTCCGGTAGTGCAGTCGGCTCACCGTGGCTCGGTGCGTTGAGTCTCGACGAGTTCGCCCCGGACCTCGACGACCCCGGCAAATCGGTCACAGCAATCGAAGGGCTGTGGACCGCAGCGGAACCGCTGCTCGGCATCGGTGGGATGATCCCCGGGCTCGGACCGTTCAGTCTCGCCGTCGGTGCTGTCGCTGCGTTGGTGTTCGGACGAAGGGCACTTCGCCAGCGCAAGGTGCGCATGATCGAGGCGCGACGCGAACAGGCCCGCGAGATGGTCAAGGAATATCAGGAGGAAGCGCATCGGCTGGTTGCCAAATCGGTCGAGCGTTACATCAATCAGCTGTACCGGACGTTGCGCGACGGGGTGTTCTCACGCGTCGACGAGCTCGAGCGTTCGCTGTCGGACGCCCTCGGGCAGGCGAAGGCGGCCGGAACACTGACCGCCGGCCAGCGTGCCGACCGGGTCAAGCAATTGGACACCGAAATCGCTACCGCTGATGCGCTCAACCGGCAATTGGCTACCATGCGTGGCGACGCCGCCGGGCAAGAGCGGCTGGAACCCGGAGCGCTACGTGCCTAAGACTCCCGACGAAAAAGTCGATCTGAAAATTCCAGGGATCGCCGAGGAGCGCCTCGTGCGGCGTGGCGACTACACGCAGTTGTACCAGGCGTTGCAACAGCAGTTCCACCGGCGCGTCGCCGTCAAGCTGTATACGACAGAAGGCGTCCACGATTCGTCGCTCGAGCGATTCGAGCGCGAGTGCGCACTGATGGGCGAGCTGTCGAGCCACCCGAACATCGTCACCTATTTCAAGTCAGGCGTGCGACGCAAGCAGCCGTACGTCGTCAGTGAATGGCTCGACGAGGGCAACTATGCCGACGCCGTCAAGCGTGGCACTCGCCTCGATTGGCGCGACGCTCTCAACGTCGGCATCAAACTCGCCGGAGCGTTGGAGAGCGCCCACCGTGCCGGCCTGCTGCATCGCAAGCTCAAGCCCCAGGACGTCTTCCTCAGCAACTTCGGCGAGCCGCTCGTCGGCGACTTCCAGCTCGACCCCAACGAAGTCAGCCGATCAGGCGACCCGTACGACATCATGCTGCACGCCGCTCCGGAACTGTTCCAAGGCGCGCCGGCCACGCAACGTTCCGACGTCTACTCGCTGGCGTCCGTGCTGTACACCCTGATCCTCGGCAAAGCCCCGTTTCTCGAGGACGACGATGAACCGCTCGTGCGCATCAAGGGTCGTGCCGTCAGCACACCGCCGCCGGACCTGCGTACCCATGGCGTGCCACCGCCGGTCTACGCAGTGCTGGCGTGGGGCCTCAAGCCGAATCCCAACGACCGCCCGCCGTCAGCACAGTTCTTCGGGCGAGCGATGCAGGCCGCGCAGGCGGCAACCGGACAGCCGACAGCTCGCCTGCTGGTTCGGCCGCTGACGCAGTTGGACAGAGCGCTGCCGACCCCGACGATCCCGGCAGCCGCACTGGCGATCATCATGGCGGCGCCGCCGTCGTCGCCCGGACAAGCCACGCAACAGCGCGGGCCGGCGACAGGGTCCGGTCAGGCGCCGCCGCAACCGCAGATGCCACGCCAGCCGCAGGTACCCGGCCAGCAGTATCCGCCGTCGCAGCCGTCCGGTACCGGTCCGTCGTCGCTTCCCGGGCAACCGTTCTCTGCCGGCCAGCAGCGCCCAGCGCCTCCGCAATCCCCAGGCCAGCAACAGGGTGGCCGCCAGCAGGAGTCGCCGCAGCAGCGGGCCGGGCACGTTCCGCCGCTGCCGACGAGGGGTCCGACACCGCCGCCGACGGGTGCTGCCTTCTCGCCGCCGACGGGCCCGTTCACCGCTCCGGTCATCGTTCCCGGTCCGCCTGTTTCGGCTCCCGCTGTCGCCAGGAGTGGTGATGGTTACCTCACCCCCAGCGCCGTCGTCGAACAGGTCAGGACGCTCTTGCGCAGGGCGATCGTCGCCTACGCGCGAACGTCGGAGCAGTCGCGCATCGAGGCGATCGAAGCGCGCCTCGACGAGCCGCTCCGAGTCGCCATCGCCGGCAAGGTGAAGGCCGGAAAGTCGACACTGCTCAACGGCCTCGTCGGCGAAGAACTGGCACCGACGGATGCCAGCGAATGCACCAAGATCGTCACCTGGTACATCGACGGCCTGACGTACAAGGCGACGCTGCACATGCGCAACGGCACGAGTCGGCCGACGGCGTTCTCCCGCGAATCCGGGGCGATCGACGTCGACCTGCAAGGTGAACGCGCCGAGGACGTCGACCACATCATCGTCGAGTGGCCGAGTTCGGCATTGTCGGAACTGTCGTTGATCGACACCCCTGGTATCGCCTCGATCTCGACGGGGATCTCCGCCAGGACACAACGGTTCATGCTCGCCGAACCTGAACACGAGGGCCAGGCAGACGCAGTCATCTATCTGATGCGCCACCTCCATCCGACCGACGTGCGGTTCCTCGAAGCGTTCCACGACGACCGGTTCGGTCGCACCAACCCCATCAACGCGATCGGAGTGCTGTCACGCGCCGACGAATTGGCCGGCGGCCAGGAGGGCGCGCTGGATGCTGCCGCCAAGGTCGCCAGGCGCTATTGCCAGGACCCGCAGGTGCGCCGCCTGTGCCAGACCGTGATCCCGATCGCCGGGTTGCTGGCGCAGGCATCGGCAACGCTGCGCCAATCCGAATACAACCTGTTGTCACGTCTCTCCGCACTGCCACAGGAGACACTCGACATCATGCTGGCATCCGCCGACCGCTTCATCGACGGTGATCTCATCGCCAACGTCATCGCCACCGACCGCGAGGCGTTGGTGCGCCGTCTCGGGCTGTACGGCGTCACCCAATCGATCATGATGATCCGCAATCACGTGGTCGACAACGCCCCGGCGCTGGCGGCGAGGCTGTTCGAGTTGAGTGGACTTGCCGAACTTCGCAGGGTGCTGATCACGCAGTTTGCCGGTCGCCGAGACGTCATCAAGGCACAAGCTGCACTGCAGGCGTTCGAGCAGCGGCTTCGAGCCTTCCCGCCGCCGGTCGACCGTGAGGGACTGCTGTTCGAGCTCGAACGCATCCGTTCGACAGCCCACGTTTTCGCCGAGATCCAGTTGTTCGCCGCCGTGCGTTCGAGCACCATCGGTTTCCGCGACGAGGAGCTCAACGCCGTCGAGAGCCTGCTCGGCGGTGAGGGATACTCCCCGACGACGCGCCTCGGCCTGCCGGCGAACGCCGAACCTGATCTGATCCGCAACACGCTCTACACGCGGATTCAACAGTGGCGCACACGAGCCGAAAGTCCCCTCGCCGGCCGTGAACTGGCGGACGCTGCGCAGGTCCTCGTCCGCAGCTGCGAAGGCATGCTCCTGTCGATGAACGTCTAGAGAAACTGAGTCCACCCATCCGCCACATTTGGCGACAAACGGGCCGAAGAAGGTTCGTCGGGCGCGAACCGATGTATCTCGGCGACCGTTAGTTGTTCAACAAGAGGTGAAAGCGTGCTTTCCGGGCGAGCGAGCGTCGCCGGACGAGCTAGCGTTCGCACCAGCGAGTCTTTGCAAGGAGAGAGTCACCATGGCGTTCTTGTCACGGGAGTTTGTAGCGGTACCGGACGACCGCAAAGCGCAGATCATTTTCAAATGGCCCGATCAGAATTTGCGCAAGGGAACTCGCGCCATCATCGAGCCGGACCAGATGGCGGTCTTCGTCAACCGAGGTCAGATCGTCGGAACGCTGCCACCAGGACGTCATGCCATCGAAGCCCAGGAACTGCCGTTCCTCGGCGCCTTCATCGATGTCGCCACGGGCGGCAACGCGTACCGTGCCGAGCTGTTCTTCGTCGGCACACGCGAATACCCTGGGAACCGTTTCGGTGGTCGTATCGACGACGTGCAGGATCCGAACACCGGCCTGATCGTCACACTCCGGGTCTTCGGCGAGTATTCGCTGAAGATCTACGACCCCAACAAGATCATCCTCAACCTCACCGGCACGGTCGACGTCACCGACAACAACCGCATCACCGGATGGATCAGCGAACAGTTGCTGAAGGTCATGCGTACCGAGATCACCCGTCAGATCGTGCGGAACGGCTGGCCGATCCTCGGCTTGTCGGCATACACGCCGGAGATCGAAGCGGCGATCATCATCGCCGCCAACAACGCCATCGCCGACTACGGCCTGACCCTGGTCCGCATGGGCAACTTCGACATCAACCTCGTCGAAGAAGACGAAGCCCGACTCAAGAACCTCGCGAAGGACGTCACTTATTCACGTCTCGCCGGCGGGTTCCAGCAGTACGCCGCTGGCGAGGCGATGCTCGGCGCCGGTGCCGGAATGGCGCAGGGTGGTGGCGCCGTCCAGGGCGCGTTCCTCGCCGCCGGTATGGGATTCGGCCAGCAGATCGCCCAGCCACAACAGCCAGTCGCACCGCCTGCATCGATTGCTCCCCCGGTGGCCGCCGGGGCTACGTGCGGCAGTTGTGGCACGGTCAACGCGGCAGGTGCGAAGTTCTGCAGCGGTTGCGGAACGGCGCTGGCATCGGCGACGGTGCACTGCACCGAATGCGGTACCGAAATTCCTGCCAACTCGAAGTTCTGCAGCGGTTGCGGCACGCCCCGCGCCGGCGCTGCTCCTGCGGCTGCTCCGCCGGCTCCCGCTCCTGCGGCGCCGGCCGCTCCGCCGCCATCGGGTCCACCGGCCGGAGGATTTCCTCCTCCGCCTCCTCCGCAATGACGATGGTCGACGGCGCGATCGACACGACGCTGGGGACCAGCTCAGCGACGCAAGAACGGCTGCAATGCAGCAGATGAACGTGTTGGGGGAGCCATTGAGCCCCTGCTCGTACGATCCGATGACGGGCTATTACCGTACGGGCTGCTGCGAGAATCACGGCGACGATCCTGGCCTCCATGTCATCTGCGTCGTGCTCACCGACGCCTTCCTGGCTTATTCCAAGATTGTCGGCAACGATCTTTCGACACCGATGCCGCAGTACGGATTCGCCGGTCTGAATCACGGCGATCAGTGGTGCCTCTGCGCCTCGCGCTGGCAGGAGGCGTTGGAAGCGGGAGTAGCTCCGCAAGTCCGTCTCGAGTCGACCCATCTCTCGGCGCTCGAGTACTGCAGTCTCGCCGACCTGAAGGCGCACGCCGCCGTCTAGTCGACGTCACTCGTTCACTCGCTCGTTCGTTCCGTCGAGTGTCGACGTCGCTCGCTCGTTCCTCGCGTCGCTCACTCCGTTCCGTCGAGTAACTCGCTCGCTGGCGCTCGCTTGTCGATGGGCGGCTTCGACGCGCTGCGCTTGATGCGGCGGCCGGCAAGCTGTCCTTGGCCGCCGCATCGGGGCCTACCGCCCCCAAACTCCCGGCGGAGCTGGTGAACTCAACGTTCACCTACCGGTTCGGCTCGGCGCCGCCACGCAAACGACTCGGTACGCGCCGGTCTGCCGGCGCGGAGTGGAGGTCGAGGCGGCTTCGGGTCAGCGGGCGCGGCGTTGGGCTGGGCGGCCGCTGGCTGCGTGGGCGGCTGGGCGGGCGGCGCCGTTGTGGCGGGCCTGACCGGGCCGGCCGGCGGATGCGCGCTGCGAGGTGCGAGCCGGCATCGTGTTCGAGCGCGGTGAGCGGCCCGACGGCGGGTGGGCCACAGCGGCGGACACCGGTGCCGGTGTGACATGAGGTGCCGCTGGGCCGGCGAGTTCGTCGAGCAGCGAGTGGCCCGGCTCGACCTTGGTGACGATCGGATTGATACCGGCGGCGCGAGCAAGGTCGCGGACGTCCTTGGCCTGCTCCGGCATCATCACCGTGACGACAACGCCGTCGGCGCCGGCGCGGGCGGTCCGACCGGAGCGGTGCGTGAACGCCTTGTGCTCGGCCGGCGGGTCCACATGAACGACGAGGGCGATGTCATCGACGTGGATACCGCGCGCGGCGATGTCGGTGGCGACGAGCACTCGGGTCGAGCCGTCGGTGAACGCTTCGAGGTTGCGCTCGCGGGCGTTCTGGGACAGGTTGCCGTGCAGTTCGACGGCCGGGATACCGGAGGCGATGAGTTGCTTGGCGAGTTTCTTGGCTCCGTGCTTGGTGCGCATGAACAGCAACGAGCGGTCCATACCGCTGGCCAACCGGGTGACGACGGCGAGCTTGTCAGCAGCCGAAACGCTGACGATGTGGTGGGTCATCGTCGAGATGGCGGACGAGACCGGATCGACCGAATGCACGGTCGGGTTACTGAGGTAGCGGCGAACGAGGATGTCGATACCGTTGTCGAGCGTCGCCGAGAACAGCAGGCGCTGCGTGCCGACCGGGGTCTGGTCGAGGATGCGCTTGACGCCCGGCAGGAAACCGAGGTCCGCCATGTGGTCTGCCTCGTCGAGCACGGTCACTTCGACCTGGTCGAGCTTGCAATGGCGTTGGTTCATCAGGTCTTCGAGACGGCCGGGACAGGCGACGAGAATGTCGATACCGGACTTCAGGGCGTTGACCTGTGGACCCTGGCCGACGCCGCCGAAGACGGTCGTGACTTTGAGACCCATCGCTGTCGCCAGCGGCGTGATCGTTTCTGCAACCTGGTTGGCGAGTTCACGGGTCGGGACGAGGATCAGTGCACGAGGCTTCTGCGGCTGACGGCGCTTGGCAGACTTCACCAGCGCGGTGACGGTCGGGATGGCGAAGGCGATGGTCTTGCCACTGCCGGTTTTGCCACGGCCGAGTAGGTCGCGGCCTGCCATCGAGTCTGGCAACGTTGCCGACTGGATCGGGAACGGAGCGGTGACGCCGGTCCGGGCGAGCACTTCGATCATCGCCGCCGGCACACCGAGGACGGCGAAGTCGGCGGCATGGACGATCGGTGACGACGAGACGGCAAGGTCGACGGAAACGCCTTGCTGTTCACTGGTACGTGACTCCGAGGAGTCGCGCCCGGGCGCCTGGGAGTTGTTCTGCCGGGCGCCCTGAGGGGCATTCGGACGGGACGAACGGCGTTTGCCGTCGCGTCGGGACGTGCCTGAAGAAGGCGCGGAATGATTCATGGGGGTTGTGTCCTTACTGACGAAAGCCGGGTGATGAATGGCCATCGGCTTTGTCAGAAGCGACACCGTGCGCCCGAAGCGCTGCACTCATCCGCGGGTTGTATTGGACAACCCAGCGCCGGGAACGCTATCGAACAAATGTGCGAGTCGCACCGAGGCGGTGAGTGACACCTGTCCAGCACAGGGCGCTACCGCAGAGCGGCTCGACCGAATGGCTACTGCAGAATGGCTACTGCAGAATGGCTACTGCAGAATGGCTACTGCAGAATGGCTACTGCAGAATGGCTACTGCATGGCGGCGAGGCCGGCGGCAGCGAATGCCCGTGCCCAACCCATCATGTCCTGCGGTGACATCCTCGCCTTGATGTTCACCGTGAAGACCTTGCCGTTCTTCGTCGCCGCGAGTACGGCCGAGTCATCGCCTGTCTGCTTCCACGTCGCCGGGACGCCGAGGCCTTCGAGCGGTTCGCCACCGGTCGGGGCACCGAGCCTCGATTCCATCTTCGCGCTGATCTTGCCGGACAGGCCGGCCATGCGCGATCCGAGCATGCCGGTCATGCTCGACACGGCGGCGACGGACGCAGCGGTGTCGACGACCCGGCATCCGATCTCGATGCCGCCAGGATGGCTGTAGGCGTGACTGTGCACGGCAGCGAGATTGCGGTCCTTGCCGGCGGTGAAACCCTGCGATGTTGCGAAGGCGTCGAGCGCGGCCTCGAACGCCTTGTCGTCGTGCGTCGAAGCGGCCGCCGCAGCACCGCGAACACTGCCGATACCGGCCAGATGGGCCGGCATCTGCTGGTTCCAGTCGACGAGGCTGGCCTGCGAGGTGTTGAGGATCCGGCCGGTGCCCTCCGTCGGCTCGTAGGCGGACGAGACGGCGACCCGCCCAGGTCCCCACATACGCAACCATGGCGTGGCCGGCTGCCAGCCGACGAACCAACCGCCGCTCTTCGGCCGTTCGAGGTGCAGCCCCATGCCGACGGTGGCGTCCTTCCAGACGAACGCACCGGCGTGGACGCAGATCGTCTGGCCTTCCGCAAGATCGCGGGTGAAGACGTTGCCGCGGCCGTGCAACAGCAGCAGTCCGGGCGAATCGGTGGCACTGAAACGGTCGAGGAAGTTGCCAGCCGGATAGTGCGTGGTGACCTCGTTCTTGTCGCCGCCGGCTTCGATCTCGGTGTCCAACACCATGCTGGCGAGCATGCCGAGACCGCCGCCGATGGCCTTCTTCTTGATGCCGCCTCCGCCTCCGCCTTCGGTCGCCCGATACCAGATGTTGCTCTGGAACCAGTCGTAGGTGACGTTCTCGGTCGCCATCAGGAAGCGATGCTCGCGGACCTCGACGGATCGGCCGGGCAGCAGCGGCACGGCGATCGTCTCGCCTGCATTGTTGTCCGACAGTGCGAGTTGTCCTGGCCCTGTCGCCTCCATCATCACCAGTGGCAGACCAGCCTTCTTGCGCGTCCACGCGCCCTTGAGTGACTGGCTGCCGAGGGTGATCTGCATGTCGGCCCACAGCAGGCTGTCGTGTGAGAAGTACACGCTCTCACCCTGGGCAAGGCGGAGTTCGGCGGCGGGGACGTACATACCGGACACCTGGCAGGTGCTCTGGCCGAACTGAATTCGGGCCATGTCCTTGATGGCCGGCTGCTTCTCCCAACCAGACTCGCTGACGCGGGCGCGGATGTCCACGGGCGCGCCGCAGTGCGTACAGGACGTGCCGGTGGCATCGCCGTCGAGGCGACAATATGGACAGGTGTAGCTGGCGGCGTTGGCCGGGGGGGCGCTCGGCGGGGGCAACATCGACATCAGTCATCACTCCCGTGGTGCACATACATCGATTGGATCCCGATGCGGCCAGGACCGGTCATTTCGGCAAGATACATGCCTCTGCTGAGGAGCCCGGTCTTGACCGGGAGTTGATGGGTGTTCATCTGCACGCTGGCGTCCTTGAACAGGAATGCGCCGGGTTCGAGCAGCATCTTCTCGCCAGGGGCGAGTAGGCGTTCGAAGACGTTGCCGTTGCCGTGCAGCAGCAGCAGACCTGGTCCGCCCTGCGTAACGAAGCGGTCCATGTACATTCCGTTGCCGCCGTGCAACACGTTGGCCAGTCCCTTGATGCGCACGAACGAATAGCTGATCGACGCCGACGCTGCGAGGAAGGCGTGCTCGCGTACATCGATCTCCATCGAAGGATGCATCGGCAGGACGACCATCTCGCCGGCTGCATCACGTGACACGGCGACACGACCTGGACCGCTGGCGACGGTGACGACCGATGGCATCCCGCCGAGGCTTCGACCGGGCGTGTTCATCACCGTGAGCGGAACGGCCTCGTCCTTCCACAGCAGCACGTGGTGCTCGAAATAGATCGAGTCACCTTGGCCGAGTTTGAGTTCGGCGACCGGCACGACGTCACCTTCGACCTGGCAGGTCGAGGTGCCGAAACTGAATTCGGCCATGTCGTGCAGACGCGGCGCTTCGCGCCAACCGCCGTCTGACACCTTGACGGCGTCGTCGAGCGGCGCACCGCAGACGTCACAGCTCGTCGTGCCGCCAGGGTTCTGGCTTTGACACCATGAGCACACGATCAGATCCATCAGTTCTCCAGTCCGCTCAGTTGCAGAGTACGTCGTTCGTTCATTGGTCTGGCATGCCCGGGCCGGCACGGATACGGTTCGCTCAAACGCAGCCGCCGCAGATACGACGTTCGCGGACGCAGCTCGCTCACATGCAGCTCGCTCACATGCAACTCGCTGCGGTCGCGGCGAAGGCGCGTGCCCAGCCGAATTGATCCTCCGGCGACATCGGACCGGCGACGTGGACGTTGATCGCCCGGTGGTGCTGGCGTACTTCGAGCGCATAGGCGCTGCCCTCTTGACGCCAGTAGGCGGCCTCGCCGATCCCCGTCACCGGTTGGCCAGGGGTGCTCAGGCCCGGTACACCGGGTGGAGCAACCTCGACGGTGATACGGATGCCGGAGTCGTGGAGGAAATGGAACATCGCCGTCGGTCCCGGCGCGACGGCGTCGGGGTGGAACCCTTGCGACGTTGCGAACCCGCCGAGTACCGGCCCGAGCGTCGTCACGAGTGGGTCGGCCGCCGCCGACGTCTGACCGGGTGCGCCGGCCGGCGCCTGAGCTGAATGCGCCTGCATCCCGACCTGTGGCTGCGATGGTTGCTGAGGCCGCTGCTGAGCCCGGGGGATGCCGAGCTGGTTCCAGTCGGCACTCGTGGCGGCCGAATGTGACACGATCCGTCCTGTGCCCTCCATATGTGGGAACACCGACGCCATGGCGATCCGTCCGGGACCGGTGAGGCGCAGCCACGGTGTCGACGGGTTCCAGTAGCGCGAGAATGAATTGCCTGCAGGGCGCTCGAGATGCAGGCTCATCTGCACGGACGAGTCTTTCCACACCAGCGCACCGGGATGGATCACGGTCGATTGCCCGGCGGCGAGGTCACGTAGGAAGACGTTGCCGGGGGAGTGGATCAGCAGCAGTCCCGGCCGGTCCTGAACGCCGAAGCGATCCATGAACATCCCGGCCGGATAATGCGTCTCGGTCTCATCGCCGCTGCGCGTGCGGTAGAAGACGCTCGTGTTGAACCACTGGTAGCCGACATTTCCGGTGGCCATCACAAAGCGGTGTTCACGCACGTCGATCGTGCGTCCAGGCGCCAGCGGTACGGCGATCGTCTCGCCGGGATGGTTGTCGCTGAGCGCCAGCATTCCAGGTCCGTGCGCTTCGAGCATGATCAGTGGCATGCCGGCCATCATCCGGCTCCATCCGCCCTGCATCGGCTGATTGCCTATCTGGATCTGCATGTCGCACCACAGCAGTACGTGGTGCGAGAAGTAGATCGAATCGCCGCCGCCGAGGCGGATTTCGGCGGCGGGGACGTAGGCGCCGGAGATCTGGCAGGAACTCTGGCCGAACTGGATGCGGGCCATGTCCTTGATCGATGGTTGCGCCTCCCATCCGGAATCGCTGACCTTGGCGCGGACGTCGACCGGTGCGCCGCAATGCGGGCAGCTGTTGCCGGTGGCGTCACCCTGCAGACGGCAGTAGGGGCAGAGGTACGTGGATGAGGCAGTGGTGGGAATGGTCGGAGGCGGTAACCCCGGCATCACTCGCTCCCGTGATGCACGTACATCGATTGGATACCGACCCTGCCGGGCCCGACCATCTCGGCGAGGAACATCGAGCGGCGCAGCATGCTGATCTTGACCGGCAGCTGGACGGTGTTCATCTGTACGGTCGAGTCCTTGTAGAGGAACCCGCCAGGCTCGACCATGATCTTTTCCCCAGGTGCCAGCAGACGTTCGAAGACGTTGCCGTTGCCGTGCAACAGCAGCAGGCCGGGCCCGCCCTGGGTGACGAAGCGATCCATGTACATCCCGCTGCCGCCGTGGAGGATGTTCGACAGTCCCTTGATGCGAACGAACGAGTAGCCGACCGACGCCGAGGCCGCCAGGAAGGCGTGCTCGCGGGTATCGACCTCCATCGAGGGATGCAGCGGCAGTACCACCATCTCGCCGGTCGCATCGCGGGAGACGGCGACGCGTCCTGGCCCGTGGGCGACAGTGACCGTGAAGGGCATGCCGCCGAAGCTGCGGCTGCCGGTGTTCATCGCGCTGACCGGAACGTTCTCGTCCTTCCACAGCATCACGTGGTGCTCGAAGTAGACGGAGTCGCCCATGCCGAGGTTCATTTCGGCGACCGGCACGATCTCGCCTTCGACCTGGCAGGTCGAGGCGCCGAAGTTGAATTCCGCCATGTCGCGTAGACGCGGTGCCTCACGCCACCCGGAATCGGTGACGAGTTGTTTGGCATCCAACGGCGCGCCGCAGACGACGCAACTGCGCGATCCGACGTCGCTCTGCCCCTGACACCACGTGCAGACGATTCGTTCCATAACCCCTCTTCGCTCTTCCAAGACGTTCCGCATACGGCCGTGTCGCCTCGACCTGTGGCGAACACTACGCCGTCCAGAGGGATTCGGTTTGACTTCGAATACGCCTTACCGACGAATGATTTCGAAGGTGAATGGCCGATCATCGGCAGCTGAAGTCCACGAGGTCGGATGTCACAGATCGCTCGGACAATGCAGATAGTTCATCGAACTAACTAGTTGGCATACTGGACGTCGTGATACAGACAAACACCCGCGCGAACGTCGCCCGGAAGGCAACGACCAGGCCGGACCGCACGCCGGTCGAGGCCGATCTCGACCTCCTCGAATTCGCCGCTCATCTCCGCGTGTCGGTGACGCGACTCGCCCGCCTCCTACGCCAACTCGATACCGAAGGACTGAGTCCGACGCAGGGCGCTGCGCTGGCGACGATCGAGCGTCTCGGGCCGATCACGCTCGGCGATCTCGCAGCCATCGAGCGCATCGCCAAGCCGACCGTTTCGGCAGTCGTCGGCAAGCTCGAGGACCGTGACTATGTGCGCCGGCTCACCGACGCGGTCGATGGCCGGATCTGCAGGGTAGAACTCACCGACCTCGGGCGCGACCACCTGCTCTCGTCGCGTTCCAGGCGCACGACGTGGCTGGTCGAACAGTTTGACCGGTGCAGTCCCGACGAGCTCGCAAGCCTGCGTGCTGCCATCGGTGTGCTCGATCTGCTGAGTGTTCGCCCGGAGATGAAATCATGAGCGGTCGCATTGCCGCTGCCAGACGCGAGACCTTCCGATCGTTGAAGTTCCGCAACTTCCGCCTCTTCTTCGGCGGCCAGATGATCTCCCAGATCGGAAACTGGCTGACGTTGATCGCCCAATCCCTGCTCGTCTACAAGCTGACGCACAGCGGTGTCGCCCTCGGATTGTTGACGGCGTTCCAGTTCCTGCCCGTTCTGATCCTCGGCCCATGGGCCGGCGTCGTCGCCGACCGCTACGACAAGCGTCGACTGCTGATCAGGGTGCAGGCCGTCGCCATGCTGCAGTCGTTCTCGCTCGCTGCGCTGGCGTTGATGCACCGGCCACCACTTGCGGCGATCTTCGCGCTGGCGTCGATCAGCGGGATGACGACAGCGTTCGACAACCCGGCGCGTCGGGCGTTCGTCGCCGAAATGGTGCCGCAGGACAATGTGCAGAACGCCGTCAGCCTCAACAGCGCGCTGATGACGAGTTCACGGATCTTCGGACCAGCCCTCGGTGGTCTGCTGGTGATCGTCGTCGGCTACTCGTGGACCTTCACCGTCGATGCACTTTCCTACATCGCCGTCATCTACGGACTGTGGCGGATGAACGTTGCCCAGTTGCGCCGGCCTAAGCCGACGCCGCGTGAAAAGGGTCAGATCATGTCCGGCTTCCGCTATGCGAGGGCGTCACATGAACTGTGGGTTCCATTGGTGATGATGGCGATCATCGGCACGATGGCCTTCAACTTCTCGGTCGTCATGCCGGTGCTCGTCAACAAGACCTTCGGTCGTTCCGTCAGCATGTACACACTGCTGCTGTCGGTGATGAGCGTCGGTTCGCTGACCGGTGCGCTGATGACCGCCCGCCGCACCACCATCTCCGTGCACAACCTCGTCGTCGGTGCGCTCGGCTTCGGCGTCGCCATGCTTGGGCTTGCGGCCACCCCGTTCTTTGCACTGACGTTTCCGGTCGCCGTCCTGATCGGCTTCAGCAGCATCGTCTTCATGACTGCATCGACGGCGATCGTGCAGTTGCGCAGCGCCCCGGAGATGCGGGGGCGGGTGCTGGCGCTGCAGGCGATGGTGTTCCTCGGTTCGACTCCGATCGGCGGACCGATCGTCGGCTTCATCAGCCAGTACCTCGGTGCACGGTTCGGTATCGCCGTCGGCGGTGTCGCCTGCCTCGTGGCCGCCGCCTGGGGTCACCTCAAAGACCGCGCGTGGACCGGCAACGACAACATCGCCGACGCCTCGAAAGCGTCGACCAACGACCCTGCCAAGCTCCAGCCCTCCACCGCCTGACGGCGATCCGACGGCGTTCGACGCATCGTCCGTTTCCCTGCTGTGCTCCCGACGAACCGTCCGTTCCGCTCTCCGCCGCCCGAGCGGCTCACTCCGTTCGTATCAGCCGGCGATCGAACAACTGTGGAACGGGTTGCAGCCTCAGACGGTGACATGGTGGACGGCTGCCTGTCCAGCTTCGATCGTGAGCCAGGCGACGGAGCAGTGCGGTTGCATCCGGCGTTGCATCGCCGAGCCGGGGTTGACAGCTCGTTGCACGTGGCCGTCACCGCTGCGTAGGTCGACCTCGTTCCACGGAGCGTGCGAGTGGCCGAAGACGACGACATCGGCGGTCGGAAAGATTCGGTGCAGTCGCTGGCCTCGGCCGGCCGACGGGCCGCTGTCGTGCACCATCGCGACAGCGCAGCCGTCGATTTCGAACTGTCGCTGTCGCGGTAGTGGAACGCCGATGTCGTTGTTACCGAGCACGGCGTACACAGGTGCGAATGCGCTGAGCGCGCCGAGTACCTCGATGTCGATGACATCGCCGGCGTGCAAAATGGCATCTGCCGACTCGACGTGCACTCGTATCCGCTCGATCAGCCGCTGCGACTGGCCTGCGCCGAGGTGCGTGTCGGAAATCAGCAGCGCGTGCGTCACGTGCCCACCGTATCCCCCGTCGAGCTGACCGGCTCGTTCGCTGAATCCGAGTGTGTGTGTCGAGACATCGTCGGTCCACTGAACGAACTGTGTCACCAGTCGATGGTGTCGAGCATCGCGCGGAGCTGTGCGCCGCGATGTGGATTGGACGCCTCGACCCACGAGATCGAGCCGAGGAGGTGCGCGCGAAAATCGGTGTGGCTGTCTCGATTCGCATGGTCCGGTCCGTGCATCGCGGCGTCGTGGAGGATCGCCTTCAGCCGGTCGAACGCCGGTCGCGGAACATTTGGTCTGGCGTTGACAACGAGGCCGGTGAGTAGCTGACGACTTGCCTGCGGGGCGATACGGGTCTTGCGACGGTTGATGCTGAAGCCTTCGTCGCTTGCGATGTCGGACACCAAGGAGATGAACTTTCCGGATCGCCGCTGCAGTTCGCCATCGCCGGAGAATGCAAGGTCGTCGGCGTACCGCGTGTAGACCGCTCCGAACGCCGATGCCAGGCCGGCGAGTCGGCAATCGAGACCGTAGGCGGCGAGGTTGGCGAGCGCCGGCGAGGTCGCAGCACCCTGAGGCAGATGCGGATGACGAAGCGCAGACAGCATGCGGCGATGGGCCGGCCGCTGCTCCGGCGCCGGCATGGCGACCGACTGCAGCACAGCTGCCGGAGCGGCGTTCGTTGCCAGTCCGGTGAGACAGTGGGCGACCGGTTCCGGGTAGCCGGCAGAGCGGAGGATGCCGAAGACAGCGCCTGGCGAGACCGAGGCGAAGAAGTTCTCGAGGTCGATACGGATGACGACCGCTCGGCCGACGTGACACTCGACGAACGAGTGTACGGAACGTTCCCGGCGGAAGCCGTGACTTGCAGGGTGCTGCGGAATGCAGTCGAGAATGCCGGCGAGGATTCGTCGTTGGAAGAACTTGAGGGTGCCCTTCGGTGCTTCGAGCAGGCGCATCCCGCCAGATGCTTTCGGGATCCAGCGGTAGTGATAGTGGCGGAGCGCCTCGTCCGTCGCTGAACGTTCCAACGAGCGGGCGTCGGCGAACCACGAGAGCGACGTCGCCCCGAGTCCGAGCATCTCGCGCAGGTCGGCCATCGTGTCCAGCCGCTCCACCGGCCATCGACGTGGCCCCATCTCCGTCGGGACGATCACACGTCGGGGCCAGACCGTGCTCCAATCGGTGGTCCGATCATCGGAGCCATGATCGTACAGGCGGTGGAATGGCGCAGAGCCTGCCAGCGAGGAACGCAATTGGCGTGGAGCGTCGCCTGGCCTGACAGGGAAGGCCACGACGGCGAACGCAGCGAGTTCCTTGATGCCATCGGTCAGTGGCAGCCCGAGGTCGTATGCGGCACGTGCCGCCATCGGGTCCGGCTCCCACTCGCTATCGAGAAACGCTGCGGCAATCGAGGCGACGACCCGCTTGCGCATCTGTTCCGTTGCTGTGGGCACTTGGCTAGCAGACGGGTGGGACGGAACGCTTCGACCGTACGAGATGTGCATGCAGGAAGGCACGCGTCAGCGTGCTCGGCTGCAGGCGGTGGAAATGCTTGCTGGCACTGATGCCACGGGGGTTCCCCGGAGCAGGTGCTGATACTCGCGGACGAGCGTCACTCACCAGACTCGAAGCGTTCCGTTCCACGGTCGGTGACACTATGTCATTACCCGGACGTCGATCACCGGGACGTCCGTGCGACGAAGACGCCGATCACCGAGACGTCAGTACCGGGACGTCGATCACCGAGACGTCGGTGCGACGAACACGTCCTCATCCCGTGGGTTGTCGCAAATCCGGCCGACGCCAACCAGCTGGATGGTGCAGACTCGGAGACACTTGCATTGCGCAACACAGCACCCGCCGGGTGAGGCAGACTCGACGGAGCGTCAGAAAGGAGCCGACCCATGAACCGCGTCCTTGTCCTCGACGCCGCCTGGCAGCCCGACCGCATCGTCTCGTTCGAGCGGGCGGTCACGCTGTTGTGGGACGGCAAAGCTGTGGCCGCCTCCGACGAGATCGTGACGACGATGCGTTCGCCGTCGGTCAGCGTCGACGTGCCGGCGGTGATCCTGCTCGGCCAGGTTGCCAAGTGGGCATTCAAGCGTGACATGCCGGTGTGCACGCGCAGCGGTGTATTGGCACGTGACCAACACGTCTGCCAGTTCGTCATCGGCGACGTGGCATGCCACCGCCCTGCGTCGACGATCGACCATCTCCTGCCGCAGTCCCGCGGCGGTGCCGGTTTGTCGTGGTCGAACCTCGTCGGTGCCTGCGCTCCGCACAATTCGGCGAAGGCGGACCATACGTTGGAGGAGATGGCGAAGTCGCACGGGTGGTCGCTGAAGCGCGAACCGTTCGAGCCTCGCCGGTCGATTCGCTTGCTGAATCGGGTGCCCGCGCACGTGATCCCGGAGTCGTGGCTCCCATTCCTCGCCGCCCAGGCAGGGCGCTGAAAGACGCCCGGTCTGATCGCCGGCTGAAGTCCGGACCGGCGGATGGGTGATTCGGCCGTGAGGGCGTATCGAACCCGACCTGCCAGGGTAGACCGGGCTGATGGACGAGCGACGAAGGCATCCCCGGCACGCCATTGCCGTGACCGCCAGGGTCGCCTCCGCCGCTGAACAGCAACTGCCGAGCGCGCAGACCGTCGACATCTCCCTCGGCGGTCTGCTGCTGGCATTCGACGAACCGATCGGCTTTCCTGTCGGGCACAGACTTGTCGTGTCACTCGACCTCACTGATGGCCACCTTCACGCAATCGCCAGCGTCGCACGTGTCGAGCGGGGTATCGACTTCCGCACATACATAGCCGTCGAGTTCTCGCAGCTTCGAGCAGACGAATTCGAGGTCGTGATGAAGCACGTCCGAGATGCAGGTGTTGCCGGTGGTATGGACTGATCCACGTTGCACATCGGGGTCGAGGCGCAAGCGCGTGACGACGCAAGGCTGAGGCCGCACGTTCGGGGTCCTGTGCCGATCGCTGAACCCTCCCGGAACGGCGCGACGAACCGGCTTCCTGTGAGCTATTTCAACTCGCGAGCGTAGTAGAACGCTGGTTCGCCGGTGTCCGGGTCGACGCCGGCGTAGCCGAGGCGTTCGTAGAAGCGTCGCGCGCCGTCGTCGCCGGCGTCGACGTTGATCTCGACGTATTCGACCGACCTGGCTCTGCACTCTCGCTCAATGCCGGCCATCAGCGCCGTGCCGATCCCGTGCCCGCGTGACGACGGCTCGACGTACAACTCGTCGATGATTCCCACGAGGCCGACGAACCACACGTTCGGCCGCAGGGTCACCAGTCCGAACCCGATCGGCGAAGCGCCGCACAGCATGGCAAACGTCGATGACCCCCCGAGCAGCGCGCCCAGTCGCTGCGAAAGCACGCCCGCGCCGGGTGTGGGCGTCTCGAACTCCGTATTGAAGTCGTGCAGCAGTGCAGCGAGATCGTCGGCATCGGCCGCCGTCGCGAGTCGAACTGGGGCCGCTGAGGTGATCACCGTCAAATCGTAGAGCTCACCTGCACTGCAGCCCTCCTCGCGAGGCTGCTCCGGTGCAAAAAACCCGTGCTGAGCAGGGGTTTTACAGTGGGCGAGGGGGGACATGAACTCTCATAGATTGAGTTTCTGGTTGTTCGCTGGAGTCCACCAAATACGCCCTGACCAGGTAGTTTGCGAACCGCCGTGCTGAACGGTGCTGTGGATAACTGGATGGTTTCTACCCGTCCGGTAGAAGATCCGGTAGAAGATTGCCGTCGGACCAAAGGGGAGCAGAGAGGGCCGGCGGAAGGCGCAGTGGGATCGGGACGCCCTCTCTTCGGTAGAGAAAGCCTCCGCTTGCTTCCGCCAAGAGGATGGGAGGCCAGCACAGCAGACAACGTTGTTGCACCCCTCTGCGACAGTGGTGGGTGACCGATGCAGGTCGATCGCCAATCGGAGGTTGCCTCGCCGTCCTCCCGAGTGCCAACCATGTAACTTGAACACGTGGGAGCCAACGACATGCCTGTTGCCCGCCAACTCTCGATGATTCCCTCTTCAGTACTCAGCAACTGGGCCTCCGACGCCGACGCCGACTTCGGGGAGGTGTTCACCAAACGATGGGTCGTCAACTTCATTCTCGATCTCGTCGGCTACACATCAGAGAAGGACCTTTTTGCGCTGACAATTGTCGAGCCCTCCTGCGGCAGTGGCGCCTTCCTGGTGCCAATCGTTGAACGGCTCATCGCGTCGTGTGAAATTCACGGGCACAGCGTCGCCGAGGCGGCCACCGCCGTCAGCGCGTTCGACCTTCTCGAGGCCAACGTGGCGCTTTCGCGAAAGTCTGCGATCGTCCAACTTGTGGAGAGTGGTGTCGACCATGAAGCAGCAGAGGCGTTAGCTAGATCGTGGGTGCATATTGGGGATTTTCTCCTTACCGAGCACGACCCAGCGTGCGCAGATTTCGTCGTGGGCAATCCACCGTACATTCGTCTCGAGGGGGTACCCAACGGCCTCACCGACGCGTATCGAAAAGCATGTTCGACGATGCGGGGACGAAGCGATATCTACGTCGGCTTCTTTGAAGTTGGGCTTGATCTGCTGAAGCCGGGGGGCTCGTTGGCGTTCATATGTGCCGACCGGTGGATGCACAATCAGTACGGCGCTTCGCTACGCGAGTTCGTGACCAGTAGATACGCGGTGGATGCGATCATCACCATGCACGACGTTGCTGCGTTCGAATCTGACGTATCCGCCTATCCAGCGATTACGGTTTTTCGAAACGACACGCAGGGAGCGGTCTGTGTGGTCGATGCCTCCGGAGATTTCGGTGAGCCCGATACGACACCTGTCAGCGCGTGGATCGCTGGCGATGATCGATGGACGCCTGCGTCCAAGACCTTTCAGGCTTGCCGGCTCGAGTCGTGGCATCAAGGCCCGGAGCTATGGCCGGCCGGAAGCCCAGCCCAACTCGCGTTGCTCTCGGATCTTGAACGACGTTTTGCTCCTCTGGAGAACAAGGCGACCGGAACTCGCATCGGCATCGGCGTAGCGACGGGGTGTGACGAGGTGTACATCACACGCCGCAAGGATCTCGTCGAGGAGGATCGCCTGCTGCCTCTGCTCCGAGCGGGCGACCTGGCTGGTGGGACGCCGGCTTGGTCGGGTCATTACCTCATCAATCCGTGGCGCGGGCGAGAATTGGTGGACCTGAACGTTCATCCGCGGCTAGGTCGATACTTCGAGGCTCACTCTGTGCGTCTCCGGAGTCGACACACCGCCAGAAAGCAGCCGGACCGCTGGTACCGGACGATCGATGCGATTGATCCGACACTGCTTGCGAGGCCGAAGCTGGTGCTTCCGGACATGAAGAATTTCGCGCATCCCGTTCTCGACCGAGGCGAGTTCTACCCGCATCACAATCTGTACTACGTCATCTCGGATACGTGGGACCTGGAGGTGCTCGGAGGGATTCTTCTGTCGGACGTGGCCAACCTCTTCGTCGGTGCTTACTGCGTCAAGATGCGCGGTGGGTGCTACCGGTTCCAAGCGCAGTACATCCGCCAGATACGAGTGCCTGAGCCCGATGAAGTCAGCGCAGAGAATGCGCGAGCATTAGCCGGCGCGTTCCGGCGGCGGGACCGCAAGGCAGCGACTATTGCCGCCGCAGATCTCTACGGCATCGAGGCGGAGGCTGTTGGACTCCAGTTTGCTTAGCGTCCCTGCGCGAGACGGTTTGACCGGCGAGAATCGTCGCCGTGATCAAACCCGCCTTAACGGTGCGAAGAACAAGCAGCCTGGTGGCGAACAATCCTCGCTGCAAGCCGCTCTACGAGATGTATCAGTCGACGGTACAGAAGGGCGCGAAGAGCTGGAATCAGATCGAACAGGACTTCTTGGGAGCAATGTCTGCTTTCGACGCAACGATTGCCTCGACTGCAGGACGCCAGGACATGACAGACGCCGAGAAGTCGGCGCTGTCAGCAGACCTGCAAAACGGAAAGGGTGACTTTTTCAACGATCTCGTTGCGTTGCTTCTCGAGAATTGCTCGGACATCGAGAACTTCTACACGCGAAACGTCGTTCCCGGCCTGATCGTGCGCAACCACAATCTTGACGGCGTCTACCCAGCTGCCGGACCGATCGAGTTCCTGCTCGAAGCGAAGATGATGGGCACCCCCCGACATGTCAACAGCCCTCGCCAGAAGGATTGGGGTCGTCCCGGATCGGCTGACATCGACAAACGTGTGAAGGAACTTGCGTTCAAGTCGATCGACCTCAAGGGCGAATACAGCCGTCTGCGCACCTCCGAAGGTAGCGCCCCAGCAAGCGGTGGCCCTGGCGGTGGTGACTTGACGACATGGCTTAGGTCCACTGCACCAAAGATTCACTTCTTCCTCGCGGTGCGCATAACCAGTCCGTCCGACTTCGCACGCACTCTGGCTTGGGCCCGCACTGCTCAGCAGGTTGTCGATGCCGTCGGGCTGTATTGCTTTGAACCAGATGGCTCAAGCCATACCAGTTATCGACGTACTCCGGGAGTGCCGGCAGACCTGGAGCTAGAGCGAGTGCTGTATCGAGCATGCACTGACCTACGTGCTATCTCTTCCAAGGCGAAGCCGGCCTCTAAGTAGCCCCCGCCCAAGCACGACGGGTAAGCCCCCTGCGTCGCGCAGCTGTGGCGCTGGAGTCGAGGGAGCGTTCAAACTCGATTGCCTCCGCCAAACTCTGCCTACTCGCGTCAGGGTAGAGGCGCGAAACGTCGTCGAGCGCATAGCCACGGTCTGCCAAGGCGGCGACGGCGATCGTTGTCAGGCGAGAGCCATGAAGATGAGGTTCGCCACCACATTTGCCCGGGAAGATTCGAAGATGATCTCGTGGTCGACGAAGGTCCGGGCCGGCGTGGTCGGTTCCTTCGAACGGACCGAGCAGGTCGAGCCATTGGGCGACCACGACGTGTCCGTCGTCGGGCGTAACGATGATGATGTTCCCGCTCAAATCGACATACAGCGAAGCCGCCCTTCCGTCGTCCCAGGGGTCCAGTCCCAGCCGGTCGAGTTGCACAAGCACTTCGCGTACGTCCCGCACCGTCGGGGCTGGCCGTCCCGCTACGGCGGGCTGCTTCGGGCGGCGTAACCAGGAGACGATTCGAAGCTCCATCAGATCAGCGATGGACCACAACTTCTCACGCTCCGACGAGATGCTTGGGACCACGACCCGCCGCGAGCCCATTCATATATGGTCGAACGAGGCACGCCGGAGAGTGCCGCCGTTCGTTGGCCGTCGTAGCAGCCATCAAGTGCGTGAACTGTGCTCATGTCGCCTCCTCGTTCGAGTTCCGATGGTATTCGAACGGCCATCCGACCGACGGAAAGGGTGTCGGAGACCAGTCCTAGTGTTCCCGCGCCCTGTCGGCGGGCATCTCAACCGCCCGCTGGCGGCCATCTGCCTGCTCATCGCCGTCGGACGATGAACAGGACTGGCGCTGCGTACCGACACGTCGGGGACACTCCGAGGGACATAGATCGCCGGCTCGTCACTGGCTTCTCGTTCTGGCAGCGAGCAGTAGGCGCTTCCGAACCGGCGTTCCGTGCTTCGGACGTCGCACGGAAACGAGAACGTGTGTCCCCGCACGCGGAGCCCCTAATGTCAGGCGGCGATCGGAGCACGCCGGTGCCGGCTGTGGCCACAGCCGGCGACACGGTTACAGGAACGGGAGCGTGGCGCGGGCGGCGCCAAGAACGTTCGACTTCGTCGGATTCTCCAGCGCCTTCATCCACGCGATCGCGAGCAGTGCTACTGCCACGATCGCCGAGAGCTGTGCGGCGGTCATATCGGTTACCTCCTTTCGATGGTCATTTGGTGGCTGCCCAAACGGCGGCGCCCGCTAGGAGCGAGACGGCGCCGATGAGGAGTAGGAGTTGTGTGTCGAGCGGCTTGGCGACGGCTGGCAGCGAGGTGAGTGGCTTCCCGCAATGCGGGCAGCGAGACAGCAGGAGGTCGAGTCCATTCACGGGCTTGTCGCATTCTGGGCACTCCCCGACCACACCCTTCGCCTGAGCGGTGAAGGCGGCGAGGTTCTGGGTTTGCGCTTTCATGCCGTCGAGCTGTGCCATCAGCGTCACCTTGTCCGTCTCGAGCTTGTCGAGTTTCGCCCTCGTGGTCTCCTCGGCGGCGGCTTGGGCGAGACCGCGGGTGACGAGATCCAGGATCGCGCCGTTCATGGACAGGCCCCGACCTTCTGCGTAGGCGTCGACCATCGCCTTCAGGTCGGGTTGTGCTCGGGCGTACAAGACATCTGCCATGCACACACCGTAGCAGATTGGCCAATAAAATGCATGTGGAATCTCGCAATTTGCGACGAAGTGCGACATCCGTCAGTTGCACAGGGAGCGGCACATGGAAGCGGGGGTTCCAGGGCCTTACGCGGAGGCGATCCGGCATACGCGGTGCTGTCCTCAGACGGCAACACCACGAGAGTCGAGTATTTCGTTGGCATCGAGTAGCGCTGGTGGTGAGTGCTGTGCAGCGGATGGTGACGATGCGTCCGACACTTGCCGTCGACGCTGGGCCGTATTTCGCCGTTCGACTTCGAGTTGGCTAGCACCGCGTCCGAGCGATGGCCGCGTTCAGGGCTTGCCGTCGTTTCTTGAAGAGCGCTGAGCAGTTGTTCGCGCTCGTCGGCGATCGGCTCGGATCCATGCCGGCGGCAGCGAGCCATGTACAAGAACAGCGTCGCCGACTTGGACCCGACGGAGCATGCTCGGCGAGAGGTAGGGCACCGCAGTCGCTGGGCTTCGCGCTGGTCGACGTTCGCCGCTGCTTTGCCCGGTCGGTTCGTCGAGGTCGGATCGCACATGTTCGTCGCCCACGATTTCGGCGACGTACTTGGTTGTCGATAGATCGCTGATGCCGCTCGGGAAGATGAGCTTCGTGCGATGGTTCGTCAGGACGTTGTCGGCTTCGGTTCCGTAGGCCTGATCGAGTTGTGCCTTCGACTGCCAGACGGTCACGAGCTGAACCCCAGCGCCGGTGATCGTCGCTGCCCACTGCGGGAGCTTCGGCAGCGGCGTGTTGGCCGCCTCGTCGAGGACGAAGAGAAGGCGCGGAAATATCGGCTCTCCGGTGCGGTTGTATCGCTCGAACGCCTGAGCAATGAGGTCATGCAGCAAGGCGGCGAAGACGACGCCGACGCGGCTTTCGTCGCCGAGCGGCGCACAGAGGTAGAGCGTGTTCGAACCCGAACACAGCCATTCGAGCGTGATCTCGCCGCTGTCAGCGCTGGCCGCAAGTCCGGGGTCGGTCCATGGCCAGACAGCGTTTCGCGCGGTCGTGTAGATGCTCGAGCTCGTTCGTGGATCGGTCGACCATTGACCGTGGAGCCATCCGCGCACCTGCTTCGCTGCCATCGCAGTCGCCTCGTCCTCATGATCGGTGAGCAGCCGGACGAGCGGCGACAGCGTGCCGGTGTTGTCGCCGTCGGGGCGATCCATTTCGACGACCCACTTCACGACGTTGCGCATCGTGAAGCCTTCTGTGTTGGCGGCGGTCCACAGCATCGCAGCGATCAGTTGCTCGGCCTGCCCACGCCAAAACCGATCGGATGGTCCGTCACCCTCGCCGACTGTTGTCAGTAGTTGGGCAGCGGCGAGTGCCCCTGGCAACGACTTGGCGGCTCGTAGAGGCGTCCACGTTGCACATCGTGCGCCCGTGATGCCGAGTGGATCGAAGACCTTGATTTCGCCCATGCCTGATCGCGATTCGAGGGTTGCGCGCATCAGGTCGGTCTTCACCGACGAGATGACCGCACGACCGTCCCAGACTTTGACGCCGTCGATGAGTCGTGTCGTCTTGCCGGATTGGCTCGGTCCGAACACGGCGACGGCTCCTCGAACACCGCGCTGGCGACGGAAGGTGTCGGCCTCGGTCATCAGTAGGTCCCGGCCCCAACGGCCAAGGGCGAAACGACCGGGTTGCGGTCGGCGATGGCGAAGTGAAGCGAGATCTCGCTTTGTCGCCAGGCGAGGTTGGGCGTCGACGCCGAGGCGGCGGCGCTTGTCGATCGGCCCATGGCGGCGCGTCCGGAATCTCAGATACAGCACACCGGCGGCGACCTCGACGATCGTCACCACGGCGACGCAGAGCCAATAGATGACAGGGCCAGGAAGGTTCGACGCCGCCGGCTCTGGCCACGCAAGCCGTGGGTTGCGCCAGTCGCGAGGCATGTTGCGAAGCGCTTTGAGCGACTGAGCGAGTCCGGCGTCGAGGGCTCGATGATTTCCGAGTGCGGCGGCCGACTCGGCAGCGAGCCAGTGGCCGAGGCCGACGACTGCGACGACTCCAAATGCCCAAAGTGCCATCGAGGTCAGAGCGTCACTCGGTTCTTCCTGTCGTGTGCTCATCGGATCTCCAATGGTTCGAGGTAGTCGATCGCTGCCGTCTTCGCATGGCTTCGTTCGAGCCAGCCGACGAG